>NZ_JBHOFX010000001.1:383043-895936 GCF_043419765.1 Psychrobacter nivimaris | reverse complement strand
CTTAGGTGGCAACAACACCGTCGAAGCCGCGGACATTGCTAGCATCAGCTATACCAATGCCACAGGGGTGGTGGTCACGTTGGATAACCTGACTGACATCCAAGCCTTCCTGACAAATGGTGCCACGGTCAACATACCTGCAGGCAGCACGAGTGCACCTGCGATTACGGTCACTGTGATTGATGATGTTGTATATGAGCGCTCAGAAGACTTGGTTCTTAATATTGCCATACCGACAAGCAGCCCAACGGCCGCCACGATTGGCACAGGCAGTACCACCGGCGTCATCCTAGATGAAGACCAACGCGTCAACACCAACAACCCCAATAACCCAGATGATGTTACTGATGAAGTCGATGGCGATAAGCCAGTGGTTGGTATTACTGCCACTGATGGTCAAGCAATTGAAGGGGTAGACAATACCTTAGTATTTACTGTGGCTCAAAACAACCTCAGTAATTTTGATACCACCGTCAAGGTTAGTTTAGGCAGTAGTACACTAGTCGCTGCTGACATTGCCAGCATCAGCTATACCGATGCCACTGGTGCAGTGATCACGCTGAACAATACTGCCGATATTCAAAACTTTCTCACGAATGGCGATAGTGTCAAGATACCAGCAGGTAGCACGAGCGCCCCTGCTATTACAGTCACTGTGATTAATGACAATATTTATGAGCAATCAGAAAACATCGTACTTACGATCAGCAATGCGTCCAATGCCACTTTTGGCAGTAATGCCAGTGCCACAGGCACCGTGTTTGATGAAGATAACGGGAACCCCAATGACGGCAGCACCACTGATGGTGATAAGCCAGTGGTCAGCATCACAGGTACAGAAAACCTAAGTGAAACAGCCGCCAATGGGTCGGCCAATACGGCTACTTATACGGTCAGTTTAAGTAATCCAAGCGCCCTTGATACTAGTGTGGTCGTCAGTATTGCTGCAGGCTCTGCAACCGGTAATGGCACAGATTACATCGCTCCTGTTACCCAAGAGGTCACTATTCCAGCTGGCCAAACATCAGTCAACATTACAGTGCCATTAATTGATGACACAAATTTTGAAGGCCCTGAGAACTTTACTGTCAGCATTTCGAGTATTGCACCAGTATCGACAGGTAACGTAACTATTGATCCTGTAAACAATACTGTAAACACTACGATCTATGATGATGGTACGACTGATGGTACGACTCCAGGCGGGGTGAACGACAACATCGTGCCAGTAGCAGTAGCAGACACATTAAGCTTAATCGAAAATGTGAGCGTTGATTCAAATTCTGGTAACGTATTAACCAATGATAATTTGGGCAACACACCGACTCAAAGCTTCACTTGGGGTACAGAGTTTGCAAGCTACGGTAGTATCACTAAAAACCCAGACGGTACTTACAACTACGCGCTCAGCAACGGCAATACGGACGTACAAGCACTGGCAATAGGTGAGACGTTGACGGAGACGTTTACCTATAGCTTTAGAGACCAAGATGGTGAGTTAGCAAACTCAACGCTGACCATCACCATTACCGGTACCAATGACCAACCAAAAATCACCAATGGTGCCAGTACAAACGGTGTCATAGACAGTAGACAAATAACAGAGCAAACAGATACCTCTGTTATTACGCAAACAGGTACCATCAACTTTACTGATGTGGACACTAGCAATGAGCTAACTCTCAGTTATCTAACGAACCAAAACCTTTTTACCTTTGGTTCGAATACTGCATTGACGTCATTAACAGCAGACCAACAAGTGGCACTAGAAAATATATTTAGCGTAAATCAACCATCAACGTCTACTAATGAGGCGAGTTGGAATATTAATGCTTCCTCTACTGCGCTTGACTTTATCCCGCCTGGCGAGACGGTAACGATTCGCTATGCTGTACAGGTCAATGATAATGAAGGGATCACGACTGCCGCTAATGGCAATCAACTCAGTGCCAGTGCAATTCGTTATATCCAAGTTACGATCACAGGTACAAACGACGGCATTGCTCTAGTTAATGATAGTGAGACAATGCTCGAAGACGGCACCCTAACTGGCAATATCTTTACCAATGATAATGATGATCCTGATATTGGAGAGATGCTGACGATAGAGAGTTATGAGGTTAATGGCACGGTAGTACCTGTAACGGCAGGTACAAATACCGCAATGCCTGTGACTATAGATGGAAATATAGTGGGGCAGATAACTATGAATAGTGACGGCAGCTACGTCTTTACGCCAACTGCCAATTATAGTGGTACTGTCCCTACCATTACAGCTAATGTGTCGAACGGCTTGCCAATTGGTAATGCTAACCGATCATCAGGTTCTGAAACGCTTGATATTACCGTGACGCCAGTCTCAGATGCGCCCACTTTATCAGCCGTATCAGTGACAACGAACGAAGACACCGCTGTGGTACTAGGGCTAAAAGCACCTATCATTAACGATGCCACTGATCTCACAACAAATACAGATGACAGCCCTGAACGTATCGGCTTGATTACCCTAACTGGCATACCTAGAGGTGTGACCTTAGACTATGGTAGTAGCAGTATTACGACAACCACTGCCAATCAGACGATCACGGTTTTATTGAGTGATGCGAATGTCATTAGTAGCCCTGGTACACCAACCATTACCATGACTACTGCTGAGTTTGAAGCGATGACGCTAACGCCACCTAGAGACAGTGCTATTAATATCTCGTTTGGCATGTCAGTGACAGAATATGAGGTCGATAGCACAGGTACGATAGTTTCAGGGGTAGCAGGCGCTGCATCTAACACAACGATAAAGGTGGACGTGCAAGCAGTGACCGATAGCACCAGCAAAAATGGTACTGGTGATGATGCCAGTAGCTTTGGTTATACTATAGTGGCAGGTGATACAGGGGTTGTGGCTAGTAACACTTATACGGTCAGCGCTCAAGAGGGCGACTCTGTTGATTTACCGATTACCACTGCATTTGGTGATTTGGTAGGCGGCGGCAATAACCGCGAGACTTACGGGTTTGTTATTAGTGGCTTACAGCCAGATGCGGTCATATCGTTTACTCCTGCGGGCAGTAACACCGTCACTGAGTACACTGCTAACAGTAGCGGTGAAGTATTGATCGGTGTAAATGCCACTTCACCTACATCGACTACACTGGCTGTGAGTAGCGGCTCAGAACCTAAGATCAGTATTAAGTCAGCAATCTATAATTCACTCGATATGAAGAATATCGAGGTATCTCTATACACCCAAGACCATGATACTGACTCGACCCCAAGAAACAAAACGGTTGAACTGATCAGTACGGTGACAGTAGATATGACTGTGACGCCTGTCGCGGGACAAGTGACTGCGAACGATGTTGCAACTATTGAAGACACGGCTATCACGCTAGATGAATTCAACTTCCAAGTGCTGGATAATCAGTCGAGTGGTAGCCTTACTCAAGAAGTCATCACTGCGATTCGGTTTACCTTGCCAGTAGGTTGGACTTATAGCGACGGTACCACTACGAAAGTAGGTGATGGCACTCCTACGTCTATTATTACTATTACAGACACTTCCAACTTAAGTGGTTTATCGCTCACGCCACTTGCGCAATCTTCAACAGATACTGACATTGTTTTTGAAGTAACTAGTGTAGATTTGGATGATGACGGAGGTTTAGGTGCCGTTTCGATTAGTACAACAACAGAATTGACCCAGACGGTCACGATTACACCAGTCGCTGAAAAGGTTGGTGACGGTGTTATTTCAGATACTGATGGTGATGGCACAGCCGATCTAACCATCAATCCAGACCATGCATACACAAATGTTGCACAAGAAGAAATTGCCTTTAGTCTTGGTGTTGATGGTGCATTTAGATTACTCACTGGTTGGGCCAACCAAGATGATACGGTCGACTTTGGACAAGCAAGTCATACGAATAATCCTCAGGATTCTGAGCAGACTTATGCTCACCTAACGTTTGGTTATAAAAATGCTAGCGGCTTTGAGGCAGTTGAAGGCGCGGTCTTCACTTATAGTGACGGTACTAGCACTATTACTTTAACTGATAGTGGTACTGGTGTTGATATTCCAGCTGCCTATCTTAATAGTGTGACTGTTATCTCGCCAGAAGATTATAGTGACTTCAACCTTGCTAGTGGTACCGAGACCGCGGTCAAAGTAGAAGCCAAAACTATAGATTATGATGAAGATACAGGCATGGATGTCGAGGCCATCAGTGGTGAAAGCTATTTGACATTTAAAGTAGCAGGTGTGGCTGATAGTGTCTCACTAGGCGTTGACCCAGCTTACGGTAATGAAGATCAAGCACTCGCGGGTGGCAATATGCGTGACGGGTCATCGACTGCTGTAGTTAATCCGACGAATGGTATTGCGCTGCAAATTCGCCCAAGCTCGCGTGATGATGATGGCTCTGAGATTTATAACGTAACCATCACAGATATTCCAGTAGGCGCGCAGCTATATGTTGTTAATGCATCAGGTGTTTCAACGTTGGTACCTACTAACACAGTTACTGACACCGCTACTGGTAAAGTCACCGAGACAGCCATTATTAATAACTATACCAATGACGTGACTAGCCTTTATTTTGTTCCTGCTGAAAACTACAGTGGTACAGTCAATCTGAAAGTGTCTGCAGTGAGTGAAGAAAGTGATGGTGATATCAGTGCATCTAGCGCCATACTCAATTTACCTGTTGCCGTTATTGGCAAGGCAGATCTTATATTGAATGATACGTTAGCCACTGAAACCGCTACAGTAACAGCTACTGATGGTCAAGAAACCACTAAGGATTACACCTACGTAGGTGCTGAAGATGCTGGTAATATCGCGTTATCAGAGTTCTTCTCTGATTCGGCCAATATTGCTGCTTACGACAGCAATGTACCCACTGCCGAACAAGTCACTTATAAAGTGACCGGGTTGCCAACAGGGTTTGATATTACAGGTGCCGTATTTTTAGGTGGTAGCGGCCTCACACGCAGTTGGTCTGTATCTTTAGATGCACTAAAAAATGGTACAGCGGAACTGGTAACGCCTAGCAACTTCGCTGGTGAAGTCGATTTTACTATCACTGGTACAACCACTGAAACCGTCTCTGGTAATAGTGCCACGCATAATACTCAAAATGTGTCGGTGCTAATAACACCAGATGCGACTGACAGTGTAGTGGCTAACCCACAAGTGCTAGCGACAGAGGATGTTTGGACGACTGTCAATTTCCTTTCTGTTTACACTAGTACAGACACGACAGCACTGGTAAATATTGCGACTGGTTATGAGGCATTAGAAACCATAATTCTAAAAGCTGATGACTTAATCAGCAGGGAAGTAGCATTGCGTGTTGATAATATTGAAGTTACGCTAGTGGCAGGTGAGACATATATCTATACACCAGATCAGCGCATTGAGATTATGTACGATGATGACAAGCGTCATAGTGATGATGATGTCAGCATACCTTTTGATTACACATATACCGACACGGCTACATTAACAGATGGTTCAACCATCACCACAACATCACCAGTCATTACTGGCAAATCAGTAGATGTTACTTTCCAAGCTGTCACTGACCAACCGACTCTAACATTGACGGCTATAACATTGCCAGGGGACACGGCTCCTAATAGCACTATCGACAATAGTGGCTCAAATGATACAGCCTCGGTCACAGTTTCATTAACCTCACCCGATCAAGATGGCTCAGAAAGCTTTACCCGTCTAGAAATCAGCAACGTGCCGGCCGGTATTCGAGTAGAAGGCGGTATATTGGCTGGTAATACTTGGTATGTCGATGTACCAGATACGGCGATAACAGGTGCGGCACCAGCACCAGAGTATGAGTTGGTATTCATCAGAGATACCAACATAGTCAACATACGTCCAGATATCTATGACATTACGGTGGTTGGTTTTAACCAAGATATTAACGGGCAGGGTATTGACGGTAATGAAGCACGTGATAGCCAAATCTTTAAACTTACGCTAGCAAGAAACGGTACTGGTGGTATAGACCCTGTAGATCCAGACTTGATCAATACGCTGACAGTCACCTCGGTACCTCAGCCAGAAGATGCCGCTATTGTATTGTCTACTTTAATCAATGCGACGCTAAACTCTGAAGCTGAAAGTACAGTGAGTGCTTATAGTTTCACATTGACCGACTTACCAGACGACACGGTATTGACCAGTAGCAATCCAGACGTGCAGGTGCAGAAGATTGCAGGCCAATGGATTATCAGTGTAGAGGCGAGCGCTAACTTAACGCCTAATGAAGCACTAGCAGCAATAACACTGACGCCGCCTACTGATTTTAGCACCAATGAAGTCGGTCAAGAGCTTGTCTTCGATGTTGGGTTTACAGCCTTGAATGATGAAGGCTTAGACGATAATCTCAAAATTGATGATGTTAAAGTTGAAATCAAACCTGTCACCGATGCTTTTGATAACGATGGTCAGACTTCAATCGTGTCAACCGATGAAGACGCGCCGATCGCGATTAATATCAATTTAACCAATACTGCGGATGGCGATTATGTGTCGCTAGTTGATGGTAAGTTGTATATTAAGATCGATGAAACAGGATTAACGACAGGATTAGGCACTGCTGGCGTATTAACATATAACGGTATAACGTTGACACCAGATAATAACGGTGAGTATATAGTTGATCTAAACAATGGTGCAGGAGACTTAGTTAATCCTCCTGATAGCGTTATCGTTCAATATACCCCTGCTGAGAATGCTGATGGTAGTGCTACCATTACTGTAAATGCTGATCACAAAGAAGTGACCAATGTTTCTGGAACGGGCGATGGTAATATCATCACGTATCAGCACAGCTATGATGTTAGCGTTGCTGCGCAGCCAGATGCGCTTAGTATCGCTGGGGTCGGTAATAATGATGGAGATAATGACCCTTTAACAGTGACTGCTACAGGTAATGAAGATACCCTAATAGCCATACCTTATGAGATTAGTTTAAGTGATATTCAAGGTGACAGCGATGGCAGTGGAGGTGTTGTGGAGGATAGCGCCGCTGCTATCAGCCTAGATAACGTACCTAATGGTTACTTGGTGTATTATGCCAATGCGTCAGGAAATCTAGTTTTAGCCAGTAATAATGGTGTGTCACCAACTAACGCTGATAATAATTCATGGTCAATCGATGCGAGTAAACTGCAAGCTGGCACGGATAATATCTTTATTTCGGCGCCAGAAAATGAAAGCGGTGTCGTTACGGGTATTGAAATGAGTGTGATTAGTGATAGTGGCCTAGTGAGTACTCCGCTTAGCGTTACGCTTGATGTGACGCCAGTTGCTGATGCTATCGAGTTCAGTCCTAGCTCTGTGATTGGCTCTCAAGGCAAGTGGACATCACTTAACTTAAACGCGGCTATGGTCGATATTGATGGTAGTGAAACGGTCAATGTGATACTGACGGGCACTAACCTATATGGTGATGTGCTCGATGTAAAAACTAAAAGTGGCACTGCTATAAACAATGTTACGTTTGATGCGGCTACTGGCACTTATACTATTATAGGCGTCACACCATCGCAACTGAACGATTTGCTTGTCAAATCAGCCGCACCGTATACGGGTACGTTGCAGATTAGCTTGCAAACGGTTGAATCGGCAAACGGTAATAATCTGACCATAGCTGCAAAAGACCTTCCTGTTAATGTTGCCCCAACGTTGATTTTCAACGGCACGACTGAAGATGATGTCTTGATTTTAGTCAATCAAACAGCCCCTGTTAAGTACTCTGGTGGTGATGGGAATGATACCTTTATCGGTGGCAGCGGCAAAGATACCCTCAATGGCGATGCGGGAGATGATGTTTTAACTGGCAATGCCGGTAACGATACCATTAACGGTGGTACGGGCGATGACATCCTTAGCGGTGGAGCCGATGACGACACGATAGATGGTGGTGCTGGTGCCGATACGTTAAATGGTGGAACGGGTAATGACACGATAATATTTGATGCTGCTGACTTAGTTATCAATGGTGGTGACGGTATTGATACGTTACTCATTAATGAAGAAAATACCACAATTAACTTTGGAACTTTCGATTCATCTAAGTTTGAAAGTATTGAGGTTATCGATATGACGGGTAATGGTGCTCAGTCACTTACCAATCTGTCGACCAGTGATGTGCTTGATATCATCAATGATACGGTCATGACCGATAAGGACCTAATTATCAATGGTGACGGTGATGATAGCGTGAGTCTTACTGCGACAGGTTGGACAAATAGCGGTACTACCACTCAAGACGGTATCAATTATAATGTTTATAGCTTCTCTGATACCAATGGTAACCATGATCTGTTGATTCAGACTGATGTGAATACTACTATTCTATAGGTTTATTCACCTAGTACAAGATGTGACTTTTATCTTCTACAAAACGCCATTGGATCAAATCCAGTGGCGTTTTGTAGAGTGTTCTCTACGAAATAGCATACTTTAATAACTGGCTAGCTCTCCTTACTCAGTTGCTTATTCCATTACTCACTCACTAGGATCTGATCCTGGTGGGAAGTCATGGCGTAGCTGTGCGACATTGGCAGGAGTCACTGTATCTGTGAAGTTATTTAGATCGCTATGCACGTATTGTGTGACAGCTGCTATTTGCTCATCGCTCATCATGCGGTGGAATGATGGCATGCCGCGTAGACCATTGATAACGACACTAATAATATAATACTTCGATTGCATCTTGCTATTATTTGCCAGTGGTGGATAGTAGCCTGCGCCTTGTGCACCTTCACCTTTTTGCATATGACAACCTGCACAGGAGTCATCGTAGAGCTTTTTACCGTTGATAGTAAAAAACCCCGTTTTGCCTTGTGTACTGCCTTCAAACTTTGCGAGCCATTTTTGCAGGTTGGCATCTTCGCTCATTTTTGGTATTGAGTTAATATCGACAATATTGCTAGCGGGTTCAGTTAATTCTGCTTTGGACATATATACGCCGCCCCATGCGCCTTGATTGCGACTGGCCTGATTTTCAAAATTGTTGTCGAATACCATTGTTACTGTCTGCGGGTTGGCGATAGTAGCTGCGTTTTTGGTTCTATTCTGACTACAGCCTGACAACGTTATTAACGCTATCGACCCACCAACCATGAGCATCATCATTGCTTTGCCTGAGCTGAGTGGGCTAAATGGTTTGATTGAGTTTGATGTCACCACGTTCATGATTGTTCCTAATGTGCTTAGTCTCATTGTTATCATCCTTGCTTCAACGGCAGAGTTGTTATTCAAAGCTCATTACTCAAAAGCTGGCTATCCAAGTTTCTTGGTCTTTTGATGTAAGCGTTTGGCAGCATCCATACCGGATAATATCGCGCCCTCTTGCCACGCAGGAATGTGCGAACAGTGCTCACCTGCCAGTACGATACGATGATCTATCTCGCATAATGTTTCATAGTACTGCTCACGACTTGATTCGCTCCAAATACCGTAGCAGCCAAGCGACCAAGGGATACGGTGCCATGCGACGGACGTGCCCGAACGGAACTCTTTGGTATATTGCGGATGAATCTGTTTGCCATAGGCGAGTGCGGCATTGATACGTTCTTTGGGTGTCAATGAGTTAAATTTGTACGAGGCTTCCCCAAATCCATATGCACCCAGTAGGACACCAGAGCCTGTGGTAAACATATCTTGTGACGGGTAGGAGATTTGTGAGATGGGCATGTCGGTATAGGTGATGCCGCCATATATCCATTCATCTTCTTCCCAAAACCGTCGTTTGAACTCCAAGCCCACTTTGTAAGAGCTATCATAAGGAACGGCTGCCATTGCTTGCTTCATTGGCGCGGAGACATTGATATCAATCTGCGTCAGTATGGATAAAGGAATCGTACAAATGCACCAATCTGCGCGCACTGTTTTGGCTGCACCGTCAGGGCTATTGCTATCGACATAGTCAACGGTGACCCCAGTTTCGTCTTGATTGATTTTGGTGACTTTGGCATTGAACGTAATCATCTCGCGACACTCGCGCGTGAATGCATCACCGATTTTTCCCATACCGCCGACAGGTTGAAACATAGTAGGTTGATGCACATGCACGGTATAGTTGCTATAAATGTCCGACCACATGCCTGAGTCTAGTAGCTTATCCATCGGTATTGGCGTTGATGGCTTGGCATCCGGCATCAATCCACCACCCGGATACACACTATAGCCGCGATGCTTACCCGTCTCATGGCTTTTGACATAGCGATAATTGTTATCCAGAACACCCCAGCCCTTGAGATCTTCGAGTAATTTTTCTTTGTCCTCTTTATTGACCGTACTATCGAGACTGCCTTTATTGACGGCTTTGGACAATAACTCTGACACATAACCGCGAATATCGCTTTGTACTTCGCCCAAGCGCTGCGGCGCCCCATCGAAGTGATTGGTACGATGCAGATAAGCGCGATCATTGGTCTGTATAAAGGGCTGCAATGCCACATCGAACTTTTTGCAATAATGAAAGACCGCGTAATGATGTATTGGCAATCGCCAAGGCCCACCATTGAAGTAATTGCCTTTTTCGAAGTCGCAAGTGACCTCAGCATCGCCAAGCTCAGTATATTTGTCACCACTATTAAGTGTCCAACTACGTCCGCCGCCACGATTTTGGTACTCTAGCACGGTGACTTTATAACCCGCTTTACGTAGCTCGTAAGCAGCAGTCAGGCCACCCAACCCTGCGCCTAAAATCACGATGCTGGCGCCAGCCGGTGCGCCCTTAAGATTTATTTCTTCTTTAAAGCTCGACTCAGATGCAAACCCCAACGTGGTCATCGCTTGATACATAGCGGTCGCGCCTGCCGTTTTGCCTATCATGGAGAGCAATTGTCGCCGAGTAGGGGATTGGAGCAGGTCATTCATATGAGTATCCTTATCGTGCTGAGTTTTTGCGGTATTATAAATTACCAGTTTTAGGGTTAACTTTTTTCTTTTATCACGCGCGTGACGTCAGCGGCGCTAACATCGCTATTTGGTAAACCACCAAATTTGACTCGTACGTAGTTAGTAATATCAGCAATCTGCGCAGGACTTAAGTCTTCTGAAAAACCAGGCATTCTGGGCGCCGTGTTAAATGCACCTTTTGCCCCAAATGCAATGACACCAATGAGTGCATCAGGTTTTACGCGGCGAATACTACTCAAACCAACGATGGAGGCATAGCGTGCATCGGGCTGAGCGTAACCATCGACGCCATGACAGCTGGCGCAATTTGCTAAATATAAGTCTTTTGGCGAGTTGCTGTTCAGACCGCTGTTGTTAGCACTGTTGACAGTATTCGTTTTAGTCTGTGCCAGATAGTCTTTCTGCTCTAGCAAGTCATAAGTAGTAGAATCGCTGACTGGTTGCGGTAGACGAGACACATTGACTGGTCTCAGATAATCATCAGTCTTAATGGCTGGGACGACTTTTAAGTAGTCAGCCATCGCTATCAGGTCTTCATTAGTGAGATAACGCGTACTATGCACCACGGCTTCCGCCATCGGGCCGCCCGCATAAGCACGCTTATCAAGAGTTCCTGTACGTAGGTAAGTTACGATATCCATTTCGCTCCAAAGTCCGATACCCGTATCGTTGTCAGGGGTGATATTTGGTGCAAACCATTTACCAAGTGGTGCGCCAGATAAATAACGATCTTTATCAAGGCCTTGAGTTAAGTTGCGCGGCGTATGACAGGTACCGCAGTGCTCTAAGTTATTGACCAAATATTCACCGCGCTGCTGAGTTGTCGTCAGCCCTGAGCGGTTTTCGGTAGAGGGCACGTTAATCACATTCCATGCCAGCATCAAGCTACGGATATTTAATGGAAAAGGCAAATGAGTGGTCTTTTCAGGTGGTTTATCTACGATAGGAACGGTCTGAAAGTACGCGAACAAGGCGCTGATATCCTCATCTGTCATGCCATGATAAGACGGGTAAGGCATCGCAGGATAAAGCTGATGATTGGGTGCACGACCTTTTCGCAAAGCCTTTTTAAAACTGGCTTCGGTATAGTTGCCGATGCCATAGCGTGTTGATGGTGTAATATTGGTCGAGTAAATATTGCCAATGGGCGTCTCAATCGGTATACCGCCACTATAGTCCTCACGATGGCAAGCCATACAGTCAGAGGTACGCGCCACGTAAGCGCCGCGATTGGCAAGTGCACTATTAGCAGGGCTGACATTTGGTAGGGTTATTCTACTGGGCAAAGTGTCTATTGGCAGGCTGACCGTGCCTGCCATCACGACGGTAGACACTAAGCTGAATCCCAATGTCAGTGTTATTATCGAAGAAAATGACAATGCTGGCATGACGGCAGAAAGTGGTTTCGCAATACTCTTATAATACCGATGAATCATGTCTAATTCCTTTTTAAACTTTTTGCAAATCACTACCAGTATCCATTCAGACAATGGCGAAACATTAAAAATACTACTGTCTGGCGGCTTCGACCTTGATACTTAAGTCAAGGTTTTTGGTCAGTCCGAACCAAGCGAATTTATTGATATTCCATTTTGTACGATTAATCGTAGCAGTGAACTCACCACCGCAAACATCTTTTCTGATGCTCGTGTTTAGATAACAATCGAACTTAGTCGCGGTTAAGCTAATTGGGTGGGTCTCGCCATGTAGGGTCAGTTGTCCATCTACCCGAGTGACCTGCGGGCTTTTTTTATCTTGATTAAAATGCCATTTTGTCGATTCGAAATATGCTGAAGGAAATCTCTGTATATCAAAAAATTCAGGCCCCGTTAGACTATTATTAAAAGAAGGGTTGCCCGTATTTAAGGAGTTTATCGGTATGATTAATGAGATATCGCCTGTTCTTCGGTTTGGATCGTATTGCAACTGACCTTTGATATTGTAAAAACCCCCAGTCGTGGCTGAACTCTTAAAGCGTTCAATAGCAAATCGGATATGAGTGCTGGCAGGATTAATAGCGTAATTGGCAGCTTGACTGCTATTTGCAGCGCCCACGAGCAATAATAAAATGGTCAAAAAAGAATAGATATGCGAAGGTTTTGGTCCAATAGACAACAAGCGCATAGCTACATTCCTTTGCAAGTTACTGAAATAGAGGAGCTTATTCACAAGCGCTATCCTTGCGTTTGCTTAACAATAAGCCAGTGATTGTTTATTATTTATACAGGGTTTTTCAAATACTTAGTAGTGCTATTTTAGTAAAGAGATAACGAACGACTCTGTCATGTCTGAACGTCAATTCCAAATATTGATGCATAGGTAATGAACCTAAGCGTTGACTTTAAGTGTTAGAGTGCTCAATGCTAGACAAGCTAAGACCAGTATGTCTTTTATCATCGTTGGTGCTGTGTGCTTTATTTTTAATCGATTGTTTGAAAAATAGGGCTGCGAGCGCACAGGCTATGGTTAATGACATTAGCATCGAGACCAAAGTATGGCTAAAGAAATGATCGCCAAACAGCATTTTATACAGTCCCATTGTCCAGCCCAAAATAGTTACTGATATGACTATCTGATAGCGGTATTTTCTTAATGTCGGTAGAAAAGCCAGTCCATATAAAGAAAATCCTGCGCTGGCGTGAGCTGCTGGGAAGCATCTGGCAGGCGTTGCTGCTACGATGTTTTGCCATAGGTTGAGGTAAGACAAATCCCCATTAAAAATAACCAAGTCATTTGGGCAACTAACATGGGTGACGCTTTTGAGCGTGGCAATGGTAGCAGGTACAATCGCCAATATAATCAGTAGGTAGCCAATCTCGCGCATAGGTAAAGGAAGCAGAAATTTATCAAGTTTATTACGATTATACTTATTACGGTTTAAGGCAGTAGCATTAAGCCTTGACTGTCTATACTTGATGATTAAAACCGCTATGAGGTAGACAGCCAATAGAATCAATAATGCTTTGGGCAAATCATAAAAGATAAATGCATAAGGCTGCGCGCCTTTTTCAAGTAGCCAGTGACCATTGTTATAAAAAAGCTCACTGATGCGTACATCTAATTGGCTATGCTCAAAAACCAAGGTGGCCATGATGGTCACGCACAGTAGTTTTAGCCAGTCCCAAGTCACTGCGTTGTTTTCTGAAGTCATGACTACACCTGATAACGTATATGCGATGTTGATAGATCCTAATACGTCCTTCGTTTTATTATTTAAGATAGTGCTAGCAGCGTGTTGCGCTGTTAAGCGAGTGCTCGCCATGCTTTAATAAAATAGAGCAGACAATGCCATTACCCATAAAACCATTAACAAACATAAAGACAAAAACTGTGCTGCAGAGCCGACATCTTTTGCGATTTTTGCGAGCGGGTGTTTGGCGGTTGAAGTATGGTCAACGCAGGCTTCGATACCTGTGTTGATTAGCTCAACAATCAAAGATAAAAAAGAAGCGACGACCAGCATCATTTTTATACCAAGCGCAAAAGGCATAACGATGACAGCAGCTAGCAGTATAAGATTGAGCCACAAAACTTGTCTAAAAGCCGCTTCCAATTTATATGCGGCTTTAAAGCCATCTATAGAGTAACTAGTGGCTTTTATAATGCGAAGGATTCCCGTTTTACCTTTGGCATGACCTGCAAAGCTATCAGCTGCGAGTGCACTATCATGCGTCGTCTGATTGATAGAAATATGCTCGGCTGATGGGTCTAAAAGGTTGGTATGAGTAATTTGCTTCATAGGGCACTCTTAATGGTCTATTAAAATTAAGATAGCCTGAGTATAAGAGGACAGAGATTAAGAAAGCGTTAAGAGATCAAAAACAAGTGAGATAAATGACGATAATCGCCACATATAAAGAAACGTGGTGGTTATTTATAATAAAGGGTTACTTATAATAAATACTAAAGGTGCTACCACCTGAGCGATTGGCTTGGTGAGTGAGCTGCCAGCCCATATGCGACATGATACGCTGGACGATACTGAGCCCTAGACCTGATCCTTCAACCTTATGTTTTGTCTCATGCTCTGACAACAGGATTGTTTGCTCGTCTTTATACTGAGACTCTAATCGCTCAAACCGTTCATAGAGTAAAGGCATCATCGCCTCAGGAATACCTAAGCCAGTATCAGTCACCGTTATTTTTTCGTCATCGATAGTAATGGCTACTTCACCATTATCGGTATATTGAAACGCATTTTTTATAAGATTGCCTAGTGCCATTTTTAGAAGTTCGGGGCGTACATAAGCGCTGTATTCCTGCTCGGCGATTATCTGACAAGTAACAGATTTATACCGCAGCAAGTATTTTAGGCGCTGCATTTCCGCTAAAGCGATACTGTTAATAGAGGTTTGCGGGGCGTCTAACTTTTCAGGCGCGCGCGATAGTAGAAGCAGGGCGGTGATAATCTCAGAAGTTTCTTTGGCAGTAGTGCTGATGCGGTTGGTAAATTCATTTAAGTGGCTGTCAGCGTCTAATTGCGAGGCCAATACCTCGGAAGCCCCCATGATGATAGTCAACGGTGTGCGTAACTCATGGCTGACATCACCAGTAAACAGTTGCTCGCGCTTGAGATATTGCTCTAACTTGTGGTTTTTTTCATCGATAGCCCTTGCCAAGACACCAACTTCAGATGGCAAGTGTGTCAAATCGCTTAAGTTATGATGGTCAGTCTCGACGGCTCGTTTCAAATCTAATAAAGGCTTGATGATTTGTTTAGAAGACAATTGGGAAAAGATAGCGGCGATAAGTAAGCTTAGAATCACGGCTACTTTTAGCGTATCTGCAAATATGTCTTCTAGGTGCTCAAATATCGCCAAGACTGGGTAATTTCCCATCACCATTTCGGTGTTTTCTAGGTAAGTCAAAATATAGGTTTGACCGTCTTGGGTGTAGGCGAAAAGATGTAGGTTGGAATGACCTGCTCCAGATTCTTTATTAACAGTGACAGAGGTCTCTTGCACCGTGTCATTGGCTATCGCTTGCAAACTAGCAGGTGCTTTGTCATAGTGATAAATCTTGATACCTGGTTCAGCGGCATAAATAGGCTGATCACCATGCTTTTCTTGGCTAAGCTCTAGCTGCTGCAACAGGCGAGCCTTGACCAAATCTTGCTCTATTCTATTCTCTGCGTACAAGAAAATACTGACAAAAGCTGCGCACAGTAATAACGCGAATATGAAGTAAGACAGTCTGAACTTATTGGCTATCGAGTCTATATTGAGCATGGTGTGGGACAACTTAATAGAAAGGGACGATATATAACAGAGCGATAAATACGATATGGTAAGTCGGTTAGTAGGTCACATGAGGTTTATTTAATTCATGCTGCAATCACGACTACGCGCTTGCTGATTTATTAGGGTCAACAATTTGGTAGCCCACGCCAGGTACTGTGACTATCATGGGTGTGTCAAATGGCTTATCAACCTGCGCCCGTACGCTATGCATATGGGTGCGCAGTGCATCACTACTGGGTACGTCTAGTCCCCATACTTTTTCTTCAATCTCAGTTTTACTGACGACTCTAGGCGCTGCACTCATTAGAATGTGCAATATTTTAAAGCCAGTGGGAGTAAGCTTCAGTGATTGTCCCTCACGCATAATAGTATGCTCACTATTGTTTAAGGACAACGCTCCGACGGCAATACTGTGGGCAAAATGATCGTCTTCATGGCGACGTATGAGCGCTTTGATACGACATTCCAACTCAACCAACGAAAACGGCTTGACCAAATAATCATCAGCGCCGCTATCAAAACCAGCGACTTTATCCAAGATTGTATCGCGAGCCGTGAGCATTAGCACGGGCGTTTTATCATGCAACTCTTCTCTGAGCTTTTTGCACAGCTGCGTGCCATCCATACCTGGTAGCATTACATCTAGCAGGATTACATCATAGCGATTGTTTGAGGCAAGTGTTAGCCCGCTATAGCCGTTATGCGCGTTGTCCAATTCAAACCCTTTTGGCTCAAAGAAAGCATAAATATTGGCCACGATATCGGGGTTGTCTTCAATAACGAGTATCTTGTACATGGTGTTAACCTAGAGAATAGTGGTGACCTAAAACAATATAGAAACGGATTTAGTTATTTACTTTAAAAAAGGTTGGCGCACCTTTAACTTCATCGGTCGTAATACCAAAAAAGTTAAGCAACGTCGGGGTAATAAAATCATGCGACACTGGCTGATTGATCATACTAGAAAGACTCTCAGTATCGATACTATTGCTATTGGGCGACCAAACTATCGTAGGCACGTGTTTTTGGGTATCTGGTGCGAACTTATAGGGCAAGCCGTGAAGATAGATATTATTTTCACCCAAACTCTCCCCATGATCACTAATATATACCATTACCACATCATAATCTTGCTCATAAGGCTTTAGCTTATCAATCACATTGTTCAAAAAGTAATCGGTATAGCGAATCGCATTATCATAGCCATTTATCACAGACTGAGCATCACATTTAGACAGCTCATTGGTCATACAGACAGGGTTATAAGTTTCAAATGCTTTGGGATAGCGCTGATAATAGGCGGGGCCATGATTGCCCATTTGATGCAGCAGAATAAGCGTGTCTTTCGGCATCTCTTTCTGTGAGCTGCCTGACTTTACAAGTGCATCAAACCCATCAAGCATACCGATATCTCGGCATTCGACATCACAGTTGGGGTTTGTGTCAGCTATTTTGTAGTCTTCAAAAGTAACGCGATCAGCCACGCCTTTTGAGCTAGAGTTATTGTCGCGCCAAATGACATTGACCCCTTGCTTGCTGAGCGTATCTAGTACGTTTTCATTATACTTAGCGGTATCGATATCGTAGTCTGTTCGATTTGCATAGCTGAACATGCAAGGTACGGAGTAGGCCGTAGAGGTTCCGCAGGAGACGGCATCTTTAAAGCTATAAAGGTCTGACTGCTTTGAGAGCAGCGGTGTGGTGTTGCGTGTATAACCGTTCAAGCCGAAGTGATCTGCGCGAGCCGTTTCCCCAACCACAAACACCATTAGTTTTGGTTTGCCGCTGCCACTCACACTATTAGCAGGTGCCACGCGTTTCGCATCTGTCGCATGCAGCGTCAAAGTATCAGGACGGCGTAGCTCATCGACATAGTTTTCACCAAGTTTGATCGTAGAGTAAATAGGCGTGATTGGGTTGGCATAAGAACGGACTTGTTTATGCTGACGGAAGAAACTGGCGTATTGATCACCAAATGGCAAAATACAAACGACGATTAGCGCTATCGACAGTATCAAGGTGACTGTTTTTTGTAGAATACTGCGTTGCCAAGTAAAGCGTTTTAAACGAATTTTGCTAATGATAAATGCTGGCAACACGCCCAGTAGCAGCACACGAATGACCATGCTGGGGGCAAACAATCCCATCGCCTCTGCTTGATCGGTCTCCAGACTGTTAATCAACATGTTGGTATCAAATATCGTTCCATAGGCGCTAGTAAAATAACCACAGATGGCAGCGATAATCAGCAACGTAGCTAGTACGGGTTTGGCAATTGGGCGATAGCAAAGCAGCTGTAATACCAGCCACATCAGTCCGAATAACAAGCCTGTAATAGACAGGATAAATCCGACGTTTTTGCTAAATGGATAGACATTTAGCACCTGCTCAAAGAACGCAATATTTGCAGTCGCTACCAAATATAAAGCCACAATGAAAATAAGATAACTGAGATTTATCTCACGATTATAGAGCTTACTAAGGTAGCTAGTCTTTGTATTGGCGTTGGGTGCTTTGATTTTTAGCACATTGATCTTGATGGCTTGAGGTATGGACATACAGATACTTCTCAACAGATGGTAGGAAACGTCATTCCTTACCATAGCAAGTGGTCTGTTAAGAAGATGTTAAGGCGGTTGATGCTAACTCTAATAAGTTAGATGATGAGGTGTTTTCTGAGATGATTTTATATATTCGAATTAGGCAGGGTTCATCATTGCCATTAACTGGGGCTTGTCCTTTATGGTGATAAAACCATAGTGCATATCGATAAGATGCTGCTTTTGCCACGATTGAATAATTTTATTGATGGTTTGTCTGGTGGTGCCAAGCATAAAGCCCAGATCTTCTTGCGATAAGCGCAGATCTATTTTGATATCGTCTCCTATTTGCTTACCATAAGTGTCGATCAGTCCAATCAGCATGCTAGCCAGTCGCGCTGAAGTGTTGAGTGAGGTAGCATCATCAATCCAGTCAAATGCTCGTCGGATTCGCTCGCAGGTTATAAGCGCGAGGTGCTTGTATAAAATCGGATGCAACTGCGCTGTTTGAATCACTAGATTTCTAGGGATAGAGATTAGCGTCACTTTGTTAATCGTCCACGCATCATGGGTGCGAGGATTGTTATCTATGATAGATATTTCACCAAACCACTCGCCACTAGATAGATGCGCCAGTGTCATGGCATGTCCACTAGCGCTCACATTACAGACTCTGATCGTACCCGACACGACAAAGTGTAAAGCGGCATCATCGTTGTCACCGATGGCATGAATCATTTGACCTTTTTGGTATACCTTTAGCACCGCATCGCCTGCCAGTAGCGGCTGCACAATGGCTGGTAGTTGACTAAACCATGGATCGTTATTTAAATAATGATTAATATTCATAAGTGTAATATTTTTGACAGATTTGGTTTTATGAAATGGTGTAAAGTAATCATTCGGGATATCTAAAACAGTAAAGGAATACACCATGCAAACAGCTATGCAAACCGCGACATCAATGGATTCAACATCGAGTGTACACCATAATATGAGCGAACAAGAGTGGCAGATGCGAGTAAATCTTGCAGCCTGTTATCGAATGATTGCCTCTTATGGCTGGGACGATTTGGTATTCACTCATATCTCTGCGCGCGTACCAGGTACCGAGGATGAGTTTTTAATCAATCCGTACGGGATGCTATTTGAAGAGATTACCGCATCCAGTCTGGTTAAGGTCAATAAAGCAGGCGAGAAAGTAGCACCATCAGAGTTTGACGTAAATCCAGCTGGATTTATCATTCATAGTGCTGTGCACGAGGCTCGTGATGATGCGCATTGCGTCATCCATCTACATACAAATGATGGCGTTGCCGTCTCAGCGCAAGAAAAAGGCCTGCTACCTATCTCGCAACAATCATTATTTCCGCTATCCAACTTGGCATACCACGACTACGAAGGTGTCGCATTAAACCCTGAAGAAAAGGTTCGTTTGGTTGCTGATTTAGGTGATGCTCACTTTATGATTTTGCGTAACCATGGTCTGCTCACTTGTGCCGATACGGTTGCCAATGCGTTCTTATACATGTATATCATGCAAAGAGCTTGCGAGATTCAGATCAAAGCGCAGAGCGGAGGAGGTGCCTTGACGCCGATACCAGCACAAATATTGGCAGGTATCCAAGCTGCATCAGAGCAAGTCACCCGTGGCGCGAATGGCGATATCGCCTGGCCTGCATTGTTGAGAAAATTGCGCCGCACTGATCCATCGTTTGAGGAGTAAGTCTTTAATGATAACTCTTGATGAGTGGCAACGGCAGGGGCAATATGAATCCATTAACGGGCATCAAATCTTTACTCGGTATGCAGGGGGTAAAAGTGCACCTGTATTGCTATTGATTCATGGTTATCCTAGTGCCAGTTGGGACTGGGAAGGCATGTGGGACGCGCTAACCGAGCACTATTATGTCATCACGCTTGATATGCTGGGGTTTGGGTTGTCAGATAAACCCAAAAACGCGCGCTATCTAATCAGTGAACAGGCTGATATTTATCAAGCGGTTTTAGAAAAACTGGACGTCAGTGATTATCATATATTGGCGCATGACTATGGTGATACAGTGGCTCAAGAGTTGCTAGCCAGACAAGTTGAGGGTAGCGCTGAGCGACACATTGCTAGCGTATGCTTTTTAAACGGTGGTCTGTTTCCTGAGACGCACAAACCTATCTTGGTACAGAAGCTACTGCTATCGCCATTGGGTCCTCTGGTATCAAAGCTAATTAATAAGCAGAAATTTGCGGGCAGTCTACAACGGATATTTGGCCCCGACACGCAGCCCACAGTAGAGGTGATAGATACGCTATGGCAGCTGTTAAATCACAATGATGGATTGGGTGTGATGCATAAGCTGATTAACTATATACCACAGCGTCAGCAATACCGCGAGCGATGGGTAGGTGCGATTATCGACAGTACTGTACCGGTGAAATTGATCGCAGGTGCCAAAGATCCTATCTCAGGTCAGCATATGATTGATCGTTATCGTCAACTGATACCCAATGCTGATATAACCAATATGCCTATGTTAGGACATTATCCGCAGATAGAGGATGCGGCAGCGATCACAGCGGCCTATCTACAATTTAGACGCAGTATTCTGTAAATACAGTTCAATTTAACAAACGCAGAGCATCAAATGGTGCTCTGCGTTTTTTATTCTCTTGTTATCTTTTAGCTTTCAAGAAAAATGTGTAAGTTTAAATGAGACTAACATCCGTGAGCGTAGTCACGTAGCTGTGGAAAAGGTTTTTGATAAGATGATCACTAATAAATGGCTAATTATGATTGAGTGGTCTATATTCGTGGTGCTACAAGATACTGATGATTTGATAAAAAAGATATTTTGAAAAGTTTGAGGTTTTGGAGCGTAGTATAAGAGATTATCTTTTAAGTGTATTATGAGAATATAAAGTACTCGAATAAAGCCTAACAGATATAACTATTCTTAAAAACTGTTATAAGTGGTTCTATTATATCAGTCTGTCTTAAGTAGTCTGTTAATAGACTTAAAGGGTGAAATAGCTAGTTCCGTTGGGGGATATACCTAGGGCAAACCAATCAAAGGAAAATAACTCGACAGTTTGCCCAGCTTTAGTAAGCTTTGGCTAAATATTCAAAGCAAAACTCAATAACACGCGTTTACCAGACTGAATTCGTGAAACACTGTGCTCATATTTATCGGGACGAAATAAATAAACTCTGTCGAACAGGTTTATAATGCAGTTTGAACACTCGAACACACCACCAACTTTAGGCTGAATTAAAACAAAGTTTAATTTGTAATAACGGCCTTTTTGCACAGGGTCACAGTGCTTCATAACGCTGTGGCTAGTAGGGTAGGTAACATAATTAATTGAAAAAATTCTACTACTGAAAATTGCTTTGTTGGTTACTCTTTCGGTCATATCTAATCCATTAATTTACATGTATTCAATGTCGCTTAACGCATATCAAGCTAATTATATTGGTTGTAACTTAGTTAAATACTAGCGTGAATAATGTAATGAAATGTTCTACTTAATCTGAATTTTCAAAAATGAATAATTGGTAGGCAAGCGAATCAGCAACTTATGGATAATTGCATTAGTTTTGCCAAAGAATTACATCAGAACTGCCAGTCATTATTATCTCACATTGTCATCGAATGACATTTACGATGACCACTGAATAATATTAGGTTTGCCACAAAGAGATTATGAACTACCCCAAATATATCGGAGAGTGGCTTTTTTAAAAGGTAATAGTAATTTGGGTATACTCTTTATTGAACAGCCTTGAATCAAAAGCTATCACTGACTATTTAGAAAGCTCGAATTGTACTGTTCCTCATCCACTTACAAAATCGTATGCAAGCCATAAATATTATGAATAAAAGACCAGATCTGCTTGTATCAGACCAAAACCTCAAGTTAGTAACTTCATTTCTAATAATAACTTATGTTCTTTGTTTATTATTGCCTGCTTATAAGCTAAGTATAATGGTAGGGAGTGGTGAAGATGGCGGAGGTATGGGTACTTTAATACTGGGTACGTTATACTTACCTTTTGGTCTGATGTATGGAGACTATGGGATATTAGCTGTTTGTGGAAACTATATATTCTTCTACCTTGTTATTCGATTACTTACCATACCAAACTATTCGACCAAATTTTCAGTCGTTTTAGCCATCTTGTTATTATGTTCGATAGCTTTAAGTTTTTATGATGTTTTTCCTGTCAACTACACTTCAAACGGGCATATAGTGGCATGGGGATATGGTGCTTTTGCTTGGTATTTTAGTTTGTGTGCCATGTCTTTTTTAATACTTTATCGTTTCTTTGTTAAAAGAACACCGCATGTTTCATGGTTTATATTGGCATTGGTAGTAAGCTTCTTGTGCTCCCTAGGTTTGCGATATTATCAATATCACTATTGGGCCGATGAATACCACAAAAAGTATTTCTTTGACGCTGTATGGTTGATGCGTATGCGCATGCTGAGCCACATTGGGATTGTCTAATATTCAACAATCTGAGAGAGTATGGAAATTCCGAGGTGCTGCATACATCTGCCAGTTCGATTCCTGTATAGCGCACCAAACACAATTCTTTGAATATCCACTCTAGGAGTTATATCTGACTATGATAGTGTCCATAAAACTCTATTTTTGAGTGCAGTTCGTTGGAGGAGGTATCACCATAGAATCTAAAAAATTAACTACTTTATCGGGCAATAGAAACTTAAAATACTCATTAAAGAGGTGTGGTATGTTCGTATAATGGGAATACCTTTCAAATACAGTATCCCATCCATTTTGACCTACTTCACTTTTAATATAGTCCTTGCTGTCTAAAACATGGGTTTTATAGCCAATGATTTGTAAGGGTAAGTCATAGTCTATTAGCGCAAACACTTTCTTTTCATTATCAAATATAAGAAACGGTGTATTTAGGTGTGATGATGAAAAATTCCAAATTACTTCCTCGTTTGTGTGAAAGCACTCACAAAAACAACCAAAACTGGCATCGGTTGATGCTATAAAAATAGCACTCTTTAAATTATCATTAATTAATTGAGATATTATAGTTTCAGTTACTAAACCTTCTTCTATTTCTTCCCCTAGCTCATAGGGAATACAAAAGTAATGGTAGCTATGAGTTAGCCTAGGCTTCATAGCATCACTCCCCATGATTCCTTTAGACCCTGTAATTAATAGATCATTAAATGGGTGAGCATTTGCTTCATCTACGGTTAATAACCTTCCCCCAACTTCGCTTAGATATTGTCTTTCTTGCACCCAAAACTTGCTGAAATACTCTTGGTCGCTATCTTTTAAATAAAATGTCATTGCAGCTGTCCTGGTTGTCACAACTATTAAGGGTAATTTTATGTGCCCACGAAAAGCTGACTGCGTGTACACAACGAAGTACACCGATGTTATTTCAATAACTCAAATTATTGCTATCATTAATCTAAAGCCGAAAATTCAAGTCCCCACTAGGAACTTAAACCTTAACACTATCTGTCCAAGAGAACTCTTCTAAGATACGCATCCATTGATCGTCTAATCCAGCTTTTAGTACTAGTGGCTCACCAGTGATGGGGTGGCTGAGCGCCAAAGTCTGAGCATGCAGCAACATACGCGTGCAATCATAGTGAGTACGAAAAAATCGTGTATGACGTATATCGCCGTGACTGGTATCACCCACGATGTGATGGAATACATGTCTCATATGCCGACGCAGCTGATGTTTGCGGCCAGTTTCAGGCGTTAAGCGCACCAGACTATAGCGGCTAGTGGTATGCTTTTTTGATACTGCAAATGGCAGTTCAACTTGTGCCAAACTCTGCCAGTGGGTGACCGCTTCTTGAGCAGGTTTATCTAAGTTGGCAAATTTATTGGCAATGGCGTCAGGCTTAAAGCTCAACGCATAGTCAACAGTACCTTGCTCAGACATAAAGCCACGCACCACGGCCAAATATTGCTTAGTCACTTTGCGTTCAGTAAACGCTTCGGTAAGGCTACGTGCCACGGCTGAGCTCTTGGCAAATAACAACACACCTGATGTAGGTTTGTCTAACCTATGTACTGGAAACACATGGCAGCCTACCGCATCACGGGTGAGCTGCATGGCAAAGCGTGTCTCACCTTTGTCCAACCAACTGCGATGCACCAACAGACCAGCTTCTTTATTAATCGCTACTATATACTCATCTTCATAGATAATTTCTATTTGATCAGCAGTATTGCTTTCGATATCCATGTTTTCATTGCTCATATTTTAGATGCGTCAATTATATATACTTTTTATTGTACCTGTAGTGGCATAATAAATTTAGATAGTACTGCAGAGAAAGTAAGCAGTAAAACTACCGCACCGTTATTTATATCTTTGCCATTAGCAGCAGCGTTAATACAAATGGTAAAACGCTAAATGATAAGACGTCAGCTGCAGATGTATTGAGCATGGAAGTACCAACAACCATTCAATACTTTTCTACGCTCATTATTTGTAATATATAAAGTATCAAGAAAGGAGTAGATTCATGAGTATTCAAACGTTTGAGCCAAAACTGGCTACTGTCGGCGGTATTCCAATCGCACGTTTACTACCTAACAAAGGCAAAAAACCTATCGGTGCGTGGTGCTTTTTAGATCATGCAGGTCCTGCTGATTTTGGTGTAGATGATGCAGGGATGCAAGTGGGTCGCCATCCGCATACTAACTTGCAGACTTTCAGCTGGATGCTAAATGGTGAGGTGCTACACAAAGACAGTTTGGGCAATCATCAGGTCATTACCAAAAACCAAGTCAATGTCATGACCGCAGGTACGGGTCTGCACCAAGGCATCAGTCATACAGAACAAAGTGTCTTTCCAGATACGGGTGGTTCAGAAAATGCCGCACGTGGTATCAGTATGGTACAGCTATGGATTGCGCTTCCCACCGATCAGAAAATCGAGCGCAGTTTTCATCATTATCCTGAACTACCGACATGGAGCGAGGGCAACGTAGAGATGATACTGACGACAGGTAGCTATACCAATACATCAGGTGAGATATTTGAAGCGCCTACCATTCAGTATTCTAAACTGGTCGGTATAGATGTGTACTTCAAGCAAGATGGCGAAGCGACATTGAATTTAGAGCCAGACTTTGAGTACGGTATTTTGGTTTCAGAAGGAGAGGTAGCGTCCGAAGGCAAGGTTTGTCAGCAAGACCAGTTATTCCGTTTTCATGATAGCGATGTCGCTAATAACAAAAGTATTAAGCTGGTTGCCAAAAAGGGCACACGTATCATGTTCATCGGCGGCGAACCGCTGAATAACCAAGTGCTAATGTGGTGGAACTTCGTTGCTGATAACAAAGCTGAGATTGAGCAGTCTATTATTGATTGGAATAATGGCCATGAGCGTTTCGGTAATGTTGACTCTGATATGAAGCGCTTGCCCGCGCCTGAATTACCTAAAGGTTTTAAAGGTTGATTACAACCTATCTCGCCCCTCACTATTTGACCTTAACTCGTAGAAAACTGCTTAAGTAAAATACTGCTTAAATAAAACAAGGGGCGTTTGACGTAAGGATTAGAAGGGGGAGGTCGACCAAACATCAAATCCTGATTCGCACATAATTACCACGATATTAAAGCATATGCGAATCAGGACGATATTTGAGATATAGCTCAGGTGGCTTACAATCAGAGCTTCAACGCTTAAGTTCTATAAAGGACTTTTACGACATGCCAGCCAAATTTGGTCTTTACTAAATGCGGGATAAATAGTTCGCCGGTAAAGCAAACCTTATCGAATGGCCCTACCATATCACCTTTGCCAAACTCACCTAAGCTGCCACCTTTTTTACCTGATGGGCAGGTTGAGTATCGCTTGGCCAGTACATCAAACTTAGCGCCTTTTTTAAGCTTGGCAATAATGTCCTCAGCTTGTTCTTTATGTTTTACTAAAATGTGCAATGCGCTAGCGGTACGAGCCATAATGTAACCCTTTTATAAAATATCGATTATCAGGACATTATATCACTACTTACCTTGGTTGCTAACCTCACTTGCAGGTGCTGATTTCTCCCAAGTCATCCTTATACAATCGTGACTATAGGGGTTGAAGAAAAGAAGTTTTAGTCATGTAATGCTTTATTTAAACTACAGTCTTTATTTAAACTACAGCCCTTAAATGACGGACATAAAAAAAGCCTCAATCTTTAGATTGGGGCTTTTCGAATTGGGGATCTGTACTTTACTCATGTCAAATCACGGAATCAAACTATCTACCAGAAGTTGAATGCTAGTATTTAATGCCTCATTAGCGAACTTCTTATTTCTCAAGCTATGATTACACACCGCTTCAGTTTGCGTAGAAAAATCAGAATAGTGCTGAGTGACTGCCCAAATATGGAAAATCAAATGGATGGCAGACACGGACTTAATCTTGTTATCTGCAATCCAGCCATCAATCACTGCCACCTTTTCACGAACCAAAGATTTCAAAGGGCCTTTTAATACAGCCATCAAATGAGGTGCCCCTTGTATAATCTCTAACGCATACAGTCTCGATGCTGCAGGTGATTTTTTTGAGATTTTATACTTTTCTTCAATATAGGTCTTAAGGGCAACCCTTGGGTCTTGGTTGGCGTTAATCTCACTTAAAGGCGATAACCACTTACTCAGCACCTTTTCTAAAACAGCAACATACAGAACTTCTTTACTTTGGAAGTAATAAAATATATTCGATTTAGATATATCAGCCTCTTCGGCAATTTGCTCCATGCGCGCGCCATTCAATCCCTCTTGGGAAAATACGATCAATGCAGCATTAATGATATGTTCTTTCTTTTTTAATATCTTTGCACTCGTCTCTGTCTCTTCTTTTAGTGCGTATTCTTTCACTATATTTTCCCTCATCGTAAAGCCATATGAACCTAATTTTAAATGATAGTTGATTCAATTTAAAAAAGGGTCGAAGCAACCAAAGGCAGATGCTACTGGTTAGTCAAAACAGGTATGCCAACTACTCCAACAGCGAGCAATACCATATCGGTTTACAGGTTCACCGACTAAAGCAACCTGCTGTTGACCAGTATTTTCTGCTGCTTATTCCACCTTATCTTCATTCAAACCATCATCAAAATGTACTTATAAACAATTTATACATTTGTGCACTATTTTATAACACTTTGCACCAATTTATAACAGCCCGCACTATTTTTCTGCATATTTTTAGACCATATGGTTTAATAATTTTTGTATGAAAATAATATAAGTTATTGATAAATAAAAACTAATTAATTTGGCATAAATTATGCTACATAAAAAATATGAAATAATCTTTATTTCTTTTATCGCTCTTTTTTTCCTCAAACGTATAGGTGAAATCATGGAAATAGGTATTTTTTGTCCGATTGGTAATAACGGTTGGTTAATCTCGAAAAACGCGCCGCAATACAAGCCAACATTTGAGCTAAATAAACAGATTGTGCAACGTGCCGAGCACTATGGTTTTGATTTTGCGCTCTCGATGATCAAGCTGCGCGGCTTTGGCGGGGAAACTGAGTTTTGGGATTACAACCTCGAGAGCTTTACCTTGATGGCGGGATTGGCCGCAGTTACGTCCAAGATAAAAATCTATGCCACATCGGCAACGTTGGTCATGCCACCGGCAATCGTAGCGAGAATGGCATCAACGCTTGATAGCATCTCAAACGGGCGTTTTGGATTGAATGTCGTGACTGGCTGGCAAGAAGCAGAATATGGACAGATGGGCATGTGGCCAGGTGATGATTATTTTGGTAAGCGCTATGACTACCTATCTGAATATGTACAAATTTTAAGAGATCTTTGGGCGACAGGCCAATCTGATTTGAAGGGTGAGTTCTTTCAGATGAATGATTGTCAGGTGAAGCCTATTCCAAAAGCGGATATGAAGATTATCTGTGCGGGCCAATCAGATACAGGCTTGGCGTTCTCTGCAAAATACGCTGACTATAACTTTGTCTTTGGTAAAGGTCTGAACACGCCAACTGCCTATGCCGGTATCAATGATCGCTTAAAGGTACACACGGATAAGACGGGTCGTAATGTTCCGACCTATGTCCTCTTTATGGTCATTGCAGATGAGACCGATGAAAAAGCCCAAGCAAAGTGGCAATCATACAATGATGGTGCGGATTTCGAAGCCATTGATTGGTTGCAGTCGCAAGGCGGTAAGGACAAAACCTCAGGCAAAGATACCAACGTTCGCCATATGGCCTCAAGCGTTTCACCAGTCAATATCAATATGGGTACGCTTGTCGGCTCTTTTGAAAATGTCGCCAGTATGTTAGACGAAGTCGCTGAAGTACAAGGTACGGATGGCGTTCTACTGACCTTTGATGATTTCGTGCAAGGCGTGGAAGATTTTGGTAGCAGAATTCAACCGCTGATGCAGAGCCGCATCAATGTTGATACACCAGTTGCCAGCCAAGCTGTCAGCGAAGCCTAATAAAAGGAGCAAATATGAATTCGGTTAATACAATTTGTGCAGACTTTACCAAGGAATCCTCTCCTGTTTTAGAGTCGTTGCCTGAACCTATCAAGTTAGATCCATCCCAGACGGCATTGATCGTCGTGGACATGCAAAACGCGTATGCCAGCCAAGGTGGTTATCTAGATTTGGCTGGGTTTGATGTCACAGCGACCAAACCTGTCATCGATAAAATCAAGCAAGCCGTGGCTATTGCCCATCAATCTGGCATACAAGTTATCTACTTTAGAAATGGCTGGGACAATAAATATGTAGAGGCTGGTGGTAGTGGATCGCCCAATTATCACAAGTCAAATGCCCTAAAAACCATGCGTAAGAATCCTGAAATTGAAGGAACGCTATTGGCAAAAGGTGGCTGGGATTATGAGTTGGTCGACGAGCTTAGCCCTGCGCCTCAAGACATCGTTATAGATAAACCTCGATATAGCGGCTTTGCGAACACCAACTTCGATAGTGTATTGCGGTCACGTGGCATACGTAATTTATTGCTCACAGGTATCGCGACTAACGTCTGTGTTGAATCTACGCTTCGAGATGGATTTTTTCTTGAGTATTTTGGGGTGTTATTAGATGACGCTTGTTATCAAGCAGGGCCAGTAGAGGCTCATGACGCCACACTATATAACGTAAAAACCTTTTTTGGTTGGGTCTCTGATGTTGCCAGCATGCAGCAGTGTTTTTCAGATAGCTAATATTTTACCTAGCCAGTTTTTAGCAACCTAAACCACGATTTTCATACTTAACCTAACCGCAATAGGAATGTAGATATGTCTAAACAAGTGATTATCCCTGAAGGTACTAGCAAACCATTAGCCCCTTATGTACCCGCTACCAAGGCCGACAACATCGTTTATGTCTCGGGCACCTTGCCCTTTGATGAAAACAACGATGTCGTACATGTGGGTGATGCCGCTGCTCAAACCCGCCATGTGTTAACAACGATTCAAAACGTTATTCAAACTGCTGGTGGCGATATGGATGATGTGACCTTTAATTCGATCTTTGTAAAAGATTGGGCAGATTATGACGCGGTCAATCAAGTCTATGCAGAATTTTTTCCCAATGAAAAGCCAGCAAGATTTTGTATTCAATGTGGATTGGTTAAACCAGATGCTTTGGTCGAAATCGCATCCATAGCGCACATTGGATAAAAACCTGTTTAAAAATAACTGCAGTTAGTGAATTTAAAGTTACCTGACATTGAACCCACTAGCATTGGACTGTAGTAGGGCGCTTTAGTTGACTACACATATGGCGGAATATTGTTTAAAAGGAAATGACAGATGAATACAGTAATTAAAGAAAGCCAAGTAACGCAATCCTCATTAATGAAACATAAGTCTAAAGAATCATTCACCTCTACGGCAGGAAACTTAACCGACATGCAGCAGTCTTTTAGAGATGCAATGAGCAAGTTGGCGGCTGCCGTGAACATTATTACCACTGAGGGTCCGGCAGGGCGCGCAGGATTTACAGCCTCAGCGGTATGCAGTGTCACTGACGAACCGCCAACCCTATTAGTGTGTCTAAACCGAAGCGCTTCTGTATACAAGTTTTTTAAAGAAAATATGGTGCTATGCGTCAACACGCTTGGTCTTGAACATAAAGATTTAAGCGGTGTGTTCGGTGGTAAAAAGGCACTGGAAGAAAGATTTGAGCAAGGCAACTGGTCCACGCTGTCAACCGGATCGCCTGTATTAGAGGACGCCAGCATCTCTTTTGATTGCAAAATCAAACTCATCAGCTCGGTGGGGACCCACGATATTCTTATTTGTGAAGTATTGGATATCAAACACAAGCCTGATTGTGAAAGTCTCATCTATTTCAATCGAGACTACCATCAATTAAGTAAGTGCAAAAACTAAGTATCACACCTCTACTTTTTTTAAGGATATTCAAAATGGATAAATGGTTTGTGAAATGGCGTCCCTACACTGGGAACCTAGAAACGACACCGGTAGGTATCAATGAATACTTACCAATGGGTAAAAGTGTGGTGTTAGGCGCACAGCACTCATTCGCAATGTTTGGTGCGACAATCTTAGCTCCCTTACTGATGGGCTTTGATCCTAGCTTAACCATGCTAATTACTGGTATAGGCACGATACTTTTCTTTCTGATTACTGGGGGTCACGTACCAAGCTATTTGGGCTCTAGTTTTGCATTTATCGGGGCGGTAGCAGCAGTAACTGGCTATAGTGGTACTGGTATCAATCCAAATATTGGTATTGCGCTGGGAGGTACCGTTGTCTGCGGGGTTTTATACGCATTGATGGGTCTGCTGGTGATGAAAACAGGGACAGAGTGGATTGAGAACTTGATGCCACCTGTAGTCACTGGGTCCATCGTTATGATTATCGGGTTGAACTTAGCGCCGGTCACCATACAAAGCGTCATCGGCAGTAGCTTTGATTCTTGGATGGCGTTGGTCACCGTGTTATGTATTTGTTCAGTCGCCGTATTTACCAAAGGCATGATCAGACGCCTGTTACTGTTAATAGGACTGGTCGCTGCGTATTTTATTTATTTCCTATTAACCAATGTATTTGGCATGGGCACGCCTATTGATTTTAGTCCAATTGCAAATGCCGCTTGGTTCGGTATTCCAACCCTTTATTCTCCTGTCTTTGAGACCAGTGCCATATTAGTCATTGCACCCGTCTTTATCATCTTGATCGCTGAAAACCTTGGGCATTTCAAAGCGGTAGAAGCCATGACTGGCAAAAGCATCTCGCCTTATATGGGTAGAGCGTTCTTCGCTGATGGCCTTTGTACCACGCTTTCAGCCTCGGTAGGCGGCACTGGTATGACGACTTATGCAGAAAACATCGGCGTGATGGCCGCGACCAAAATTTACTCTACAGTCGTCTTTGTCATAGCAGGTGTCTTTGCAATCTTATTGGGTTTATCCCCTAAGTTTGGAACCTTGGTAAGTACCATTCCTGTGCCTATTTTGACCGGTGCTTCAATCGTTGTCTTTGGTTTAATCACGATCGCTGGTGCGCGCATTTGGATGAATGCAAAAATTGATTTCAGTAAGAATGGCAATATGTTGGTAGCCGCCGTCCCAGTAATCTTAGGTACTGGCAACTATTCACTAAACATTGCAGGCTTTGATTTAGGCGGTATCGGTACCGCTACTTTCTTAGCCATTCTTATGAACCTCGTTTTCAATTTTAAAAACAAACAAAAAGAGATGAGCGTGACTACTGAGAGAGAAATTGCTACATCAGAGCCGCTCTTAAAACTCAATCCATAAATTTTAATCCCTATTTGATATTACCTTAAGGAATCGTGTCATGACTGCAGAACTACGCAACGTACAACAATTGATAAACGGCGAATTTACTGAATCGACTACCACAGAATGGATTGATATCACCAATCCAGCCACTCAAGAAGTTATCGCCAAGGTACCACAATCAACACCTGAGGAAATTGATCAAGCCATCAAAATGGCCGCTGAGGCTTTTAAGAGCTGGCGTATCACACCAATTAGCAAAAGAGCGCGTGTTTTTCTAAAGTATCAACAACTGATACGTGAGCATATGGATGAACTGGCGGCGCTACTGACGGAAGAACAAGGTAAGACACTGGCAGATGCTAGAGGCGATGTGTTTAGAGGTCTTGAGGTCGTAGAACACGCATCAGGTATCGGTAACTTGCAACAAGGGGGCTACATTGAAAACGTCGCTAGTAGTGTTGATATGTATACCGTTCAGCAGCCAATAGGCGTCTGTGCAGGTATTACCCCCTTTAATTTCCCTGCCATGATACCGCTATGGATGTTTCCAATGGCCATCGCCACAGGCAACACATTCATCCTAAAACCTTCTGAGCAAAATCCAATCGTTACCATGAGGTTGGTCGAGTTGGCCCTTGAAGCAGGTATACCGAAAGGAGTATTAAGTGTCGTTCATGGTGGTAAAGATACAGTGGATGCGCTGTGCGATCACCCTGACATAAAAGCGATATCTTTCGTTGGTTCAACAGCAGTTGGTAAGCATGTCTATGATCGAGCCGGTCAGGCTGGCAAACGTGTGCAATGTATGATGGGTGCGAAAAACCATGCCGTTATCATGCCTGATGCCAATAAAGAACAAAGTCTGAATCAGTTAGCAGGGGCGGCATTTGGTGCAGCAGGGCAGCGATGCATGGCACTGTCTGTCGTGGTATTGGTTGGAGAGTCTAAACAGTGGGTTGATGAGATTGTAGAAAAATCAGCACAGCTAGTAGTGTCTGCTGGCAAGGATGATAAAGATTTAGGTCCGCTAATATCTAAGCAAGCCAAAGCCCGTGTTGAGCGCTTAATCCAAGCGGGAGTCGATGAAGGCGCAACCCTCAGACTAGATGGCCGTGGTTGTCAGGTAGCAGGTTACGAAGAAGGTAACTTTGTTGGCCCAACCATCTTAGATCACGTAACAGCTGATATGAGCTGCTATACCGAAGAGATCTTTGGTCCTGTCTTATGCATTATGTATGCCGACACGCTTGAGGAAGCCATTGAGATTATCAATACCAATCCAAATGGTAATGGCACTGCAATTTTCACCCAGTCTGGCGCCCATGCACACAAGTTCCAACAAGATATCGATGTTGGACAAGTCGGTATTAACTTGCCAATTCCAGTACCGCTACCGATGTTTTCGTTTACAGGGTCTAGAGCCAGTAAGCTCGGTGACTTAGGTCCGTATGGTAAGCAAGCGGTGCAGTTTTATACACAGACTAAAACCGTGATATCACGTTGGTTTGATGAAGATGCTAGTGAAGGCGTAAATACTACTATTTCTATGAAGTAGCTATACGGCCGTATCAAACGTAGGACGTTATGTAGAGCGTGTGATTAATTGACAATAGGCTCTACATAACAACATACAAAAGCAAATATAAATGCAAATGGTGGATTTTATGAATATCAATACAATACCAGAAATCATTGAAGATATTAAAGCAGGCAAGATGGTCATAATCATGGATGATGAGGATCGGGAAAATGAAGGTGACCTGATTATGGCAGCCAGTTTGGCCAAACCTGATGATATCAATTTTATGATCACCCATGCCAGAGGTTTGGTTTGTTTGACCTTGACCGCCGAGCGTTGCAAAAAATTAAAACTACCTCTCATGTGCAAAGACAACCAAGCACCTTATAGTACAAATTTCACCGTTTCCATTGATGCAGCAAAAGGCGTAAGTACAGGTATATCAACGGCAGACAGAGCTCAGACCATTAGAACTGCCGTGTCTCAAGACGTTACCTTTGATGACGTCGTAACCCCAGGTCATATTTTTCCATTAGTAGCTAAGGACGGCGGTGTCTTAGAACGGGCTGGGCATACTGAGGCAGGTTGCGATTTAACGAAGCTGGCTGGTTTAGAACCTGCTGCGGTTATTGTAGAAATTATTAACCAAGATGGTGAAATGGCTCGTAGAAATGATCTGATGAAATTCGCTGATACTCATAAGCTAAAGGTCGGCACCATAGACGCGTTAATTAAATATATCAAGTCTCAAGAGGCCATCGAAAGCAAAGGTGAAAGCGAAGTCGAAAACTTCGAAGAAACCGTAGCGTATGAATATGATGAAAGCGATGAGCGTACCGTTGAATTGATTTAACTTGATTTTATAAGCTATTAGATACTTTTACCGCAATTTGAATTTTACTGAAATTGGATGAAACCCTATGTTAGTTAAAAAATATCCTTGTAAGAACGACACGACAGAAACGATCGTATTTAGTTCAGGTTTAGGCGGGCATGCTGATTTTTGGTTACCTCAAATTGAGTGTTTTACCGAGCATTACAATGTGATTTGCTACGAACAAGAGGGGGTATCGCCTGATAGTGCTCTCTTACCTGATAACTATTCTATGCAAGATTTAGCAGAACAATTAATCAAAATTTTAAAACAAGAAGAGCTGTCTAACTGTCATTTCGTCGGTCACGCACTTGGCGGATTTATCGGTATGGAAGTCGCTTATAAAGCGCCAGAATTGTTAGATAAACTGGTCATCTTAAATGGATGGGAAAGCCTAGATCCTCACACTATTAAATGTTTTAGCATGCGAACCAGTTTGCTACAAGACACAGGGGTAGAGGCATTTGTACGTGCCCAAGCGATATTTTTATACCCACCGATCTGGATCTCAGACAACATAGATACACTCACGCAAAAAGAAAATAAAGCCATCGCTCACTTTGCGCCAGTCGAGAACGTCTCAACGAGACTAAAAGCCTTGCAGGCTTATCAACCCCTGATAAATGCCAAGCATATCAAAAACAAAACACTAGTTTTAAGCAATCTTGATGATGTTTTGGTGCCATGGCAACGCGGTCTGGCTTTAGCCGATAATATACAAAATGCTCAATTTGAGTTGATGGTAACAGGTGGCCATGCCAGTACAATCACAGAAACCTGCTCAACCAATAGCAAAATCCTTCAATTCTTATCCAAAAATTAATATCAATTAGGACGTACTATGACTGATTCCCTATCGTTAACCTCAGAAGGTCTTGACCAACTGTTTGGTAAGGCCAGATCCTTTAATGCTTGGCAAAAAAAAGACGTACCAGATGCACTACTTGAAGAAATCTACCATTTAGTTAAAATGGCACCTACCTCGGCCAACTGTTCACCGGCGCGGTTTGTATTTCTTAAATCTGATGACGCTAAAGCGAAATTAGAGCCAGCCCTATCATCAGGTAATATCGAAAAAACAATGACAGCACCTGTCACAGTGATTGTCGCTTATGATGAAGAGTTTTATGAACAACTTCCCAAATTATTCCCACATACTGATGCCAGATCATGGTTTAACTCTAGCCCTGAACTCATAAAAGAAACAGCATTTAGAAACAGTTCTATGCAAGCCGCTTATCTGATTTTGGCTTGTAGAGCCTTGGGTTTGGACACAGGCCCAATGTCTGGGTTTAATAATGAATTAGTGGATGACACCTTTCTTAAAGATAGCAAATGGACTTCAAATCTACTCATTAATATAGGTTATGGCCAAGAAGATCAATTGTATAGCCGTCTTCCAAGATTGGACTTTGATGAGGCTTGTCAGATTTTATAAGAAACAAGTCATTCAACCATGTGGAAGGGTAGCTGCTTTCGACTGGGTTATTAAGTGAACCATGATGACGCTTAATAACCATTTTTGATTAAAGATCTCTGAAACTAAAGGTTTTCCGCTACAGCCTTTATACTATAAGCACTAAGAAAGCCCCAATCTTGAGATTGGGGCTTTCTACATTTGGGAAGTATAAGCAGACTCAGTGCTGATGGTAAATGTGACTATTTTAATGAATCAACAACATTGATATCACTAGATCACAGTCCAAATAGGGCGTTGCATTCTTAGACTGTACTGAACATATTTCTTTGGATAAGGTCACACTACAAACTCGAAAGCAAAACACTTGTTTCACTATTCAAAATACCATCAATTTCTCTGACTTGACGCAGCACTTCATCAAATTCCCTCAAGCTTGTGGTATGTATCTCTCCTACCAAGTCCCATGCACCATTGGTTGTATGTAGCTTAATCAATTGAGGGATACCCCGTAGTTTCCTAATCACTTGTGAAGTAGATTTTCCTGTTACTTCAATCATCATCATCGCTTTAACTGTTTCTTTATCTAGTGCCTCATGCACTCGAATCGTAAATCCTAAAATAGCACCGTTGTGAATCAGTCTATCCAATCTGTTTTGGACAGTGGCACGAGAGACTTTGAGTTTTTTAGCAAGGTTGGAGATGGTTGCTCGACCATCTTGTCGAAGTTCAGATATCAGTTCGCTATCTAAAGAGTCATAAGTGTAATACGCCATAAAAATGCTTCCTTCATTAGATTTTGACATTATGCTAAGTAGCACCTAACAATGTGTCAAAAAAATGTCCATATTTGGTAAATTATTAACATTTTAACTGACAATTATAATTGGTAGCATATTAATTGTCGGTTAAACAAATAATATTCAAGGAATGGAGTAAAATTAATGTCTAAATTTATCGTATCACAGAAGCAGGGTGTGCCATTTGTTAGCGTACAGGCGATGGCTGAAATCATTAGTAATTATGGTATAGAACAGACCATAAAAGAATTGGTAGATGCTTTAGAACAAGATTTTTCTCGTTGGGATAGTTTTGAAAAATCCAGTCGTTTTGCTTCTCATTCCAAAGACGGTGTCATAGAGTTGATGCCTGTCAGCGATGGTGAAATGTTTGCGTGCAAATATGTCAATGGCCATCCGATCAACACCAAGCGCGATTTGCAGACGGTAGCCGCTTTTGGCTTATTGTCTGATGTCGATACAGGCTATCCGATTTTATTAACAGAAATGTGTATTTTAACGGCCTTACGCACGGCAGCGACTTCAGCACTGGTTGCCAAACATTGTGCGCCTAAAAACGCCCAGACTTTAGCGCTCATCGGTAATGGTGCTCAGGGTGAGTTCCAAGCAATGGGTATGAAGGCAGTCGTAGGTATCTCAAAAGTGCGTTTATATGATGTCGACCCAGCCGCATCTGAAAAAGTAGCGCATAACCTTGCCGATTCAGGTCTAGAGATTACTATTTGCAAAACGGTAGAAGAGGCGGTTGAAGGTGCAGATATCATCACTACCTGTACCGCAGATAAGAAAAACGCCACCATTCTTCGTGATGATATGGTCAAAAAAGGCGTTTATATCAACGCCATTGGCGGTGACTGTCCTGGTAAAACCGAGCTAGATGCCAACATTTTGTTAAGAGCCGATCATGTCATTGTAGAGTTTGAACCACAAACCCGTATTGAAGGCGATATTCAACAGCTCTCTCAAGATTTCCCTGTGACAGAGTTTCACCGCATCGTCAACGGTGAAAAAGAAGTACGCACCAACGAAAATAACTTGGTTGTATTTGATGGTGTTGGTTTTGCCTCAGAAGACTTTACGGCTTTGGTATTTTTGCGTGATTTGATCAAAAAGCAGGATGCATATGAGCTGCTTGACTTGATTCCTCAGCAACAAGACCCTAAAAACCTCTATTCGGTAGTCAAAGCTCATAGCAAAGATTTTAGCCTAGAGACGGATGAAGCGATGGCCGCATCATAAGTCATTTGAATATAGAAAATAGAAGTTCAATGCCAGATTTGGACTCAAATGATGAAAAAATTGTTTTATTTAATAGAGACAAAATAATGAATGATTTAATGAAAAACGTGCGAATAGTAGAAGTGTATTCAGATGTCGCAGGGCATAAAAAAGGCGCGTCACTAGGAATCGATGCATTGCGCGCGTCATCAAAAGAAATGAACGCAGACTACTATGAAAAATTGCAACTTGATAGTATAAAAAATGAATATATACATGAAGAAGAGTCGCCATTTAAGCATGCAAAATACGCCGATGTCATTGAGCCTGTTATTTCTAAATTGGCTCATAAAATCAAAGATATAAGAAATGAGAATCAGTTTCCGATTGTTATCGCAGGCGATCATTCTAGCTGCGCAGGCACCATGCACGGTCTAAAAATGGCACATCCTGATGCTGAAATCGGCGTGGTTTATATAGACGCACACGCTGACTTTCACTCACCATATACCAGTGGATCAGGAAATATGCATGGCATGCCTTTGGCGATGGCTTGTGCCATTGATAATTTGGAATGTCAGCGTAACGAGCTTTCTGAAAAAGAAAAAGAGTATTGGGAAAAGTTGAAGTTTATGGCATCGAGCGAGCCATCAATTAAGCCAGAAAACGTGGTGTTTTGTGCCGTTAGAGACTATCAAGAAGAAGAGATGGATCTAATTAGAAGACATAAAATCCCTTTATATAGCGTGGCTGAGATAACCCAAAAAGGCATCAGTTCTACCGTAGAGGAAATCTTCAAAAAACTAGAATATTGCGATCATATCTATGTGTCGTTTGATGTTGATAGTGTCGATCCTTTATATGTGCCAGGAACCGGTACGCCTGCAATGAATGGTCTGTCATACGAACAAGCGATGCAACTTAACATAGAGTTAATTAAGAATAAGAAGGTATGCTGCTGGGAAATGGCAGAGATAAATCCTTTGTACAACAACTCAAAAGATGACTCGACCAGAATATTTAAGATTTTAGAAAAAGTGACCCACACACTTTTGAGTAACTATTAGCATTAAATATTTAAAATGAGTAACAGAATCTAGCCTAAAGGGGGTTGTTAAAACCTTCTTTAGGTTGGTTAAAAAGGGACTGCGAGTAAAAATAATATGGACATTATTAAAGCCAGCGCTGCAAGTCGAGATATTAGCGGTATCAATATCAGACAGTTTTTGAAGTTCTTTATCCCCTCTATTATAGGTTTGATGCTTTTCGTATTTCCAATTCCCTATGTGGATGGTAAGTTTGTCACCTATGCAGAAGGATTTACCATTCCTATATCTGTATTGAAGGATTACATACAGGGTTATATCGGTGACCTTTTGCCGTTATTGGTTGTCACCTCAATCATGATTACCTTGTGTTGTACCTTATATACTAAAATCATGAAACCTGCATTTATTCTGAATAATGCGTTTTTGAATAACTTATTAAACGTTACAACGCCTTGGCTTGTTATTAGGATGCTTGGTGCGTTCTTTGTTGTCGTGACCTATTTTAAATTTGGGTTTGAAGCAATATATTCAGACAATATTGGCGGCTTAATATTATATGAGTTAATGCCAATACTTTTTATCGTGTTTTTCTTGGCTGGATTGCTGCTACCGTTATTGCTTGATTTTGGCTTATTAGAATTTTTTGGAGTTCTACTAAGCAAAGTGATGAGACCTTTATTTGGCTTACCAGGTAGGTCATCTGTAGATTGTTTAACGTCATGGTTGGGCGATGGCACTATCGGTGTGTTATTAACCGATAAACAATTGGAAGGTGGGTTCTATACCAAAAAAGAAGCGGCAATTATCGCTACAAGCTTTTCAGCAGTGTCGATTACATTCTGTTTGGTTGTCATCTCTCAGGTTAAGCTTGAGAGCTACTTTATTAATATGATTGGCGTCGTTGCTCTATGCGGCATTGTTTGTGCGCTAATAGTCCCAAGGTTATTGCCTTTATCTAGAATTGAAGATACTTATACTATCGAAAACAGTGATAGAGATCATGAAACCATTCCCGAAGGGAAAACATTATTTACCCATAGTTTACATAAAGCCGTTCAAAAAGCAGATAAGAGTCCAAGTTTTCTTACTTTCTTAAGAGATGGTCTAAAAAATATTTTGGATATGTGGATTGGGATATTGCCTGTCGTTATGGCAATCGGCACTATGGGTTTAATCGTTGCAGAAGAAACACCTATATTTGATTATTTAGGTATGCCGTTTATTCCATTCTTAGAGTTATTGAACATACCTTTTGCTGCAGAAATGTCAAAAACGATTATGGTAGGTTTTGCAGATATGTTCTTACCGGCTATTATCGGTTCTTCAATAGAGTCAGAGTTAACGCGATTTGTCATCGCTTGCTTGTCAGTGTCTCAATTGATCTATATGTCAGAAGTAGGCGGATTGATTTTAGGGACAAAAATTCCAGTAAGCTTTTTTCAGCTATTAGTGATTTTTCTATTGAGAACCATCATCTCATTACCAATCATTGCGGTGTGTGCTCATATGATTTTTTAAATAGAACTTTCTAAAAGTTGGCTACACTACGTCACCACATCTGAGCAAGAAACACCTTAATAGGTGGTTTTTTGCTATCAGTCTCAAGCCATAGTTGAATTCACATAATTTCGATATAAGGAAATCGAGTTCAAGCGATATATTATGCCTTGCAACCATACAAAAATAGATATACGATTCATATACGTTTCGTATATTAAGGTGTTTTTATGGGTATTGTGAAAATTGATGATGAACTGCATGAAGATATTCGTAAAGCAAGTGCCGTCATGGTGCGCTCCATCAACGCACAAGCTGAATATTGGATGAAGATAGGTATGCTCGCTGAAGCCAACCCAAATATGTCTTACAACCAAATTATCAATGAGCAAATGAGACAGGCTGATGTCAATATAAGGAACCTTATAGATGGATAAGGTCATACTTAAAAGCGCAGCAGAATTGGAAATCATGCGTGAGTCTGGAAGACTTCTCGCCTCTGTCTTTGATTATCTTGATGAGAAAATTACAGTTGGTACTTCTACGATGGACATCAATAACCTTGCTGAGCACTATATTGTCGATCAGTTAGGTGCACGTCCAGCCAGTAAGGGTCAGTATGGTTACCAATATGCATTAAATACCTCGGTGAATAACGTGGTATGTCATGGCATTCCTTCAGAGCAGAAAATACTCAAATCAGGTGATATTGTGAATGTGGATATTACCCTAGAACAAGGGGGTTTTATCGCTGATTCTAGCAAAATGTATCTGATAGGTGAGGTGGCACCACTTGCAAAACGCTTGGTTGATCAGACCTATGAAGCCATGTGGGAAGGAATACGAGTGGTGAAACCTGGAGCAACGCTGGGTGATGTTGGTCATGCCATCCAAAGTTACGCTGAGCAGCACGGCTACTCTGTAGTGCGAGAGTATTGCGGCCACGGTATTGGACGCGAAATGCATGAGGGACCGCAAGTGCTACACTACGGACATCAAGGAAAAGGTCTAGTCCTACAAGAAGGTATGACATTTACCATTGAACCGATGGTCAATCAAGGTAAAGCCAAAGTTAAAGTCAAAAGAGATGGCTGGACTGTAATCACCAATGATAAAAAGCTATCTGCTCAGTGGGAGCATACGATTGCGGTTACTTCTGACGGCTATGAGGTTCTCACTCTGCGTAACGATGAGCTTATTTAAGAGATTTAATATTTGAACGGCTATTTGGTAAGGCGTTTCTATAATTCAGAAGCGCCTTTTTTTAGGATTTTATGTGACTGTTATTTAGCCAGTTATGGCTGAGAAGAAAGTGACTGAGATAAAGGGCAAAAGCCTCTGCTGCGACACCAATCAGTAGCAGAAGACTATTTAACACATATAAAGATACCTACAGAACTGCTTTGGTCGCGCCAGCCGCCCGTTCGATCAATAAATCCACGGGAGCATCAGGACTTAGTGTACCAAAGGCCAGTCCATGCTCATTCCCAATCCTAGAACGACAGAATGCCTGAGCGATCTCCGTATGTTCAGTCTGCAGTAGTATCGAAGCCTGTAGCATCAATGCTAGGCGCTCAATCACATAGCGACTACGGAACTCCAAGGTTTGCGTGTCCTCAAATCGCTCTATCAGCAGGTTTAACTCTGCATCATAATCAGCATTTTTCCCTACTGCCTGCTGCAATTCCTTAAATAAAGCTTGCTGAGTTTCTGGTTCTTTTTTTAAGGCACGCAGCACATCTAGACATTGCACATTGCCACTGCCTTCCCAGATTGAGTTTAGCGGCGCTTGCCTGTACAGACGCGGCATAATAGTCTCTTCGACATAGCCATTACCGCCCAAACATTCTTGTGCCTCATTAATAAAAACGGGCGCGCGTTTGCATATCCAATACTTTCCAATCGCAGTAGCAATACGAGCAAGCGCGGCTTCATGAAGGTCTGTTTCTATCCTATCAACAGCGCGCGCAATTCGCATTGTTAGGGCCAAAGCCGCTTCTGACTCTAAGGCTAAGTCTGCCAACACATTACGCATAATAGGTTGGTTGACTAATAATTTACCAAAGGCCTCACGCTGACTGGTGTGATGAATCGCTTGAACGATAGCTTGGCGCATTTGAGCTGAGGAGCCAATCATACAGTCAAGTCGGGTTAACGCGACCATCTCGATAATAGTAGGGATACCGCGACCTTCAATGCCTACTAGCTCACCAAATGCACCTTGAAACTCTACCTCGGAGGAAGCGTTTGCCCAATCTCCTAATTTGTCTTTTAAGCGTTGAATTTGTACTGCATTGCGTGTCCCATCAGGCCGGAAACGTGGTACTAAAAAGCAACTAGGACCACTGTCAGATTGGGCCAAGACGAGATGAGCATCGCACATTGGCGCTGAGAAAAACCATTTATGCCCAATGATTTCATAAGAGCCATCTTCTTGTCGTATAGCCCTAGTCGTATTGCGACGTAAATCTGATCCACCTTGTTTTTCTGTCATGCCCATGCCCATCGTACAGCCTAGTTTTTCTTCCATGGGCAAGCTGCGCGGATCATAGTGTTCAGATAATAGCTTGGGCAGCCATTTTTCAGCCAGTACAGGCGAATGACGTAGGGCAGGGATAGCAGCATAGCTCATAGACATAGGGCAACCAAACCCAGCCTCAGGCTGTGAGCCGAGATACATGACTGCCGCCCGAGCCACGTGAGCACTATCACGCTCTTCATTGCGCCAAGCAAAATTGCTCATGCCGTATTTCATTCCTGCATGCATCAGATCATGGTAAGCCGGATGAAACTCTACTTCATCTATACGCCGACCATAGGTATCAAAGCTGCGCAATTTAGGCTTGTTTTCATTGGCCAAGAACCCGCTGGTGATCAGCTCTCCACCAGTCAGTGCTCCAAATTCTTTCAAGTGACTTGCTGCCCAAGCAGCGCCCTCTCGTGCTACAGCTTCTTTGAGCGCTGTATCTGTTTCCCATGCATTATAATTGGCTAAGGCAAAGGGTTGATTCTGCACCTCGTGGGTCTTAAATTGATTTACAATTGACATGATGATTGTCTTCCTTGATTTTGTATGTCATTCCCTAAGTTACAGTAGTTCAGTAACTTACACGACCAGTATTACATAAAAAAAATAATTACGTCAATAGGTGTAATATGAACAAACCAACGCCTCGTTTATTGCTTTTACGCTTACTTATGGTGGCAGAGGCAAACACACTTAGTGCCTCCGAAGCGGTGCTGGCAGGCTCTATCTTTGGTATGACAGAAAATAGTATACGTGTGACGCTTGCTCGTTTGATCCAAGCGGATCTTGCTGAGTCGATTGGTCCTGCCATCTACAAACTTGGACCGAAAGCTCAAAAATTAGGCGCCGATGTGGCCTTATGGCAAACAGCGGATAAAAGAACGATAAAATCCGATGGCTCATGGATAGCGGTAGCGACCGGTGGATTACCTCGCAGTGACCGTAAAGCGCTGCGTGCTCGTGATCGCGCTTTGTCATTATTGGGGTTTCGTGAACTAGATAAAGGGCTTTATCTGCGTCCTAATAATTTATTAGGTGGTATTGATGTCGTCCGTAAGCGTCTATTGGACTTGGGGTTAGAAGAGGAAGCCGCGGTTTTTAAAGCCAATGATTTTGATGAGGTTAGGCAGAAAAAAGCACGAGCACTCTGGTCAGACATGCATCTTGAAAAGCATTATAAAGAAAAGTCGCAGCAGCTCACCGACTGGTTAAGTGGTTTGGCTGACTTGCCGTCCCATGTGGCGCTGCGAGAAATATTCATCCTTGGAGATGCAGGTATTCGCAGTGTTGTTTTCGATCCTCTGCTTCCTGCTCCCTTAGTAGATGAGGAAGCACGGCAAAAGTATTTTGAGACGGTGCGGCGTATTAATGAGGAGGGTAGGCGTTTATGGTTTGCCTTTTTCGAAGAGGCCAAATCATCAGAGTCTAGTTAATCAAGTCATTAGAATGCGCTTAAACAGAATAAAGTGAAATTGCGGTACAGGAATTATCAGATAGCAGAGGTGCTATCTATAGCGATGAATAAGTATTAATTATTTGCATCTATTCGGATAGTATTTAATGTGAGCCATATGGCGAATTTTTATGACAAGAATGATCAGCAAGTGCATTCAATATGCCACATGACTTTGCTGGTGCGCTACTGACGCATTTCTGCCGCAAAACACTTAGGTGTTTTTTCAACTGCTTTAGCTCTTCTATACGTGTTTCCACAGCGTGAATATGTTCATCCAACAAGGTATCGACATCAGCGCAATCTCTGCTAGGTTCTTCCCAGTACTTAAGTAAAGTCCGTACTTCATCCAACGTCATATCTAGTGTACGACAGTGCAGAACGAACTGTAGACGCTCGATATGACTTTCGCGATATAAGCGATAATTCCCTTCACTACGCGCAGGCTCTGGTAATAGCTTTTCTTTTTCATAATAGCGAATGGTTTCTACTGTAGCGCCTGTACGCTTAGCGAGCTCTCCAATTTTTATTAGCATGGTTATCTCAAAGTCATTTCAAAACTGAAATCATTAAAGTAACTATAAGGTTTAACCCTAAGGAAATCAAGTTTATACAATTGCATATAAATAGCCTTGACCCTGAAGCCACTAGAGGGTTCAAAATAGCGTTATTAAATGAATTCTTATAATGAGGCAATTTATTATGCAATATCGTATTGAAGGTATGGACTGTGCCAGTTGCGTCAGAAAGATTGAAACTGCATTAGAACGTATGCCTGGTGTCTCTGACATACAGCTTAATTTTGCGACTGAAAAGTTAGAGCTATCGCTTGCCCCTGATTCAGATACTCAGTGCAGCGATATTGAAAAGACCATCAAGCGTCTGGGTTTTGGCATATCTGCCACTACTGATCAAGCAAACGCAGCAGACAGCATTAGTGATAATCAATTGAAGACGCAGCAACAGTATTGGTGGCAAACCAGAAAAGGTAAGCAAGTCGTTAGTCTCGGTATCTTGATGAGTGTCGCCTACGCGTTGGCACTAGTTTTTCCTGATTATGGCATGTGGGCATTTGCTATTGCTGTCATTGTGGGTGTTTTCCCCTTCACTCGAAAATCTATGACCTTGGCAATGACAGGCACCCCGTTTTCAATTGAAATGCTGATGTCTATCGCGGCAATTGGTGCGCTTGTCATTGGTGAGGCTGAAGAGGCGGCGGCGGTTGTCTTTTTGTTCTCTGTCGGTGAATTGTTAGAAGGTGTGGCAGCAGATCGTGCCCGTGCTGGTATCAGGGCATTGGCATCATTGGTGCCAAAGAATGCGATTTTGCTTGATGCACAAGGCGGACAGCGTGACGTTCCTGCAGCTTCGTTGCAGATCGATGATCTGGTATTGGTACGTCCTGGCGATAAAGTATCTGCTGATGGTGTCATTGTTCAAGGTAGCTCTAGTCTTGATGACTCACCTGTCACTGGCGAATCCATACCCGTTGCTAAAGACATGGGCGATGCAGTATTTGCAGGATCAATCAATATGGATGGGGCGCTGCAAATCCGTGTACAAAAGACAGCTGCTGACAACACCATTGCACGCATTATCAATTTGGTAGAGCAAGCGCAAACCTCTAAAGCCCCTACGGCTCGTTTCATTGAAAAATTTAGTCGTTATTATACCCCAGCGGTGATGGCTATCGCTGCACTGGTTATTGTTGTGCCGCCGCTAGCGATGGGAGGAGAATGGGCGACTTGGTTATATCGTGGTTTTGCACTGTTGCTAATCGCCTGTCCTTGCGCGCTTGTACTATCTACTCCAGCTGCCATTGCATCAGGATTGGCTGTCGGTACACGCCACGGCTTACTTATCAAAAGGGGCAGCGCTTTAGAAACCATTGGTCGCGTGAATGTCGTGGCTTTTGACAAGACAGGTACGTTGACTAAAGGCAAGCCACAGGTGACCGATGTGATAGCCTTTACACAGAAGCAATCAGTACAAGAGCATATAGGGCCTGAAGGTCAGAATGAGATACTAGCGCTGTTTGCTAGTGTCGAGTCCGCCTCTAGTCATCCACTGGCAAAAGCGATCATTGATCATGCCAAAGCCGCTAATATCTCTATACCGATAGCTTCAAATGCCTATGCTACTGCGGGAAAAGCAGTACATGCAACGGTAGCCGGGCACCCTTTAGCCATTGGATCACCTGTCTATGCAACTAAAAAAAGCTTGATGTCAATGGCCCAACAGGCAGACATTGAAGTATTGCAAAAGGAAGGCAAGACTGTCTCAGTTTTGTATGATGAGCAAAGTAGTGAAGTGCTTGGATTGATAGCATTACGAGATGAGTTGCGAGATGATGCTCAGGCAGGAGTGGCACAGCTCAAAGCGATGGGTGTGCGCTCTGTGATGCTTACAGGTGACAACCGTCTGACCGCTCAGGCACTTGCTAGTCATTTAGAGATAGAATGGCAAGCTGAGCTATTGCCCGAAGATAAGCTACGTTTGCTCAATGAGATGAAGGATAATAGCAAGATAGCAATGATTGGTGATGGTATTAACGATGCGCCAGCACTAGCAACCGCAGATGTGGGCATCGCCATGGGTGGCGGCACGGATGTCGCTATCGAAACAGCCGATATAGCATTATTAAAAAGTCGTGTTACAGATGTTGCTCATCTCATTGCCTTATCGCGTGCAACCATGGCCAACATACATCAAAATGTAATTTTTGCTCTAGGACTAAAGGCCGTGTTTCTAATCACTACTTTACTAGGTATTACCGGACTATGGATTGCTGTGATAGCGGACACTGGTGCAACGGTACTAGTGACTCTCAATGCTTTACGCTTGCTAAGGTTCAAAGGAGCTCAACCACTAACAACTTTGTCCAAAGCAAAGTAAGTATGAAGTTCTTGTTAAAATGGCGGTTTGATTCTCTATTCTAATGACTAAGAGTGGCATCATTAAGATTTTGGTTTAAAAGGTTTTGAGAACTGTAAGATTAAAAAACCAACTATTGATAATATAATAGCAATCTCATAGCGACCATACGCCACCGATAATACTGCAATAATTTTCGAATAAAAATAAATTATTATTGCTAATTCTCATCTAACGGAGCTTTTATGACGTCTAAATTATTTATTAGTGGCTCAATTATGCTAGCCCTCGCTACGCTTTCTGGACTGATGGAAAGCTTGTTTTACGGTGGCATTGGTTCTGATGGCGTGCTTCAAGAAAGCTTGTTTTTACCTCTGACTTTTATTTTTTAGCCTTAGCAATAATCCTTTATTGCTTATCACTAATCATACAGGTAAAAACAAGAGTGATAGGTACTCAAATGAAATAAACACTTACTCCACAACCACATTCACTGTTCCCAAGAGAGCAATTATAATAAATGTATTTGATGCAAAAAACCCAATTCGCAAGATGCGTGTATATTAAAACACTAAAATACTCTTTTGACCTAGTCTAACCAGAGGTATCTAAAGAGTTCATCAAAGCAGTCACCACTAAATTGTTTACATTTTTGAGTGAAAAGACCACCTCATCATAGTCTGAAGGTAGCTCCGCAATGGGCACCTTCACAAAACCACCTTTTCTGATTGCGCTTTCGCTCCATGCAAATCCGACACCTAAGTTCTGGTAAACCGCATCGTAAACACTTTCTTGGGTGTTTACGATATACGTAGGGGTTATCTCTAAATTAATTTTTGCTAGTGCCTCATTTATAAGTTTTTGAGTGGTAGAGCCGTGCGTGCGGAATATAACGGTTTCGGTCGCTAATTCAGTTAAGCTTATAGATTCTCTTGATGCAAAAGGATGGTTCGGTGAGCACAAAGCAACAAGCCTTTGGGTAGCACATTTCTTAAACTGTAACTTGGCACTTTTTGGAACATTTGCAAGAATACCAACATCTACCTGACCGTTAACCACTCTACTAAACGTTTCATGGAAATTACCAAAATAGATTTCAGTCTGTAGCTTGGGATAGCGTTTACTAAACTGCTTAATAATTTCAGTGCCCGGCAGCGGGCTGCATAGACCTACCTTCAATATAGCTGATTCAAAAACTTTACTTCTTTGAATCAGCTGATCTAGTTCGTCTTCAACTGCTTGCACTTTACTCGTTAACGTTCCAAGCTCTAAGCAGTAATCTGTTGGCACAAAGTGCCTGCCACGCTGCATAAATAGCTTAAACCCAAGATTGTTTTCAAGCGTAGATAATGCTTGGCTAATGGCAGGTTGAGACACACCCAAACGTTTAGCCGCCTGCGTGTAATTACCTTCCTCAAGCACAGAGTTTAAGATGTTTAGCTGATTATAGGTGTAAGGTTTCTTCGTCATATGACCGCCGTTTTTCGTATCGGTTTCAGAGATTGTCAGGCATATCTCTGGGAAGTACGAGAAGTTATACACGATGAATAAGACTGAATGATTAAATATATAAGCTAACCTTATATATGACACCAAATTGTCATACTCATCTCTTATATTAGTTACGTGTAAACGATTAAAGCATTGAACAATTTACCTAAATGTATTTGCTTGAGCTATCACTCACTGCTAATGCCAAAATATAAGTTTGGGCTTGAATTATGTTAGAACTAAGAAATGTGACTAAGAAGTATGATGGCAAAGTTATTTTTGAGGATATCTCCCTAAAAATGAATAAGGGTGAGATTGTTTCAATATTGGGCCCATCTGGCTGTGGGAAAACCACGTTGCTACATATTATTTTAGGTCTAACCGATATTAGTTCTGGTCGACTTGCCTATGATAAGGAAGACATCACACGTGTGCCTATGAAGCACAGAGGTTTCAATATTGTATTCCAAGACTATGCGTTGTTTCCTAACTTGAATGTAAAGCAGAATATTGAATATGGGCTACGTAATAGACCTAACGTCAGCACACAAGCGGAGGTTGATGAGCTAGTTGACCTTTTGGAGATTAAGCCGCATTTGAACAAGCGAATCAGCCAGCTCTCTGGTGGGCAGAAGCAGCGTGTTGCATTAGCACGTACTTTAGTGATGAAGCCTAAGATTTTATTATTAGATGAGCCTTTATCTGCCTTAGACGGGGTTATTAAAGAGACCATTAAGACACGTATTCGCGAGATTGCAGAGCGTTATGAGCTAACCACTTTGATTGTGACACATGATCCTGAAGAAGCAATGACACTCTCTGATCGCATTTTGTTGTTATCAGACGGCAAAGTAGCTCAATATGCTAAGCCATCAGAAATCATCCAAAATCCTGCCAATGACTTTGTTAAAAGCTTTATCTTGAACCAGCTAAATATCAAACGCCGTAATATCTTGAGCCTATTTGAAGCGGACAATGCGCCAACTGACCCTTTAGAAAAATACACTCAAATGAGACCTGTGCTAGATGGCAGCTCAGTCACTGAAGATATCAATTCCATAATCCAGCGCACAGCTACTAAATCAACTAAAGACACCTCCAAAGGTTAATCGCACTAGGCCAACGCTGGTCTCTCAAAACTTACTTATTTCGCGCGTAGGTCATTATGAAACTTAATAACTCACCGCTAATGAAAGCTTCGTGGCTTTTCATTGGTGCGCTATTTCTCGTCTTTATGTTTGTGCCTTTGGGTAAAATGTTGGTGCTGTCATTTAATGTGGCTGATGGATTAGGTCTCAGCCATTACGTCGATATCATCAGCAGTAATGACTTCAGACAAGTGATGTTAAATAGTTTTTTTGTCGCCATTGTTAGTGCGATGAGTGCCACCTTTTTGGCATTTATTCTTGCCTATACGGTGCACTGGACTAACTTACCAAAGGGTTTTAAACAAACCATTAAGCTTGCATCACTGTTCCCTATGCTATTGCCAACAGTGACTTATGGATTTGCCATTATTTACACCTTTGGTAAGCAAGGTCTGCTCACTAAGATGATTGGCTTTCAGTTGTTTGAAGATATATATGGTTTCTATGGTATGTGGCTTGGCTACACCATCTATACCTTGCCAATAGCCTTTTTACTGCTTAACAATACCTTTCAGTATTTGGATAAGAAGTTCGTAATCGTATCAGAACTGATGGGCGATTCACGCTTACGCCAGATAGATATGACGGTTATTCGTCCCTTAATTGGTACTTTTGCAGCCGCTATCATTCAATGCTTCTTTTTGGCCTTTACTGACTTTGGTATTCCAGCCTCTATTGGTGGTCAGTACAAGGTTATCGCCACTGAGCTTTATACCCAAATACTGGGTGCATCTCCCTCGTTTGAAAAGGGCTCTGTGGTTGCTTTGTTTATGCTAATCCCCTCTGTTTTGAGCATTCTACTGCTTTGGTATGTGGCTCGATTTAATGTCAGGTATGACTCAGTAGAGCATTTTGACTTGCCCACTTCTAAAGTCAAAGACAGGATTCTGGGTGTGTTGTCCAGCGGCATTTTAATTTCACTGCTATTTGTATTTGCTGTGATCTTCATCATTCCATGGATTAAGACATGGCCTTACGAGATGGCGTTTAGTACAGACGCATTTACTAAGGTGATCGAGTCCTCGAACCTAATGCGAGTTTATAAAAACTCACTTATTGTCGCGACCTTAACGGCTGTTTTTGGCACTATTATTACCTATGTTGCCGCGTTGATATACGAGCGTTCAGGGCTATTCAAGATAGGAAAGCTGACGATAGAAAGCTCAGCATTAGTAACCAATACAGTGCCAGGTATGGTTATTGGTATTGCTTACCTGATGGTTTTTTCAGGGTCATCGATATCGAACACCATCTTCATTATTGTGATTAGCAATATCATTCATTACTTCTCGACACCTTATCTCATGAGCAAAAACGCACTATCAAAAATGAATCTAGGTTGGGAGACTACAGCCTCTTTACTGGGAGACTCATGGCTACAGTCTTTACGCCGAGTTGTTGTACCCAACTCAATACTTACGCTTATCGAAGTGGCCTCGTACTTTTTTATCAGTGCGATGGTTAGTATCAGTGCAGTGATATTCATTTCAGGTGCAAAGACGATGGTGCTAACTACAAAGATTGTTGAACTACAGCACTTCGCGCGCTTTGATGAAATCTTTATCTTGTCGCTGATGGTGCTACTCACAAATATCACGGCATTAATATTCTTCGCAGTAGTTCGATACCTTTATACCAGAAGCATCAACGGCACAACAAAAATAAAAGTGAAAAAAACCACAGTGACGACGGTCGCTTAGATATTTCAACACAGTTTAGGCATTGATGCTACGAAAACCAATTGAACCGTTAACCACTCAAATAATTAGGAACAACAATGAACTTATTCAAAACGATAGTAATGGGATTAACTTGTGGAGTTTTAGTAGCAGGTTGTGGGTCGCAAAGCTCGGACGATACAGCTGGCGAGGAGGTGATTATTTATAGTAATGCTGATGAAGAGGCAGTCGAGGTTATTCAAGAGGTGCTTGATGAGGCAGGCTTTGAAGGTCAATACATATTTCAATCATTCGGAACAGGTGAGCTTGGGGGGCGACTATTAGCAGAAGGAAAAAATATTGAAGCTGATATGGTGACAATGAGCTCGTTTTATATCGAAAGTGCTCAAGCAAAGCACCCAATGTTTAAAGCGTTAGCATTTACAGCAAACCCACAGATTGCGACGCCTAATTACTATGCACCGATTCTCAGCTTTACGGGTGCTATCTTACTCAATACCAAAGAGATGGAAGCCAATAATCTTCCAGTACCTACCAGTGCCAAAGACTTAGCGAATCCTATTTATAAAAATCAAATTTCTATGGTTGATCCAAATGGTTCATCAACTGGTTGGTTGTTTGTACAAGACATTGCTGCTGAATATGGCACCGATACTGAAGGTCAACAAATCATGAATGCTATTCGTGAAAATGCAGGACCTAATTTAGAGCTATCTGGCTCTGGTCCTCTTAAAAAGGTAATGGCAGGTGAGGTGCCTATCGGTTTCGGTCTACGTCATCAGGCAGTCGCTAATAAAGCAAAAGGTTTACCAATTGATTTCGTTGATCCTAGTGAAGGTAATTACACATTGACTGAATCGGTTGCTGTTATTGATAAAGGAAAGAAAACCAATCCTAAAGCAATGAAAATGGCTGAGTTAATTGTCACTAAAGCTCGCCCACGTTTATTAGAAATTTATCCAAATATTGTGTATGACGGTGAGACAGTAGCTGCTGAAAATCAGATTGATAACTCTAAGACCTATCCAGAGCCATTAACTGCCGAGCTGTTAGATAAGCACCGTGCTTTTTTCCACGGTGAGTAATTTTAGTTGAATCAAAATAATGACCATTCAGGCTTAGCTATATTAGTTCATAGGTTAAGCAAGTAGAGGGCTAATTAATAAAGATATATGGGAAGAGCAGGTATGACAATGAGCAAAATACTTTCTGATAAAACATACGATGTCGTTGTCGTAGGTGGGGGTATCGTTGGGCTGGCAAGCGCCTACGCCGCCGTTGAAAAGGGGCTGAGTGTTGCGGTTGTAGAACGCCAATCTCAGAACAAAGATGCTTCTGTTCGTAATTTTGGATTTGTGACCGTTAGTGGTCAGCGTCGAGGTGAGCATTGGCAACGCGCCATGCACTCTCGTAATGTTTGGGCCGAGATTGCGCCAAAAGCAGGTATTCAGATAGAGCATATCGGTCTGCATATGTTAATGCAGCGACCTGAAGCGGTAGATGTTGCACAAGCTTTTTTAAAGACAGAAATGGGTGAGGGGTGCCGACTACTGACACAGTCTGAAATTAATGAAGCCGCGCCTTATCTGAACAAGGGAGAAGGGGTGTTATATAGCCCGCATGAGCTTAGAGTAGAATCTAATACTGCAATCGCTAAGCTGACTCATTGGTTACAAGAGACGCAGAGTGTGGATTTTTACAACCATACTACGGTGACTTCAGTGGAATTACCAAAAGTGCATACCAGTCGTGGTGTCCTTAACGCTGAGCTCTGTGTGGTCTGCCCCGGAGCGGACTTTACTGGCTTATATCCAGACGTGTTCGCTAAGACCAAAGCTAAAATGTGCACGCTAAATATGATGCGAGTCATGCCCAAAAAAGCATTTAGATTAAATGCCGCTGTCATGTCAGATTTAAGCTTTGCCCGTTATGATGGATTTGCTCAGTTACCTGAAGCTACGGTACTAAAAAGCTTACTTGACGATATTCAAAGTGCAGAGTGTCAAGCAGGTGTCCACCTAATTGTGGTTCAGTCTGAAGATGGATCACTAATCATCGGCGATAGTCATGATTATAGTGATAGAGAACTGCCGTTTAGAGACACCCGAATCGATGATCTAATCATTAATGAATTTAAGCAGGTGATGGATATTGGTGAGATGGATATTACTCAGCACTGGTTGGGTGTATATCCAAGTGCAGATGATGTGGTATTTAAAGCATCACCTGAAAAAGGTGTGGTGGTCGGTGCAGTCACCAGCGGTACAGGGGCATCAACAGGTTTCGCATTTGGCGAAGAGTTAATTGAATTGGTATTGGAATCAAAGTAATGAATATAGCAAATAATAATATAATAAGTAGCAGCTCACATAGTGATAGTTTAAACAGTATTAAAAACAAATTTTTTGATATTAAGCTCTGTGTATTTGATATGGCTGGCACAACAGTAGATGAAAGTAACCTGGTCTATAAGACCGTATGTAATGCTATCAATGAAGCATTGAAGAGCACTGGCAAATCAGATAAGCAAGTGAGTCTGGAGTTATGTTTAGAATACGGTGCAGGTAAAGAAAAACGCAATGCCATCCGTGATATTTTGAATATGATAGATTTATCTAATGCTGATATTGAATCATTAACGGATACGGCGTTTGCAGCCTTTAAAGTCAATCTTGCAACTGCTTATAGCAAGGACACCTTATCTGAGTTTGAAGGCATGTCAGAGTTGTTCGAGCAGTTGAAGGCGAGTGGTCGTCATGTGGTGTTAAATACAGGATATGATGCTAAGACTGCTAATAAAATTTTGACTATCTTAGGTTGGTCTGTGGGGAATCAAGTAGATGTATTAATAACAGCCGATGATGTAGATAATGGCCGTCCAGGTCCTGATATGATTACACTTGCGATGAAACAGGTTAATATTGATAACTCACAGCAGGTGTTAAAAGCAGGGGATAGTGGTATCGATATTGAAGAAGGTAGGAATGCAGGGTGTGGGCTAGTTTTAGGTGTGCTATCTGGTGCACAAAATGAGCAGCAGCTGTTAAGATACTCGCCTGATGCAGTTTTAGACAAGCTGACTGAGCTAAAAGAGTTTATTTAGCTTAAAGCTAGGTCTAAGTTTCAATATATGAAAAATAGTAAAGCCATAAGAGCAATGACTTTTATGGCTTTTTTAATTTGGATAAAATATCTCAGATTCTGTGTAATTGACGTTTAGGTTAAAGGCTTACTGATACAGTCATCAAACATAAAGCGAACTAAAACAGACGTCCAGTCACGGATGAGCATTGTCCGTTTTTTAGGTTCCTACTAGGTTGATAGATAGACTACTTGAGGATTTCTAATGATTTCATGTAATCTTTCAGTACTATTAGCTGAACGACGTTTAAAGTAGAGGTCAAAAAGAGGGTTTTAATTTTAATGGTTTTTAAGGGTCGGTCATCATTTGGTCACCGTCACTTTTTTAAATGATTTAAATCTGATTGTATAATCATGACTATGAGTCGATGTAGACAAGTATTTTCCGCTACAGCCCATATTTCACGGACAAAAAAAGCCCCAATCTTAAGATTGGGGCTTTTCGAATCTGGTAGGCGTAATCGGATTCGAACCAACGACCTCTACCATGTCAAAGTCGCTCGACTAAAATGTATATTATAACAATATCTTACATACATTGACCTTTATAGCCTGTGGGTATTATATGATTAAATAATCGCGATGTAAATTGTAATATAATAAAATTTAACTCGTATTTGGGCACTGTATTTTTATAGTATTTTTACCTCTACTCAAACTCTTCTTAGGATAGGAAACTATGTGTGTTCGTTGAGAATCTATTCTTATTACGTCTACTATTGTCGTTTTTGAACTTATACATATTGTTTCTATTGCTTATTCTCTGCATGATATGCAGAGATTAATGTTCTAATCTCTGCATATCTCTGGGGAACATACGAAGCGTATTACTTATATTGATTAGCATTCAAATTGAACTGAATGGCAATGGTCGGACAAAAGCTATCGTTGCCATTTATCAGTCGTGTGCGGATATTACAAAGAAGTTTACTAGGAAAGCTGCTAACACTAGGATTCGATCTGAAAGTTGAGGCACAGTTAGATGCGGTGACCTTAGAGATTATTAAAAATTCTGAGATAGAAGGTGAGACGCTAAATGGTGAACAAATGCGCTCCTTAGTTGCGCGGTATTTAGGGTTAGATAGTGCCAGCATGCCAACCACTACTCGTGAAATTGATGCGGTGGTAGAGATGATACTAAGTGCCACCTATTATTACCAACAGCCTGTTGTAAGATGATTTACTTGGATGGCATCGAGCATTATTTCCAGATGGATATAGTGGTCTCTATCGTATTCAAGCAGGTAGTATTCGTACGGCACTACGAGATATTAATGATTTAGTAGAAAAGGGTATGATACAAAAATCTGTAGCATCAGGGCGTAGTACAAGCTATGAGCTTGTTTGATAAAGGTAGCCCTTAATTACTTACTTTAATCGAGTTACAACATTAAAATTTTGGTTTAAAAGGTTTTGAGAACTGTAGGATTAAAAAACCAACTATTGATAATATAATAGCAATTTCGTAACGGCTATAAGCCACTGATATCCCAATTGCGGCTGTATTCCATAATCCAGCGGCTGTAGCCGTTCCTTTCGCGCCATTCTCATCTTTAAAGATTGCACCGCCGCCGATAAAACCCATACCAGTAATTATGCCGTACATAATTCTGGCTTCTGCATTAGACCCTTGATAAATATCCATCCCTACTAGCATAAAAGCACATGAAGCAATGGTAACTAAGGGAAAGGTTCTGAGACCAGCTCCATTATCTTCAAGCTCGCGATTGAGAGCAATAGGTAAAGACAGTATAAAGGCAATACTGAGTTGAAGAGAGTGATATATAAAAATCTTTAAACTAATATCAAGGTTAAACATAATGGCTACTCAAAATATATTTAAGGCTAGAGCTATTTTCAGGATAAAATATAGTGTACCTAAAAAATTGTATTTAATAAAATATAATAAAATGTATATTTTTTTAAGAGAATTAATTAAATACAAATTAAAAATGATAGCTATATTTGTAGTAAAAATAAAATTGTTCACATTAATTAAGTATAATAATAAATTTGGTTATAATATTAATAATATTATATAAACAAAAACACTCTTCATACAGAAAGTATTGGATAAAATGTATTATATTATTCTTATCGGTCAGGATAGCTATGGCTGATGCAAAGTCCCTAATAAAAGGATAATTGTAATGGATAATCCAAATACTAACGAGCAAAGTATGGATGCACAGTATAAAAACAACCAAAAAATGGAAGGTGAAGATATGAACAATCAAGACATTAATAATAGAGATATGAATAACCAAACTCTAAAAGGTGAGTGGAATCAGCTTAAAGGTACAGTAAAACAAAAATGGGCTGAGTTAACAGATGATGACCTAACTCACATCGAAGGTGATCGTGACAAACTAGTCGGCCGCGTCCAAGAACGTTATGGTCATTCAAGAGAAGATGCAGAGCGTGATGTAGATAATTGGCGTCGCGAAAACCAATATTAAATATTGCGTTAGTCTACTAACATGGTAGTTGATACTAAAACTACAAAGAGGTCATATAATGTTTATGTGGCCTCTTTTTTTATAAGAAAAATCATAAAAATACGGAGTTACTCTTATTCTAATCATGAAAGGAGGGTGTTATGTCAGATAGTTGTGTCAAATTATTGGCGGATAAGAATTTAACGATCGTTTTTATTGAAAGTGCAACCGCTGGCTACCTTGCCCATCGTTTTTCTGTCAGTCCTTATTCAGGCGATGTACTGATGGGAGGATTGGTATGTTATGACGCGGTGATTAAGAAGAATATGTTAAACATATCGAGTCAGCTGATTGACAAATATACGCCCGAATCCTTGGAAGTGACCCAAGAGCTCGTCAAACAGTCTCCAGAAAAGTTCGAGGCAGATTTACACGTGGCATGTACTGGGCTATTAAAGCCTGGAGGCTCTGAAACTGAAGAGAAGCCAGTTGGGACGTTTTTTTATTGCATTGGCTATAAAGATGAGGTGTATAGTTTTCGCAGCTTATGTAATGGGCCATCCCAGCAAAAATTACGGAGTATCTATAGTCTGGTTTGTAAAGGTATTATCGATGTAGTGAGCAAGCATTGACGATTAGTTCACAATCTTATTATTGAGGGCTTTTGCCCAGCCTACAGTATTATGATGACAACGTTCGCAGATTTTGTTTAGATCTGAGATATATTCGACTTGACCGCAATGCGTACAAGCATAGGGATGCCCCTGTTTTATAAATTGGGCTGGCTGAAACTCTTTAGGAAAAATGGGTAAGCCGTATTGAGTCTCATCATCTGGAAACAATAATACGCTAAATTCCCCGTCGGTTTCTAATAGTCCCATATGTACTTAACCTAAATGACGTACGCCTTGTTTACGCATTTCAGTAAAAAACTCATCATGAGACATCCTGCCTTTTTCGATATCTTCTAACACAAGCAATCCGTTTTCGACAATGTAAGTAGGCTTGCCCTCTAGTAGTAGCTCAAATGCTTTATGTTTGGAGGCAAACCAAGTACATAGTCTATAAAGCAACAGCATGATACTCATGATAAGTGCGGCTTGGATCAGCGGTAAGTCTTCAGTGAACATAGGGTCACCAGCGATAGAGCCGAGTGATAAGATAATAGTTAGCTCAAAAATAGTTAGTTGCCGAACACCGCGCTTACCTGTCAACCGCAGTAATAAAATCACTAGACTGAACATGATAACAGTACGTATGACTATTTCTACGGCAAAGGACCACGTCGTATTGTAAATAAAGATACTGAACCAGTTCATCTTATTCTCCTATTATTATTTTTTCACCGCTTATATTTATAGTAGTCATAATTTTACAGCACTGCAGATTAGGTTGGATAAAATCAATTTCATAAATACTCATAGTTTTGATAGGTTGCAAAAATATAAGCTATTAAATATATATTACTAATAATAAATATAAAGAATAATTATGATGTAGTTATATAAATCCTCATTGGTTACTAATATTTTTTTATAATTAAAAATAATATGTAATTATTATAGATAAGAAAGAAAATTAATAGTAATATTTTAATAGAGTGTTCAAATTAATATCTTATATAATATTGGGACTGGTCTATTATGTTGATAAGCGCACTCGATTCAAACATAAAAAACTTGTGTGTTTTTTTACTTTTAGGTGTTTGCATCTTAATGTTGTTAGCGCCATTATTTTCATGGAAATACCAACCTTCTAAGTCACTGACTAAAAGATTATTAATAGCACTCTTTCTTATTCCATTTTTTTTATATTTTTTATTTGATATGTTTCATACAAATGATATTCAAAAAAATAATATTTTGCTCTTAAACTTTGACAAGTCTACGGAGAGTATCTTGCTTAGCGATAGTGACAATACAGAAATATCGAATGAGTATGCATTTGCCTCTGATCTCATACATGACGAGAATAGTAGCAAGAGAAAGATAATAGAAGAGAGAAGCAACAGTAATACCTATAGTGCAATACCTGTTACAGAAAGTGTAGATAAGCCTGATGAAAGTGAAAGAGATGTTTTTTAATTTCAGCTTTTAATAGCTTTAAACTATGATGGGTTTAATATGACCAGCTGACTTTTTCAAGGTTTGCTAAAAATGCACCAAAACCTTCTTTTGCTCGAGCTTGCAATCGACTACTGGTCAGTACACGGACGCGATTGCTCCAAGTAATCGCATAGCAATGTGCTTCGAACTTATTAACTAGATCTACATCTTCATGACAAGTCAAAGGTGCAAAGCCGCCAGTGGCTAAATAAGCGTCACTACTAAAACTCAAATTTGCCCCATGAATATGTCGATGCCCCATCTTGTCTTGATAATGCGTAATGTAAGCTTGTTGTGTTTGTGATGACAAATGCCCCCAGTTATTGATAGACACTACGCCGCAAATCATATCGGCCCTCTGCTGGTCAAGATGTTCCATTTGCTGCACTAACCAATCCATAGGCACTGTTGAGTCAGCATCGGTACAGGCAAGCCATGTTGCCCCATGAGCAATTGCATAGCGGATGCCCATATCCCTGACTTGTCCCACGCACTGATAATAACAGCATAAGTAGTCGACCCCTGCCGCTTGGACAATTTTCAATGTGTCATCAGTACAGCTATCTAGTACCACCAGTACAGAAGCAGTGAAATTTGAAGGTAACTGATCGATTGCAATCTGTACAGACGCCAGGCACTGGGCGATAGTCTCTGCTTCATTATGAGCAGGAATTACAATACTAATTTTCATAATATCTACCAATCCCGATATAATTTAAGATTATTTTTGGTTTTCTATATTAAGTTTTCTTGCATAGCAACTGACGTGGAAGAACGTTGCCAAATATCTAGTAAAAAGTCGCTATCTATCATTTGGCTCTGATGATTGAAAGCGTGATGATTTTCATTATTGTTAATAAATGTTTGATGTAAACGCTGATGTACGCTTTCACCTGTCATTGCAAAACCATCAATAGCATAGCGCCAGTGGCAGCAAAGCAGAGTACCATTTAGGGCAAGATTGTGTAGTGCCCAGTTGATGACCACATCAATATCACTGGATGACAAATAGTATAAAATCTCACTAATAACGATCAAATCAAAGGGCGGTTGATTGATTGAAGTATTTTCTGATAGAGGTTTTCTCTGTTCCAATAACTCTTTTAAAGAAAATAGTTTATCGGGAACAATACCTTGTATGACTCTAGCATGAGGTAGTACTGCTAAACGCTCTTTAGCAAGTTTCACTGCTTGATGGTTGCCATCGATACTGATTAAATCCTGACAACGATGAGCCAATAACTCGCTTAGTACGCCATTACCGCAGCCCAATTCAATCGCACGTTCATAGTGTGGTTGGGGTAGTAGAGCCAAGCAAGTATTACGTTTTCGCTCTTCATACCAACGAGTTTGATATTGCCATGGGTCGGCATTGTCATTATATAATTCGTCAAAATATGAATCCGAATAGGCGCTGTATTGACTAGAATTAGCCAAGCTTTCTTTAGAGATATGGTTCATATATATAAACCTCCCAAGGTTGGGTGATTCGAGTAATCGTTTGCTTAGTTAGAATAGGCGAGTTGCCTGTACTTACATCTTCAGTGGTTTGGCTTTTAAAGCAGTGGATAGCTTTGATTTTTTTCTCTAATTGCTCAGGCGTTAAGTCCAACCTTACAGTATGTTGCCAAGGGATTCGACTGTCATCAGGCTTTGCCCAATGCCATGCCCATATCAGTACTTGATAGCAACGTAGGCGATGTTGCTTGGCAAATGAGGTGACTACTTGCCCTGTAGCTTCATGGTCAGGATGCCCATCATGTGTGAAAGTCGTGACTAAAATGTCATCAGGTTGGAGGATGGTCGCTAATTTCTGATAAAAGAGCGTTTGCTGCGCGAATACATTGCCATCTGTTAAGTTTAAAGAAAGTGCCATAACCTGATGGTTCACGCCCAACGTTTTTAGAGCTTCAACACTTTCTTTTGGACGGAGGGTGTTAAGCTGTTCTGGAGAATAAATCTTCGAGTCTGGATGACTTTGGGTACCATTAGTTACGTGGATGAGGACTATGGGATTGCCGTTATCTGCTAGTTGCTGCAATAATCCGCCACAGCCTAATATCTCATCATCAGGATGCGGTGCAAAGATACAGACGCGTTGATGGGAGTTGAAGCTTGTCTGAATATTTAATTGAGGCAGTTTTTGTAATCCTGCCCAGTTTTGCCATGTGTCTGAGCTAGTACCAGCACCTTCAATAATACGGTCTCCTACGATTGGATGGGGATATCGAAGCAGGGTAGTAGACTTAGCGTTATTATCTTTGAAGATAAGCTGTATGTTCCTATTTAATTCTATAGTTGCCATACGTTTGCCTGTCCATGAGTCGAATTACTGTGTAAAAGGTTGGTCAACTCACCAATTTTTTGTAAGTCGAAAGCACCATGACTTTGGCGAATAAACACGGGAAGATCTGCTGATAGTCTTGCAAAATGAGCATTACGGCAAAATGGTGCGGCTCCCAATGCTTGACCCACTATCTTTACTGTGTGGCGCGCGACTTTTTCAATTTGGGCTCTCAATTGACGTATAGCAAGCTCATGGCAAAATGACGGCTCTGTGTCTATCAGATCGGCGGCGTAATAGAGATATTGTTGAGTAATTGCCAATGCAGTACCAATTTCACCTAAATACATGGCCTTGTAGTCATTCGGTTTTTGCTGATAAGCAGCGGTCAAATAGCTTGCTAGGTAAGCTGATGCGCCATACCAACACGCAGCAACCCCTGCAGCCCCGTGCCAAAACCCCGCACGATCTAGATAGGCATTCTCTTTTCCAACCAAACTCGCTGATACGCCACAAAACTTCACAGTAGCTGTATCTGTGGCTTGCATTCCTACTGCCTGCCATTCACTATTGTTAATTTCAATACCTGCCTGATGCATATCTATAATCATTAGTTGTGATTGATTATTGCTATTGCGATAAGTAACAAGGGCGTAATCTACCATGCCAGCTCCTGAACACCATGCTTTGTGACCAATGGCCTTTCCTTGCTCATAACGTAGGGGGTCGGGATGGCCTTCTGCTGCCCAAACGGCCCATAAACCTTTGGCTACCTTACCATACCCAATTTCATTCAAAATACTTAAAGCGTCTAAATGCGATTCAAACCATTTGACAATCGTTAGATCAATACTTGCAACATACGCCAAAACTTGCCAGCGTATTAAAGTATTTGAAAGCCCGCTATGCTCAGCCATACCGCTTGCGGGATGAGGGATATCTTTGCTATAAGACACTAATATATCTAAAATTTTATGGCGTAATGCAGCGGTAAGATTAAGCGTACTCATTGCTTGGGTGTCAGTAGCTATTATTTTATCGACAGCGACTTTAATATCTTTTAATAAATCGTTTTTTATATTTGTCGATCGCATCAGAGTCTCCTAGTTATACTTATGAGTCAGACATTTGAACATTGGCAGGCTCCATGCTACTTATTTGACTACTGCTTTCATTGTATAAATCATCCAAAAAACTCTGCTGCCAAATCTGCAAATTGTCTTTCTGTAGTCCTTGCAATAATGACCGATAACGAGACTGACGCTCTTCCAACGGCATCTTGAGGGCCGTTTTTAAGCCCTCTATCATGCTTTGCGGCTGATGGGGATCTATGATGACGGCAGCCTGCATTTGTTCAGCGGCTCCAGCATAACGGGACAGTAATAAAACACCAGGATTATCAGGATTTTGGGCAGCGATATACTCTTTGGCCACCAGGTTCATACCGTCTTTAAGCGAGTTCACCCAACCGACGTTACTTTGCCAAAACATCGTCATCAATTTCTCATGGCTCAATGCGGTTTCGCTATAGTTAATGGCTTGCCAATTGCTATTCTCAGACAGATATTGCTGATTGATGTCATAGACCTCTTTTTTGACATCATCGTAAAGACTTTGATACGTCGGCAAATCTAAACGACTAGGGCAGGCGACTTGTAATAACTGCAGGTGATTTTGATACGATGGATTTTGCGCTAAAAAATCACGATATGCTGCAAAGCGTTTTAACAGCCCTTTTGAATAATCAATCCTATCAACTGCAATAATCTGTTGAAAAGTAAGGTTTTTACTTTTATAAAGTGGGGTGGAGTGCAAGGGGATAGCGGAAGATAAGTGTTTAACCTGCTGCTGAATTTGTGTCACATTGACGCCTATTGGATAAGCATCAACCATTAAAGCGTGCTGAGGTTTTAGCGCTAAATCGAGCGTCATTTTTGCTCTAGTATAGGTATAGGGCTGAGCAAAATTTCGCTTCATGTCTAACACATTTATCGGTGCGCTTGCTACAAGCTGGTCCTGTATAAAATGGTCTTTTAAGTAATACTGCAAGACATTCAAGCAATGAGTCCTGTCTTGCTGAGTCTGCGTACCCAACAAATCATAATGGGCCAAGTGATTAATGACCTCAGAACTTTGTTCAAGCGATTGCCAAAAACGTAATGAGGCAAATGGAATATGTAAGAAAAATCCGATACGATTGGTGATACCTAGCTGTCTACAATGATATGCCACGCTTAAAAAGTGATAATCATGAACCCAAATCACATCGTCAGGCTTAATGATTTTCTTTAATTGTTTGGCAAAAAGCTGGTTTACGTCTTGATAGCCTGCGTAATCTTGGGATTTTTGACTGATTAAGTCGATTCGTTCGTGCAATAGTGGCCATAAGACATTGTTAGCGAAACCACAGTAAAATTGATTATATTGCTCAGTGGTAAGAGCTGTGGTCATATAAGTAATACAAGTGCCTTCACCTGTCAAACTGGCTGGCTGGCTAGTAAATGAGCCAGTAGAACCGTTAGTATTATCACCGCTCTTTACGACTTTACCGTTCCAACCCATCCAAACCACTGAGTTCCCTATCAATACGTTTTGTAGAGCTACTGCCAGTCCGCCAGCCATCGGTTTGTTGTCGAGCACCTTAACCCGATTTGATAAGACAATTAAACGACTCATAAAATTGACCTCAACTTTTCCTTAATAGTGAGAATTGACTTTTATTACTCCAGATAGTGACCTATCACGTGTTTGGCAAAAACTTAGAAGGTTACGGAGTAAGTTTGTTACTTCCTTAATATCGTTGACATAATAATGAGCACAGGTCGACTCCCTTCCTACTTTAATGCCTAGCCCTTTTGGTGGTTGTTCTAAGCCTTCTACTATCTTTTTTGAATCTTGTATGGCTCTGAAACCGGCTTCATCAGTAATATCATCACCAATAAAAATTGCACAAGTATCATTGCTAGCTTTGTTCATTATTTTGCCTAGTAGGTATAGAATGGCAGTCCCTTTATTTACACCTTTTGGTACCGCTTCCCAAACATATTTTCCAGGTTTTAACACCCAATCAGGATAGGGTTTTAATACTTCCTTCATCAGGCGATAAGCCTCATCAGCCAAAACGGGATTCTTTCTGAAGTGTAAAGCGACGGAATAAGGTTTACTTTCTACGAAGAAGTCGTCATAGAGGGCACAAGAGCGGAGGATATTTTGCTTTATTTTATCTAGTTCTAAGGTATCAATAAAAAGCGTATTTACCTCATTCAGATCTTCGTCTTCGAATTTACTAAAACTACTATTTAATGCTATTTCTAGACCGTGAGTTGCTGCAATCGGTAACTCTATAGGTGCCAGTAAACTTCTAGCTTCAACAAGACTGCGACCCGTTACAATAGCGACTACAATGCCATGTTTTTGTAGTTCCCGTAATATACTTAAAGTTGAATATGGTACGATGCTATCTTTAGGGTTTAGTGTAAAATCTGAAAGCGTACCGTCTATATCTAAGAATAAATAGCAATTTTTCTGATGTTTTAGATAATCTACTAGTAAATTCGGTTGCATATATATAGGGTGACTTTCCATACTAAAAATAGCTCCTGAAGTAATACTTTCTTATATGTTTTTTAGCTTATAGATTCCAAACGCTTATAGATAAAAATTGATAATCAGTAAGTTTTTTAATAATATAGTCATAAAAAAGCCAAACATTGTCAGCTTTTATAGTAAAATTAATAGACTTTTGTAATTAATTAAATTTATTACACAGTTTTATTTTTAAGTTAAGGCTTATTTAAAATACTGTAATAAATTTTATTTTAATAGCCTGATATAACTATATTATTTAAAAAAGCTATTAAAATTTAACAAAAACATCTTAGTCGGCATATGTATTAATATTGGAATTCATTTAAAGTAATAGTTAAGTAAAAATATTCAATACCATAATTAATGGTTTATCTTAACTTTATTAAGGATATTAAAATGAAGACAACAATCTCTAGCCATTCACTTCAAAGTAAACTATGGATGGCATTACTGGTCAGCGTTGTAGGACTTAGTGCTTGTAGTAATGAAGTGGAAGAGACGCCAGATAGTACGATGGACACGACTGAAGCTACTGCTGCTGAAGTAGGGACGGACTCTACTATGGGTGAAACAACCACGGATATGAACATGGCCGATACAAACAGTCCTATGGATCCAGCTGGTACAGCCACTACCGACACAATGATGGATAGTACCACTACCGATGAAATGATGGATGGCTCAGTCACTAGTGATACAACAATGGTAGACGAAGACAATACGAGTTTCAATCAAGACCCAGTAGAAAGTGCTCAATAAATCGTAGATGTCAGAGTAGAATCGACCTATATTTGGATTAAACTTAAAGTATGGATAACAACTTATCTTAAGATCATAAAAATTAATAAGTTGTGTGCTGAATACTTAGCAATACCGACGGCTTTACTATAATAAGAAAAGTAATTTTCTTATTATAGTAAAGCTGTCTTTTTATTGAGAGTTAGATTCAAATAGCTTTGATAATTGAAGAGCATGACTTACTCATTAACTTTTTATAGAGATATCAAAAAATTCTGATGAGTATTAAAAAGTCTATCCGATAAAAAGCGTAATATATCAGGGTAAGCTCAATCTTTTACAATGTGCTAAAAGAAACTATCAAACTCAACTATAGCTATAGGCTATTGATAGAAAAAAGCATAGCGACTAGTCTCATAGTTCAAAAGTCTGTTATAGATGGTTCCATTATATCAGTCTGTTTTAAGTAGTCTGTTAATAGGTTTTTGGGGTGAAATAGCTGGTTCTGCTGGGGTATACTTATAAAATTTACACCAGTGTTTGATTAAAACCTACCAAGTTTATTTCTAAGGTTCCTTTAGCATAGCTCAGTATGCTAGCCTTGATAGCATTATCAGTTGTTAACGCCTGCCATAAAATCTATACCACTGAAATTACTGATGAGTAATCATCTGCTAACAAGATAATTCGAAGAGTCTATTCATCAATTTGGGAGATGCAAATTCCAAAAAATTTACTATTTTTTGCGGTAAATACTTTCCAGTCCTATGCATCAAGTGTATAGGGATTTTATCAGGTTCAAACTCGGTTAGTATTATATTAAGATCGCCTTTATCTACTGCTTCTTTCACTTGATAATGTAATTGTTGAGTGATGCCTACACCTTTTATAGCGGCATTAACCGCAGAATCATTATCGTTAACCGTGAGTCTGGGCAATATATCTATATGAGCAGTTAATTCAGAATCAGGTATTTTGTAACTCCAATAGGGAGTAGTCATTGCCGTACTCAATGATATACAGGAAAGTTGTGTTAAATCATAAGGAGAGTCTATTACACGATGATTAGTTAAAAATAACTGGCTTGCACAAGTCACCATTCGCATACGACCTACTTGAGTGGCTATCATCGTACTATCTGGCAACTTACCTATTCTAATCGCCATATCCACATCATCTTCAAATAGATTAATATTTCTATCTGATAATAAGAGCTGTACATTTATATTGGAATACAACGACAAAAACTCGATAACAATTGGCAATACATATAACCTGCCAAACATAACGGGCGCTGTTATAACTAAATCACCTCTTGGTTCCAAATACTCTCCTTTCGCTTTACTTTCAGCCTCTTCGACCTGTTCCAGTATGCTCTTACAAGCTTTTATATAATCGTAACCAGAATCTGTTAAAGACAATTTTCTAGTGGTTCTATGCAACAACCGAATGCCCAGCTTATTTTCAAGTTCAGATATTTTCCTACTTAGAGTGGGTAATGGTATGTTCAAGCTTTTGCTTGCTGCAGAAAAGCTCCCAAGTTCTACGACTTTGATTAATATAGACATTGCTTGCAATCGATCCATAACTATCTCATTTATTGAAAATATGATTATCAAATTTACAGTATTATCTTTTAAATAACAAAGTGTCATACTAATCATGTCGAAATCAATAGGAAAGTGATTTATGAGCACATTATCTCAGGCAAATTCACAAGTTGCGATTGCATACGATCATGTTGGTATTAGAGTTAGTAATCGACGAGAAGCGATTGCATTTTATGAACGTCTTGGCTTCAGAGAAACCTATAGCATACCTGAAGGTGAAGCGAACGAAATGGTTACTTCGGCTGGTGTACGAATTAATCTTATTTTTAATGCTGCCAAAACAAAAGACCAGAAAAATGTTCTACTGGATGAACCAATTAAAAAGCCAGGTATGACGCATCCAGCATTTATCATTCATGAAATCATTGCATTGCAAAGTTGGCTATTGAAAGAAGGGATCGAAATCACAGAAGGCCCCAAGCAACTAGGTCCAAGAAGGATTACGTTATTCATCCGTGATCCAGATGGAAATGTACTGGAATTTAATCAACTACTGTCTGAGGAAAGAAATTATGAATCTGTATGATTTAGCGCTATCAGGAAACTGCTATAAAGTAAGGCTATTTGCTTCGCTTATCAATACGCCTTTAACGATTGTGCCTGTTGACTTTATGAACGGCGAACATAAAACAGAAGCAATGCTCAAATTAAATCCTTTGGGTGAAATTCCAATTTTAGAAGATGGATCCGTCATATTAAGAGATGCACAAGCCATATTGGCATACCTAGCCAATAAGTATGGTGGGGAAGCATGGTGGCCTAGCGAAGCCCATCTGCAAGCTGATGTAATGCAATGGCTATCTGTTGCTGCCAATGAGATACAACATGGCCCAAACGTAGCACGTTTGATTAAGAAGTTTGGTTTAGAAAGCGATTGGGTGCAAGCTTCAGATCGTTCACATAAAATTCTGACTTTCATAGACAATCATCTTGGCAGTCACCAATGGCTAGCCGCCAGCCGTCCCACTATTGCTGACTGCGCGGTTTATCCATATATCTCAACTGCCTACGAAGGCAATATTGATATAGATAACTATCTCAATATTCAGGCATGGATGAAGCGTATACAGCAACTACCAAATTATATCTCTATGTCTGGGAATTAACTTTGATTGGTGATAAGTAAGATTTTTTGTACGGGATAACTGACTTTAGTGATAGTTTAAATAGTACTAAAAATAAATTTTATGGTATTAAGCTCTGGGTGTTTGATATAGCTGGCACAATAGTATATGAAGGTAATCTGGTCTATAAAACCGTATGTAATGACATCAATGAAGTGCTGATGCGCGCTGGCAAGTCAGATAAACAAGCGAGGCTTGAGTTATGTTTAGAATATAGTGCTATGTCAGAGTTGTTCGAGCAGTTGAAGGCGGGCGGTCGTAATGTCGTATTGAATACTGGATATGATGCTAAGACTGCTAGTGAAATTTTTACTACCTTAGGTTGGTCTGTAGGGAATCAAGTAAATGCATCAATAATAGCCGATGATGTAGATGAAGGGCGCCCAGACCCTGATATGATTACTCTTACGACGAAACAATTCAATGTTGATAATTCACAACAGGTGTTAAAAGCAGGAGATAGTGGTATCAATATCGAAGAAGGTAAGAATACAGGGTGTGGGCTAGTTTTAGGTGTGTTATCTAGTGCGCAAAATGAGCAGAGGCTAGTGAAATATTCACCTGATGCGGTTTTAGACAAGTTGACTGAATTAAAGGAGTTCATTTAACTCAAAGCTTCAATATATAATAAATAGTAAAGCCATAAGAGCAATGACTTTTATGGCTTTTTTAATTTGGAGGTTTTATCCTAGATTCTATGTAACTGCCGTTTAGATTAAAGGCTTACTAATACAGCCTGGTCAAACAGGGGTACCTCAGGTTGAATTGCTTAAATGGGTACAATTACATATTCCTATTACACTTTTTCCTCATAAGGTACATAGATACTTGTTGCTAATAAGGAAGACGACTATAAACCTTAACAAAATAATCAATTAATACTTTTACATTTAGAGAGACATGACGAGTATAAGGATAAATAGCTATGACCTGTTAAGGTGTGATTTTCTTCAATAAATTAATCCCGATATACTCGGAACAGTTCACGTTTTAGAAGAATCTCAGTTGGGAGAAGTACCTTATTTGGTTCATGAAAGGTATGCCATTTGTCGAATCTTTAACATACATAGCAACTCACAAATTATATTCTGCTACGTAATTTCATAGTCGTTTTGAACTAATATTTGATAAATTTCTAGAACCTCATCTAGAATTTTTGTAGCCATAGTATCATCTTTCATCATTTCCCATGGCGTACTAGAGCTGCTCCAATTAAAAGGCTCAAATCTATCTTTAGCTACCCACCAGTTAGAGCTCTTAAACTGTTTATTTTGGATATTATCGTTTAATAACCTGTTTATTCTACTTTTATGTTCATTAGCATATTCAGAATTCCTGTACTTACCCGAGAACCTTATGCCTAAACTTGGTTTATTATAATAATCTTGAAATTCAAAACAAATAATTCCAATGTTTTTTATATTCCCAAAGCTGAACTTCTCATACTTATTGTCTACTCTCATATTTCTTAGAACAAGATTTCGAGAATGATTTTTGGCTTTTATACGTAGATCTAACTTAAGCTTTTCGACAAAACTTTTTTTCATTTTTCCAATATTGTTATAGAGAGCTAGACTGGTTTCTAGGTTATTCTGCTTTAGACTCATAACCTCTACAGTTTTGTTATCCTCATTCATGTTTACAGTCTCCGTAAAATTTTTACCGTTGTACTACTTCAGCCTTATAAAAGTTGATCGAAATTTTTCAGTATCTAAATAAACAGGCCATATTATTAATATGGCCCTACTTCACCTAGGTTTGAGCATGAAATCCATCTATTGCGTAGATTGATATACAACTTCACCATCAATAACTGTATTTAATACTTTAATATCCTTTATTTTTTCAGGAAGAACTTTACGAGGATCTGCAGATAAGATAACAAGGTCTGCGCGTTTTCCCTTTTCAAGGGTTCCTGATATTTTTTCCTCAAATCCGGCATATGCGTTAGCAGATGTATAAGCAGTCAAAGCTTCTTCAACCGTTATTTTCTCCTCAGGTAACCAACCTTTAGGGTTAACATTATCAGTAGTACGACGTGTCACAGCAGCATATATGCCATCTAATGGTGACAGTGGTGCAACAGGCCAGTCTGAACCAAAAGTAAGAATAGCGCCGCTATCAAGAATATTCCGGAAGGCATACGTTGTTTTTATCCTTTTGCTACCAATACTTTCTTCGGCCCAGCGACCATCGTCAATTGCATGGTATGGTTGAGCAGAAGCAATAACTTTGTATTTACCAATAGTATCAATAGCTTCTTGGTTAGGATGTTGAAAATGTTCTATTCGGAAACGTAAAGATTCAATATTGTCGCCACCAATCTCTTGATAGTCAGTAAGTACGTTGTCAATGGCTTTATCACCAATGGCGTGAATAGCTAGTCGTAAATCTGCTGCAATAGCATCTGACATCATTTTTTTCAATTGTGTAGGGTTGGTAAGTGGCGCACCGCTGCTATTAGGATTGTTGAAATAAGGGTTGTAAAACCAAGCAGTTGCCGCACCTAAAGAACCATCAGCGAAACCTTTTACACCACCCCAACCAAGTTGTTCATCACCTCGGCCTTCTTTCTTAACTAGAGCGTCTAAGTCTTGCCAGTGTTCAATTGGCGTATAAACATACGCTCTAAGCTTCATTAGTCCTTGTGCTTTAGCTAAACGAAAATTATCTAGCATAGTTGCTTCTGTTTCATTAGCAGTCATAGCGAAGACTTTGGTCAATCCAACGCTTAAAGCTTGTGCTTGGGCAAGCTTAAACGCTTCTAACATTTCTTGCTCTGATGGTGAAGGAATGATTGAAAGTACGAGATTTAATGCATTACCTTTCAGTATTCCTGTAAGCTCTCCATTTTCATCTTTTTCAATTGTTCCACCCTCTGGTGCTTTTGTATACTTGGTAATACCAGCTTTAGCGAGGGCTGCAGAATTAACTAATGCCATATGACCATCTAAACGAATAACAAAGACGGGATTATCTTTGGTTGAACTATCAATCCAGTTCTTATTGGGTAGCTTACCTCCCCAGTTTTCGTGATCCCAATTGCCGTTGAGTATCCATCGACCTTTTTGGCTTTTTCGTGAGAAATCTGCAATACGATTTGTGAACTGCTCTGGTGATGCTGCGTCGCGTAAATCAACACTTGCTAGAGCAAACCCACCTTCGAAGAAATGTACATGATTATCAATAAAGCCTGGCATAGCGAAAGTACCTTTCAGGTCGACTACTTGTGTTTTAGGACCAGAAAATTCTGCTAAGCTTTTAGATGAACCAACTGCAACAATTTTCTTATCCTTAATAGCAATTGCTGATGCTGAAGTTTGAGAAGGTACGCCAGTCCAAACTGTCCCATTTTTATATATGACGTCAGCAAACTCTGCATAGCAACTCATACTAGACACCAGAGAGATAGTACAAAATAGTACCTGCTTGATGGTTATTTTCTTCATTGTTTTTCATCCTGAAAAATTATTTTTTGAGAGTTGATTTGTTGACTTTAAAGTTTCTTATTCTAGAACCCGCTATTTCATAAATATCTTTGTATTATTAAAATAAGTTCATAAAATAAGCCTCGAATCCTATCTAGTTAGTGGCCTTAATCATTGGCTTTGACTGAATATGCTGATCTGATTTTAGTTTCGTGATCGAAAACCCTGTAATGGCATATATTATTGAAATAATCGGTACAGAATAATTAAGAATGGCGTAAGGAGCGAAGTCTAAAACACCTACACCTAAAGTTGCTAAAATAAAGACTCCGCACGTATTCCAAGGTATGAACACGGAAGTTAGTGTACCTCCATCTTCTAAAGCTCTTGAAAGGTTTTTTGAATCTAGGCCACGTTCACGATATACACTAGAAAACATACGTGCTGGTACAACAACAGAGATGTATTGCTCAGAACAAGTTGCATTGGTTATAAAACAAGAAGCGATAGTAGTTGGGATAAGTGTTTTCGCAGATTTAGTCATACCTGACATTTTTTCTACGATAGATTTGAGCATGCCTGTGTTTTCAAGAACACCTCCAAAGGTCATTGCTACAATAGTCAGGGACACCGTATACATCATTGACTCAATTCCACCACGACTAAACAAGGAGTCAATAAAGGTATTACCAGTATCAATTATGTAACCGTTTTGCAAGGCGCTAATGGAAGATGCAACAGTACCTCCTTGTACAAAGATTTGACAAAGAAAACCAAGAAACACGCCAAAAGTTAGAGCTGGTATTGCAGGTATTTTGCAACCAACCATAATAATAACTGTTAGAGGCACCAGTAAAAGCCATGGTGATATAAAAAAACTATCCTGAATTAATGTCATAGTATTATTGATGTTTGTCAGCTCAGCTTCAGTGCTTACAAAGCTAGAACCCAAGTACCAATAAGCTATTAGTGCAATCAAAATCCCTGGAACAGTGGTATAAACCATGTTTTTAATATGGACAAATAAGTCAGTATTTGTGAGTCCAGCAGCCAGGTTGGTTGTATCTGACAGAGGAGACATTTTGTCGCCAAAATAAGCTCCAGATATGACTGCACCAGCTACCATTCCAGCTGGAATTCCCATACTAGCACCTATGCCCATCCCAGCAATTCCTATTGTTCCCATTGTCGACCAGGAACTTCCAATTGCTATAGAAACTACAGCACACATCAGTGTTATAGATACTAAAAATAGATCAGGCCTTAATAAGCTGAGACCGTAGTAAACCATAGTAGCTACTATACCTCCTCCCATCCAAGAACCAATAATCATACCAACTAAAATTATGATTACTACAGCGGGTAGTGCTAAGCGAATACCATCATAAATACTATCCTCTATTTTTTTCCAACTAAAACCCTGTTTCCAAGCTACTAATGATGCGATAATTGTACCTAGAGCCAGTGGAATATGGGGCGCACCCTTAAATACTACGATGGTAACTATCATGGCAGATACCATTATTAAAATTGGCATTAATGCCAAAAAAAACGGTATTTTTTTGTCTTCTTTTATCATTAATATCGTCCTTGATTATTAGGTTTCAGAATTTATTTATTAGTTTTTACACTTTTTGTAGAATGCTTTTCGCATATAAGATTAAAGATAGCGATTATCATTTTTTTAAAAGTTGATACAAAATAGTGGAAAAATAATATTATTTTGTATCAATAGACGATGATTAAGCCATAGCAGGAACTGGCGTTTTGCTGTAGTTATTTACTATTGAATAAAGATTTTTAGGATCAGGCTGTTGAGCGATCATATCTAAAAGCTCATATCCTTTCTGTTTGCTAATCAAGTCTCGTAAGAAGACCAAAGCTGTGAAGTCTTCTGATGCGAATCCTACACCATCAAACACTACAAGATCATTAGCTGAGGTACGAGCAGGTACTTCGCCTTTAAGAATTCTATGAAATTCGACAACAGGAAAGTCGCTTGATAGTTGTTGGATATCACCTTCAATACGTGTCTGAGGTTCAAACTCAACGATCACACGATCTGCTCTCATTAATATGTTCTTATCTAGCTCTGTCTTACCAGGACAATCACCACCTATTGCATTAATGAACACGCCCTCTGTAACTATGTTATCTCGTAGAATCGTTGCATTTCTTTTATCTGCTGTACATGTAGTAATAATTTCTGCACCTAGAACCGCTTCCTCTAACGTATTACAGATAACTATTTTTAAACCTGAATTTGATAAGTTATCAGCAGTTTTCTTCGATGCGGCTGGGTCAACGTCATATAAACGAACTTCGGAAATTCCTATTATTGCTTTCATACCTAATGCTTGGAATTCAGATTGAGCTCCGTTACCTATCAAGGCCAGTGTCTCAGCCTCTTTAGGGGCACAGTATTTGGCTAACATAGCTGATGTAGCCGCGGTACGTAATGCTGTAAGAATACACATTTCTGTAAGTAAAATAGGGTAGCCAGTTTCAACATCAGACAAGATTCCCATAGCCGCCACAGTCTGCAAATCTCGCTTAGTATTGATTGGATGACCATTTACATATTTACAGGCAAACATATTCCCATCGCTTACCGGCATTAACTCTATAACACCATCTTTAGAATGTGATGCAAAACGAGAAGACTTTTCAAACTTTTCCCACCTAAGAAAATCTTGCTCTAAAGCATCTACTAAATCTGTGATACATTGCTCAACACCATAATCGGAAATTACTTTAGCCATCGTCTGCACACTAATGAAAGGTATTCCTTGCTTGGGTGGTACGATAAAATTCAACATATTTTCTTACTCCTAGATTGTTTTGTGATTGATATGAAATATCTTCGCAAGAACAAATGTTGGTTAAGATATAAAAAAACTATAAAATAACCATTATTATCTTGCATCCTGGCTTATAGCGAATACGATCTTTAGTAGTACGCATTAAGCCTCGTAGGTAAATAAATAATTTATTTATCGAACTATTGTATTTGTGGAAGTTTAATAACCAAGTTGGAACCTATAGGATATACAGATAGATGAGTTTTTCATTAGAGCAACTAAAAGCTTTCGTAACGACTGTAGAAACAGGCTCTTTCTCTTCTGCTGCGCGTAAGTTGGGTAAAGCCCAGTCTGTTATTAGCACCGCTGTCTCCAATCTAGAAATTGATTTGGATAATAGTTTATTTATACGTAGCGGACGTTATCCAAAACTGACCCCAGCTGGAGAAAGATTATTAATGGAAGCTCAGGTAATACTTGAGCGTTATGAGCATTTTCGAGGAGTTGCACAAAGCTTAGGAGAAGGAATAGAGAGGCGTCTTGTAGTAGCTATTGATGACCTTTATTCCGATGCACAGCTTGGTACTTTAATGAAAGAGTTTTCCTATCATTTCCCTAGTGTAGAGCTAGAACTTTTGTTCCCTTCAATGGAAGATGTCAGCAGTTTAGTGTTAGAAAACCGTGCTGATTTAGGCATTATGTGGCGTCAAGAAATACTGCCTTCAGTGTTAAACTTTCATACGCTTGATTGGGTATCCTTGATACTGGTATGTGCACCAGAGCATGAACTCGCCCAACAGTCTGTAGAATGGGAAGAGTTAAAGCGTTATAGGCAATTAATGGTATCCACACGTAGTCATAGTGAAGAAAAAGCGCGGTTGCGAGTAGCTTCAGATGTTTGGTGGGTTGAGAGTCAGTGGGTAATCGTTGAATTGCTAAAATGCAATTTAGGTTGGGCATTTGTACCTGAGCATGTGGTTGCTAGTGCACTAAAAAATGGTTATCTAGTTGCACCAACATTGGCTTTTGATCAGCACGATTGGCCAGTTGCATTAGAAATAATTTGGCATAAACAACGTTCTTTGGGGAAAGCTGCCCTTTGGTTGAAAGCTGCAGCAATTGCTTTAAATAGATAGTTTCAATATCTCAACCTATACTTCAATATATTTAGTTTTCTCTGAAAACTAAGATTTTGTACCGATACTAAGCACCAATAGAGTGGCGAAGTCATATTTCGTTAGTATGTAAGCTAATGGCATTGGTGGCTGTGTTCACTAAAACAGTCAAAATGTACTTCGTAATGTATCTATCATAAGTATTCTATTCGTTGTTAGTGCGCTATACAGGTATCGAACTACTAGTGCTAGATATACATTATAGATCGTCTATTTTTGTAATATCTATGTCTTAGATTGGGATGATGTTTTTTGGATAGCAAAGATCTTATCGTAGCCCCAGTTATAGATAAACGCATGGACTAAATAAAAAATAGCCATCGTGATATCCATGATGAAAGCTTGCCAAAGACTAATACTTAAGTACCATGCAATCATTGGTAAGAACAATATTAGTAGACCCCCTTCGAACATAAAAGCGTGCAGAACCCGCATCGGTAGAGTCTTGTGAACATCGCCATATCGCTTCAACATAAAATGGTCGAATAGTAGGTTATAAAAATAATTCCAAATGGTTGCTATGATAGAGCCAAAGACTGCAATAGGGCCTATCGCATGCATGTTGAAGTCAAACAACCAGCTGATTAGGGTTACTAGAACCGCTAGACCAATTAACTCAAAACCTAAAGTATGACGAATACGATCTTTAGTAGTACGCATAAATATCTCTAACTTGTTTTAGTAATTTATCAACTTATTGTATCTGTTAAAATAAGATAACAAAGTAAGGTCCTATAGGATATATAGATAGATGGACGTATCATTAGAGCAACTAAAAGCTTTCGTAACGACTGTAGAAACAGGCTCTTTCTCTTCTGCTGCGCGTAAGCTGGGTAAAGCCCAGTCTGTTATTAGCACCGCTGTCTCCAATCTGGAAACTGATTTGGATAATAGTTTATTTATACGTAGCGGACGTTATCCAAAACTGACTCCAGCTGGAGAAAAACTTCTGGTAGAGGCCAGAATTATAATTGAGCGTTGTGAATACTTTCGAGGAGTTGCGCATAGTTTGAGCGATGGGGTGGAAGGAAAGTTGGTACTGGCAGTCGATGAGCTTTACCCCGAAGAGCAACTTGGTACTTTAATGAAAGAGTTTTCCTATCATTTCCCTAGTGTAGAGCTAGAACTCTTGTTCCCTTCGATGGAAGATGTCAGCAGTTTAGTGTTAGAAAACCGTGCTGATTTAGGCATTATGTGGCGTCAAGAAATACTGCCTTCAGTGTTAAACTTTCATACGCTTGATTGGGTATCCTTGATACTGGTATGTGCACCAGAGCATGAACTCGCCCAACAGTCTGTAGAATGGGAAGAGTTAAAGCGTTATAGGCAATTAATGGTATCCACACGTAGTCATAGTGAAGAAAAAGCGCGGTTGCGAGTAGCTTCAGATGTTTGGTGGGTTGAGAGTCAGTGGGTAATCGTTGAATTGCTAAAATGCAATTTAGGTTGGGCATTTGTACCTGAGCATGTGGTTGCTAGTGCACTAAAAAATGGTTATCTAGTTGCACCAACATTGGCTTTTGATCAGCACGATTGGCCAGTTGCATTAGAAATAATTTGGCATAAACAACGTTCTTTGGGGAAAGCTGCCCTTTGGTTGAAAGCTGCAGCAATTGCTTCAAATAGATAGTTTCAATATCTCAACCTATATTTGGCATTTATAGGTTACGTAAAGCGTGCAGCATATTGTGCAAGTAAAGGAGGTCTAGTTCAGCTAATAAAAGCTCTAGCTGTAGAATGGGCAAAGGAGGGTATACGCGTTAATGCTGTGGCACCGACTTTCATTGAAGCTGAGCTGACAGAAAAATGTTTAAAGATGAAGCTTTTAAAAAAGATGTCGATAGTAGAATTTTGCTGAACGGGTTATCCCAGTCGGAAGATATTTCGGGAGCAGGATTATATTTGGCATCAAATCTTGCTAGTTTTGTAAATGGTGAAACCATCAATGTTGACGGTGGTTGGACAGCTATATAAGTGAATACCTTTCTTCAGTATTGACCCCTGCTGTCAAATCTGTACAGTTAAACTTGGGAGATTTTAGTTACGCAGCCTGACAATAAAGGTCAAACCACATCTGCCTTAGCCACCTATAGCCTAAACCCTTTTGAATCCTAGTTTGGTTGTAATAAAGCTCTATGTATTGTGTGATCTCGTTGATCGCTGTAAACCTTGTTTTATATTTTTAATGGTATACAAGCTCATTTTTTAACGTACCTCAGAAGCTTTCTATATGAGCATTATCAAAGCAATTGCCTTTACCACTCATTGAAGCTCTAAAATGATGCTGCTTGATAATTTTGTGATAGGCATGACTGCAATACTGGCTGCCTCTATTAGAATGCACAACCAGCCCTTGGCTTTCTATTCTTAATTGCCATATTCAGTGCATGACAGACTAAATCGGCGGTCATGCGCTTACCTATGGCATATCCAACAAGCTCTTTGGTGTAGAGATCTTTAACACATGCTAAGTATAGCCAAAAGCTCAAGGTCATACTGCTCAGTTCCTAAAAGCTTGCCTTGATTGGCTTTGTTCTGCCAGTTGGGTAACGTTTGCATCGCTATACCAAGTTGCTTGGCAGTGGCTGAAATATTGCCGTTGTTGTCTGCTATCTTCTTAACGGCTTCTGCTGTAAGTTTTGTGCTGTAAGTTTTGATTTTCTTGGTCACGGTAAACTCCTCATCGAGTCGTTAGTTTACCAAGTTTATCTCTACGGCTTCTTCCGCATAGCTCACTATAGTCAATCCAAGATGAAAGAAGTACATCACATATCATGAAATAGTTTAGATAATTATTCTCCATCCAACCTTGGCGTAGAAACTTAGCTTTTGCCCATTTCTTTTCAATAGGATTTAAGTCAGGATTATAAGGTGGTAAAAATAATAGTCGATTACCATGCCTATTCAGAAGCCTTTTCACTCGTTTATGAAAACTGGCATTATCCATGACAATCACGCATTTAGTTTTAAGGCTTGGAATAAGTGTGTATTTACCTACCTCAATGATATTACCCTACTGACTCCAATGTCTTTATTTTTCAAAGATGGAAGCCCATTACTTCCAACTTTATTATTCTCAACCATAAAGCTATAAAGAATGACTAAGTTCCAGTTCAGAAATAAAATGCTCTATCACTTTAGACGAAGATTTTCCAGCTTTATAGACGGCCAGTATATCAGCACTCGCCATGGTGCTTTCAGGCTTCAAGATTCGCATTTTTCCTGAACGAATCCAAGGGTAAGCAAAGTGTACTGGGAGGTTCGCAATATACTGACCAGACAACACTAATAGCGCCAATCCTTCAATATTATAATGGGAGTTAGATTTCTCTGTATGTAGATTAAGGTCCAATTTTAACCCTTTAATGGATTCCAAATACCCTCTATCAATGCACCTAGAATTGGCAATTTCTAGATCGGTGATTTCACTATCATCTAGGTTAAAAAAATCATGCTTCGAGCCACAAAAAAGAGCATGTTGTGAAGAGTATAGTTTCTTATATTCCAAGGATATATTTAGTTGGTTAAACAGGCCTATCCCAACGTGTAAGCTACCATCCAATAATTTAGATTCTAGCTCGGAAGGATCACCAATTGTGATATTAATATGCACGGATGGGGCAGATTCTATAAAGTTTGCAATGGCAACATCCACATGAGAGTTAGAGTTACTGATAGCGTTGTCAATGATACCTAGATTAAGAGTCCCCGTTAGTTCCCCGCCCAAGCTGGATGAAACATTCTGAAATTCATCCAGTGCAGAAAACAACTGTTCGGAAGCAGCAATAATAGTCTCTCCATCCTCTGTGAGCTTAAAACCAGAAGCGCCTCGCTCGCAAAGCCTTGCGCCCAATCGTCCTTCTAGCTTAGACATTTTTGCACTAATGTTGGCCTGACTAATCCCTAAAGCCAGTTGAGCCTGAGTAAAACCACCATATTCATAAATAGCATAAAATACTCTAAGTAGCTTTATATCCACATCGTATAAATGTCTTAACATAACACTCCCAACTCATTAAATTATATTTTTGTTCTGAGAATCACTTTCGATTGCGTCGTCCTATAGAAAGGTACGATAAAGTTTACCACTTTCCAGTAAAAATGATAGTTGGTTGAAATTTTAAGCACAGAGTTAATATGTTTAAAGAATTCTCAACTTTTTTAAAAGCTAAGCGTTCCTGAAAACACACTATTTTTTACTTATGGATATATAAAAAAAACAATATTCTACATTGTATTGTAATTGTGAATAATAGATTGAGCAAGGAAGGCAAGGAAGGCAAGGAAAGCAAGGAAAGCAAGGAAAGCAAGGAAAGCAAGGAAAGCAAGGAAAGCAAGGAAGGCAAGGAAAGCAAGGAAGGCAACTATTGAAAATAGAATTCCTAACAAAAAATATAAATGAGAGTTATCAATGAACAAAAAAGTAGAGAAATTTAGCACTCAAGAAGTATTGAAATTCATAATACCCTCTTTAATTGGGGCTATGCTTTTTATGCTACCCATTAAACTTGAAGATAGATTCACTGTCCCTATCGCGGTATTAATCGATGCTTTAAATGATATGATATCGCCATATATGCTGGCCATATCTCTTATTGTTGCTGTCATCCCCTCTGTCATTAGCTTAACAATCACTCTTTTCAACTTATGGCCAAATAGCACTAATCGAATCATAAACATATTTAAACCAGGTTTGATTTGGTCTATTGTTCGAATTCTAGGGGCTATCACAATGGTCCTAGTGTATTTCAAAGTAGGACCAGAATGGATTTGGAGCGAATACACAGGTGGCATACTTTTAAACGAAGTCGCACCAATACTACTGGCACTGTATTTTGTGAGTGCTATCTTGTTACCACTTTTAACTGAATTTGGTTTAATGGAATTCGTAGGTACTCTATTAAATAAAACCTTCAGTAAAGCATTTGGTTTGCCTGGAAACGCTGCTATCGACAGCATGGCATCATGGTTATCTGCTACCAGCTTAGGTGTCATTTTGACTACTCAACAATACCGAGGTGGCCATTACACAAAACGTGAAGCCGCTGCCATTATGACAAGCTTTTCGGTCGTATCTGTAGGCTTCTCTTACGTGGTGTTGAAGTTTGTAAAAATGGAAGATTTCTTTATTCCTTGGTACTTTTCTGTGGTTTTGGCTGGCATATGCTGTGCTTTAATCATTCCTCGATTGCCACCTCTTCGTAATATTCCAAGCGAATACATGGAGGGAGTCAAGCGCCCAAATATTGACAACGTTCAAGAAGAGGGAGAGTCTCTATTTGGCTGGGCATTCCGTCGAGCCCTTCTACGTGCTAAAAGTGCCGATCCAATATCAAAACAGATTTCTGATGGTGTCTATACGGCAACCGATCTCGCGATTACGGTATACCCTTCCATGATGATTGTCGGTGTTCTAGGGCTCTCCTTAATAGAATACACCAATATAATGTCATACATTTCGATCCCTCTTGTACCAATTTTAGAATTGCTACAACTGCCTGAAGCGGATGCCGCTGCCATCGCCATTATGTCAGGTTTCATCGATTTGTTAATGCCCGTTATTATAGGTTCTAGCATTGAAAGTGAATTAACGCGATTTGTTATTGCTGGCGTTACTGTTAACTCTATTATTTTCTTATCAGAAGTGGCCCTCATAATGATGAAAGCCCAAATTGGACTTAACGTTTGGCGACTCTTCGTAATTTGGGTTTTAAGGTTGATGATTGCGCTCCCTATTATGACTATCATGGGCAATCTCATAATATAAGCACGCCTAATGAAAAACACTTTCAATGAAACTTTATTTACTGCTGCCACGTTGCAAGAAAAATAGCTTGGTGGCCATTCTAAAAACAATACATTTTTAAAATATAAATATAAAAAAGTTAATATTTTAAAAATTAAACAAAACAATCAGAATTAGTTTCAGTATCCAATGAAACAAACAATAAACATTCAAATTGAAGAGACTATTTTATGACGAATTCAAACCCTCAAAAAAAGAAACTTATCGAAGGCCGACCAGCTCTAATCGTTATTGATATCCAAGCCGGCGCTTTTATTCCACAAGATATCCGGGCTATTCCTCATATGCCTAACTACACAGAGAGATTAGCCAAGTCGAGGCTTGCCATAGATAAAGCTAGAGAGCAGGGCATTCCTGTCATTTTCATACAGGAAGTACATCGTCCAAACCTAGTAGATTTTGGTCGAGAATTAGATGGTAGCGAAAGTGTACATTGCATCGAAGGCAACCCTAATACTGAAATTGCAGTAGAAATCACCGGCTTTAGAGAAGATGACTATCTTATTAAAAAGCGTCGTTACTCCGCATTTTTTGGTACCGATTTTGAAATTTTACTTAAAGGGTTAAAAGTAGACACTCTCTTACTTTGTGGCGGCTTAACCGATGTTTGCGTTCATTACACCTTTGTAGATGGCCATCAATCTGATTATTTCTGCCGTGTTATTGAAGATTGTGTTGCTGGTTCAGGCACAGAAGCTCATGAATCCGCTCTGAATGCCATGGAGTATCTACAATCGGGTGCACGTCGTACATTGCAAGAAACACTTGATGCGTTTGACGAATATAAATAACGACTCACCACACTACCTTGGAGAATAAAATGACCATTCGCTACCATAAAAGCAATTCACGTATGAGTGAATTGGTAATCCATGAAAACACTGTATATGGAGCAGGACAAGTAGCTGATGACTACTACGCGGACGCAAAGACTCAAACACAACAGATATTAGCTAACATTGAGTCTTTATTAGCCGATGTTGGCTCCTCTAAAGAACACATTCTATCGGTTCAAATTTGGCTTTCTGATTTGAGTTACTTCGATCAACTAAACGAAGTATGGGACGCATGGGTAGTAGAAGACCGCCAGCCAGCTAGAGCCTGCGTCGAATCCAAATTGGCTAATCCAAATTGGAAAGTGGAAATGATGTTTACAGCAGCTCTACCTAAACCTAAGGTGTAATTATGAAAATGATTTCTGCAGAACAAGTTGCCTCAGCGTTAACTTGGCCGACAATGATAGAACGGCTACGACGAACCTTTGTTGAGGGTGTGACTTCCCCTAAAAGGCATCATCATGAAATGATGAGACCAGACGGCGAAGCAACAATGTTAATCATGCCCGCATGGGAAAATCATGGTTACATAGGCGTTAAAGTCATTAATGTGTTTCCTCAAAATACCGCCCATAATCTCCCTGCGATATCCGGTGTTTATCTATTGAGTGAGGGTCAACATGGTTCACCTTTAGCTTGCATCGATGGCAATGAATTAACGAGAAGGCGCACTGCTGCAGCTTCTGCGTTGGCGGCCAAAATGCTGGCTCGTAAGAATTCAAAAACCTTACTGCTTGTGGGTTCAGGTAAAGTGGCCTCAATGCTGCTCGAAGCACACTCGTCCATCTTCGACTTTGAACAAGTGCTAGTTTGGGGCTATAACAAAGACGAGGCAAAACAGCTAATAGAGCGTTACGAAAACAAATTTAATATACGCTTAGTAGATGAGTTAGAAGAGGCTTCTAAGCATGCTGATATTATTAGTTGTGCAACATTCTCCAGTACAGCATTGATCAAAGGAGAATGGTTGAAACCCGGTACACACTTAGACCTTGTAGGCTCATTTCGATCTGATATGCGCGAATCAGATGGTAACGCCATGGCTCGAGCCAGTATTTTTGTTGATACATATGAAGGCGCTAAAAACGAAGCTGGCGATATAATCAATGCTATCAATGAAAATTTTATCTCCTTCTCAGACATAAAAGCCGACCTTTTTGAACTCACTAGAGGGGAAAAAATAGGCCGTGCTAATGACGCTGAAATTACGGTTTTTAAATCTGTTGGCACCTCGCTAGAAGATTTAGCAGCAGCCATTGAAGTATGGGAACAAGTTTCCCTCAAGGAACTAAACTAAGTACTAGAACAAAAAAGAACAGGGTCCAGTCAGGCTCGATTCTGTTCTTTCATATCAGCTAAATTATAGGTTGTGTCGAAAAGTTTACCTGTTTATTGGAGAATTAATGGAACATATATCAAAGTCAAAGGAGTATGGTGTTACTACTATCGAGCCATCGATAAGTTCGGTACTACTTTAGACTTTATGTTATCAGAACACTGCAATGAAGATCCCGCTACCAGTTGTTTTGAAAAACGATAGAAAATAATGGTTGGCCAGACAAGGTCGTTATCGATAAAAATTACCTTATCAGGAAAAATAAATATCAATTCAAGTCCTGCAAAATTTGACCTGGTTGAAGGTCGTGCGGCATTAGTTGTTATTGATATTCAAAAGAGTACATGTCTTAAAAAAGAAGTGCGATCAATTGCTCATATACCTGAGTATGAGGTCCGTATGGCGCATCCAAGAGAGGCTGTAAATTTAATACTCTGATGAGCATAAGGGCAAGATTTATTCCTAAAGTGTTCCTCTTACTGATAGCTGACTTAGTTACAGCCTGATCTGGGTGTTGTGTGATGAAAAATATTAAGCATGCAATTTTGTATGCTCTGAAAATATGGCTTTCCCATTTTTTGTTATTTAGTGGCTCTATGGCTTGGCTTAATGACAGGCTCACTCCACTGGGAGGACTAGACTTTTTCAATAGTGTATTAAGAGGTATTAGTCAGGTTGTTTTTATTAATAATCCTGTCTCAGGGTTATTAATAATAATTGTTATAACTATGCATTATCCATACTTGGGGATTATGGGGTTAATTGGTTGTTGTATGACAACTTTTCTGGCTATAAGATCTGGCTTTTCGATAACAGACATTAGAAATGGCATATATGGATTTGGAGGCACGCTGATTGGTTTTGCGCTATCCGTTTTGGCTGTAAAGTTTTCGGAAGAAAGGTACTACTATATTGTTTTCATCATGCTTGTTTGTTTATTATCGTATTTTAATATTTTAATCATCAAACGACTGGGTTTTTGGTTTTCAAATAAAACCGGACTTCCTTTTTTTACACTACCATATAATTTTGCAGTATTTTCTCTGATAGCTATGCTGTTGATGTTATATCCAGATTTTATAAAGGGTGGTTCATTGCATTTTAGTGATGGCGACCATATTGACCCCACTGAGATGATTGAAGCCACTTTTGTTACATTTGGACAGGTATTTTTTGTAGGGGATGTTGATTCATCAATACTTTTGTTCTTCATTACCGTTATTTTTTCACCGGTTTCTGCTATCTGCGCAGTGCTGGGTGCCGCAGTTTTTGTGTTGATTGCACTGTTTGTTGGTTTCGACAATGCAGTAATTCTTAGTGGTGTCATAGGTTATAACGTCGTTTTAACCGCGCTTGTTGTCGGTGCTATAGTCCATCTATTCTCTATTAAATCTGTACTCATCTCGATGGCGGCCGCTATATGGTCGGCAATGGTTTCTTTGGGACTGGCTAGTGTTTTGGTACCGCTCGGTTTACCTGTACTCACTTTGCCATTCTGTGTGGCTACCATATCATTCTTGTTTGTTCTGTGGAAATTTTATCCTGACCTACTGATCTGTACACCGTATAAATATAGCTCCCCAGAAGAAAATATTTGTTCAGCTCAATACGTTTAAAATGCATGTGAGTCAGTCCAAGTATATCTGACTCTCCCAACAATCTCTTAACTAGATCAGCGCTACAGATGGCGTATCACACTAGATTGAAACCAAGCGGTGTGCTGTTTCATTCTGACCAAGGGTCCCACTACACCAGTGAGAAATTTTCTGACGCGATAGCTGATTGTGAGGGTATGACACAAAGTATGAGCCGTCGTGGTAATTGTTGGGATAACGCACCCACTGAGCGCTTCCTTAGAAGCCTTAAAACAGAATAGATGCCAAGGAGTGGCTATGAGAATATAGCTGAAGCGTCAAGTGCTATTAGCGATTATATATGGGCCTACTACCAACGGTGAGACCCCATAGCGTCAACAATTATTTACTGGCAGCTGAAAAAGAAAGACGTTACTTTAATCAAAACCTCTTATCAGGTGTCCTAAATTAGTTGACCACTAAAGTTTAGAAATTCTGGATTTGCAAATGAAAATAAAGATAGAACAAACCAGTTACTAAACAAAAATATCGACAATAAGTATTTTAAAAGTTCTAGCTGGTTGCCAGCTAAAGCCAATTTTGAGCCTTTCAATTGGAAAAGCTCTAGTAGACTATGGCAAATAATGAAAGATGACACTATGGTTATAAAGATTCTACACGAAGTTCTAGAAATTTATGAGGTGCTAGTTAAAAATGGCTATGAAATTACATAGTAGAATATCGTGACATATAGCCAGTTTCTTATATTGGTTATCGGTACAATATGCAGTTATCAGCCTCTAGGCTTTGTCCTTATTTTTTTAGGTTCTAGCTATATAATTCTAAAAAAATGATCAGCGAATTGTCTTAAAACCTAGTGATTATTAAAAACTATTAGTTATGAATAATTACTTAAAAAGTCACTATTAATTCCAAATAGTATCATATATATTAATATTTGTTCTAGCAGTTAATGCCTATTAGATAGTTAATAGAGTGCTACCTAATTTCTTAACTTTCTTTAAAATAAACTACCTTATAAGAGCAATGCATTATGAATACCACAAACAAAAAGCAGCCAAAGGTTGAGTCTAAAACTCATAACCATTTGGTAAATGAGCAATTTGGTTCACAAGCTGAAATGTATCTAAAAAGTAGTGTACATGCTTTTGGACAGGAATTTATTGAGGCAGAAAATTTGGTACAACAATTTGACAGTCCCTACGTACTGGATTTAGGTAGTGGTGCTGGGCACATCAGTTTTTATACTGCACCCTTTGCTCAACAAGTTACCGCTTACGATTTGTCTGAGGATATGTTGAAAATTGTCGCTGATTCAGCTAAACAAAAACACTTGGATAATATTATAACTGTTAAAGGCATTGCAGAGTCATTACCTTTTGCTGATAATTATTTTGATGTTGTGATTAGCCGTTTTTCTGCACATCATTGGCAGGATGTACCCCTCGCTTTACGCGAAATGCGCCGCGTATGTAAGCCTAACGGAAAGGTAATGATGATAGACATCATTGCACCAGCAAGTCCGCTCTGTGATACTTTTTTACAGACGATAGAGGTATTACGTGATAATAGCCATGTGCGTGACTACTCAAGCAGCGAATGGCAACAGATGTTCTATCAATCAGGCTTTAATGTCAGTCAAACAAAAACCCATAAACTCAAGTTAGAATTTAACAGCTGGATAACCCGTATGCGTACACCAAATCACTATGTTACTGCTATACGCGAACTACAACAGAATATTGGTCAGGAAGTGAAAAGTTATTTTAATATACAAGCAGACGGTACATTTACTACGGACGTATTTACGTTAATTGCCACTGTCTAGTATAAAAGCTTACCAATCTATTATTTAATAAATTTTTCTGGCTTGCTGTGCCTATGCCGACAAAGGCTAGAAAAAACTCACCCCAGTCCCACTGTAACTTTTTGATATTGGACTGACTATAGTAATTTTTTGGTAATCTATTCTTTCTAAAAAATAATTTGATATAAAAGCTACGACTCTATATGACTCGTAGCTTTTTGCGTTTATCGATAGTACCAGCTACGCCAACCCTCTAATGGCAGGATAGTTATCATTTCTTCTTAAGTATGCAGTGTAGAAATTCAGCTCAGATGAAATAGGTATATTTTGATATATTCTGATATATTTTGGTATAAGTTACTGAAATTGCTTAATATTTTCCAATAATTGCTTGCAATTTTTGTAGATAATAGTAGATTAAATTATATAAGATTTCAGTAAGTATGATTGGATTTCACTATTTATGAAAAAGACTTACCTAAACGATATAAAGCAAAAAGAGCTAAATGTTCATAAAGCTAATATTGGCTACTATAAAATATTTAATCACCTCATTTTGCCTTACATGTTAAAGAGCGATATTGAATTTTGGACTCGAATTCAGTGTTCGCAAGTGTTTCAAGTGGAAAAGCAAGGTAGTAGAGGATATTTATTCTACGACAATTTTTTTATTCTGAATTATTGTCTCACTACCGATATACAAGATATCAGTATCTATGAATCCGAATTAAATTTTAGCGTCAGCAAAAAGTTAACTGACTCTCAAATTAAATACTACGCTCTTAATGAGATAGTATTTTTTATTATCAGGTATAGAGGTGTATTAAATTTAGTTAACTGTTATCAGCAATTAAAGAGGCAGCTGTCTGAGGATGATTGTATGAGGTTGTTTAACAGTTTGAAATTAACGACAAAGGTATTTATCAACTTAATTGGATTATCAGAAGCTGGTTACTACAATTCGCGCAAAAAAACTCCTTTAGAGGAGTCGTACGATGAATGAAGTTGAAATCGATTTTGCAATACAGCAGTTGCTACCGCATGATATTTCGTACGACAACATAGATGAGCCCAAGCTGATTAAATCTATCTTTTATCATTACCATTCGAACACTCATCAGTGCTTAGACTTCAACGCTTTAGTTTCTACTCTTCCAAATTATGATAGACCCAGAAGAAATCATAAGAGAGCAGATATTCACTGGTTATTGGCCCTTATTAAACACAATTTTGAAGATTTAACTGACTATAATACTAACTATGCGCTGATTAGAGAATGGTTAGGGTTCGCCATTTATCTTAGTGTGTTATCACACATTCATCTAAACCCAGTACAAGCCAAGAGCATATTAAAGAAATTTAAAATATATGGATATACACAAACTGCAGACTATCAGTGGTTTTGGAGTCATGAATTTTTTCAAACTATATTACCACTCTCAAGGCTAGAGTTTGACTCGCAATATTTACAAGCTTTAATAGATGACCTTAATGAGCGTGCTGAAGTATTAGCGAATGCACGGTGGGAACAAAACGATACTAACAACTATAGGAAACGTGCGCGTCAGATAGAGCAAATCTACCAAATAATAGAATGGGCCTACTATCCTGAAAGAAAACATAAACGAAGTAGTAAAAAAGACAAAGAGCAAAAAAAAGACAAAGAGCAAGCAGGGACGAGTGATAATAGCAACTCTAAGTCAGATAAACCTGACAAAATAAAAGACAAGCCTTGGCAAAATCTTAAAGCTGAACCTATGCCCGTTAACGCGCAGCCTCATTTTTATGGGTTTTTCCATACTAACAACGTGTCTGATCCTATTGATAATAATCCAATAGAATTAATACCTTTTTGTGAAAAACCATCTCTTTCTGAGGAAAGTGTTTCTGTTGAAGAGTTGGTAGATTCTTATAATTCAGATTATTTTTTCAGCTATTCACAGCCTGATCTCTCTAAACGTATCGCACCACTTCATAACTATGATGAATCGGTACAGCAAACCTACATGGCAGCGCATGATTTTGAGCTTGCTACTAATGTTCGCTATCTTTCAAAAATGAGCTGTCAGGCAGTGTTTAATCATTTAGTAACCTACAGCGAACAACCGGTAGCAGCTCTCCTGCTTTTTTCTTTGATCACTGGTTTACCTATCAAAACATTATTGATTCCTGATTTTTTCAGTAAAAGCACATTGCTTGAGTACGATAACGAGCAGATATTTATTATGCATAGGTTAGGCGTGAGTGATAGGGCAGAGCTTAAGACTTCTTGTTTTGAAAATAAGTCAGATCTCATTTATCTACCACTACCTATAGGTTTGACCTGCAAGTTAGCAGAGGTTAGTGCGTCAGAGCTAACGATGGAGAAGGTAAAAGAGTTTATTAAAGCCATGAAAAGTCAGCTGGAGATTGTTTATCTTACTGATACTCGCATATCAAAAATATTACATATGTATATCCGACGATTCACACCATCAGGTAATGAGCATTATGCAGATTTAATTTGCCGTACGCCTGCCTCTATCGCACCTGCAATTTATTACAGTAGCCATTCAAACGATGACATCGTTTCTGTTTATAAAGATTGTTTGATCTCATTAAATGCAGGGTCAACTTACAATCTTGGCTACTTTGATAAGCCAGTACCACATTTCTCTACAGGTAGCATGCAGGTGCTCAACATTAAACATGTCAAAAACCTAGTCTTAGATTTAACGTTATGGGTTTCTAACAGTGAAACAGCATTTGAGCTGTTTAATCGATATAGTATCTATACATGGTATGCCATTTGTTTGTCCACGGGTATTCGAGCTAATAACGGTATTCCAGGTTCAGTCAATCAAATAGATGAAGAAATGGGCTGGTTGATCGTAGATGACAAGCCTAATCGTAGTAGTAAGACAGATCGATTAATACCTCTATGTGCAAGTGCCAAACAACTAATAATAGACTACAAAATTTTCTTACGAACATTCAGGATGACCTTTATTGAAAATAGAGAGTTATCTAATCTTATCACTGAGACGCTAGATGATAATATTGAATCAACAGTTATTAATCTTTTAGAGTCTATGCACCAGTTAAATCCCATTAAACGTGGAGATATTACTAAAGCGACGCCTCATGAGCTAGATATTGATCCCTATTGGGTTCGGCATTTTGTGCGTACTCAGCTAGAGAGACTCAGCACCCCAATACCGCTGATCAATGCAATTATTGGCCACGAAAAGCGTGATCAAGAGGCGTTGAACAAGTATTCTTCAATCTCTAAGCAGCAGATCCATAAAGTAGGTCCTACTCTTGAAATTATTGCACAATCTATTGGCATAAAATCATTAGCCTCTATCGTAGAAGAGCGCTTAAAACAACTGAGAGCTGATTAACATGTCTGATATTCAAACCACAGAACCTAGCGTTTGGATAAATTCAAACGGACGAATTACTGATAAATTTTTCATCAAATTATCTACAGGTTATCAATTAATTGATTCAGAGAGTCGGCTAACACCTTTAGAGTTAAATAAACGTAGCCTACTACTAATGTTTCAAGAGAATTGGGATACTTTGTTCGATAGGGCCAAAATGTGTTCAATAACTAAAGGCCAGCGAATAACCAATACAAACCTGGAAGTGTTTTATAGTCAGATGACGTCGAGTATCCCTGCCTACTGCTATCAAGGATATCCTTTAACACAGGCCTATACACTGCTGAATGAATTTATCGCTTACCAAAATAATAATTTTCAGACCCAAACGACTGCATACCCAATGCCTCCAAAAGCAGTTAAAGCTAAGGTCAATACCTTAAGTGTTGAATCTGACTGGATTAAAAATGGTAAGAAAGTGAGTAGTATTTTGACAGTTGTTGATCGCCATTGGTTAGATACGGATTGTTATACGGAAACCCAAGCTATAGGGTGGCTAATATTCTCAGCAATGATATATGGAGGAATCAATGATAAAAAGACGCTTGTAAGCTACATAAATACTATTAGAGAACCGACAAAACGCCAGCCTTTTATAAATTTCAATATTATTAGTCATGGACACTATAAGAACAGAAAATATGGTAACGAGTATATTACTAATAACTTGTATTGCAATCAGCAGATTGTTTTAGACCCCGTCACACGGTGTTGGTTGATACGGTTAAATGACTGCCATAGTAAAGCTAGGATGATATCAGCGCTTGATGAGCTGATACACGAAACGCTGACTGAAACGAATATTGAAAGTATATTAAAAACCACTTTAACTCCACTGCTAGTTAAGCAGAGTATCAAGACACCAACGTTGGCATTCATGCTCTCTAATAGCAGTTATATTTGGGAGATGCTACCTGATGTGAATGTAGATCAGGCATTAGTAACCGTTATGAAAGGCAAGCAGGATACCGTTGGACTCACAAAAAAATCGTTTGAACGATTACTTCATCAGAAGTACCAGCCTATTCAAAAAGTATATGAGAACAAAGAGTTTTTGGATCTTGAAATCATTGCTTCCAATGATGAAGATGAAAAGAAACCCTCTCGCCGTCAGGCAGATGATGAGCTTGATCTTATTAAAGCGCTTAAAAATATACTACATAAAAAGTATGAGCATCAGAATAAGTCCAAGTCTCAAAGCAACATAATCGACGAACTATTAAAAATATCGCATGACTCTTCAAGTTTGAGCTATAAAATATTAATACGTTGGGTATTATCTCTTGTAGAAAAAAAGGGAATTAATAATGAGTCTATCAGCAAATATATAACCGCTATAGGTTATGAATGGCTAACGTTTACCAAAGACCAACCGCTTGAGAGTTGGACAACTGAATATTTCGAAGAGCTATATGATGAAATACTTGATGATATGGCTGTCAAAGATTTAAGTTACCCGGCAAAACGTCTACAAGCAATACATAAGTTTGCTGAAGTAGAATATGGATTCCCAAAGGTTAAAGTACCTCTTACGTCATCGCAGCGTAAAATTCGCTCTGAATGGTTTTCTCCACAACTATTTTCAGCACTTATAGAACAAATACGTATTGGTATTGATATTGTTGAAGCCGATATGCTCACTATTTTATTCACTATCGCGTATCGTACTGGCATGCGTAAAAAAGAGATCTTAGGTCTTAAATATGCCGATATCGAGGGAATGCAGCGTGACAAACCGTCAGTTATGATACGTCCAAATCATTATCGTTCAATAAAAACAGACAAAAGCATCAGAGAGGTACCGCTATTTGCACTGTTAAAGCCATCTGAATTGGCTTTGTTTATTAAGTTTATTTCTATTAACAGGACGAAGAATGATCAGCGTTTTATTTTTACACTGTCATCCTCACATATACCTCTTGCTGATCATGTTCCAATCAAGCTGCTCAAGCTATTGCATAAAGATATAGGAGGATCTGATCATATAGGTATGACGTTTCATGGATTTAGGCATACAGCGATGACTAATCTAGCATTAGTAATGCAAGGTCATCCTGACTTAGTAATGAGTATGACTGACTACAATGAAGAGGATATTGAACGTATTAAAAAGGGATTAATGGGTGAAAATACTTGTGGTTCAGATTTGTGGTATAGCTGCGCTCATCTTTTTGGACACTTATCACCTGATAGAGGTTTCGAATATTACAATCATACCGCATGGCTAATGGCGTCTTATAGTCTTAGTCAAGCTAGTATTCGATTGCCTTATAGCACATTTAAAAATATTACTGGTATAGATAAAAAGCAATTAAAAGAGAATGGATATAAAGGTGATACCAACAACATAGATCTGCAAAAGATACGAAAACTATTGTATCGACAAGTATTGAATAAAGATTATAGAAGTCCAAAGCAGTTTGCTATCCAAGAAAATCGCAATAATGCAGTAGTAGAGAATGCACAAGATAATAGTAGAAACAGACTATTACAGCAGTATGGTCTACGAAGGGTTATTGGGTTTTTAGAAGATATAGTAGAGGATAAAAATGTTGATAACGTAGCTGCAAAATACGATATTAATAGGTTACATGCACAGCAGTATTTTGATAACGCTATGCGAATTCATGGCATTCTATCTACAAGAGGTCAAAAGCGGTTTTTCGCTGAAACAGATACTATTAAGTTAACCCCATCATTACTGAAGAGTGGTCGTGAACAGAAGATCTTAAGTCAGTTCTTTACGAACGCTACTACAGTTAGAGACCAAAAAAATGAACAATGGAATCAGTTTATTATGGTTGCGGCTTCTAAAATGAGCACTTCGCGTCCTAGTATCAACTTCTCTATAAAAGATATGGATGTAGCAATAGATTTTATAAAGCTTGGGGCTGAACTTATAGGAGATAAGTACTGGCTTGTAAGAGGTAATGAAGAGATAATTTCACTATTTAAAAAAGAGCTATCAGGCTATTCTGACTTAAAATTCGAAACGTATAAACCAGATAATATTATTAGTCTAGGTATACATAACCCGAACAGCAAAAAGAATTCAAAGAAAAACAGCAACATTGAAGTCTCCAATTACGAGTATTCGCCCTTATTGAGGTTTGCTATACATTTAACTTTAATCTTGGATTTGGATAATCAGTTTTTGAGAATGATGTGAATTTAGATTGGAAAGTATTTTGGGATGAGGTTGTGGTGGGCATGCTATCAAAATAGTGAAACCGTTATCTGCTCAAAACTATATACAGGACCAATCATTGAGCCCTTATGGTGATGTATGCTTATAGAGTATAAAAAGAAAAGTAGTCAATGAAGCGGTAGTGATTCTGGTGTCTAACTGTGAATATTTATAAATGTGATCAATGAGTTCAGTAAGGACTCATAAAAATAGCGCCCAATTCAGAAGCTATTTTTATTTAATTTTTATGATGCAAGACTAAGACTGCAGTAGTAATCCCCCCTTCCATAGTGTAGATAGTGACCTTTCTTTTTAAAAAGAACCAAACAGAGTGCCGAGTATAATCACTAGGACAAGAGCAATTAAAGGAATGACCACAGCAGTCGCAAATATATCTTTATAAGACTCTCTATGAGTCAAACCACAAATAGTTAGCATTGTTATTATTGCCCCATTATGTGGTAATGAATCCAAACCGCCGGAAGCCAAAGAAGCAATACGATGCATTAATTCGGGGTCAATATTATATTGTTCAGCCAATTGCATATAGCTTGCACCCATAATTTCTAACGCTATACCCAAACCACCTGAAGCTGACCCAGTAATACCTGCTAAAACGTTAACCATAATTGCTTCTGATATGAGAGGGTTTCCAGGTGAAATGCCCATGAGAGACTGTTTGATAATCGCGAAACCTGCAAGAGTTGCAATCACAGAACCATAGCCTACTTCTGAAGCTGTATTAAAAATAGGCAGTAAAGACCCGGTAGCACCTTTGTTTAAACTTTCTGCCACACTATCTATTCTTTTGAAACTCGAAGCAATAACAAACATACAAGCTAAGAACAACGATAAAATAATGGCCCAAATGCCAATAACTGAACTTAACGCTACACTACCAAACTTTTCGTCAGCTAAGTAACTGTTGTTCCATAAGGGTATTATGATTTTTGAAAAAACATAGTTGCCTATTATCACAATGAGAATAGGCGATAATGCGAGCCAAAAATTGGGTATGTCGATACCTGAGTGAGGCTCTTTTTCATTTAACGTATGATTTCCATAACCTTCATTATTTGCACTTGCAATACGCGTTTGACGATTCATCCACAACATACCTCCGCCTAGCATGACTATTGAGGCAATAATGCCTAAACCGGGAGCTGCAAATGCATCGGTTTCAAAATAAGGCATCGGTATAACATTATGAATGGCAGGTGAACCTGGCAATGCCGTCATGGTCAAGGTTAGAGCGCCAATACAAATGGCTCCAGGTATTAGTCTTTTAGGTATGTTCGTCTGCTTAAATAAGGCGGCAGCAATGGGATATATTGCGAAAGTAACGACAAAGGCTGATACACCTCCATAAGTCAAGATTGAACATGCTAAGACTACGGCTAACAAAGCATGTTTGTCTCCCAGTTTATCCACTATATTGCGTGCGATGCTATAGGCGTAACCAGAGTCTTCCATCAACTTGCCAAAAATCGCACCTAAGATAAATAGCGGGAAATATTTCACAGCAAAGCCACCAAGCCCCTGCATAAATACTTCAGTATAAATCCCCATGGTTTGACTGCTATCACCACTTAAAACAACAGCTAAGATAGCGAGTAAGGGCGCTAAGACTAATACACTGACACCTCTATAGGCAAAATATATCAAAAGTGATAAAGACAAAAAAATAGCAAAAATGCTCATAGTTTCAATTTCCTTCCATGGAAAAATACGCTGTAAAATTATACTTTGTGAATAAGATAATGCTTCTAATAAGCAGAATTTAGTCTGGTTATTACGTGATAAAAATTTCTAGGATCTTCTTCGTAGTTGCTATTTAGACGGTGGAGTATCGTCATGAATGTCGAATAAACAAAAGCACCTTATGCCATAGCGTAAAGGGTTACTAATATCTAACCATTTCTTAGATAGAGCATTAGGGCTAATGCCTAGCATATTTATAGCGATATATATGACTCGAATTATTCTCGATATTAAAGCGTACTCATACATTAAACACACACCACTAGGGCTTTATAGCTTAAGTTAATACTATTTGATCGGTGCCTGAAGAGGTTTGGTTTATAAGAGTGAACTGATTGAATGGTTGTTCATAATTGCTATCCTTAGCAGGAATGAAGTACGATTAATACAACTGCTATAACAATGTGATGTGCAACCACTGGAAGGTTTGCCATTGTTTAAACACAGTTATATATAAAACGATACATTATGTATCGAGTTAAAATCTAACAGAGATATAAACAAATATCAACTACTAAACCTTAGCAGTCATTAAATAGTCTCAGTGGTTTACTATGAAAAATAAGACGGTACTATATTGAAGTAATCGTAGAGACAAATTTGATAAATTGATGATGCGGTGATGAATGTGCTCTACTTGATTTGCTTGTAATAGATCACGTTCTAAGTCACCTATGCGGTGAGGAAGTCGTCGATGAAATCAAGATAAAAGACTTCTACTTTCTAAGTCACCTATGCGGTGAGGAAGTATTAACCATAACTTGAGCTTTGACTGTCTGATTTCTAAGTCACCTATGCGGTGAGGAAGTCGAGATATCGTTGCTGACGAAACATTCTTTTTTTCTAAGTCACCTATGCGGTGAGGAAGCACAGACGTTCGCAACGAAGTTAAGCGCTCATTTTCTAAGTCACCTATGCGGTGAGGAAGTTCATCATACTTGTTAGAGTACACACGGAATTTTTCTAAGTCACCTATGCGGTGAGGAAGAGCGCAATAGACGTACCTAAGAGGGTGTTTGATTTCTAAGTCACCTATGCGGTGAGGAAGTACCCATGGACTACCCAGTAATGCTTTATCTATTTCTAAGTCACCTATGCGGTGAGGAAGATTTGATGCTTGATCAAGAAGAGTTTATGACATTTCTAAGTCACCTATGCGGTGAGGAAGCAAAGCCATTTGCAGCGACCATCTGTGATTGTTTTCTAAGTCACCTATGCGGTGAGGAAGTTCCAACCGTCTTGCTGAGGCGTCCAGCTAGCTTTCTAAGTCACCTATGCGGTGAGGAAGCCGTATGGATTGATGAGAAACGCTGTGCTCGTTTTCTAAGTCACCTATGCGGTGAGGAAGCGCGACGCTGTATTAGAGCAGACTGAGATTAATTTCTAAGTCACCTATGCGGTGAGGAAGATTGGTATGATGGGTCGCTAGCAAAGTTATTTTTTCTAAGTCACCTATGCGATGAGGAAGCACTCACTGACAAGCAATGTGCAGCAAACCTTTTTCTAAGTCACCTATGCGGTGAGGAAGTGCACGATTTATTCGTGGACGCTATCGCCACATTTCTAAGTCACCTATGCGGTGAGGAAGGCGGTAGTTTAGGCAATGGCGCAAGCGATGGCTTTCTAAGTCACCTATGCGGTGAGGAAGACCAGTCTCCGCGTGGGGCAACGTCGTCAAGCTTTCTAAGTCACCTATGCGGTGAGGAAGAACGTCAAAGACACCACCGGCAACCGCCGCGATTTCTAAGTCACCTATGCGGTGAGGAAGGCTTTCTATTTACAGGATACCCTTTTTTAATGTTTCTAAGTCACCTATGCGGTGAGGAAGGACCCACGCGTCACAGATATTCGCTTGAGTGTTTTCTAAGTCACCTATGCGGTGAGGAAGGGCGTAGGTGCTCGACCACTTATGATCCCGACTTTCTAAGTCACCTATGCGGTGAGGAAGGTCATAAAGATTTTGCGATATTGGCCGTCAACTTTCTAAGTCACCTATGCGGTGAGGAAGTTGAGCCTTTTGCCGTCCTTCTCCATATAACTTTTCTAAGTCACCTATGCGGTGAGGAAGAACAGTGTTTTTGAGCAGACAGGCGCGGACGTTTTCTAAGTCACCTATGCGGTGAGGAAGACCTTGAAACAGCCGACGACATTGATTGTTATTTTCTAAGTCACCTATGCGGTGAGGAAGGTCAAAAGATATTCGCCCTGGCGATTGGTCAATTTCTAAGTCACCTATGCGGTGAGGAAGAAGGGCTTGGCGAAATGAAACAAACAGATATGTTTCTAAGTCACCTATGCGGTGAGGAAGTAACCCTCAACTAACCCCGCCATTTTTGGCGGTTTCTAAGTCACCTATGCGGTGAGGAAGCTTAATTGGGGTTTTTTATTATCTAAAATTAGTTTCTAAGTCACCTATGCGGTGAGGAAGATTTGGTATGCGGCTCCTTCGAGGGTGTCAAGTTTCTAAGTCACCTATGCGGTGAGGAAGGCGCCTTTAATACCGCCACACATTTTATTCACTTTCTAAGTCACCTATGCGGTGAGGAAGTATCAATAGACCACCATCAGGTCGCCTATATATTTCTAAGTCACCTATGCGGTGAGGAAGTATAACCCCATGAACCGAACCACTGATTTGATTTTCTAAGTCACCTATGCGGTGAGGAAGACAACAAATGGACAACCAACACCGCCGACTAGTTTCTAAGTCACCTATGCGGTGAGGAAGGACAACATCAACAGCTAGCTCGTTATCGTCATTTTCTAAGTCACCTATGCGGTGAGGAAGTATTGGGGTGGCTTATCTCAAGAAGCCCTAGATTTCTAAGTCACCTATGCGGTGAGGAAGAATCCAAAGATGCTATCTCTCTTTTGGGTAACTTTCTAAGTCACCTATGCGGTGAGGAAGTGTGAGCCTGATCAAGAACAAAATCAGAATCATTTCTAAGTCACCTATGCGGTGAGGAAGTGTTAGCTAGTGCTAAGTAGGACTGTATTTGTTTTCTAAGTCACCTATGCGGTGAGGAAGATACACTTTCAAGCCACCTGCTGCTGACGTGTTTTCTAAGTCACCTATGCGGTGAGGAAGTGGTTCAGGCGCTGTAGAGCCTAGCGTTTCCGTTTCTAAGTCACCTATGCGGTGAGGAAGCGCAACACCATCGTCTTGTACGATAAAGTGACTTTCTAAGTCACCTATGCGGTGAGGAAGAAGCATATGCAAGGTAACGTAGGTGACTGTATTTTCTAAGTCACCTATGCGGTGAGGAAGATCATTGTTGATATAACCAACAAGGCAATGGATTTCTAAGTCACCTATGCGGTGAGGAAGGTTCATTAGTAACGTGCAATGCGTTGGTTATTTTTCTAAGTCACCTATGCGGTGAGGAAGTATATCGACACGTTAGAAAAACGTATTCGATTTTTCTAAGTCACCTATGCGGTGAGGAAGCTGGCTTTAGTGTGCGCAGGTGCGCTGAGTTGTTTCTAAGTCACCTATGCGGTGAGGAAGACCTAAATGCTACTCAAGCAGCTATAAGGGCATTTCTAAGTCACCTATGCGGTGAGGAAGCACAGGTTATGGCGAAAAACTTGCCGCTGGATTTTCTAAGTCACCTATGCGGTGAGGAAGTCTGTTTTCGGCGCGCCAATAGAGTTTTTAAATTTCTAAGTCACCTATGCGGTGAGGAAGACATTAGCGTGAGCGAACTCATAAGCTCAATCTTTCTAAGTCACCTATGCGGTGAGGAAGTTAACTCGACGCATTTACCCGGCAACGCGAACTTTCTAAGTCACCTATGCGGTGAGGAAGGTGACCAATCGTGATGCGATTGAGGAGCGATGTTTCTAAGTCACCTATGCGGTGAGGAAGAAGGTCGCTTCTTTGGTGGCATTAATGGCATGTTTCTAAGTCACCTATGCGGTGAGGAAGTTGTAAAGCGCTATTGCCGCCTTGGTTTCGTATTTCTAAGTCACCTATGCGGTGAGGAAGGCGTTCGCGCCTCATAATCTCACCGCGCTTTTTTTCTAAGTCACCTATGCGGTGAGGAAGAAAGACGTTTAGACCAATGGTTTAATCGTGTTTTTCTAAGTCACCTATGCGGTGAGGAAGTAATCCTTCATCCACTCTTTGGCTGTCGCGTATTTCTAAGTCACCTATGCGGTGAGGAAGGACTTGGCTAATGAGCGACTAGATGCGCTGACTTTCTAAGTCACCTATGCGGTGAGGAAGCACGGGCGCGAACCCGTGTCGCTTATTGCTCGTTTCTAAGTCACCTATGCGGTGAGGAAGTTAATGAAAATAGGTAACGCTTGGCGGTGTAATTTCTAAGTCACCTATGCGGTGAGGAAGCACCATGTTTAAGACCTGCTGCTGTTCTTTTTTTTCTAAGTCACCTATGCGGTGAGGAAGTGGGCGACGTTGCGATCCGCGCTATGGTAGTCTTTCTAAGTCACCTATGCGGTGAGGAAGAGGAATTATACCTCAAAAAACTCAGTTACAATAAGGCGTGGAGAGTGAAACACCCTATCTTACCCTCCATTTTTCGACCTAGTGTAACTGATTGATTTTATTATAAGTTTTTAAATAGCTCAAAAAAAGGGTTTTTTGTCCCAGTTTTTGGGTAATTCGTCATTACCTTATAAGTAGCTTACCAATGGGGCACAGTAACCTTAGCTACCGCATTGTTAATGCCATAGCTGTTAAACGACCCTTGAGTTTCGTTATCTGCCATTTCTTGAATGATAGATAATGCGTAGGGTTGATTGTTGCTGATGCTCCTTAAGTTGATATACGGATAGGGCTTATTATCCTGCTTGTGTTTGGCGCAGTGTATCAGTGCCGCCTCCAGCGTAATGCCTTTGTGCTCAGCAAATGCTTCAACTTGCTTAAGCACGTTTTTATGGCGGTAGCGTCTGATCATAACGTGACCTTTGGCTTTGTCACCAACCTCATTGATGCGCTTCACATGCACATAGTCCGTCAATCGCTCTAGCCATTTATTGAGATCTAAAGTCTCTAAATCCTCTTTACTGGGAGCAAAGACTCGAAGTTTTAGACCAAGCTTGGATGATTTACCCTTTTCGTCATAATGATAGTCAGGAAAGCTGACACCAACGGAATCGATGCTGTGATCATTTTTCATCTCCGCTAATGCAATATGAAATTGGGTAAATAGTTTGCTCCAAATGAAGTAAGGGGCAATCTCAGGGTCAGGGATGATGGTGATTTCTTGGAAATGGGTCATCTGACTCATAAGTTACTCCTTGCCGCTGGCACCGAATACGCCGCCACGGATAAGTACGCCCATGACATAATGCTGCTGGTTTACGTCTGGCGATTCACCTTTTAATACCCAGTTATCAAACAGGCTGTAGAAGTCCATTTTATCTTTAGGTTGGCGAAACGCTGTACCCAAAGTCGTGACCGCACCATAAGGTTCGATAGCGATAGGGAACTCGGCTTCAGGATACCAGTCATCGATAGTGCGAATGGCATTGCTGACTTTTTGAGAGTGCATGCCTGCTTTACCATTAATCTCATACAAGATTTTACTTTTGCTCTTGCCCGTATCGAGTACCAGTTCTTGCGAGGGATAAACTTCTTGACCGTAACCCATTATGGCAGCGGCTTTGACGTATAAAATGATAAAAGCGTCGCCATTTAAACCCTTTTCAATCAGCTTAGCCAATTCATTGATTTTGCTATCGTCTGTATTGAAGTCTTTTAGTGAAATGGACTTTGCATCAAATTCGAAGTCGTGTTTAGTGCTATCAATATCACATTTAACATTAACCTTAATACTTTCAGCGCCTACACGATTGCGCCACAACCAGCGGGCATTGACAATATTACTAGCGTAGCGACGAGCCAACTCATTAACGCCTTGGTTATCCAAATAATCCTGTACCGTTGAGACTAAGGCCTGTTGATAATCTTGGTCGTTACAGACGCTAGGTTTACCGGTGAACGGCAACACCTTACAGCTCCACGTTACAATCAGAGTATCATTGGTTTCATCTAATGAGGCTGAATCTACCGTTTGTAGATTGGCTTTTTGAATCTCGGCATCAAGCTTGGCAGGGTCTTTAGCAATGGCGCTTTTTTGACGGTTGCTAATCGTACCTCTGACAGATTTTTCGTTAATGGTTACAGGACTAATTTTAGCGTTAGCAGTTTGGCTGTCTGTTTGTGCAAAGAAACCATCTGAGATATCAAGGTTACGCTCAAAGGCTAGGACGGATGCAGTTTTTATGGCTGTTTTTGACATATTATTCTCCATGATTGTAAGAAATTAAAAGTTAATTGAACGGGTTATTGATTAGAACAAAGTAAAATTAAAACTCTCGATTTTGAGTGACTAAATAAAGTGATTCATCAGCATCATAACGGTAATGCCAAAACGCGTTAGCAATATCATTATCACTGCCGACACTATTTAGACGCTGCGGATAAACCCACCTACCAAGGCTATATATAGCTTCAACATATTGACTAGGATATTCAGGATTGCGCACGTTTTGCATCATGCCAGCGTCATATAAATCAGAGATACCTTGATAACCTATCGGCATAGGGACTAGCCAGCCATGTCCGCTTTTACGTGAGGTAGTTAGCCACTTTGTATCGCCGTTTTTTTGGGTTTCAGGAATATGATGTAGTGTACAAACATCTATCAAAGCGTCTAGTGGCGTCGCGTCTGGGTTGTCTGCTTGCACCTTATCGATAATCTCGGCAAAGTCGTCCTGCGCATCCATTAACACAAAAGCCGGCAGTAATTGCGCAGTAATAGAGCTGACGTCATCTTTATCAAAGAATTGCACGGGCTCAAACCTTGCCAAGCCCCTTACGCTACCACCAGCCATACGCTGCTGCTGTAGCCACTGCTTGGTTTTTTGCATGGCATAATCTTGCTGCTCATTAGTTAAGGTATCTGTACCTAATATCTCGACTACAAAGGTCATCACCAATCGGCATTTGCCTTCTTCAATTATAGAGGCGGTTTTGCCATCTTTTTTGATGGGATTACGCGTTTGGTTGAAAGTGTAATTGTTATAACTATTAGGACGATACATTTGTGGTTGGCAGTCGTGACAGGCAAGCAGTACACCGCCTAAACAGACATCAGAGAGCAGCTCATCATCTACCATTTTTCGTGACATCGCATGAAAGCTACCCAAAAACCCAGTGACAGCGGGGAAGCCATAAGTCAGCGGACTTGAGATAGTATTCGCTCCTTCAATGACGACCTTTTTAAACATCAAATAGCCAACCACACCAATATTATTGTCATCATCTATGCGGCTCATAAAAATACTCCTTTGCCTGCGCGCTCGTAGCGTTTTTTCATATCCTCAATCTCACGCTCCCATTCCAAATGCTCAGCATCACCAAAATCGCTGGCTATTTGCTTAAATTCAGCTTGCATTAAGGTATTGAGCCAACGCGCAAAACGATGAATAATTTGACTATGCCAAGCGTCATCTTCTTCACGTGCTGCTTTGAACTCAGCTTCACTATCAAGGTCGGCGCGTTTGGGATCGAGCCAAAGCTTCTCAATGCGGTCAAGCTCATAGTCTTTTGACCAGCCAGCATGTAGGGTAGTGCGTATATCTTCTGCTGCGGCAAATATCTGATATAACACTTCATCGATAGCTCGTTTGCGCGCGTCTCTGACATCGACAATATTGCGCGTATCATTAATGGACTTAAAAATATTTTGGATGGCTTCGCGGGCGTTATATTCCATGCCAGTGCTAAAGATACTATTGGCAAATTTGGATAATTTAAAAGCGCGGTCTTGCTTGATGATTGGTGGCAGAGAAGGAAGGAGGTAATTACGGCCACCTTGTTTACTCATGAGCAGACTGACGTTTTGCGGCTTAGTGCCACCAAGCTGAACGGTTGCCAAATTATTTAAGCTCACATAAGGACGCTGTTCGGCAGTTTTCTTAAAGCGATTATCGCGGGCAGCTTTATTCTCATCAGAAAATTTAAGATGATTGACGCGTTGGTAAACTTCATGGGTAAGTACAGAAGGATAAAGCGGGACGATATTAATATAATTAAGCTGCTCAATGTCGGTCTCTTCATAAGCGTTGGTCACCCATAAGGTCTGTTTATTACGCTCATGAGTGACTGGCTCAATAATGTTGTTTTGTAGTGCCTCTTTAAAGGTCTGTTGGTAAGTATTTGCAAGAGTCTGGTCACTGTTAAGTGAAGCAACAAAGTCAGTATTATCGTCTAGAATAAGATCACGAATTTTAGTTGTCTCATTTATTTCAAAATCGAAAAAAGCCGCAAGGGGCAGGGCAGCAGCATTACCATTAGCATCAATATAGCTACTATCTATTGAGTGCGTACCGACGATGGTTTCTGATAAATTATTTATGACTTCAAAACTGACGTTATCGCCCTTGGCGTCAGGGTGTACCCCTTTTGAGATATGCGTACCAAAATTTAATTGCTTTGCCATGCGCGTTGCAGCGTCAGCAATCCAATTATTGACGCTATATTTATCTTTAGCATCTGCTAAGGTTTCTTTTAACTCTGAAGCCTTTTCATGCTCCTTATTTTCAATGGCTTTAGCGAGCTGCTTTTGCTCGGTTTCAGTCTTTTTGTCGTATTGGCTAGCAAGGAAAGCTTTAACAGCATTGCTTGCTAGCTCTGGGGGTATATCGTTCATAAATAACATCCTAAATAGTTGTAGGCTGGGTTTTTAACCCAGCATTTAGCTTTTGCAAAGTTTCGAAGCTGGGTTAAAAACCCAGCCTACGCCAAGAACGTTAGATAGTTGAGAGTGCAGTTATTTAAATTAGTAATCTGTGATGCTGTCTTTAGCTGAAGTATTTGTAATTATTAGCAAAAAATAGAAAGTATTTACTTAGAATCATGCTTTTTCCATGACAATAACTCACTCCCGCACAAAACCAAAAAACTCATGAAACGCCCAGCCGCGACTGTTATTAGCCTTGATGCTATCAAGTGACACTGACGAGTAGGTAATGGCTAATGAAAGCAAGCTCTTATCAGGCTGTGCCGCCTGTAAGTCCTGCAAGACGTCATTCAATGAAGTGCTCAACCACGGCTTTATTTGCGCGTGCTCAAAATTAAAGTCTAGCGGCTGAATGGTTTTATTATGGATGGTAGCTTTAACTAAACCTTTTTCAAATACATCTTCTGCATAGTAAGCATCAAATCCTGTCGTTGGCACATCAGTTTCTTCATCATCATTAACCATGCGCGGAATTAATAACCAATCGTCTTGCGGAGTGCCAGCTCGAAAAGGACTGATTTGCTGTAGATGAGTATGCGTACGATTGGCTGTGGCTTTGCTATCCCAGTAAGCATTGACATAGTTAAGCTTAGGGCTGTTAAGGAGATGCCGCATAACTTGGTGTTCGAGGTCGCTCAGCGTTTCTACTGTTTTATCATGAGCTGCTTTAATTCTAGGTCTGGCATCAACTTGTGCTAATTGTTCTGCTGTCATGAGCTCATTCAAATCGTAGCTTGGTGGTTTAAACAGCGTGGTCTCAAACCCTGGATAGGTAAAGATAGGGCGCTTGCCATTAGGGTGCTTAAAGTAGCGAATATTGTATTGCAGCAGCAGGATATTTGGCTCATTAGCAACCTTGTCAGGACGATGTCGCCAGACACGCCCAGCCAGCTGGATGATAGAGCGCATAGAGGAGGGTTCTACGATTGCCCAGTCATAATCATGGTCGCGCCCGACTTCTGAGACAGGAGTAGCCAGTACCATAAAGATATGATTTTTATTAGGGTTATTAGCAATGGCTTGCTTAATCTCAGAATGAACAAAAATGCTAACTTTACTATCGCTACGGTCTAAAATTCTATCTAGCTTATTCTCCAAAGCATTGCGCAGTAGTAAAAGCTGCTTAGCGTGATAGCACGCTACATGTATAACCGTGTCATCTGGCACTGTTATGTTGTCTGCTTTAAATAACTGCATAGCGATACTGGTAATGTTGTTAATATTGGCAACGCGAATGAGTCCAATGCTTACCCGCACATCTTTATCAGCTTGAAGCTTATTATCAGATACTTCATGATACTTATAGTGCAAGCCTATGGCAGCATCAACCAAAGTCTGTGCCAAAGTGTTATAAAACTGCGACGCTTTATCCTTTGTATAGTTAGCTGAAAAAGGCAATATTTCTGCCTTACGTCTGATAGGTTGCTGGGCTAAATAGCTGGCACGTTTTTCACAAAATTGTTTATGACTGTTTTGAAAGCCATTAACGTCGCTGCATTGTTCCGATAGCATCGCTTTGGGCTGTTCATCGAACCATGCGCAAACTACTTTTGGCGTAGGTTTATTCTGACTTTGATTAAATAGTTTTCGCCCCTCCATATAGGCTTCAAACAGTCCTGTCACCAAGTCAGGGGTCAAGGTTGCAGATGAAAGCAGCACTCGCGTACCAAAAAGTCCTGCTAGATGCACTAAACGTGACAGCGCAGGCAAGTCCGCTTGATCAAAGTCATCAGGTTCATCAAGTATTAAGTCACTACTGAGCAGTCGCAGCATGGGGGCAATATATTTACCACCACGTTTGCACTCAGAGGCTTGGATAATATGGTCAACGGTGCAGGTCACGATAGGCGCAAATATTAAATCGCGTGCTTTAGGGCTAGCGATGACCGTATCGAGATTCAGCGCTTCATAGTCTTGATAGTCAATGTCGCTATTGACGATTTCATATAACAAATCTTCGCTGGACTCACTACCAAAGGTTTCAGACTCATTATCAGGCTCATCGTCCTTTTTATATTCACCGATAATGTCAGTAATATCATTAGTCTTGTTATCGTATGCCAGCTCAAACAATTTTTTATTGGCGCTACCACCGACTAATATGGCTAACTGGTCACCTGCCAATTTTAAGTTTTTACGAAAGCTTAAACCGGTCTGCAAGGTTAGAATCCGCAGTCCTAAAGCGATAGTAAAGCGCGCTCCTTTTTTTGGGTCAGCTAGAGCGTACATGATACGTGCATTACCGATGGTTTTACCTGCACCTGTTGATGCCATATTAACTCCAAAAAACCCATGCTCGCGCGTGGCTTCTTGCAAACCATAAGTCATCTTGAAAGCTTGATTCTGCCATTTAAAACGTTCAATCCCAGTAGGTTTAGCTAATGGATCATGATTACGTAGTGTTGGCATTTCACTGGCAATGATAGGAAGTGCACGACAAAAATGTGCTGTAAAAGCTCCGACACCTAATAGATGCTCCTCAAGAGATTGCTTAACGGTTGGCGTGCTGGCGGTTCGGTCGGTATTAGCGGCTAAATTTTTAAAGCTGCTATCGACTGTGATACAGCGAGAGTCGTCTTCTTTGAGACTAGAATAATTATGGTCGCCTACCATCAAGCATAACCGTGATATATGCAGTAAGAATGGATCGCTGATGGCTTTGTTATCATCAACTGCTTGCTGGCTTAATTGCATTAAGGTCGGGTCATTTAAGGCTTTTTTAGACCAACGCTTGATATTCTTTTGCCAAGCTGGGCTATTAATGACTAAATGCTCAAATTGCCAAAAGTCCTTTAATTGCGCTTTGGTCATCTCCTCTAACGACTTAGGATTTTTTACCCAATAGTCGAACGGCTCAATTTTTCCATAAAACTGATTTAAGTCTCTTTTAATCTCTAACGTATTTTGAGGTAATTGCAAACGTTGAATATCTTTGTAAGGGTAAAAAACCTTTTTGATAGGTGGCAAGCGGTGATGAGTGACAATCAGCCAAGCAATCCACTGTGCTAGGGGCGGCATAGCTTTTATATTGACGACATCTTTATTAGCATTAGATAGTAGATTTTCTATATTGTTATTTTCTAACCATTCATTTAAATTCATTAAATGGTCAAGCCATGCTTCGTCAGTGCTGCAATCGCCAATCATCAGCTCAAACAGTTTTAATGATATCCACTCATGCCGATAAGAGTCGCCTTGTTTACTACCGACAAGGAGTTTCTTTTGAAAACCAACCGTTGATTTGCCAATGTCGTGGAGTAATGCAGCAAGTGTAGCGATAATTTGAATACTACTGGCATAACTCCATTCATTCTCCCACTCACTGTGCAGAATATTTATTTTGGTACGGTTCACAGGAACCACGCCAACCTCATTAAACCGCCGCTTATTACCCACAATCCATACCAACTCCGTCAGCTGACGAGTCTTATTACGATGACAGCTGATCGCCGTAGATTTGGTCGCTGACTTACGCAAGAGCTGCTTAACCGTCTGTAGCCCATCTTCAGTAATAGCCGTCTGCCAAACGTTATCACCAATGCGGTTAGCAAAGGAGTCTAAGATACGTCGTGTGCGCTTGAGTGATTTCTTCTCACATTGAGAGACAAAGGTAACAATCATTTTCTACACTTTCCACTTAGTCATCGCCAACTGTTTAATCACCTCAAACTGATAATCCAGCGCTTTGTGCTTGGTAAACATATTAATGCACTCTTGGCGAAATTCTTGCTCGCTCATATTTTCACTAGCACAGATAAAGGCGAGGGGTAGCACTAACGCATCTTTGATGATATCGGCAATATCGAACACCAAGGCACCGCGCCGTGTCTTACCATGCATCACCGCAAAACCGTGCGGAATGCCAAGCGTCCATGAGGTTGTGGCACCGAGACCGTACGCCAGATAGTTGCCATGATTGAGGAAGCCGTTGGCCTTATCGATACCATCGTGCTCACGGGTAAAGCCGTCATAACCCGTATTTTTGGCAGCTAGCTTATACAGTTGCTTGGTCAGGCGGGCTTCCAATTGCAATAAATGCATGACCTCTGTCTGCTTATCGATTTGCTGAATATTATCATTGAGCAGTTTCTGTATCGCATCGATATTGCTGTCAAAACCCCAACGTTTAAGGCCGCTGTCTTTATTCCATACCGCTTGCAGATAAGCAACGCGAGCTATTTGCAACTGCTTGGCTGCAGCAAGGCGTTTATCATCATCCCACCACCAGCTCATCCAACCTTGAATATATTCAGTCGGTCGATACTCGCTTTGCGGAGTCATCCACTCAACGTAGACCTCACGCTCTGTGCCCATAAATAACGGCATACCACCACCGCCGCAAAAGCCAACTAACACGCCTGCTTGTGATAAAAGGCGCATCGCCGCTTGAGTAATGGAGGTGCCTGTACCAAGTAGAATGGAGGTAGTGTTAGCGATAGGAATATTATAATAGAGGTTAGCTTTGTCATCTTCAGTAAGATACAACACACGCCCGCTCTTTTGCATGACTCGGCAATGCGACAGGTAGTAGATATTGGCACGTTTGGAGTGCAAAATGGTTTTGAGATCTGAAGAGACAAAGCTATTGTCGGTATAGGCATTATTGGGTTTCGCCATTATAGTTCCGTCTATTAACAGTGAGAAAAATTGAATATGAATTCACTTTAACGAAACTTTGTTTGTAAAACAACAGGTAGGGTTTTTAATACGACAACAAATGTCGTTAAAGATTTAAAAGGCAATAAAAACCAGACAACCTAAGTTGTCTGGTAATAAATTACTTCCAAAAACCTATTTATCTACAATAAGCTGTCCACCAGAAAAGCTAATACACCCCTCACAAAACCAAGAGTTCAATCTCCTCGCATGAGGAATATCTGCTGGGACATCTAATTGGTAGGGACGACCACAGTACTCACAGTGTACGTCATCTAAATAAACCTGACATTTTGCAAGTGTAGCAAATAAAACATCAGTCTCCGTGTTGTGTTCATAACAAAGCAGTTCTAAATGCGCTATATAATCACTGGGCGACACATAGGACCAATACTCATGGCACAAACGCTTTGCTGTATCATCTAGAGCTGAATCAAAGACAAAGTTCATGCTCATAATACCCTCCTTAGTATCCATAGCCAGTATGTGGTAGTAGTTCGTAAAGCGTACTCTGTAGCTGACCACGCATCTCATCAAGTACATAGTCAGGATTGGCATCTAAGCGCTTCTGTACCCATACTCGCATTGCCATATGATTATCGAAGCAGCTATCCACGTTTAAGAAACGAGCCAAACCACTACCTGACTGAATATAGAGCTCACAAATTAAAGAGTTAGCCATATTATTTGCGTCACTACTGACATAGCCACTAGGTTTAAACGTCGCATGCAGTTTATCGTAATCAATCATTTTCATGGTGAGACTCCTTATCGGTAGATACCTGAGCAATCTGACTGCGATTGACCAATGCTTCAAATGCACTACCATCCTGCCGAGTCATATTCGGTACGTAACGGCTATACGTGTTAAATAGCATCTTGGTTGTAGAGTGTCCCATTTGACTGGCTATCCACTCAGGACTTTCGCCAGCAGCTAACCATAGCGTCGCTGCGGTATGACGAGTCTGATAAGCATTACGCTTTTTGAGACCCAAAATCTTAAGAGTAGGGTGCCAAACACGTTTATTCACGTTGTTGTAATCAAGTGGCTCACCTGTATGCGCGCAAAACACATAATCAGATCGCTTATAAGTGATGGTCTGCTGTTCCTTCAGAGCATCGTAGACCCAAGGTGACATTTGAATCGCACGGTAAGACTCTTGAGTTTTAGGAGGAACAATTTTGCCTTTGACATAAGCTTGTTTGATCACAATCTCACGTCGATTAAAGTCAATGTTCTCCCACGTCAACCCATCAATCTCACTCGTACGCATCCCTGTAAAAAAACGTACCAGATAATAATTGCGATAGTCTGCTCTTACACCATTAATAAATTTCCAAACTTCATCTAGTGTGAATGGTTGAATATCCGTTTTAGGCTGTTTGAGCGCATTGATATCGTAGTAAGGATTATCAAATTTATAGCGTTTAGCTGCTTCTTTTAGTATCATACCTAAAGGTACCATTATCGAATTGATGCGTGCCGCTGACAGATGTTTGTTAGCTTTTCCGTACGTTACTTTGGCGAGCGATGAACGGAAGGCTAATACATCTGTCTTTTTTATGAGATGAATGGGTTTAGTCCCAAACTTAGCAATCAAGTACATATCAATAATCTCCTTTATTTTGCGCTTATAGGTATCGCGCCATTCAATTTCTTTTTCAGAAAACCATAATTCTGCAAACTGTTCAAAAGAGGGCGTATCGGTATTAATACATTCCTTGCGATCGTTTAACGCTACCATCTGTGCCGCTTTATCACTTTTTGGAAAGTACTTAGCGTAGTTGAACAGTCCTAAGATGATTTCTGCTTCCATCTTCTCAATCACTTTTTCAAGCTTCTTGCGATTTGCTGGTGTGTCTGTTAGGTTTGTCGTCTCCCGACAGCGTATACCCATGTAATAAAAATCGACAACAAGTTTGCCGTATCTACTTCTGATACTAGCCATTCTATTTCTCCTTATTGAAGTGCCATGGCATTGACGCTACCGGCGATACCAGTGCGCATATCTTTTTCAATTTCTTCCCAAATGTACAAAATCTTACGACCACCAAATGGACGTATGTAATGAATACCCTCGATAAGCACACTATCCTTGAGCTCATTACGGATAGTACGAGGGTTGTATTTGATGAGCTCAGAAAGCTCTTGGGTAGTTAGGTAGGTATGTGACATAATATGTTCCTTATATAAAGTTTAACCATAATGGTACTTTTAAATACCATAGTTGTAATTTACCATAAATTTATAACTATGCAAGTACTTTTTATAATTATAATTGGAGTTTGTAAAATGATAGTTAACCATCTCCCAACTTTGTTAGCTGAAAGAAGGCTAAAAGTAGCGGATGCCGTACGAGCAACAGGGGTAAGCAAGACGACATTACATAAGATATATAACGATCAATCATCTAGAATTGATTTTGATACTATAGATAAGCTTTGTGAGTATTTAGAAGTAGAGGTGGGGGATATTTTTGAATATATAAAAGAGGATAAAGAGAAAAATACTCAGAAATAGGTTTTAGCTTACAGTTTAAGGTAGAGGTCAAAAAGAGGATTTTAATTTTAATGGTTTTTAAGGGTCGGTCACGTTTTGGTCACCATTTGGTCACCGTCACTTTTTTAAATGATTTAAATCTGATTGCATAATCATGACTATGAGTCGATATAGGCACGTATTTTTCGCTACAGCCCATATTTCACGGACAAAAAAAAGCCCCAATCTTAAGATTGGGGCTTTTCGAATCTGGTAGGCGTAATCGGATTCGAACCAACGACCTCTACCATGTCAAGGTAGCGCTCTAACCAACTGAGCTATACGCCTATTTAGGTTGAGCATTTTAGCAAGTTTCCCAGACTTTGCAAGTCTTTTTTAGCATAAACCTCTTTTATTATCATAATATCTGGTATTCAGGCTTATATTAGTTATTTAGATATAGTTTTGTATATATTTACTAAACATTAAATTTAAACGGTTTAGTTTTTATTGTTAATAAACGGGGTGACGCTAATGATTAAACCCTTATAACTGGTATGATATCTCCCTAAACAACGTAATCGTCATGATCATAATGGCTTAAAGTCAGTCATACTGACTAAGCGTTAAACAAATATTAAAAACAGTTGGAGAATAACATGGGTCTCTTGGTAGACGGGCAGTGGCAAGACAAGTGGTATGAGACAAAAGAGAGTGGCGGCCGCTTTCAGCGTGAAGATGCTGGTTTTAGAAACTGGGTAACGGTAGATGGTAGTGCAGGGCCTACAGGTATTGAGGGCTTTAAAGCCGAACCTGACCGCTATCATTTATATGTGTCGCTAGCCTGTCCTTGGGCACACCGTACCCTTATCTACCGCAAGCTTAAAGGCTTAGAAAACATCATTCCGATATCTGTAGTACATCCGTATATGGGTGAGTATGGTTGGACGTTTGCAGAGGGTGCAGGCGTCGTTGCTGATCCAGTTATCAATGCAGACTATGCTTATGAGCTGTATACCAAGGCCAAGCCAGACTATACAGGCCGTGTCACCGTACCTATCTTGTGGGATAAAAAAACAAACACAATCGTGAGTAATGAGTCATCTGAAATCATTCGCATGTTTAACTCTGCCTTTGATGAGGTTGGTGCGCTAGCAGGTGATTTCGTGCCTTCAGAGTTGTTACAAGAAATTGATGATATCAATACCTTTGTCTATTCAACTATTAACAATGGCGTGTATAAGACAGGATTCTCTACCACACAAGAGGCTTACGAAGAGGCTGTAATTGAGCTATTTGCAGCATTAGATACTCTTGAGATGCGCTTGGCGCATCAGCGTTATCTGACAGGTAGCAACATAACTGAGGCAGATTGGCGACTGTTTACGACGTTGGTTCGTTTCGATGCTGTCTATGTTGGGCACTTTAAATGCAATCTGCGCCGTATCGTTGACTATCCAAACCTTTGGGGCTATCTGCGTGATTTATATCAAGTACCTGGTGTTGCAGAGACGGTAAATATGAATCATATCAAGCAGCATTATTACACCAGTCATGCCAATATCAATCCCACGCGTATTGTCCCTGCTGGCCCAGTGATTGATTTTACTGAGCCACATGACCGTGCACGTCTATAGTTTTATTTATCAAAAAGTATTAAAAAAAGCCCCAGCTACTAATAGGTAGCTAGGGCTTTTACAATATAAAAGGTAGTTTAACTACTATTAGGCATTATTTAGCTGGCGGGCCGCTTCTAGAGCGAAGTAGGTCAAAATGCCATCAGCACCAGCACGGCGGAAGCCAATCAGCGACTCTAAGATCACTGCATCACTTAACCAGCCGTTCTGAATGGCTGCCATATGCATGGCATATTCGCCTGAGACTTGATACGCAAAGGTTGGGACGCCAAAGGTATCTTTGACTTCACGAATCAAATCAAGATAAGGCTGACCTGGTTTGATCATGACCATATCTGCGCCTTCATTGATATCCATAGCCACTTCATGTAGCGCCTCAGCACGATTGCCAAAGTCCATCTGATACTGTTTCTTATGGCCACCTTTTAGGTTGCCAGCACTGCCGACGGCATCACGGAATGGACCGTAGTAAGCAGAAGCATATTTGGCTGAGTAGGCCATGATAGCCGTATTCACAAAACCTTCTGCTTCAAACGCATCACGCATGGCTTTGATACGGCCATCCATCATATCACTAGGAGAGATGATATCTGCACCGGCACGCGCATGTACCAGCGCCTGCTTGACCAATACTTCGATGGTTGCATCATTGATGACGTAACCGCTGTCATCAAGCAGGCCATCTTGACCATGTGAGGTATAAGGGTCTAATGCTACATCAGTCATAACGACCATTTCTGGCACAGCATCTTTGACTGCTTTTATCGTACGTGCAGTTAGGGCGTTTTCGTCATAAGCGGCGCTACCGTCCGGTGTTTTCAAAGCGTTATCGATCACAGGGAAAAGGTCGATGGTTGTGACACCTTCTGCTAATAACTCTTTGGCATATTTGATTAGCAAATCAATCGATAAGCGTTCAACGCCCGGCATACTAGCGATGGTTTCGCGCTGGTTTTCGCCTTCTAATACAAAGACAGGGGCAATAAAGTGCTTAGGATGCAGCTCCACTTCACGAATCATTGAACGTACATTGTCGTTGTAGCGTAGGCGACGTAAGCGAGTAGCAGGGTATTGACGGTTAAAGGTATAGCTCATAATAATTCCTTATGATTGTTTTAATAGTTATCATGTTACATGGTTAAAATAGTATCGCTATAAGCGGTATTTTATAGAATCAGCTTATCAAAATCTGTGCTTTGTAAGTGGCTTTATATAAAGAGAGCTTGTATAAAGTGAGCCTACTATAACCAAAAGACGTCAATAAAAGCAAAAAGCCCTACCACGTTAAGTCGGTAGGGCTGATAGTACGTATCGACTGTCAATGTGATGATAGAGTTGCGTCATCAGATTAAGGCTGGTTCATTTAAGGCTCAACAATCTGGGTCACAGGAACTTGCTCAACACTATCGTTATTGAAGCGAGTCTCTTCAGTGACCACACCTACAGCGGCATCCTTTTTACCATCATCATTCACATCGACGATAGCAGTAGGCTCAAAAGTAGTCGTTTCTACCGCTTGCGACTGTTTAATGGAGACAGCTTCTTGCGGCGTAGTCACACGCGCTGAACCAGCTGCTTTGATGGCATTTGTCGCTTTGGTTTTTGCACTAGTAGCAGTTCCAGTGACAATTTGCGCCAAGTTGGTGTGCTGCGGTACAGGGATGACAGACGGTACATCAAGGTTCGCACCACCACCAAGCGCTTGGTACAGCTCAATCTGGCTAACGATTTTCTGTAGCTCTAAATCTAGGATACCTTGCTGAGTAGAGAATAGTGAACGCTGCGCATCAAGTACGTCCAGATAGTTCGAGATACCTGCTTTAAAGCGCGCATCTGCTATCTGATAGGTCTGCTCAAAATTATCTTGCAGACGATACTGCGCCTCTAACTGCTCACCAAGTGTTGCACGCGTGGCAAGTACATCTGATACTTCGCGGAATGCCGTTTGAATAGAGCTCTCATAACTAGCAAGCGTTTGCTCACGTTCGATTTGAGCCACATCATAGTTGGCATCTAAACGGCCTGCATCAAAGATAGGGACGCTAATGCTAGGTCCAAACGACCAGCCAACGGCACCATTTTTGAACAAGTCATTTAAGCTGCCGCTACTGACGCCCACACTACTGGTCAAGCTAATAGATGGGAAGTAAGAGGCACGGGCAACTTCGATATTCGCACCAGCCGCTTTTAGGTTGTATTCTGCCTGTAATACATCAGGGCGATAGCGCAGTAATTCACTTGGTAGACCTGCATTGAATATCTGCTGGCTGGTGATATTACTGACAGCAGGTGTTGGGATAAGCTCGTTTGGAATCGCGCCACCAACCAAGTACTGCAATGCATTGCGTGATTGAAGAACGCTGGTCTGTGCACGTAATACGGCAAGCTTGGCATTCTCTAATGAGGCAGAAGACTGTAGTGAAGGTAGCTTAGGATCAATACCTGCTTCAAAACGTTTATCCGCGATAAATAATGAACGCTCACGGCTTTCAACTGTAGCTTCAGCCAGTTTTAATTGCGCTAAGCTGTAGCTTAGATTAGCGTAGCTTTGCGCAATATTACTAATCAAGCTGATTTGGGTCGCATCTTTGGCTGCTGTAGTCGCCAAGAAATTCTGCAATGCTTGATCTTTTAAGCTTGAGATTTTACCCCAAAAGTCGAGCTCATAATTGGCAAGACCTAAGTTAACGCTGTAGCTACTATTAGCGTTTCGATCAGTACGATTCTGTGCTGAACGAGTATAACCAGCACTGCCGTTGATAGCGGGCAAGTCATTAATATCGGTAATCTGATACTGTGCACGTGCTTTTTCAATCGCTAGGCGCGCACTCTCAAAGTCTTTGTTATTTTCAAGACCGAGAGCAATCAGACCTTTTAGGCGCTCATCGCTATAAAAATTCTGCCAACGCTGACTGGCAATACTTGCTTGGTCAGCACTACTGACAGTCTCTTTATCAAATGCACCGTAAGATTGCTGCATAGGGATATTCGGCTCTGCTAGCACAGGACGCATATCTGCTTTTGGAATGGTATTACAAGCGGCCATGCTGATTGCCAATGCAGTCAGCCCTAACAGGCGGCCACTATTTTTGCGCAAACGAGATAGTGCTGGCTGCGCATCGATAGCTGTAATAGCTACCGATGACGAGTTGATGATAGATGTTTGTTGAGCACTCATTGTGTATTGTCTCCAAGACTTGCAGGCTGATAACTCTCAGAAGGTGTTGGGTTATGCGAGTTAGGCGTACCATTGCCACCATCTTTATCATTGGGTGTGTTGTTCTCATATTTATGCGGGAACGCACTACGCACCCAGATATAGAACATTGGGATAAAGAAGATACCTAAGAGGGTTGCTGTGATTACCCCACCAACAACACTAGTACCAATAGCATTTTGACTGCCTGAACCTGGCCCATTCGCCAAGAATAATGGCACAACACCCAGACCAAAGGCAAGCGAGGTCATGATAATCGGACGCAAACGCTGGCGTGCTGCGGTCATGACGGCCTCTCTGAGACTGTAACCTTCCTCTTGGTGTTCTTTTGCAAACTCGATAATCAAAATAGCGTTTTTGGCGGATAGACCAACGACAGTCAGAAGACCAACTTGCAAGTAGATATCATTGGCAAAACCACGTAGCCAGGTAAATATCACTGCACCCAATACCCCAAGTGGAATCACTAGTAGCACAGAGAAGGGAATAGACCAGCTTTCGTACAAGGCTGCCAAACATAAGAAGACAACTAGGATTGAAAGCGCATAAAGCATCGGCGCTTGGGCACCTGATTTTTGCTCTTCCAATGACATGCCTGTCCACTCATAACTGATACCTTCAGGTAGCTTGTCTATCATCGCTTCCATCGAGCTCATTGCTTCACCAGTACTTAGTCCTGGTGCGGCGCTACCTTGGATGTTCATTGACGGTAGGCTGTTGTAACGAGTAAGACGCGGTGAGCCTGACTGCCACTCACTACTAGAGAATGCATCGAACGAAATCATATCGTTCATGTCATTTCGTACATACCATTTGCCAATATCATCAGGGTTGGTACGGCTGCTGGCTTCACCTTGTACATAGACGCGTTTGATACGGCCACGATCGATAAAGTCATTAACGTAGCTTGAGCCCCACGCTGTCGAGATGACGCTATTGATATTGCTTAGTGACAGGCCATAGGCTGCCGCTTGTTCTTGATTGATATTTACTTTAAGTTGTGGCGAATCTTCTTGACCGTTAGGACGTACACCAGCCACTTGATCGTTCTGTGCAGCCATACCTAAGAGCATATTTCGGGCTTCAAGTAGCCCATCATGTCCGAGGTTACCACTGTCCTGAATCATTAAGTCAAAACCACTGGCGTTACCAAGCTCGGTAATCGCGGGTGGTACGATGGCAAATACTTGTGCTTCGTTTAGCTGAGTAAAGAAATACCCCATGGCCCGACCGGCGACAGCCTGAGCGGTGTTTTCATCGCCCGAGCGTTCCTCCCAGTCTGATAAGCGCACAAACGCCAGACCCATATTCTGACCTTGACCTGCAAAACTAAAGCCTGCAATGGTAAAGACCGAAGCGATATTATCGGTTTCTTGGGTATCGTAATAGTTTCTGACTTTATCCAATACATCCTGCGTCTCATCTAACGTAGAGCCAGCCGGAAGCTGAACCAAGGTAAACATAATACCTTGATCTTCTTCTGGTAAAAACGAGCCTGGAATACGTAAGAACACCACCGCCATAATACCGATGATGGCTGCATAACCAATCATGTATAACCATTTAAAACGAATGCTTTTGCCGACAAAGTTTTCGTACGAACGGCTAAGTTTAAAGAAGCCGCGGTTGAACCAACCAAAGAAGCCTTTTTGCTTTTCGGTACTGCCTTTTTCATGACTTTTGCCACGTTTTAGCAAGGTCACACATAGGGCAGGGGTGAATACAAGCGCGACCATGGCAGAGAGCACCATGCTGGTAATCAGTGTGATAGAGAACTGACGATAAATCACACCTGTTGAGCCACCAAAGAAGGCCATCGGTACGAATACTGCGGACAAGATAAGCGCAATACCAATAACGATTTTACTGATTTCACCCATCGACTGGACGGTTGCATCTTTGATAGAGATGTGAGGATCTTCTTCTAGTATTCGCTCGACGTTCTCTACGACGACAATCGCATCATCGACCAGTAGACCGATGGACAATACCATGGCAAACATGGTCAACACGTTGATACTAAAGCCAGCAACGTATAGCACCGCAAAGGTACCCAATAGAACGACAGGTACCGCAAGTGTTGGAATAATGGTTGCACGCCAGTTCTGTAAGAAAATGAACATGACGATAAATACTAAGACAATGGCTTCGATAAGTGTATGTACTACTTGCTCAATAGAGAGACGTACAAATGGCGTTGTGTCATAAGGAACAACTGACGCTAGACCTGTTGGGAAGTTTTGCTCCAGCTCTGCCATACGTGCGCCAACAGCTTCGCGAGTTTCAAGCGCGTTAGCACCACCCGCAAGCGAAATACCAAGACCGGCGGCTTCTTGTCCATTATAGAGAGAGACAACGCTATAGTTTTCACTACCGATTTCGACATCTGCTACATCACCCAAACGTACTTGTGCACCAGAAGTGTCCGTTTTTAGCAGAATGTTTTTAAATTCTTCAGGCGTTTGTAGATAGCTTTGTACAGTAACAGTGGCGTTGATAACCTGTTTGTCTGTGTCGGCAGGTGCTTGCCCCAATTGACCAGCAGATACCTGAGCATTCTGTGCTCGTATCGCATTGACGACATCTGAAGGTATCATGTTGTAGCTACGTAGGCGTGATGGGTCTAACCAAACACGCATCGCATAAGTAGAACCAAAGACCTGAACGTCACCCACACCTTCGACACGACTGATCGAATCGAGGACATTAGAGTTAATATAATCGGCAATATCGGCCCGATCCATATTGCCGTCTTCAGAGATAAACGCCTGTACCATCATAAAACTGCTAGATGATTTGTTGACGTTGACACCTTGACGCTGCACTGATTCAGGTAGCGAGCTCATCGCGGCTTGTAGTTTATTCTGTACCTGCACTTGCGCAGTATCAGAGTCGGTACCGTTTTCAAAGGTTAGCGTCACAGACGCACTACCATTTGACGAGCTCGACGATGACATATACATCAGGCCATCTAGACCTTTCATACGCTGCTCAATGATCTGTACTACTGAGTTTTCTACGGTTTGCGCATTAGCACCAGGGTAGCTTGCACTGACTGAAATCGTTGGTGGTGCGATACGTGGATATTGTTCAATCGGTAGATTAAGAACGGATATCACCCCGATGAGCATGACCAAAACAGCCAGCACCCATGCAAAAATAGGGCGATTAATAAAAAAACGTGACATAGTATATCCCTAAGTCTTCCTGTCTTGAATGGAATTAGTTGGCAGCGGCTTCTGTTGGTTTTTTGGTAGAAGTCTCATCGCCAGCTGGCTTTTTATCCATCGTTTTTGCGGCTTGCTGCGGCGTTTTGGTATTAGGCGCACTTTGTGCAGCTGGTGCTGGATTTGCGCTTTCTAACGGTTTGGCGACCACTTCTTGGTCAGGTTTGACCTTAGCACCGCCAATCACAACCACTTTGTCACCTGCTTTCAAGCCTTCTGTGACGACCCATTGTCCATCGTAAGTACCATTAATGGTGACCGGACGTACTTGGATTTTGTTATTTTCGTCAACGATATAGACTTGCGTCTCACTCTTAGGCGTACGAGTGACCGCACTTTGCGGGACGAGAGCTGCGTTGGTAATAACGCTCTGCGTCAAACGTGCCGTGACATACATACCTGGTAGCAGGATGTTATTGCTGTTTGGGAAAATAGCACGCAAGGTGACAGCACCTGTTGACTCATCAACTTTGGCTTCAGACAGTGCAAGCTTACCGCGTACTGGGTAAACAGACCCATCTTCTAGTACCAATTCAACTGAGTTCATACCTGGCTGAGCAGTACCATCTGCTATCTGTTGACGAAGCTTGAGCAATTCAGAAGAAGACTGGCTGATATCCACATAAATAGGGTCTAAGCGTGAAATAGTCACCAATGGATCTGCTTGACCAGCACTGACTAGAGTACCAGCAGTGACGCTAGAGCGATCAGTACGACCGGTTAGCGGCGCACGTACGATTGTACGGTTTAGATCTAAGGTACTGGCTTCTAAACCTGCTTTTGCGGTCTGAATGCCTGCTTTTGCACTCTCAATACCTGCTTGAGTTTGACCGACAGCGGCGGCGGCACTTTGTACTGCTGCTTGTGCTGTACGTACGGCTGTTTGTGCTTGATCGTACTGCTGCTTTGAGATGGCATCAATACTGACCAGACCCTGCAGACGTTGTAAGTCATTTTGCGCTTGTGCTAATGACGCTTGACGACTGACCAATTCAGCTTTTGCATTGGCATTGTTTGCCACAGCAGTTTGATAGTTAGCCTGTGATTGCTGTACGGCAGCTTGGCCACTCGTTACAGATGAGGCATAGTTATCGGTGTTGATGCGATACAGTGGCTGACCTTTTTTGACGTTGCTTCCTTCACGGAATAATACTTCGTCAATCACACCGTTGACCTGTGGGCGGACGTCAGCAGTTTGATAAGCTGCAGTACGACCAGAAAAAGTTTGTACTTGAGGGACGGTATCGAGAGTGACTGTCTGAACGTTGACAACCGCGGGCGGCATTTGCTGCTGTGCGGCTTGCGCACCAGCGGCGTCCTCGTTTTTGTCACAGCCAACCAGTACAGCTCCAGATAGTACAGATGCTATTACAAGCGCAAGATAAGAGTGCTTCATCAATGTCCTCGGCAATATATATAAATAGTGACAGTATAAAAATCGATCAATAAGTTTGGCGTACTGAATACAAGGGTCTTGCTAATACTAAATAACTTGCTAATGCTAAATGAAAAGAATAAATAGCCTAAGCTAGCATTATTTATTCCAATTTCAGATTATTCCGTTAGTGAAATATGACTAATAGAAAATCTGACATCGATATGGATTAAGTACCGAAAGGATTATTTAGCATTAATTGTTTAAGCAAACCACAGAATGGATTAATAAATTTAATGAGTCATTATAAACTATTGGGGTAACCCCACAGTCAAGTAGTTTGCGATATGAGCTGGACCGAAAAGCGGTAATATTACAGTTTACGAATTAATAGATTACCGTCATAGTAAGCGTCGTCTCTATTAACAGCTAATACAACCATGCACAACCTAGTATTAAAATATATTGTAAACTTTTGTTATAAATCTAAAACCCTATAGTAACTAAGGGTTTTAAACGATAGAAAATCGACTTTGTCAACAAAATGACAATTTTAGCAACCCCTAATTACAGTCATAAAAAATAACTATCACTATGTCTCTAATAAACGTCATCAAACTTTGACCGACTGTCAAAAAGCCTTATACGATTATAGTACTGCAAGAATGTATGAAACTTAAAGAAAGGTAACGATTTGGCTGACACGCTAGTTTTTAAGAGGGTAGTTTTTAATTTATAGGCTTCTATTTATCAATTGCTAAAGAAATTTGCTAAAAAGTCATGCTAAAAAATTCTGTCAAAAAAAGAGTCGTCTTAATCAGTTAATAACAAAGACGACTCTTTTTTAATTATAGTAATCGGGCGCTAGCGAGTTCAGTCAATTGATATAAGCCTGTACGATAACGGTTATCAGGTAGCGTGCTCAGTGCATCTTGCGCCAGTTTGGTTTCTTCCAACGCGCGCTGCTTACAATAAGCCAATGAGCCAGAACTGCGTACCAATTCAATCAGCTGCTCAGCATTTGGTGTCTTACCTGTCTGAACGGCGATCCGTAACTGCTCATAACCTTCAACGTCGCTGTCTTTAAGTAACTCGAGTGCTTTGATAGTCGGTAGGGTAGGTTTGCCTTCGGCAAGGTCGTCGCCTAGGTTTTTGCCCATCACCTCACTATCGCCACTATAGTCGAGCACATCATCGATAATTTGAAACGCATTACCAAAATGCTGTCCGAAATCGCCCAATGCCGTCATATATTCTGTCTTGTCTTGCAAGATAGCAGCACCTTGGGTCGCCATCATGAAAAGGCGTGAAGTTTTGCCATCGATAATGCGTAAGTAATCTTCCTCTGTCGCGGCAGGGTTATGCTGGTGCTGTAGCTGTAACACTTCGCCTTCAGCAATATCACAAGTCCCATCTGAGAATACTTGCAACAATGGCAAGCTCTGAAAACCAACCAACAGATTGAACGCGCGAGCAATCAAATAGTCACCGACTAACACTGCAGTGGCGTTGTCCCACGTTGCATTTGCCGTCGGTTTTCCACGGCGTTGCCCTGACTCATCAATGACATCATCATGGACTAGGGTAGCGGTATGTAGCATTTCCGTGATAGCAGCTAGATGCATGGCCTTTTCTGAAGGATTGTCATCAAACATACGTGCGCAGAGCAAGGTAATCAGCGGACGCATACGTTTGCCGCCAGCATTGATCACGTGTTGCGAGACGCTCATGACGAGTTGTACTTTTGAGTTCAAACTGCCAAATACTTGCTTGTCCATTACTTCAAAGTCATTGGCTACAATACTTTGAATATCAGCATAGCTAGGCGTCGATTGAGGGGCAGGCACGGTATTATTTAAAGAGGTACTAGTCATAATAAATAGTCATATTAATAAGAGTAAAGAGAGTTGGTATAACCTTGACTTTATCTATCTATAGGTAAGGTATTATTTCGCTTATGATAGCATAGCTATCTGCTTAAATTGTTGGTTAAAGTATATAGCACAAGTAGGTCAAGCGTATGATATATAGGGCTTACTATGCCTATTGAATAGAATAAAAACTGTAAGAAATATCTTATGTTTTACAGATATATCTTCTAGCGCATTTTAAGCTTATTGGTCACATAAATGATTCATAAAAGGCTGTAAGTAACTGATTGCATAAGTTATAATGGCCGCTGTTGGGCTTAATCTATCACTTATCTTTACTATTTCTCATGTTTATATTCGTATTGTCGTTTATCGACTTTCTTTGATGAGCAGCCGTTATAGCTAAATGAGAGATGGTCATTAGTGTAACCACCTTGCAAAAACAAGAGGCGCGGCTTGCTTTTATGAGCAAAAAGCCGTAAAATCTTGCCTTTAATTTTTCCCTGTCGTGTTCGTCGTAAAAGCGTTGGTATAACATCAGCCACGGCACACGGGTTAAACGGAGTCATACAATGTACGCAGTAATCAAAACTGGTGGTAAACAGCACCGTGTAGTCGTCGATGAATTGCTTAAAGTTGAACTACTAAAAGCAGAAAAAGGCGAAACAATCAAATTTGAAGACGTGTTGATGGTTGTTGACGGCGATAACGTCAAAATCGGTCAGCCTGTTGTTGACGGCGCTAGCGTAGAAGTTGAAGTTGTTGAGCATGGTCGCGGCGAAAAAATCCGTATCATCAAGCACAACCGTCGTAAGCATTATCACAAAGAACAAGGTCACCGCCAATGGTACACCTTGTTAAAAATCAAAGCGATTAATGCCTAATTATCCATTTAGCAATTATTGCTAAATAGCGCACTAAATGCTTAAGAGTTATCGCATCAGCGATAAGTCAAATTAACAAGGAGATTTTCTCATGGCACATAAAAAAGCTGCCGGTTCGAGCCGTAACGGTCGTGATTCAAACCCAAAAATGCTAGGCGTAAAAATCTTTGGTGGCCAAGCTATCACAGCTGGTAACATCATCGTTCGCCAACGTGGTACAGAATTCCACGCAGGCGAAGGCGTTGGCATGGGTCGTGACCATACTTTATTTGCACTGAATGACGGTGTTGTAAAGTTTGCGACCAAAGGTAAATTTAACCGTCGCTATGTTACGGTTGAAAACGCATAATTATCTATTTAGATCGTTTTATTCTTTGAATAGAATGGTCAGATAATTAAAAAAGCCCTTACTGCCTTATGGTAGTAGGGGTTTTTTACGTTTGTAGGGTATCGTAAGTTAATGATAAGAATTAAGAAATGGTATTTTGAACAATATCACTCAACGCTAGCTCTTAAAATATACTATTTCAACAATCTTAACTAATATCTTTTTATGAAAGACGGATAGTTTGAATAAAAGATTTGATGAGATAGTAAATGAATCGTAGATAGGTTTGAAGGAAAAATGAAAAAACAGCACTATATTTCTCATAAGACCATGCTAAATATCCTTAATGACTTATCACCTTTCAAATACATCTATCTTTATGGATTCGTGCTCGTGTTTTTTACGCCGTTAATGTTTGGAAATTATTTCTCGGATTTTACGGGAATAACACCCTTCGCTCAATCCATGGAGCTAGCCTCGGGTAGAATAAGACTTTTGAGTGACCTTACAGTCTTGTATTTCATAATGATTTTTATTGCTATAACAGCTGCTTATTTTTTAAAAGGGTTGTCATTCGAGGTTGTCAGAGAATTTAAACTGGCTGCAAGAAACTCAGATAAGTTGAATCATGAAGTGGGAGAAAATCCCAAAAGATCTATTTTTATAACTGCATCGCTACTTATCGCTATCAACTTAGGCTGGATTTGGTTTTTTGGTTTTACGTCAGCGGGTAGCTCTAAAGTAATGAGAAGTTATTTAGAGGGAACTGAAACTTTCATCATCATGGCTATTTTTTTAGGATTTCTAGCAAATTTTTATCTATTACTTTATGTATTATTAATGATGGAAGGCAGGAAGCACGTCATCTTTCAAGGAAACCATTAGTCATAATAATGAAATTGCTTACTAAAATTGAGATGAGCATTCGGTTATAGCAGACATATTTCTTGCTCTTTTATACTGTTAACTTACCTACTTAAAGGTTTAGCTGTATTCATTACCTCGGTTTTGCCAACTAACGATGCTAAATGCAAACTTTTACCGTGTAACTGCATTGGTTACAAGCGTGTATGGCAGCCGTAGTAAAGATTGCAAATCATGACTAGGCGCGTAATAAAAAAACTGGCACACTGTTGCCATTGCTGATGGTTACCAGTTTTAGCTTGGTAAAATCAGTATTTATAGAAAACAAAAATTTCAATAGAACATTTTATTTTTAGCAACAACTTTAAAGCGATTATGCTTTTTTAGAGAGGATTTATGATGAACTTATCTACGAAAAAATCAACCAAACAAAAAATGATGAGTGGCGCTTTAGCAGGTGTATTAATGACATCGCTAGGTATCGCAGCGCCAATGATGGCATTGACTCAAACGGCTACAGCAGCTCCTGCTGACAACCTAACAGCTGCTAAACGTCTGAACAAATTGCTGACTAATACCAAGAGTATGACGGCTAATTTCAGTCAAACGACTAAAGGCGCGAGTAGTGGTACGTTTAAAGGCTCTATGAGTGTCCAACGTCCAAATAACTTCCGCTGGGAAACCAAGTCACCATCAGAGCAACTGATCGTTGCCAATGGTAATTCTATGTGGGTTTATGACAAGGATTTAGAGCAAGCGACTAAGCAAAACGTCGACAGCCAAGTAGGTAATACACCAGCTTTGCTACTATCAGGTGATCCAAGCAAAATTGATCAAAACTTCAAAATCACTCAGCCATATGACAACAAAAACTACTATGTACTCTATCCTAAGTCAGACAGCGCAAGTTTTAAAAGTCTTTCAATAAGCTTTAGTGGTGGCAAACCTGTTATGATGGTATTGAATGATACTTTGGGTCAAACAACCTCTATTAAATTTAGCGGTATCAAGATGAACCCAAGTATTGGTAGCAGTCAGTTTAAATTTACACCACCAAAGGGTGTTGACGTTATCAATCAGTAATTAATCGATATATTGCTAGGTTTGGATATCAGTTCAAAATCAGCAACGTAATAAAAAGGACAGACCCTATGCGGTCTGTCCTTTTTTATGTGAGTAACTATAGTTTGTTCAGCAGAAAATTTAAGACATGGCTCGTATGGTTTCCATATCTGACATAGGTGGTAATTCATCTAGATGGCTTAATCCAAACGCATCTAAAAACTGCGCAGTAGTATGAAGCAATGCAGGACGACCTAAAGTATCTTTAAAGCCTTTCTCTACAATCCATCCTTTATCAAACAACTGACGCAGTATATTGCTCGATAATGTTACTCCGCGTACATGCTCAATATCACTACGCGTCACAGGTTGCTTGTATGCAATGACACTTAGGGTTTCAAGTAAGGCTTGGCTCAGGCGTTCTTGACGCTGCGGAAAAGTACGCTGAATTAGACTGCTGTAGTCATCAGATATCTGTAAACGATAACCGCTAGCGGTCTCATGTAGCCTAAGCACACCTGTATCTAAGCGTTGTTGCAGCACTTCCAAAGTCTGCTTTAATTCTTTAGTAGATAATGACAAATGTTTCTTTAATGCGTGAGCGGTCAGCGGTGCCTCTGATGCATGCAACAGCACCTCGATACGTTTACTCAACTCTTCCAAAGAATCATGCTGCGCTTCAGCTGATGGAGATGTAGTCATAGTTATTGGTTCTTGGGTCTCGTCATGTTGCTTTGGGTCTTCAATATCTACCATCTAAAGTATGCTCTTATTTCAATATTGTGATTTTAATAGAGAATAGGCTAGGAGACAGTTTTAGAGCCTACTAAGCTAACCACTGTAATGTGAGATTTGTGGATTCATTATTCATATTAGTCTGATCAGAATTATTGGAAACAGAGTTGACGATATCGCTATCTGTCTCAATATTGACCACACCAACCAACTGCCGCTTTATAAGCTCAAGTACGGCGACGAAACTCACGACCACGCCTATTTTACCCTGTGCTTTATCCAGTAGCTCATAAAAGGAGCGCGCCCCATCCGTACTTAATTGCCTGCTAATACTGGCAATACGATCGGCAAGTGGTACAGCATCAACTTTGATCGTATGTATTTGATAGTCAGGCTGTAGCTGCATTTTAAATAAACTATCAATCAGCAAGTTAGGTGAGTAGCTTGGCAGTTCCGCATTCATAACGTCTTGATCAGGCATACTAACCATTGCCAAAAACACATCACGCTCTAAGCGCACTAGATTGTCTAGGCGCTGACTGACCACTTTGATTTGCGCGTACTCTTCGAGGCGTTCGATCAGTTCTGCTTTTGGATCACGCTCGTCGGTTGGGGTATCAGGGGCAGGCAATAGCAGTTCGGTTTTGATAGCGATGAGCGTTGATGCCATTAGCAGATAGTCACCCGCTAACTCAAAGTGCTCGGTATCCAATTCACCGATATAAGCTAAGTACTGCTCAGTGATAGGCAGAATAGGCATTTGGGTCAAATCGACGTTGTTCTTTTTGACCAAATACAACAGAAAATCCAATGGACCAGCAAACTGCTCTAACCAAATAGCAAAGGCTTGCGGTGGTACATACAGGTCTTCTGGCAAATGCTGCACAGGCGTCTGATAGATACGTAGCGACATATCATGGTTGACTGATTCATCATGCTCGCTCTGATTGTCTATAGGCTCAGAGATTGAATCAGCCATAGCAGATAAGGCGGCTTTAGATAAAGCCGCCTGTTTAGTGTTTGGTTCAGTTTGCACGTTTAGCACCCGCTTTGATAATAAATTGCGCCAGTGAAACGACTATATTAAGCAACGATTATTTAAGCTTAGCAAGCGGACGGATACCGATAGCACGGCGAGCTTTGTCTAGTTGCTTACGACTATGGCGACGGGCTTTATCCGCACCCATCTGCAAGATTTCTTCCAGCTCTTTTGGATTGGCCATCAGCTCTTCATAACGTGCACGGAATGGCGCGATTTCATCATTGATCTTATCAAATAGGGCTTGCTTAGCGTCACCCCAGCCAATACCAGCGGCATAACGCGCACGCATATCAGCAATCTCTTCAGCGGTCGCAAATGCTTTATAAATCTCAAAGATAGCTGAATCAGCTGGATCTTTTGGCTCATCAGGTAGCTGTGAGTTAGTCACAATTTTCATGATGGCTTTATGCATCTGTTTTTCAGGACTAACCTGTGGATTTGGCTCACCGAATAGGGGAATCGTATTGCTATAGCTCTTACTCATCTTGCGGCCATCAAGCCCAGTAAGCAGCGGTATATCGTTATCAACGACTGCGGACGGTAGCGTGAAAAGCGACTTATAGCGATGATTAAAAGTACCAGCGATATCACGCGCCATCTCGATATGCTGCACTTGGTCACGCCCAACAGGTACATGGGTCGCATTAAACATCAAGATATCAGCCGCCATTAGCACGGGATAACCAAACAGACCCATGGTGACACCTTGATCAGGGTCGACATCGGCTTTTTCTGTATTGATATCGACGGCTGCTTTATAGGCATGGGCGCGGTTCATCAAACCTTTGGCACATGAGCAGTTCAAAATCCAAGCAAGTTCTGGAATTTCAGGTACGTCTGACTGACGGTAGAACGTCACACGCTCAGGGTCTAGACCACAAGCAATCCAAGTAGCGGCAATGGCTCTCGTCGATTCATGAATGATAGTAGGGTCATAGCAGCCGATGATGCCATGGTAGTCTGCTAAAAAGAAAAACGCTTCATGATCACTATTTTGAATAGACTCAATCGCTGGACGAATCGCGCCAACATAGTTACCTAAGTGCGGAATACCAGTCGGTTTGATACCAGTCAGGATGCGCTTGGCTTCGGTTGAAGTATCAGAAGCTTGGTTGTCAGGAGTACTGTTATTGCTCATGGTAAATCCATTATTTTGTTTATAAAATTATTATCAGTGCATAGCTAAAATGCAAATTATTAGCCGCAAAGTATAGCAAACTTCACCAGTATTTTTGGGAATAAAGGCTTACTTATAGATATCGGTACGACCGTTTGGCCCATGTTTGAAGCGGCGATGAAACCACATCCACTGGGTAGGATCAATACGAATGAGTCCTTCTAAAACTTCATTGACCCGAGTAGCATCAGCGACTTCATCTTTACTTGGATAATTGTCTAATTCTGGCGTAATTGTTAAATGATAATGGGGACGTTTACCACGCGGCAAGTTGTCAGGCGTTTGCCGATAAGTATGCAATGCCATAACAGCTGGCGGCTGTGCTTTGCTACCCAGTTTTGCCATGCGACGCGATGCAGTAATCGTCGCAGCTGGCACACCGAAGAATGGCGCCATGACACCTTGCTTGAGACCATAGTCTTGATCAGGAGAATACCAAATGACGTGTCCCGCTTTGATAGAGGTAACTAAACTACGCATATCACGACTAGAGATTTGCTTACCAAAAATATTGGTACGACCATTATAAATAAACCAGTCTAATAAAGGATTGTTTTGCGTACGGTACATACAATCTACTGGGAAAAACTGCGCACATAATAGGCCACCCAAATCTAGCATCGTATAATGTGCACCTAGCAGGATAACTGGTCGCTGCTCATTTTGCGCATTAACAATATGCTGTAGCCCCGAAATGGATACAGTTCTAGTAAATACATCTGGCCTGAACCAAGCGCATAACGTTTCAAACACACCAATGCCTTGATTGACAAATACTTGCTTAGCCATTAATTCACGTTCAGATTCAGACTTCTCTGGAAAGGCCAACTTCAGATTGATTAGCGTATCGCGCCTACGTGAGCCAGCAACTTTATAAATCAGTATGCCTAGCTTACGACCTAGCCAAAACTGCCAACGTAACGGCAGATATATCATGGGTAGCATTATCAAAAATAACAGCCAAATGCCCCAATTCTTTGGTGATAAAAACTGCCACTGAAATGGCTTGTTATCTGCTTGCGCTGTACGCTTATGATTTTGAGTAATCGTCGGTGTGCCAGCAGGTATCGCAGGCGACTTAGCCGACTGTTTCATGCTAGGCGGCACGCTGCTATTGGCAGATGGCTTGCTAGGGTCGAATTGTTCTGGCGCTTTCATAATATCCTTCTGCAGCACGGTTTGAGGCATCATGGCTAATAATAAAAAGTTACTGATATGATGGGGTAGCGTTTAATGCTTTGCAAGTTAGAATTTCTACAGACGATCTACTTTGTAGTGTCGAAACAAAGCGCTCATGTTAATTATTGCCATAAAACAAAGCTAGCTTGATTAAGATAATCAGATAATCAACACGCTATCAGTAGGCATAAAAAAACCTTATAAGCTGTGACCAGCTTATAAGGTTTTGCAAAACCAGACTCTTATTTAACTTTGCTACTGAAGCTCTGAGAAAAAGACAACAGCAGCAAAAATATAAGAGATAGTTTTGATTAACGTTTTGAGAACTGTGGACGTTTACGTGCTTTACGTAGACCCAGTTTCTTACGTTCAACTTGACGTGAATCACGAGTAACAAAACCAGCTGCTTTTAGGGCAGGTTTTAAAGTTTCGTCAGCTTCGATTAATGCACGTGTGATGCCGTGGCGGATTGCGCCAGCTTGACCACTAATACCACCGCCTGCAACAGTTACATATAAATCATATGCGTTAACAGAGTCTAGTAGTTCTAATGGCTGACGTACAACCATGCGTGAAGTTTCACGGCTGAAGTATTCGTCAAGTGGCTTACCGTTAACAACGATACTACCAGTACCTTTTGATAAAAATACACGAGCAGTAGACGTCTTGCGGCGACCAGTTCCGTAATTGCGTTCCATAAGTATATCCTTAGATGTCTAGTTCTTTAGGTTGCTGTGCAGTATGTGGATGATCAGTACCCGCATAAAGTTTCAGCTTCTTGATCATCGCATAGCCAAGAGGGCCCTTTGGAAGCATACCCTTAACTGCTTTGTGTAGAACATCTTCAGGCTTATGTGCAAGCAACTTATTGAAGTTGGTTTCTTTAATACCACCTGGGTAGCCACTGTGACGATAGTACTTTTTGTCTTGTGCTTTTTTACCCGTTACCGTGATTTTGTCAGCATTGATGACAACAATAAAGTCACCAGTATCAACGTGCGGAGTAAAAGAAGGCTTGTGCTTGCCACGTAAGCGAGTTGCGATTTGAGTGGCTAAGCGACCAAGGGTTTTGCCGTCAGCATCTACGACATACCAGTCATGGGTCACTTCAGCTGGTTTTGCACTAAGTGTTTTCATGATAAAACCTTAAAATTAGAATTCGTTGAGAGTTTAGCTGGGAACGGGGCTCTCAAAAAACAGACTGCACATTATAAGCAGTAGCGCCTACGCTTGCAAGCTGCATTGGGGTTTATTTTCGCCTTATATACATTAAACTGCAGCGTCGGCCAGTTTTTAGCGGTTCTAAACATTTGTAAAATACGTTAACGGCTTTCATTAACCCGACAATTATGACGATGATAGACGATAAAGTCCAGCAACAACTTGTCCGACTTTGGTTTGTTTCAAGCATTCAAAAGCGATTGGTTGCTGAGTAACGCTTAATTGAGGGTTTAAATTCTCATTTAGCGACGCTTCCAATTGCTTAAGCTGTGCTGACAAATCTTTATCAGCTTCTAAATAAATTAGTGTTTCAGTATTTATTAAGGCATTGGTAATAAGCGCAGTCAAAATAGGCTGCCATAGATCTTGAGCATAAGGTGGATCGATAAATACGATATCAAAAGGACGCGCAGTCAGCTGCTCTTGACGCAATACTTGCTCAGCAGTGCCAGTGATGATTTGATAAGCAGCAGCCTCAAGGCGTAATTGCTCAGCACTCTGACGTAGTATGTTACTTTGTGCTGGATTGATTTCGATAAATGTCGTGTGGGCAGCGCCGCGAGATAGCGCTTCAAACCCCAGTACGCCACTGCCAGCACAGCTATCGAGCACATGGGCATCATGAATGTCAGCGAGTAGCCAGTTAAATAAAGTCTCCCGCAAGCGATCTGGGGTTGGGCGCAGGCCATCTGCATCGATAAAACTTACAATACGGCGCTTAAACTGACCACCGATAATGCGTACATCACCCGCTGCCGCACTTTTCGTCTTACGGTTATTCTTTGGTGCGCGTCCATTTGAGGCTTTTTTCATTATTGTGTCTCGCTTACCAATTCTTTGCTAGGTTTTACTTTACTAGGCTTTTCTTTGCTAGGTTTTGCTTTTTATACTATTAAGTACTTAAACGTCTAGTTACTCAGACGTCGCTGCTGCCGCTTCAGCTTCCGCGGCTTCTTTCTCTTCCAATGCTTTTGCGTCTTTATCACGAATGGCATCACGCATGGCTTTTTCAAAAGCCTTTTGGCGTTTAATGACTTTTAGCTCATCAGCAGAAGGTGGCAGCACGGGATCTGTCTTACGTTGTAATACCCAGTAATCAAATAGAGCACGGCCAATAGGTGCTGCAACAGCACTACCACCGCCGCCATTTTCGACCAATACCGCAAGGGCAATCTGCGGGTCTTCTACTGGGGCAAAACCATTAAACCAAGCATGATCCCAGTGGCGCTTATCAATCGCCGACTTGTCATAGCGTTTGCCTTGGGCGATAGATTTCACCTGTGCGGTACCTGTTTTACCAGCGATACGATAGCGCGGGGTATAGATACCGCGTCCTGTACCGTTTTCTACCACGCTTTCCATTGCATCATGCATACGCAACCAGTCGGACGGCTTACCGTTATAGTCGATTTTGCCATCTGGCTTAGTAATGATTTTGACGTCTGCGGCACCGTCACTGCTCTTTAATAAATGCGGGGTAATATGCTGACCTTTACTGGCTGTCATGGCTGTAGCATTAGCAATCTGTAGCGGCGTCGCCAAGAAATACCCTTGTCCAATACTGACAGAGATAGTTTCGCCCGGTAGCCAATCTTTATCGTAAGTGTCTTTTTTCCATTTTGGTGATGGCATGATGCCTGATTTTTCATTAGGTAAATCAATACCAGTATCTTCACCAAAACCAAAGCGTACCATCCAATCGTGCAGACGTTGAATGCCCATTTCATAAGCCAACTTATAATAGTAAGTATCGACTGACATCGCGATGGACTTTTTCAGATCTACCGTGCCATGACCACCACGTTTCCAATCGCGGAATCGATGCGTGTCACCAGGTAAGCTAAAGTAGCCAGGGTCATAGATGGTGCTATTCCAATCGCGTAGACCATAATGAATACCGCCCAAACCCTCAAATGGCTTGATAGTAGAACCAGGTGGGTAGGTACCTTGTAGTGCGCGGTTATACAGTGGTTGATCCAAATCTTCACGCAGATCGTCGTAATCTTTAAAAGAAATACCCGATATAAAAGGATTAGGGTCGTAGCTTGGATTACTAACAAATGCCAAGACGTCACCGTTTTTTGGGTCTATCGCGACGATTGCACCGCGGCGTCCATCAAGTTGCTGCTGGGCGATAGTTTGCAAACCATAATCCAAGCTCAACGTAATATCGTTACCCGCTATCGGCGGCTTGGTATCTAGCTGGCGTAAAATATTACCATGTGCGTCTGTCTCTACCGATTGATAACCTGGTTGCCCAAGCAAAATATCTTCGTAGTAGTCTTCGATACCAATTTTACCAATCAAGTCAGTACCAGCGTAACGGTCTTTATCAATACGCTTTGACTCTTTGTCATTGATACGTCCGACATAGCCGATGACATGGGCAAACAGCTCATCATAAGGATAAGAGCGCGTAAGCTTGCTTTGGATAGAGACCCCGCGGAAGAAAGGCTTACGCTCACTAAACTGAGCCAACTGTGCTTCTGTTAAATCGATTTTAATCGTTACCGGGTCATTTTTATTTTTACTTAGACGCGCCAAGATATCAGTGATATCTGTATCGGTTAAATCAAAAATCGGAGCTAGCAGATGCAACGTGCGCTCAGGGTTTTCGACCTCATCAGGACTGAGCATCGCTGTAAAGACTGGCTGGTTGTCTGCCAGTATTACCCCGTTACGATCATAAATATACCCACGACTAGGCGGCGCAGATATCAGTTTGATACGGTTGTTATCGGCTTGCGTTGTGTATTGATCATGAGCGTAGACTTGCAAATACCCATAACGTGTTATCAAACCGCCCAAACCAATCAATATTATAATCCCAAAGATGATAATACGATTGGTAAAGGTACTGTTGACCTGTTCGGTATTGGGAGTTATCGGTTTATTCATAGAAGATCAGAGCCCAAACGGTCAGTGAGTCAATAAAAAAATAAGAGGGCAGGTTGGTTAACCAAAGTGCGGTGAGTCTAAAAGATAATGCAAATGGTTTCAATCACATAGAAGGGTATGGTGTGAAATCGTAATGCAGTCATTTATACGCAGGTAGTCTTTGTTATTGCACTACAAATTATAACAGAACAAATGAGCAGGCGCAGTATTCAGTCATATATTTTGTCTTGATTATCTACTGACCACGAACTGGCTTATATTTAGGTTTTTATTGGTTAACAGACGATATGAACCATGTCATCTTTAGTCACAACTTGCCGCTGGTCTATATGTGCTAATAAATGGCAAGTATGCTAAAATCAGGCGATTTATTTTATAGTAGTTATTATAGGCGGAGCGTCTTTTGAAACGTTCTCATTTTGCTAAAGTTTCGTTATCAGTAGCGACAATATTAGCAACGACAATCAACCTGTCAGGGACTAGATAAGTCATGGACGTAAATTCATTATGGCAGACGATAGCTGAACATCCAGAGTTTTTTGCCATGCTGACCATCCCACCAGTGACGGCATTCGTCACTTGGGTACATGTGTGGATGGCGCTCAAGATGCTGTTTTATCCGGTTAAGTTCTGGGGTATTCGTATTCCTAACTTCCCATTTTTTGGGTTGCCAGGTATTGGTTGGCAAGGTATTGTTCCGCGCAAAGCGGGCAAGATATCAGGGGTTATCGTTGACCAGACGCTCTCAAAACTCGGTTCACTTGATGAGTTTTTTAAGGCGATGGAGCCTGAGCAAATGGCGATATTTGTCACTGATACGGTAGACAAAAACCTTGAGCCATTGATTGATGAGATTATGCTGGATCACTCGCCAGCATTGTGGGGCAATCTGCCTTACGCCCTAAAGCGCCGTGTCTATGCGCAAGCCCATAAAGAGCTACCTAGTATTATGCAGTCGCTTGTGACAGATTTGACTTATCATGTCGAAGACTTGGTCGATATGCGCAAAATGATTGTCAACACCATGGAAAACGATCGTCGCCTGATGGTCAATATGTTTCTAAAGGTGGGGCAAAAAGAGATCGATTTTATCTGGCACATCAGTGCTTTGATTGGTCTGATATTTGGTATTATCCAGATGTTTATATTTTTGGTGGTGCCGCAGCATTGGACCGTACCGTTCTTTGCTGCAATTTGGGGTTTTCTCACCAATTGGATTGCCATTTGGATGGTGTTTAATCCAGTAGAGCCGCACTTTATACCTTATTTGAAGCTGTTTACGGTGCAGAGTCGCTTTCCATTTATCAAACCCGTCATACCGCATATCGCAAAGTATCGTTTGCAAGGCGGCTTCATGAAGCGCCAAGAGGAAGTTTCCGAGGTTTTTGCTGAAATTGTTGTAAAGGATTTGGTCACTCTAGAGAACATCATGAATGAAATGATGTATGGTGATCGCTCAGCGCAAACCCGTGATTTGATGAAATCGCATCTATATACGGTGCTAGAGTCACCAGTGATTAGCACGACATTACGTGTGGGATTGGGACGCCGCGATTATGGCCAACTTAAAAATACCATTATCGACAAGTCTATTGTCGCAACGATGGTGCCACTGCGAGATCCTGAGCTAAATGAAAGCCGAGCCAGTAAGATATTTGGTCTGTTTCGCGATAGAATACGTGCGCTCACGCCAAATGAGTTTCAGAATCTATTGCGTCCCGCTTTTCGAGAGGATGAGATGACGTTGATTGTTTTGGGCGGTTTGACCGGTTTTCTAGCAGGTTGGTTGCATTTAGTGTTAGTATTTTTCCCCTCGATGCAGTAATGCATCAATAAGTATTTTTAATTAGTCATGAACGGCTGTATCGAATAAGCTTTGAATAACTAAAAAATGTAAAATTAACAACAGATAAGCATTTTGTATCAATCATTCATATTGATACGTCACAATGATAGTAGCGGGTTTTATGTGCTTCTACAGCAATTGAAACCTCAGTTTTTAACCGTAAACTATGACCGCATAAAGGACTATTAGCGTTTGCCAGTGGCTAGCAATGCCATCGGTGAACCCTTAATTGTATCCAAGGTAAACAAGGTTAGACCGTATGTTAATCACAGAATTGGGTTATTTTGCCTTGCTGGCCGCTTTTATATTGGCGATTTTGCAGGTGGTACTACCAACCATTGGCGTCATGCGTGACCACGTCGCTTGGCAGCGTTTGGCGCCAAGTCTAGCATGGGCGCAATTTGCGGCAATGATTACCTCATTTGCAGCGCTGATGGCAGGCTTTTATTACAACGACTTTAGTCTCGTCTATGTCACTCAGCATTCCAATACATTGCTGCCTTGGTACTACAAGCTGTCGGCGACATGGGGCGGGCATGAAGGCTCACTGCTGCTTTGGATGACCATCATGGCCACTTGGTGTGCGCTGGTCTCTTACTTTAGTCGTGGGTTGCCGTTGTCTATGCGTGCGCGAGTGCTGGTGATACTAGCAGGCGTGCAGATGATGATGCTGGCGATGCTTATCTTTACCTCATCGCCATTTGATCGCACATTACCCAATCTACCTGTTGATGGCGCGGATCTAAACCCTGTATTGCAAGATTTTGGTCTGATTATTCACCCACCGATGCTTTATATGGGCTACGTGGGTATGGTTGTGCCATTTGCGTTTTGTATGGCAGCACTGTGGGAAGGGCGTTTGGATGCGGTATGGACACGTTGGTCGCGTCCATGGGCATTGGCTGCTTGGGGTTTCTTAACAGTCGGTATCGCGCTTGGCTCGTGGTGGGCTTATTATGAGCTTGGCTGGGGCGGTTGGTGGTTCTGGGATCCAGTAGAGAACGCCTCATTGATGCCGTGGTTAGCTGGGACGGCGCTACTGCATTCACTTGCTGTCACCGAAAAACGTGGTGTATTTAAAGCATGGACGATTATGCTCGCAATCTTTGCTTTTGCGCTTAGCTTGCTTGGCACGTTCTTAGTACGTTCAGGTGTCATTACGTCAGTGCATTCGTTTGCCGCTGATCCAACGCGTGGTCTAGTGATTCTAGTCATCTTAGGTATCATCGTCGGCGGTGGTCTATTGATGTTTGCTGTACGTGGTTGGCGTTTGACGGTCGAGAGTCAGTATCGACTTATCTCACGTGAATCATTTTTGGTAATTAACAACGTTATTATTCTCATTTCAACCTTAGTGGTACTACTTGGTACGCTATATCCTATTATTGCTGATGCCTTTAACCTAGGTCAGGTATCTGTTGGCCCTCCGTATTTCAACGCTCTATTTGTGCCGTTGACATGGCTACTACTGGTAGCGATGGGTATGGGCTCCAATATCCGCTGGAAACAAGACAGCCGCCCGTTATTGGGTGCTGGTATGGTTATCGCAGTGAGCAGTTTGGTATTGGCTGCCATTATTACCTATTTCACCAGTCCATCAGCGATGTTAAATATCGGTGTCACCTTGGCTGTGAGCTTTTGGGTGTTGTTATGGATGGTTGTCGATTTCAAAGACAAAACCAAAAATGCACCGAGTCGCTTAAATGGCTTACGTCAGTTGCGTCTGAGCTACTGGGGTCAGCAAACCGCTCATATTGGTGTCATCATTGCGGTCATCGGCGTGGCATTTACCACCACGTTGAGCATCGAGCGTGATGTGGCATTAGGGCCTAATGACAGTGTCAATGTGCAAGGCTATGACTTTACGGTGAAAGGCTTTAGTGAAGTAAAAGGCAGTAACTTTGACGCTACGCAAGCAGAAGTAACAGTTAGTAAAGACGGTCAAGAAGTGACCTCGTTATATCCTGAAAAGCGTAACTATATTATCAGTATGATGCCGATGACGGAGGCTGCGATTGATGCCAATCTAATGCGTGATGTGTACGTAGCACTTGGTGAGCCAATTGCTGAAGATAGCAATGAATGGGCTTTCCGTATTTATGTCAAACCGCTTATCCGCTGGATATGGTTGGGTGCGCTTATCATGGCGTTCGGTGCATTGCTCAGTATGCTAGACAACCGTTACCGTATCAAAAAAACCAAAACACCTGCGCAAATCGCGGCCAAAAAATCAGGCTTTACTACGGTTGCAGATTTGGATACGTCAGCTACAAAGATAGGGGAGCGTTAATATGACTACCTCAAACAATGAACCTGATAAAAAAGCTCAGCAAGAAGCGGTTAACGGAATTAAAGAGCCAAGCAGCAATAAAGTAAAAACTAAGAAAAAACTTAAAATTGGGTTTTTGATTCCGCTGGTTATTTTTATTGGTTTGGTCGCTATGCTCTATATGCGTCTGGGCAAACCAACTGATATCGTGACCAATACGGCACTTGAGCGTCCAGTACCTGCCTTTGAGTTGCCATTATTATCAGATACCAGTCGTATCATGACCAATGATAACTTGCCAGATAAGCCATTCCTCATGAATATTTGGGGCTCTTGGTGTCCAACTTGTATCATTGAGCATCCTTTTTTGATGAAGCTAGAAGAGCGCGGTGTTAACTTAGTAGGCGTAAACTACAAAGATGATATTGGGGATGCGTTAGGGTATCTGAATCGCGGTGGTGACCCGTTCTCTATGTCTATTCAAGACTTGTCAGGACAGTTCGCTCTAGATTTGGGACTGACTGGTGCGCCTGAAACTTTCATCGTCGATGGTGATGGGATTATTCGTCAGCATATCATCGGTGAGATCAATGAGAGCAATTGGCAAAGTCGTATTACGCCTTGCTTAATGGTACTCAATGACGCTAGTAATAATGGTGTCAGTCCAGATCCGAGCCAAGTTGCGGAGGCGTGCAAATGATAGCCTACCAAATAAGAAAGGCGACCATAAAGTTAGCAAGCTTGTTTATCGCTTGTCTATTCAGCATGGCAAGCTTTGCTGCCATTGATGTATACGATTTTGATTCTGTGCAACAAGAAGCTCAGTATCGCGGTCTTATCGAAGAGCTGCGCTGCCCGAAATGTCAAAACCAAAACTTGGCAGGGTCTGATGCCCCAATTGCCCAAGACTTAAAGCAAAAAACCTATGACTTGATAAAAGATGGTCGTAGTGATGGCGAGATTCGAGCCTATATGCAAGAGCGTTATGGTGACTTTATCAGCTATAAGCCGCCAGTACGTCCTTCGACATGGATTTTATGGTTTTTCCCACCGCTATTACTGATCGTTTTATTGGTCGGTTGGTTTTGGCAAAGTAAACGCCGTCAGCTTGTCGCCAGCGGCGAGAGTGGTGTAGCAGTAGACAACCATGTCAAAGCGTTGTCTGCCGCTGAAAAAGCAGAACTTGATCGCTTATTGTCACGAGCCAATAACGATGACAAAGACGACACTACAAGCCTTGGGGGCAAAAAATGACCATATTTTCTACTGTTGGCTTATTTATTGCGCTAAGTTTACTTGTCGCTCTGTTGTTGGGTGTTATCACCATTAAGCCGTGGTTAAGAGCACCGCGTTCGCATAGTAAGCCTGTGGACAATCAACTGCTGGATATCAACGTTGCTGTGTTTCGTGAGCGACTAGCAGAGCTGAAAACAGACAAAGACAGTGGTATCATTGATGACCGTCACTATCAAAACCAAAAACTTGAGCTTGAACGTCAGCTTTTGGATGCTCAGCGTGAAGTGTCACCGATGGTCACGCCAGGTATCAAAAGCCGATTAATTATTATGGTTTGGGTACCTGTATTAACTGCCATGGCATATCTGATGGTCGGTGATCGCACACCTGTATTTGAGCTGTGGGCGGCTGAGGACAAAGTCGGTCAAGTGGCGGACGATCTATTAACAGGTAGAATCGATCAGCCACCTGCTTGGGCAATTGAAGATGGTAATCAGCTGATTAGTGCCATGCAGACTAACGTCTATCGTCATGCCAGTGACTACAATCGCTGGATGCGCCTATCAGAGCTGTTCTTGTCATTAGAGGCGACTGATTCGGCATTAGAGGCTTTGTCGCGCGCTTATCGTCTATCACCTGATAACGAAGAGATTGCGACCACTTATGCGCAGATCAGTTTCTTTGCTAATAAAGGTCAGTTAGATGCCAATAGTCGCCGAGTGTTAGAAAACATACTGGCCACAAACCCAGAGCATGAAGGCGCACAAATGCTTATGGCGATGGGTGAGGCTCGTGCTAGTAACTTCGATCAAGCGCAAGGCTGGATTAAACGTCTGCGTGACAGTATCGCGGCCAAACCAGGCGATCATACGCAAGCGCTATCAAGTCTAGACGAGCTTAGCGCTAATGTGGTGATGCAGCAGCAGCAAGCCTCTAAAGGCGTCGAGGTGACAGTCAAAATAAATGCTAGTCTGTTACCATTGGTAAAAGCTGACGATACGCTATTCGTAGCGATACGTGACGTGAAAGGTGGTCCACCATTTGCGGCTAAGCGTCTACCGATTAGCAATATCAAACAAGGCGAAGCGGTTATTAGCCTAAGTGACCTTGATGCTATGATGCCAGAGCGTACCTTAGGATCTGCTCGTTCTGATAAAGTACAGCTAGCGGTCATTGCTCGTATTAGCCATAGTGGCAATGCTACCGCAGAGTCAGGCGACCTCTCAGGCAATCCAGTGGTAATCAGTGCAGAACAAAATCAAGTCAATGTGGAGATCAATCAGCAAGTTCCATAGTTATAGTAGTATGATAAATACCTGACGCTAATGGTATTTATTATATAGACGCTGTTGCTCAGTATGGACGCGAGCAACAGTGCTATGATTGTTCTAATTTGATAGAGATGTGAAGTGAACCCAGAAAGATAAATGGGCACTCCAAACGCAGTCAATGCTGCTGTTTTTTATCTTGAATTGACCATGTATGAACAGATAAGTCATGCCAACTTATCACATCAATAATGAAAATACTTGAGCTTTGCAGGGCCACAAGGTAAGGTAGCTTTGCAAACAACTAATCCCAGAGTTTTATTAATCCCAAAATCCTATCTATTAAGGAGAGTCGTGTAATGATGCGTATTATTTTACTAGGACCACCAGGCGCCGGTAAAGGTACCCAAGCCCAGTTTATTTCTAAAGAATATGATATTCCACAGATCTCAACTGGCGACATGCTACGTGCAGCAATTAAAGAAGGTAGCGAGCTTGGCAAAAAAGCCAAAGATATCATGAATGCTGGTGGTTTGGTTTCTGATGACCTCATTATCAACCTAGTGAAAGAGCGTATCGCTAAGCCTGATTGTGTGAATGGTTGTATCCTAGATGGTTTTCCGCGCACTATTCCTCAAGCGCAAGCACTTGCAGACGCTGATGTTGCTATCGACCATGTTATCGAAATCAGTGTACCTGATGATGAAATCGTGAGCCGTTTGTCTGGCCGTCGTCAGCATCCAGGTTCAGGTCGTGTTTATCATGTCGATCACAATCCACCAAAGGTTGAAGGCATCGATGACGTTACTGGTGAAGCGCTTATCCAGCGTGAAGATGACCAAGAAGCGACTATTCGTGACCGTCTATCGACTTATCATGAGCAAACATCAGCATTGGTTGGTTTTTACCAAGACAAAGCTAAAGAAGGCGATGATGCGCCTAACTATGACAAGTTTGATGGTACGCAAGGTATCGATGACGTTAAGCAGCAAATTTTGTCTGCACTAAAAGGCTAATTATCGAGGTTAGCTAATTGATTTAGCCAGTCGATGTAGTCGTTGAAGACCCTGTTTAACAGCAGGGTTTTTTTATGGCTGATAATTTTATACCTCATAAAACACACCCACAAAAAAGCCGCTTACTCATTATAAGTAAACGGCCCTTTATCAAATATACGACTGGTAGAGCTCATATATTCTAATTAATGCTTATGCGTTACCTTGAGCATCAACTTGTGCTTGCTGCTGGCTTTGTGCATACGCTTGATCAAAGTTCACAGGTGCTAGTAGCAATTGTGGGAAGCTACCACGCGTCACGATGTCACTGATGACTTCACGAGCATATGGGAACAACACATTAGGGCAGTATGCGCCTAGGATTTGACCGATTTGATCTTCTGGAATGTCTTTTAGTAAGAAGATACCTGCTTGATGCACTTCAGCGATAAATGCTGCTTCTTCCGCATTTTTGGCAGTAACGCTCACAGTTAGGATGATTTGATAATGATCGTCATCTAGTTTTTCAGCGTTGCTAGACAAATTGATATCAAGCTCTGGGTTCCACTCTTTGGTGAATACGCTAGCGCCTGGGACTTCAAGTGACATGTCTTTTACGTAGATGCGTTCTAGTGCCAATTGTGGTTGTGCTTGTTCTTCAGCCATGGTAAATCCTCTAAAATTAAATCAAATGATTGGGCAAATCGTCATTTTAATAAACGTTCATTGTAATATAAATCGAGACTATTTTTTGGTATTGTCTCGATATTTTTTATCATTACTTCTTACTGCTCTATTAAAACCTGACACTGTCTATCTTTACATAAATAAAGACAGACAGTAAAGAAAGGTAGCAGATTAACCTGCCAATAGCTCGTCAAGTTTGCCTTGCTGGTTCATTTGGTTAAGCTCATCAAAACCACCGACAAAGGTTTCACCAACGAAGATTTGCGGCACAGTGCGGTAATTATTGGTTTTTTTCATCAACGCTTGGCGCTCTTCGCTGCTCATATCGTGCATGCCGATTTCTTCATAATCAACGCCTTTGGTTTTTAGTAGTTGTTTGGCGTTTGAGCAGTATGGGCAGATAGGGGTAGTATAAACTTTCACAGATACAGTCATGGTAAATCCTTATTTATAAATTTATGGGATAACAAACGTATTATAAAGAGCATGATAAATTATCATAGTCTAAGCGTTGGTATAGTCTGTTATCAATGAGTAAAGCAAAAATGCATTCGGTGATGCTCATTACTAAAGTGGGGATGGGCATAACAAATTCAAGCCGTTTTGGCTCAAAACGTATTTTAGTGCTATAAAACATGATAAATAGAACATAAAAAATAAACCACAAAAAAAGACACCTGATAAAAAGGTGTCTTCTTTATAGCGTTGGTAGCGCTGATAACGTTAGTCAGGTCGCATAAACGTCAGCTAAGCGATGTGTATAAATGCTTTATTTAAGCGCCTATACAAGTCTATTACTTGCTTAGACTTGGTTTTGTTTTACCTTTAGCCTTTGCTTTGGCGTCTTTTACACCAACCAATGGCATGCCAGCGCCTTGCCAGCCGCCAATACCGCCCTCTAAACGATAGACACTATCTTTACCAATCATCTGAATCGCAGCGCCTGCTTGGACGCCCATGTCGCAGATGATAATCACTGGTTGCTCAATCGCGCGAATCTCTTCTAAGCGGTCTTTGAGGTCAGTGAACGGTATGTTGCGGCTGCCTTGAATATAGCCTGATTCAAACTTCTTCTTAGCGCGAATATCGATAAGCTGCGCGTTTTGAGAATTGACCATCATGCCAAGCGTGTTAGGCGATATTTTTCTACCGCTACGTTTGTTTTCAATCGTAAAAAACAGTATAGCAAGTACGGCTAATATACCAAATAAAAACGGGTGGTTGCCCACAAATTCCAGCGCACGATCCAAACCATACCTCCAAAAAAATAAGTGTTCTATTAAGCTGAGAAGACAGCCCAATGATATTGAACAAGGCGCTATTATACCGATAAGGCCATCTATAGTAAACGGGCGATGACACGGGCAGTAATTGGGCGGTTATTGTACTTATCTACGGATCTTCTCAGCCTAATAAAAATATCTACTCACAAGACCGTGTTTAATTAAAGCGAACAGTAACAAGCCAAATACTAATAAGGCTTAGTATCTGCCTCTTCTCTTAGCGTGACAAGGTTTTCAACGCGGCGCTGCAATACTTCACCATCAGCTACTGCTTGCCATAGTGCGCAGCCTTTGCTGTTATGGGTATGGCGACAGTCACGGAATTGGCAACCGCCGGCCAGTGGTGCTAGCTCAACGAAGCCTGAAATAATATCATCAGGAGTAAGGTGCCAAATACCATATTCACGAATCCCTGGTGTATCGACGATACCGCCTTGGGTGAGGTCTTCGGGGTTGAATGGCAGCAGTCGACTGGTCGTCGTGGTATGCTGACCGAGCTTAGAGTTTTGTGAGATGATATTGACGCTCTGTCCAGAGTCAGGCAGAAGGGCATTGATTAGACTGCTTTTGCCGACGCCAGATTGACCCGCGAAGATGACCAGCTTTTTATCTATATAGCGTTTTAGTTCATCAAGGCCTTCTTGCTCATCGCTCTCAGCGATATTTTCAGGGCAGTCGACCGAAGTCAGAACGCTTTCATAACCAAGCGCGGCATACTGCGCCAATAATTCATTGGTGTCCACGCCGTTCTCTTCTGCCAATAAATCGGCTTTGTTGAGTACCAATAGTGGTTTGACACCTGCATGATGGCATACCACGAGATATCGATCGATCAGCGTTGGCGCGGCGGCAGGTAATGGCGCAAAAACAATTGCCAAAATATCGACATTGGCGGCAACAGGTTTGAGCTTATGATAGCGGTCAGGCCGAGAAACCAGCGATGTACGCGGTTTGACCGCTTCGATACGTCCAAAGCCAGTATTAGAGTCAGCATTCCAGCGTACTTGATCACCAGCAGCTAGCATCGGTAGATTGGTACGCACATGACAGCGCCAGATATCATTCAATTCAAGCGTTTGCCAGAACGGCTCAGGATCATCAGGGGCAATCTCTGGCTGCTCAGGTATGACAGCTGGCAGGCTAGTGACTTGTACTTCTAGTTGCTTACCGTAATGCGCCATGACCACGCCATCCATCAAACTGTCATCAATACTATCTTGATTGGACAGTTGCTGCTTGTCGATGCGACGAATCTGTTGTTTAGTCAGTTTGCGTTGCCGGATTAATGCCATGGGTTTTTGACCTATTATAAAAATATTGCTAAGTGTAGCGTGAAAATTTGCTAACATACAGCCTAAAGCGTCTGCGGCAGACAGTGGTTTTGTAATATTTTAGCTGCTTGCTAGATTTTTTGAATCAATCAGTGCATGACAAAGCTGCCTGAATATGAGTATTCAACCGCAATACGTTTTTTAAATTATGTTTAAAACTGTCCCAAAATTTAATGACCATAGGATATTGTATGACTACCGGTGACCATCCCAATAAGATTAAAATCAAAAATCAAGGCAAAAAAGGGCTGGTGTGGATTGATTTAGAAATGACCGGACTTGATACCTTAAACGATGAGATTATCGAGATTGCTACTGTCGTTACTGACGAAGATTTGAATGTACTTGCTGAAGGGCCTGTGTTTGCTATCAAGGTATCAGATCAAGTCTTAAACAAAATGGATGACTGGAATACCAAGCAGCATGGTCAATCAGGATTGGTCGATCGTGTGCGTCGTAGTACGGTGACATTGGCAGAAGCCGAAGCTGAGACTATTAAGTTCCTAAACAAATGGGTCGATAGTGGTAAGTCGCCAATGTGCGGTAATTCTATCTGCCAAGATCGTCGATTTATGGCGCGCCAAATGCCAGAGCTTGAGCGGTTTTTCCATTATCGCAATCTTGATGTGTCGTCTATCAAAGAGCTTTGTTTCCGCTGGCGTCCTGATATCTTAAAGAACTTCGAAAAAGGTGGCAGTCATTTAGCCTTAGACGATATTCGTGACTCTATCCGTGAGCTAAAGCACTACCGTCAGCATTTCTTTAAGCTAATACCTTAAGTAAATAGCAAGCAAGCGATAAGCTATTTAAAAGTGTAGTAAATTAAAAGTGTAGGCAAAGAATTGTAGTAAAAAATAAAAAGGGTCCGTTGATATTTCAACAGATCCTTTTGTTTTTTAGATAGGTTCAACGATCAAGTCAAACAAGCATTGTAAACTCAAACAATCCAAACTCAGCAGCATTACTGCTTAAATCGTTACTATTAAAACCGTCATTTGAATGCTGGTCATCTATCACTGCGCCAATCACGGCGCTAACTTTCGGCTGGCGAGTGTCTTTATCTAATAATCGCCAGTCGCCAAGCACGTAGCGCTTTTTATTAGCAGTCGCCTGATGAATGTCTGGACGATGAGTATGTCCGTGTAATAATGCATCGCTAGTAGTAATGGCTTGACGTACGGCTTTATCATTCACATCCATGATATGCGCAGCTTTGTTCGCATTGTTCTGCTGGCTTCGTTGACGCATGTTGTCTGCGATGGCTAAGCGTTTTTCTAATGACTTATTGAGCAGATACCACTGAGTTAAACGATTGCGCATAATTTTGCGAAAGAACTGATATTTTTTATCATCAGTACAGAGTGCGTCACCGTGCTCTAAGCGATAATTCTGCTGACCAATAGGCAAAGTATACGGCTCGTTGATTAGCTCACCGCCGAACAGATTACAAAACGGCTGACCCAATAAAAAATCACGGTTACCGTGCATGACCAATATCTCACAGCCATTGATACGTAGCTGTTTTAGCTTTGCAATCAATGGGGTGAGCCAATGCGCTATCTGCTCGTCTTCTGACCTTTTCTCTTTTAATAGGGACAAGTAGGTATCATCACCTAGCCACACCTCAAACCAATCACCCAATATAAAGAGGCGTTTGAGCGCTGGTAGGGCAAGACAGTCATCTAATAGCGCCAAAAAAGCCTGCACTAAGGCAGGCTCCTGAGGCGATAAATGCAAATCGCTAATCAATACTTGCCGCACTTGATGAGGGCGGGTCGTGATTAAGTGATTAAAACTTTGCATTTATCTTGGTCCTCGTGACTTATCGTATAGCGAGCATGATTTAATAAACTCTATTAAAAAATGCTCGCTCATTCACAGCTATCGCTAAGTAACTATTACTGAATAGCTGCTATTGAATGACTATTACTGAGTAATGATGGTTGCTGAGTTGATAACAACTGGCTCTTTTGGCACATCAGCATGCATGCCGAAACGACCAGTTGGGACGCTGCGCATTTTTTCGATAACGTCCATACCGCTTGTTACTTTACCAAATACGGTGTAACCCCAACCTTGCATGTTTTTGCCAGAGTGGTTTAGGAAGTCGTTGTCTTTTACGTTGATGAAGAACTGGCTAGTCGCTGAATGTGGATCTTGGGTACGCGCCATTGCGATAGTACCTTTGTCATTTTTCAGGCCGTTGTCCGCTTCGTTTTCGATAGGCGCGTTGGTTGGTTTTTCATTCATCTCAGCGTCCATTCCGCCGCCTTGAATCATGAAACCATCAATGATGCGATGGAAAATTGTACCGTCATACTGACCAGATTTTACGTAGTTTAAAAAGTTTTCTACAGTTTTTGGTGCTTTTTCTTCGTTGAGTTCGATAACGATCGCACCCATATTGGTTTCAAGTTCTACTACTGGTGGCATGTCTACCATGGGATATTCCTTTTTGATTGCAGTGCCTTAAATAGCACTATTGTGAGTGGTGGTTAAAAAGTTACGGGTAGTCTAACGGCTTTTTTATCCCGTGTCATGTATCAGGCTGTTAATGCGTTTGCGAAACCTGATAGAATAACGCAACTTTACCTATTTTTGACAAATTTTGATAATGCGGTCGCACTATCTAAGTTTTAATATTCTCGTTTTATTTTAACACTTTAGTTTAAACGTTTCGTGATGCGTGATAGCACGCACCATGAACTGACAATTTGCGTTAGGAGCAATGCCCGATGAGTGATCACTCAAGCAACAATGCACAAAAAGACGAAGCAAAAAACGATTTTATTCGTAATATCATTCGTGACGATGTCAATGCGCAAAAATACCAGCAAATTGTAACGCGCTTTCCGCCTGAGCCAAATGGCTACCTACATTTAGGTCACGTAAAATCTATCTGCTTAAACTTTGGTGTGGCCAAAGAGTTCGGCGGTGTGTGCAACCTGCGTTTTGATGACACCAACCCAACTGCTGAAAAGCAAGATTACATCGACAATATTAAAAACGATGTGCAGTGGTTAGGTTTTGAGTGGGCAGGAGAGGCGCATCATGCCTCAGGTTATTTTGATCAATTGCATGCATGGGCAATCCAATTGATTGAGCAAGGCGACGCTTATGTTGATTTGCAAACCCCTGAGCAAATCAAAGAAAACCGTGGTTCATTTAATGAAGCGGGAACGCCTTCACCATATCGTGATGCCAGTGTTGAAGAAAACCTAGCGCTTTTCAACGATATGAAAGATGGTAAATACGCTGAAGGAAAGGCTATTTTGCGCGCCAAGATTGATATGGCCAGCCCAAATATGAACCTACGTGATCCTGTCATCTATCGCGTGATGCATCAAGCGCATCATCAGACTGGTGATAAATGGTGCATCTATCCGATGTATGATTTTGCTCATCCACTCTCGGATGCGTTAGAAGGGATTACCCATTCATTATGTACGCTTGAGTTTGAAGATCACCGTCCATTCTATGATTGGGTCATCGAAAAAATCGGCTTTGACGTACCGCCACATCAGTACGAGTTTAGCCGCTTAAACGTTGACCACACATTGACCAGTAAGCGTAAGCTGAAGCAACTGGTAGATGAAGGTATCGTCAGTGGTTGGAATGATCCTCGTATGCCGACCGTCGCTGGCATGCGTCGCCGTGGTTACACGCCAGAGGGCTTGCGTGATTTTTGTGAGCGTGTGGGGGTGACCAAAGCGGATAGTGTGGTTGATTTCCGTTTGCTAGAGTTTAGCGTTCGTCAATCGTTAGAGACGACTACTGGTCGCGGTATGGCAGTCCTAAAGCCATTAAAAGTGACCATCACTAACTTTAGCGAAGCGGTCAGCAGCTGGGAGTCGCAAAAAGCCGATAGCGTTAATGCACGTTTTGACGATGCGACGCAGACGCTTTGGTTGACTCAGCCGAACCATCCTAACGTCGATATGGGTGAGCGTGAGATTCCATTCACCGAAACGCTATACATCGATCAAGGTGATTACGAGATTGAGCCGCCAGCAGGCTACAAGCGTCTTTCTCCAGAAAAGCCAGAGATTCGTCTGCGTAACACTTATGTGCTAGCCGTCACTGAGCATATCACTGATGAAAATGGTAATGTCGTTGAGCTAAAAGCGACGATTGACCCTGCTACTTTGGGTAACAACCCTGAAGGGCGCAAGGTCAAAGGCGTGATTCATTGGGTATCAGCCAGTCAAGGTGTGCCAGCGACAGTCCGCATGTATGAGCAGCTATTCAGTGCTGAGGACCCAAGTGGCGTCGCTGATGTTCATCAAGCGCTAAACCCGAACTCGCTCACTGAGCTAAATGCAGTGGTTGAGCCATCTTTGGTCAGTGCCGATGCTGGCACGCGCTTCCAGTTTGAGCGTGAAGGTTACTTCATCTCTGACAGCGAAGATCACAGCACGGATAAGCCAGTATTTAACCAAATCGTTAGCTTACGTGATAGTTATAAGCCAGCTTAATTTATGTTGGCTTAGTATTTGAAAGTATCCTTATCCAAATGGATATTTTGAAATAATACTGAACAATAGTAGTTTGCAAGTTAGCCCATTTCTAGTACGCTAGGAATGGGCTTTTTTATGTGCAGTTGTTCTATGAATAATTATAGTGCGAGTTTTGCTTATGGGATGCAGGTATGGTGGTCTAGTTATTTAACAAAGCTACTGGTCCATAAAAACTCATTAAAAAATTTGTCCATCAGCTTAGAGGTAAATGGAATAACCGCATTACAATCCGTCACAAGACATTCATAACCAGTTTGTTAAGATAAAGTCAGTTTTTACGGATGTGCTTTATGTTATATTTGATAGCTGAGCACGTCGATGATAATAATAGAACGCGAGGCCGACGTGTCGATATAAGCGTTCATTCACATAGCTAAGGAATCAAGCATGGCACATTTACGTTTAGGTGATACCGCACCAAATTTTGACGCTACAACCACAGAAGGTGACATCAATTTTCACGAGTGGGCAGGTGATCATTGGGTTGTTTTCTTCTCGCATCCAGCAGATTTCACGCCAGTATGTACCACTGAGCTTGGTCGCGCCGCTGCATTAAATGGCGAGTTCCAAAAGCGCAATGTAAAGCCGATTTGTATTTCTGTTGATAGCCTAGAAGATCACAAAGCGTGGGCGAGCGATATCGGTGAGACTCAAGGCACAGATATGAACTTCCCAATCATCGCTGATCCTAATAAAGAAATCGCTGAGCTATATGACATGATGCATCCTAATGCCGACAGCACTCATACAGTACGTAGCGTCTTTATCATTGATCCAAGCAAAAAAATCCGTCTAACGCTGACATACCCTGCTAGCTGTGGCCGTAACTTTGATGAAATTATTCGCGTAATTGACGCACTACAGTTGTCGGATGAGTATAACATTGCGACACCTGTAGACTGGAAAGATGGTGATGACGTAATCATTCCACCAAGTGTGAAAAACGAAGATATCGCTGCAAAATATCCAAAAGGACACAAAGAGATTAAGCCGTATCTACGTACCACACCTGCACCAAACAAATAATTAGACTGATGTATAAATGTGATTAAATAAAGCCCCATGACTCAAGGTTATGGGGCTTTTATTATTTCTACTTTATGATTAATAACACTTTGCCATGATGGCCAGATTAGGCTATAACTGTGGTATAGCGTATCAATATTTGTGCTTATCAGTACAATAACTATAATAAAGCGTATCAGCGTCAAATCGCTGTCCAATCATTCTTACAAGGAGTTTGCTATGAAAAAACTATATATTACCCGTACAGCGCCCAATCCACGTAAAGCGCTTATCCTATTGGCTTCAAAAGGTATCGATGTCGATGATATGGATGATGTCGATGTGATCGATATTGATTTTGCGGCAAATGAGCAAATGTCAGAAGCTTTTACACAAATAAATCCGATGCAGACCGTACCTGTTTTGACTTTAGATGATGGTACGGTACTGAATGATTCGCAGGCAGTTTGTGAGTATCTGGATCGTGTTTACGGTGAGCGTTCGGTCATGGGTAATGATGTGGTACAGCGTGCGCAAGTTTGTTCTATGCGCCGTGTTGCAGAGTTTGAAGTGATGTATAACTTGATGCTCGCGTTTCAGCACAGCCATCCATCTAAAGCACAACGTATTGAGCAAGTGCCAGAGTTCGTCGCACCATCAATTGCTCGTGCGGTTAAAGCCATGGCATATTTTGAGACGATATTAGAAGGTCGTGAATACCTAGTAGGTGAGCAATTAAGTTTTGCGGATATCGTGTTATATCTAAGCTTGGATTTTGGTAAAGTATTGAAGATTAATCCTAATGAGCAAGGCGAAAACCTAGCTCGTTTTTATCAAAAGATGAATGAACGCTTTAGTATTAAAAATATGGCTAAAGCCAAACCTGCCAGTGTGAATGACTAAAAGGTTCTAGAAAAATAGTTTAAATCATAAAATTTATCTATTAACCTATCCGATAAATTGATCGCTATAAAGCAAAACAGCTAACCTCAATCGTTAGCTGTTTTTTTATGAAATATAATAAAAATCAACATTTCGTTACATAGGTTAATAGAGCCAAGGTTATAGTGGTTAATCTAGCTTAGTTATATCAATTATGTTTTTAAAACGTTTATTTAAGAGGAATGCTTTTAAATTATGACTTCTTTTGAATAGGTTTTTTAAAATATAGATGGTACGCGAGATAAGTTGTACAAGCTTACTAAGAGGTATGTAATATGGTAGGTAGCCGAAATAAGCCAACGTTAAAATTACTGCTATTACCCAGTATGATGGCAGTTAGTCTGATGCTAAGTGCGTGTCAAAAAGAAGCGGCGTCTAGCGAAAATGATACACCGCAGGGTGCTGAAGCTGGCGAGATGACAGACTCAGCCGTAAGTGAAAGTCTAGTATCTAGTATGAGCCCTACATCAGACGAATCTGAACCTGTTGCATTAACTGCTCAAGACAAGCTGACGACCACCTTATCTCATCATCGCTGGACGTTAGTAAACGCAGTCGACGCCAATGAACAACCTATGGCTGAATTTGCGAATATCAACAGTCAGGTAACGCTTGCATTCAACCAGTATCAAGGACAAGACACGCTAAGCTATAGTGTAGGCTGCAATACGATTAGTGCTGGCTATCAGTTAAAAGGGCATACCTTAACTACTGAAGAGGGTATGAGTACAAAGATGTCTTGTGGCGATTTAGACGTGGCAGAAAACACCTTGAATACGTTGATGCAGGGCAGTAGTGAGTTCAAAATTGATCAAGGTGATAACCCAGTATTGACCCAGTTTACTGACGATGATGTGACTTTAGTATGGAATGGTAGGCTTACTGCACAAGCGAAATATAACAGTAAGGGTGAAACAGTATTTTGGGCAGTAAACTCCGAAACAGTACCTTGCGAAGCAGGTAACTCTGAGCAGTGTCTACAAGTTAAGCCTATTACCTACAATGATCAGGGCATTAAAACTCACGAAGGACAGTGGCGAGTATTCGTTGGTGAGATCGATGGCTATCAGCATGACAGCAAACACGAAGAAGTATTACGCTTACAACGCTATCAGATAAATATCAATGAATTGCCAGAAGATGATACCGCGGATGAACAGTATGCCTATATATTAGATGCAGTCATTGAAAGTTCAGTGGTGGAGTAGCCTATTATAGTTTGAGCTTTGAAATGCTCATAGTCATAAAAAACACGCGCCTAATAGTGCGTGTTTTTTATGGGATGTCTACTTTGCTGTTTATTTGTTTTGACGACTGTCTGCTCTAACGCTCAGCTACTTTAACACTGATCTCTAACGCAAGTTACCCAAATCTTCTTCAGTCAAACGCCAACGACCTTTCTTCTTGGAGGCACCGCGACCACGCATGGCGCTATTCAATATCAGTTTGTTCATTGAATGGCTTGAGTGAGCGTGACATATGGCGCAGGCAAGTCCATCGGCAGCATCTTGTTGCGGTACGACTTCTAACGCTAATATCCGGCACACCATCTCCTGTACTTGTTCTTTGGCCGCCGCTCCATAGCCACAGACTGCTTGTTTGATTTGCCGAGCCGTATATTCTGACACTTCTAAATCTAGTGCCACCATCGCGGCAATCGCTGCACCTCGTGCTTGCCCAAGCTTAAGTGCGGAGTCAGGGTTTTCTGCCATAAATACTTGCTCAATCGCTGTATAGATAGGCTCGTCTGCATATTTTAAATGATGCTGTGTGATACGGGTTAGTCCATTAAAGATACGCTTGAGGCGTTCAGGCATCTCTTTGGTATCTGTACGAATCGTCCCTGCATCGATATAAGTCAGCTTGTCACCTGTCTGCTGTACTATTCCATAACCGGTCATGCGTGACCCTGGGTCAATTCCTATAATAATTGCCATAATATTCCGTCTTGCTTACCTGTCATTTTATATTCAATACAATATAGATTGGATACGATGTCAGACTCGCTTAGCCTACTATTCGTAGTACTGTCGCTCACTTTACTTGTATCCAAATTATATCGTACCGACTATATGGCTTAAAAATTAGCCTTAAGTTTGATAGTATAGCAACCAATCCCCATATACATCATATGTTAGCCATTTTAATTTTCATGGCGCTCAATTTATTGGTTTTTATTTTATAGGACGACACTTTATGGGTCAGATAGTTGGTATAGCCATCGTTTGGTTTATTATCGAGATGCTACTGTGGTATTTGCTTGCTCAGTTTATGAGCGGCTGGTGGGTGTTTATGTGGTTTATTATCGCCGCGGTTATTGGTATCTCCTTGATGCGCAAAGGTATGGCTGCTCTTAATCCAATGGCACAGCAAATGAAAGCTGGTGGCATGATGAACCCTGCGATGCGTCCGCCAGAGACCACGATGATTAAGAGTATCGCGATGGCAGCTGCAGGTATTTTATTGCTTATTCCTGGGGTACTTAGTGATTTGATGGCGCTGTTAGTGGTATTGCCACCTGTGCAGAAAAAGCTAAAAGACTTGGCCAATAATTACGTCATGAATAACCAGCAAAAAATGATGGAAATGATGGCCAAGCAGATGGGTGGTCAAATGGGTGGCGGTCAAAACCCGTTCGGTGGTGCAGGTGGCATGGGCGGTCAAAACCCGTTCGGTGGCGCAGGTGGCATGAATGGTCAAAACCCATTTGGTCAACAGCAGCAAAACCCATTTGGTGATGTGTTTAAACAACATACTACGGTTGATGGTACTGCCAAAAACATCCCTAAAGATGTAAAAAAGATTACTAAATCTGCTAATGACGAATAACTATTTAGTCAAATCATAAGCATAAAAAAAGCCCCTCTCTTCAATGACGAAAGGGGCTTTTTAGTGGTAGTAAATAAATTATAAGGAATATATCTACTAACCGAATGAAACAACCGAAGTGCCGCTGTAAGATGGTGACCCATGAACCGTGAAGTTCAGGGCGGATGCGTCATCATCTCTGCAGGTTTCCTGATACACCGCAAGCGGTGCAGGCATACACAATGAGACAATAGGTACCACATCCTGATAAAGCATTATCGGCTCAGGGAATAAACATCTACTAGCCAACACTTCAGAATAGTTTTATCTTAACCAATGAAAAGAGTGATTGCAAGTCTGAATTACAGATTGATACGTAGCTTGGTTAATTGGCCGCATTCATATTGCATTGTCTAGAAAAACTAAAGCAAGATAACCCTATAAAATTATTCATAAACTCACGAAAAATGCTCAGTTTTTCAGCTATTTCAAGATGTGTGTTAATATAGAGGGCTTTATATTCCCTTACACAGCATTATAGGCGTTCATTCACTCGAGGAGCGGTAATATATGACCAGTACCCAACAAGCATCAGACTCTATTGATAATAATAAAACACAGCTTAGCAATAACCAAGACGGTGCACAGAATAAAAAAATACCGCATGTCTTGATGATATTGGACGGCTTTGGTCATCGTGAAGAAGATAAAGATAACGCCATCGCTGCTGCCAATATGCCAAATTTAGACAAGATTTATCAGCAATATCCTCATGGGCTGATTTCAGCTTCAGGGGAAGATGTTGGTTTGCCAGATGGTCAGTTTGGTAATTCAGAAGTCGGTCACATGAATTTAGGGGCTGGTCGCGTTCTTTATCAGGACTCAACACGTATCTCAAGTGAACTTGCCAATCGTGAATTTTATAAGAACGAAGCATTGGTCAATGCCGTAAAAGCGGCTAATGAGCGTGGCGGTAATGTGCATATTATGGGCTTGCTTTCTGATGGCGGCGTTCACTCACATCAAGACCATATCGAAGGCATGTGTCATTCAGCATTGGTACATGGTGCCAAGAATGTCTTTATTCATTGTTTCTTAGACGGCCGTGATACCCCGCCTAAATCTGCTGATAAATATATCAATCGTCTGCGCGATTATATCAATAAATTGAATGCTCATTACGAAGGTGGCCGCGTACAGATTGCGAGTATTATTGGTCGCTATTATGCAATGGATCGCGACAATCGTTGGGATAGAGTGCAAAAAGCTTATGAGCTGATTACTGAAGGTAAAGCTGATCGTCTATCGACACGGGCAGATGGTGCTGTTCAAGCTGCTTATAAAGCGCGTGAGACCGATGAGTTTGTTAGTCCAACGACCGTAATTGGACGTGATGAAGTGCCATATACTGTCAATGATAACGACGCACTTATTTTTATGAATTTCCGTGCTGACCGTGCTCGTGAGCTTGCCCAAGCATTTGTTCTGCCAGATCATGAGTTTTCTGGATTTGCACGTCAAAAGCAGCCAAAACTGGCGGCGTTTGTGATGCTAACTAAGTATTCAGATGTCCTAGCTGACAATCCAAAAACCAGCATTGCTTACTACCCAACGTCTTTGGCCAACACATTGGGAGAGTACTTGCAGGATCAAGGAAAAACCCAGCTGCGAATCGCTGAAACTGAAAAATATGCGCATGTGACGTTTTTCTTTAGTGGTGGCCGAGAAGAAGAGTATCAGGGTGAAACTCGTATTTTAGTGCCATCTCCAGACGTTGCAACTTATGATCTACAGCCTGAGATGAGCGCGCCTGAAGTCACTGATAAATTAGTGGAAGCAATTGAGTCTGGTAAGTATGATGTATTGGTGGTCAATTATGCCAATGGTGATATGGTTGGGCACACAGGTATCTTTGATGCTGCGGTAAAAGCGGTAGAGGCTTTGGATGTATGTGTTGGCCGTATCGAGTCAGCAGTGCGAGCAGCTGGTGGTGATATGCTTATCACAGCCGATCATGGTAACTGTGAGCAGATGCAAGACTATGAAAGTGGTCAAGTACATACACAGCATACGACAGAGCATGTACCATTGATTTATGTGGGCGAGCAAAAGCTGCAAGTACGCCGCGGCGGCAAACTTAGTGATGTGGCACCGACTATTTTATCATTGATGAATGTTGACGCCCCTGCTGAGATGACAGGTGAGAGCTTATTGGTTCCAGCAGTCTAAGCCAGTCGAGTTAAACCACAGTACTTGAATGACTGTGGTTTATACTGATTTGACAGCTGTACTAGAAGATATCGAAAAGGAAAGGATAACCTATTATCCTTTCCTTTTTTTGTGATACATTTTACTTAATTTACTTGCAATACTATGCTAGTTCGAAATATGCGTTTGGTGCTATCTTATAAGTCGCTATATAACGATAAATTCGTATTCTCTATTATTTAAATGAGTTCTTTTATGCAGCCTATTTCTTTTGCACGTTCTTTTTTATCCAAAGGGTTAAGTAAATCAGTAGGGAAGGCATCAGTCGTGTCCAAGGTTTTGCAGCCTGCAATTTTAGTAGGTGTGCTTGGTTGTGCGATTAGCGTAAATGCACAAGCAGCAGTGGGAGCTTCTACAAATAATGATAATCCTACGAATGGTCTACAGCTTATCAGTTTGAATGCAGATGAGATAGCGGATGAAAACGACGCTGATAATTTATCTAACATTGCTGATATGTTAGATGTCGCCGACGAGCCAGATGACTCGATAGATAGTGTGCCAGATGAAAGCGCGCTAACAGATGATGTCGATGATATTGATACGGACATTCCAGCAGAGGTCGCACAAGTATCGCTAAATGCTATCTCTCCTGAGACGCTAAAGACGTTTGTGGCTGTGGTGGATTTAGTACGTCGTCAATACGTCGATGCAGTCAATGACGAAGAGTTATTTAGCAATGCGATGAGCGGTATGCTGACCAAACTTGATAGCCATGCTGAGTTTTTGGACGCAGAAGCCTATGAGAACCTGCGTGCTTTTACTGAGGGTGACGTTGGTGATATTGGTATTAAAGTTACTTACCAGCCAGAGGCGGGGTATTGGGTCGTGACAGAGGTTATCGATGATTCACCTGCAGACAAAAAAGGCATCGCAGTTGGTGATTATTTGCATCAAGTTGATGAGTTTAAGCTAGACGAAGGGCGACAGGTCAATGATGTTGAGCAACTCTTAACGGGTATTGCCGGTACGCAGGTAGATATTATTACTTCCAAAGCTGGCCGCCGTAAGCACACAACGACGTTGCAGCGTAATAATAGTCATCCGCAGATTATCGAGACCAAACTGGTTGATGGTATTGCCATTGTTAAATTACCGGCGTTTCAAAACAACAGCCGTGAAAAATTACTAGAAGGTTTAATTAACCTAAACGCTCCTATATCAGGCATTTTACTAGATATGCGTGATAATCCAGGTGGCGTACTGACATCGGCAGTGAGTGTTGCCAGTTTATTTATGGATGATACCGATGTGGTGCAGGTGCAAGCACGTCAAAATAAATCACGGGTACTATCGACCCAAGGTGATGCGATACTTAAACCTTTGCCATTAGTAGTATTGCAAAACCGCTATTCAGCATCAGCGGCAGAGGTGCTTGCCAGTAGTTTACAAGCACAAAAACGCGCTACTATTATCGGTGAAGTTAGCTATGGTAAGGGCTCAGTACAATCGGTCATACCGTTAAACGATGAGCAAGCCGTCAAATTAACGGTGGCCAATTATATGACGGCAGCAGGCAAACAAATAGATGAGATTGGCGTAGAGCCTGATGTGACCTTATCTGGCAGCGAGAACACGTGGGAGCAGCAAGCTTTAGAATTAGTAAAGGCGCGCGCGCTTGATTCGGGTATTCGCTTTGTTAGAAAAAATGCTACGAAAGAATAGATTTTCGTAGCATTTAATTAACAGTACATACCATTCAACGCTTAAAAATATTTGAAGATGTCGCTTAACAGAAGCTAATCAGACGCATCTTCAGAAATTTCGAGCTTTTTCATACGGTAGCGTAAAGAACGAAAGGTGGTTCCTAATAATTCAGCTGCTTGGGTTTTGTTCCAGCCAGTTTGTTTGAGTGCTGTGATAATCAGCTGCTTTTCTTGTTCCTGCAAATAATGCTCTAACCCTTGAGGCGGTAATTGACCGTCGAACAATTCTTGTAAACCTGATATGTCTTTAGAGGTTTCTTGTTGGGCGGTGGAGTCAAGGAGCGACTCTTCATCATGAGTACTTGCTACGTTGGTTGACGAACTGTCATTACTAGCTGACGAATGCTGCACCATTGAGGGGTAGTGATTGGTGTTAGTGCGATAAGGATGTAAATTAGTCGCTCTTTGCTTAACCTGCGCCGTTGTATTATTGCTAGATTGAATAGCTTGCTCACCGCTCTTTATTGATTGGGCTGTAGATTGAACGTCTATTTGATTTTCTACGTTACGGGTAGGTAGCTCAGAGCTATCGATAGCTGAGCTATGATTTTGCTCTTGTGTATTTACAAGCTCAGGTTCAATGTCAGGAAGGCCTAAATGACTAACGTCTATATATGAAGTTTCAGCTAACGTAACAGCACGCTCCAATAAGTTGCGTAGCTCACGGACATTACCCGCAAAATCGTGGCATTGTAAGCGTTCACAGGCTTCCGGCGTCAATGACGGCGGTGACTCTAATTGCCAGTCATCAGCAATCATCGCCAAAAAGTGGTCTGCTAATACAGGAATATCATCACGGCGTGCATTAAGCGTTGGAAGCTTTAGCTCAATGACATTGATGCGATAATATAAATCTTGTCGAAATGCACCATCTTGTACCAATTGGCTCAGGTCTTTGTGAGTGGCAGACAAAATGCGGATGTCTACTGGAACTTCTTTTGTATCACCAATTGCCCTTACTGTTTTTTCTTGAATGGCACGTAACAATTTAACCTGCATGGCTAAAGGTAAATCTGCTACTTCATCTAAAAACAATGTGCCGCCATTAGCTTGCTGAAACAATCCTTGTTTATCAGCGACAGCCCCTGTAAAGCTGCCTTTTTTATGACCAAAAAACTCCGACTCCATTAACTCCGATGGTATCGCACCGCAGTTCACTGGTACAAAGCTGCCGTCACGCCGTGGACTTAAATCATGGATCAATCTGGCGACCACTTCTTTACCTGTGCCAGAAGCGCCCGATAAAAACACAGGTGCCTGTGAGCGTGCTAGCTTTAAAATAGTGTTTTTAAGGGGATGCATGACAGCAGAATTACCAATCAATCTACTATCTAACATTTTTTGTTCAGGAGAGCATTCCGGTGCGGCCTGTACTTCGTTATCTTGATGAATAACTTTTAGGGCATTCTCTACCAGTTGGCGTAAACGTGGTAGTTCTAGCGGTTTATTGACAAAATCAAAGGCACCAAGTTTTAATGCTTCAATAGCTAAATCCATACTGCCATGAGCCGTGATCACTGCTATTGGAATATTAGAGCTATTGCTAATTTCTTTTACCAGCTCCAGTCCAGAGCCATCTGGTAGTTTTAAATCCGTCAGACAAAAATCGTAGTCATTGTCTTGCCAAAACGTTCTTGCTTGCGACAATGTATAAGCCACATCACTTTTGATACCCATTTTAGTTAGGGTAATTTGCATCAATCGACATAAATCTACTTCATCATCGACGACTAGCGCGGTTGTTGTCATACATCATCTCATCGTATTTTATGGCTATAAAATCAATAGCTGGGTCTAAATGGGTGTAATAGCTTTTAAAGGGCAAATTTAGGTAAGATTTTCTTCGATAGTTTGAAATTTATTATCAGATTTAATAGAAGGTACAATTAACCGAAAACATGTTTTCTCATGTTCAGGAATGTAGAGTAAACGCGCTTGATTGGCTTCACAAAATGCTTGTGATAAATAGAGCCCCAGTCCTGTACCGGCTTTATCTGTTGTAAAAAACGGATCAAACAAAAGTTCTAAATTTCCAGCACTAACACCATTACCATTATCTAATATATCGATTATAACATCGTTGTCTGCGCAGTAAATGTCGATTTCCACATAAGCGTGGGGATGAGCATAGCTGCTATAACGCAAGCCATTGTTGATTAGGTTGATTAATATCTGCTCTAACTGATGAGTATCAAATGATATGATGGGTTTGGTTTTGATTCGTAGAAAAATGTCGTGTCCTTGAAAGTAATTCTCCAAAAACGATGGCATCCATTCAGCCAATTCGAGCACCTGCTGGGTAGCCGTCTGCTGACGAGACAGCTTTAAAATATCCTCAATGATACGGTTTACACGTTTTGTCTGTGAAAATATCATCTCATAAAGCTCATGGTTGCCGGTTATGGCAGTATTCGATTCACTTGTTGATGCACTGTCATCTTCCATTTGTTCTGCAACATCTTCCATTAATAGCTGACTGGCTTGCGATATCGCTGCTAATGGGTTTCTGATTTCATGGGCAATACTGGCAGTTAATTGCCCTAAAGAAGCCAGTTTCAACTGTTGAGCACTGGCTTGCTCACGGCGTAAGTCTTCTAATATGACAAGTTTGCTATCGTCTTTTAGTGGAATAATCTGTACGCGTAATTTGCCAAATATTGAGGCATTTGCCACAGCTGGCACATCGTAGGTAAAAGCGCGTGACTGCCCAGATGCTACCGACAAGCAGGCATTAAACAACTGTGAATGCTGTTCATTGAGTTGCTGCTCAAAATTAGAGAGAAGTGCTTTGCTATGAGTCTCTTTCACATCTTCAAGGGTATTCTGTGCTGTGACAGGCGTGACAAGTGATAGACTCAGCAACTGATGTGCGGCAAGATTTGCTAAGACAACATGTTGCTTATCGATAACGATAACACCATTCACCATCTGCGTGATAACCTCTTGATTAATCACGTTGAGTCGCTCAACTTCCTTAGCATGGTTTGCCGCGACCTTTTCAAGCTGTACCAATCGCTGAGAGATAGACCAACTCAAACCGCCCACTGCTAAGAAGCTCGCTGACATCAGTAGCGCATCGCCTAGATTAGCTAAACTCATGCTATTAGCAATAGCGTAAAAAAATTGCTGATAAATAACGAGAATGATGGCAAGTAAAGTAATAACCAATGCTTGCGAGCCATGTAGTAGCATAAAGCTGGCCGCGACGACCACCATGTATAGCATGGTTAACTGCAAATCAGGGTTACCTGTCGTGTAGAGCAGCAGACTTAATATAATAACGTCTAAGGCCAGTCCGAATGCCAGTTGGCGGCGCATATGTTTTCTAACAACATAAAATAGCCCAAGCAATATCAAGCTTAACAGGACGTAGAAGCTTAGAGTCGTTTGTTGCAAAAAACTCGGTAAAGACGCGCTATCACCAGTACGAGCAGAGATGTATAGCATGAGCATAGAAAACAGGCTGACGACGAAACGATAACTGCTATAGATCAGCCCCAACTTACGCAACTGCGGCAGAGGAAGCGTATCGTCATGATGAACATAACGAGTAATGGCAGAACTAAGGTTGGTAGCAGGGTTCATAAACTGGCCGTAATAGAATAAACGCTAAATGATTTATGGTTGAATCAGACCATGACGAATGGCCAAATGAGTTAATTTAACATCACTATCAACCCCAACCTTTTCATAGATACGGTAGCGATACGTATTAATGGTCTTGACGCTAACAAACAATTGATCGGCTATTTGCTGAGGGCTCTGACAATTGACAACCATCATGGCCACTTGTTTTTCTCTGTCACTCAATAAGTCAAAAGGTGAGTTTGCGTTATCAGACAATAAAACATCTGCTAACTGTTCAGCCACATCCTGACTGAAGTAACGACCTCCTTGATAAATCTTTTTGACCGCACGTATCATTTCATCAAGTGGCGTGCCTTTGGTGATGTAACCATTAACACCTGCTTTAATCAGCATTGAGGGATAGGGCTGTGCAGACATACTACTGACCGCCAAAATCTTAATACCCATGTCGAGTTGTATCAGACGTTTGGTTGCTTCAAGCCCGCCAATATTCGGCATATTGACGTCTAGCAAAATCACATCAGGATGTAATTGTTTGGCCTGTTTGATAGCCATGTCACCGCTGTCTGCTTCACCTACCACTTCGATATCGGGGCTGTCTGACAACATACGGCTAATACCCATCCGTACCAAATCATGATCATCTACCACTAATACTTTAATCATAACCATACTCTTTATTGATTGTCAGAATGAACGCTTTATTAGGTCCAGATAGTATAAAAAACAAATATATTTCAACCATTATTCTTATCTTTGTGTATTCAAAATACCGCTAATTAATATAACAAAATACGAGTAATCATAACATTCGAAGTTAAATTATATTGCTGCAGTGTGAATTGATGTTTCTATAATATAAATTGGTTGTAGCAAAGTTTGAATGAAGCCAAAAAAAACCACTAAATCAGTTTGATAGATTAAACTTAAATGTAAACCATGATACACTAAAAATACAAAAGCTCTATGTGAGTACTTACAAACACATCTATAAACGCTACGTACGTTTTTGGCGTCAGACAATATGTAACTGGCGTAATAGCGACAGCAGGAGGCATAATGAAGCAACTACCATTAACCAAACAGCAATTGATCGCTGCTATGATTTCATTGAGTTTGGGCAGTGTTGCACAAGCCGCACTTACAATTAATGGTAGCACTGACACTGCCTCTAGTGCACGCCTGAGTTGGGGCGGCGCTGATAGCTTGTCTGAAGCCCGCAACATTATGTACAAGTCTAATGGCTCTGCTATTAAGAAAGTCGATAATGGCTATGGTACTACCAATATTACAAATACTAATAGTTTTGCGAGTAGTAATAACACCAATAGTGCTCGCTACAATACTACTTATCGTGGGGCTTTCGGTAGCAGTGATATGATTCCGATTAGCACCGATTCACGTAGTGTTGCGGTGATTGATGCTGAAACAGGCGAATCTATCTACGAAAAAGATGCTGATATCGCGCGCCCAATGGCTAGTATTACTAAGGTTATGACGGCTATGGTCGTGTTGGATGCTGGCCTTGATATGCGTGAAGAAATCACGCTTGATCCAGAAGATTTCGTTGGTCCAAAGCGTGCAAGCTCACGTTTGAAATCAGGTGATCGTTTAAACCGTGCTGAGATGCTATTGATGGCGTTGATGAAGTCTGAAAATCCAGCGGCGAAGAGTCTGGCACGTAACTACCCAGGTGGCTATGATGCCTTTATGCGTGCGATGAATCGTAAAGCGCAAGACTTAGGTATGAATACGGCATTTTTTGGCGATCCAACTGGACTTGATAAGCGCAACGTAGCTTCTTCAAAAGATTTGGTCAAAATGGTACGTGCCGCTGGTAACTATGATGTGATTCGTCGTTTCTCTACCACTAAGAGCTATGACTTTTTTGTCTCAAATTACTCAAGTGGTAACCGTACCTATAAAGCCAGTAATACTAGCACGTTGGTCCGTGACGGCAGCTATCCAATCGGTATCTCTAAGACAGGCTTTATCAATGAAGCCGGACGTTGTGTTGTAATGGAAACTCGGGTCAATAACCGTCCTGCGATTATCGTTATCTTAGGGGCAAACAGCTCAGCAACACGTTGGGGCGATGCTAAAAATATCTTAAATAGTTTGGCTACACGCCGTACAGTGTAAGTTTGCTATTCTAAATATATAAAAAAGCTGTTATATCATATAACGGCTTTTTTATTGTTTTGAATTTAAGAATTAAGGATACACGCTATGGGTCATTCACCATTCTCCTCAGTTATGCCTAAGCTATATTTATTGACCAACGACGATGAGTTCGAGCTGTTGTATCAAAAGCTAGAAGCAGCCTTATCGACAGGATTGATTGCGTTATTACAAATTCGTCGTAAACAAGTTCTTAGCCTGCCTGATGGAGCTTTGAAGCTTTTTGATGAGTCGCAAAAAATCGTTGAATTAGCTAAAATGTACAACGTGCCAGTTGTTATTAATGATGACGTGAAGTTGGCCGAAAAGCTTGGCGTTGGGGTACATCTTGGTCAAACAGACGGCAGTATCGGTGATGCTCTACAGTCTCTTTTACCGCATCAAATAATTGGTCGTACCTGCCATGGTGATGTAGCACTGATTAAAGAAGCAAAAAACGACGGTGCAAGTTATGCTGCGATGGGTGCTGTATTTACTTCTACAACTAAGCCAAATGCTAATATCATTTCACGTCAGCAGCTTGTGGAAGGGTGTCAGCAAGGTATACCAATCTGTGTGATAGGGGGGTTAACCGCAGAAAATGTTTCAGAATTAGTAGATTTGCCCATTGCGCTTGTAGCAGTAGTCGGGGATATCATGGACTTGCCAGTAGCAAACATAGCGCAGCGTTGTCATGAATGGCAGCAGGCATTTTCTAAATGGAAAATACCTACTTGAAGTACTCTTCTTAGAGAGGTTTTGGAGTAGCAATAGTCTTACAATAGAATATTAATATGACAGCGCTACTCAGCGTGTTCCATACATAAGGTGGCATAGGGTAGCGCTTCTAAGCGTTGCTCTTCGATTGACTCGCCGCAAACTTCGCACTCGCCATAAGTACCATTTTCAATTCGACTCAATGCATTTTCGACATAGATTAAGCTTTGACGTGCCTCGCTCATCAAATTTTTGCGCATGTCGTTTTGACGATAGGATATAGCCTGATCTTCCCAATGTTCATTGAGATCATCTTGTGGATTTTGAATGTGATCTTCTATCTTATCAATTCGAGATTCGTACTCATCTTTTAATTTCAATAGGTTTTGTTTCGCAGTGTGTAAGTTGATGCTCATTATTTTCTCCTAATGGATTATTTTTATTGTCAATGTTTCTATCATAAAGAGCTTGACTGCTGAGTACCACCACGAAATGTTACGGTTTATTGACTATGCTTAAAGCTAGCAACGGCAATTGTTGTCATCGAATAATGGTCTGAGAATATAGACTAAATATTTTAAACATGCTGAAATTTGTGACAGGTTGCTTGTGAGACTGCGCTAGAAAACTGGTAGAATACACCGCCGCTAAATTCTGCTTACTTCATCGACCTATTAGAGTGGTTTGATAAGTGTAAGAGCCAAGCGTTAAAAAACATTAAAAAGTGATAAAGCTGATAGTGACTATATAGCACGGGTATAAAATAGCTTGGCTATATGGCAGGCGAGCGAGAGTGCTACAAAATAGTGGATTGATCGAGCTTAGCACTGAATCTGATTTATATAGAGCGGACTATAATAGTCATATCAGTAACGACAGTAATCGCAAATTAACAGATATATTGATGCATAGGAGCAGGTGATGAATTTTTTGCGTATGAGTGAGTTGAACTTAACGGATAAAGTGGTCTTAATCCGAGAAGATTTAAATGTGCCTATTAAAGACGGTAAGGTCGCGAGCGATGCGCGCTTGCAAGCCAGTCTTCCTACCATCAAAATGGCGCTCGAAAAAGGCGCTGCGGTAATTGTTTGCTCACATTTAGGCCGCCCAACAGAAGGCAGTCCTGAAGCTGTATATTCATTGGCACCAGTTGCTGACTATTTGACGGACAAATTAAGCTCGCAATTATCGACACCTGTACGTCTTAATAGTGATTACCTTACCCAAGGTGCCAATGTAAAATCTGGTGAAGTGGTTCTATTAGAAAATGTACGCTTTAATGACGGTGAAAAGAAAAACGATGCCACGCTAGCGAAAAAGTATGCTGATTTATGCGATGTGTTTGTGATGGATGCTTTTGGTACAGCGCACCGTGCACAGGCATCAACAGAAGGCGTTACGCAAGCGATGCGTCAAGCAGACAAAACTGTGTGTGCAGGGCCATTGTTAGCCGCTGAACTTGATGCTTTGAGCCTAGCGCTTGAAACGCCAGCACAGCCAATGCTCGCTATCGTTGGTGGGTCAAAAGTGTCTACCAAATTAGAAGTGCTACACAGCTTGGCTGAAGTTTGCACGCAAATTATTGTTGGTGGCGGTATTGCTAATACTTTCTTAGCAGCACAAGGTCACAGTGTTGGCGCCTCATTGTACGAAGCAGACTTGCTTGATACTGCACGTGACATTATGACCAAGACTGAAATTCTACTGCCTGAGTACGTCGTAGTCGCTGATAAAAACGACATCGATTTTGCTGACTTTACTGGCTCATTGCAAAAAGCCACCGCAACGATCAAATCAGTTGAGGCGATTGGTGACAATGACATGATATTGGATATCGCACCAGAAAGCGCAAAGCGACTTGCAGCTGCCATTATTAATGCAAAAACCATCTTGTGGAATGGTCCAGTGGGTGTATTTGAGGTCGATGCTTTCGGGCAAGGCACACAGATATTAGCTACTGCTGTAAGAGACAGCGATGGTTTCTCTATCGCGGGCGGCGGTGATACGTTAGCGGCTATCGATAAATATCAAGTTGCTGATGGTGTGAGCTATATGTCAACAGGTGGCGGTGCGTTTTTAGAGTTTGTTGAAGGTAAAGTACTTCCGGCAGTCGCTGCTCTGCAAATAGATGCCTAACTAATTAACGATACTCTGTAGCTTAGTAACATTAGACGTACAACTAACTTTAAATAACTAAGGTAGTCTGTAAAAATAATATTTTGGCTGTTGATTTACTTGTTTTTATTAGCATAAGTAAGTGCAATAGCCATCGATTATTATTAAGCAGTAATTATTTATTTATATACTGAAAATTATTATTGCATGTCTGATTCGCACTCTATAAAATAGCGCGACCATGTATTTTGACATGCATTATTTACGAGAGGTTTATTATGTTAAAACGTCATTTATTACTTGCTAGCGTACTTGCTGGTACCTTTGCAATCACTGCATGTAGCCAACAAACAGAAGAAAACACTGAAGCTGCTGTTGAATCTGCTGGCGATGATGCTGCTGCAAACGCTGATGCTGCTGCCGCTGAAACAGACGCTGCTGCTGCTGAAGCTGAAGCTGCTGCTCAAGACGCTGGTACTGAAGTTGCCGAAGGCGCTGACACTGCTGGTGCAGCTGCGACAGACGCTCTAGAAAACACTGGCGATGCTATTGCTGAAAGCACTAACACAGCGGTTGAAAATACTGCTGAAGCTGTTGCTGATGGCGCTAACGCTGTTGCTGATGGCGCAAATGATGTTGCAGTTGATGCAGAGCAACAGTACTAAGCTACGCGATAACTAAGCACTATAATGACTGATTTGCTGGTATGCTATTGATTAATAGATACTCATCGGTAAATAATTTCTAAAAAGAGTCATTGCTTTATAAGCCTCAAAATACTAGAAAAGCCTTGGTGATTGCCAAGGCTTTTTGCGTTATATGTCATTGTGGCAGTTTATAAAGTGACAGTTTATAAAAGTTAAATTGATATTAAGAGACGGTATAGACTGACAAATAGTCGGTCAACCGCTACGAAGACAGAACAATTTTTGCTATAATCACCGCGTGGTAATCATATCCAATATCATTCAGACTTTCACTAGCCTATATACGGTCAGTATGGTCGAATATACAGTGAAATGATTGCTATTAAGCTGTTTTTTAAAATACTATTCAAAATCCAATCAGAGAGTGTCTTATGGCCCTAATATCCTTACGTCAACTTCTAGATCATGCCGCTGAACACAGCTATGGTGTTCCTGCCTTTAACGTCAATAACTTAGAGCAAATGCGTGCAATCATGATGGCTGCGGATGCTTGTGATTCACCTGTTATTGTCCAAGCCAGTGCAGGCGCACGTAACTATGCAGGGTCAGCATTTTTGCGTCATTTGATTATCGCTGCGATCGAAGAATGGCCACATATTCCAGTGGTAATGCATCAAGATCACGGTATGTCACCAGCTATTTGCCAACGCTCAATCCAATTAGGTTTCTCATCAGTGATGATGGACGGCTCACTTGGTGAAGATGGCAAAACGCCAATGGATTATGACTACAATGCTAGCGTCACGCGCGAAGTTGTTAAGATGGCTCATGCTTGCGGCGTCTCTGTAGAGGGCGAAATCGGTTGCCTAGGTAGTCTTGAAACTGGTATGGCTGGCGAAGAAGATGGCTCTGGCGCTGAAGGTGTGCTAGATCATGAGCAACTATTGACCAGTGCTGATGAAGCTGAGCAGTTTGTAAAAGATACCAATGTCGATGCGTTAGCGATTGCTATCGGTACTAGCCATGGTGCCTATAAGTTCACACGTCCACCGACAGGCGATATCTTATCTATTGAGCGTGTAAAAGAGATTCATGCCCGTATTCCTAATACCCACCTTGTCATGCACGGTTCTTCATCAGTGCCACAAGAATGGCTAAAAGTTATTAATGAAAATGGCGGTGATATCGGCGAAACTTATGGCGTGCCAGTTGAACAAATTGTTGAAGCGATCAAACATGGTGTGCGTAAAGTAAATATCGATACGGATTTACGTCTGGCATCAACTGGTGCTATCCGCGAATTCCTTGCGAAAAATCCAAGTGAATTTGATCCACGCAAGTACTTCAAAGCGTCTATGGTAGCGATGTCAGATATCTGTACCAATCGTTTTGAAGCGTTCGGCTCTGCAGGTCAAGCACATAAAATTCGTCCAACCAGTCTTGAAGGTATGGTAAATTTTTACCAATAAGACTGTGTTGTAGAACGTAGTTGTTAATCATGAAGTAGCAGCTGATTTTATAATATTTTACATAAGAGGTCGTAAATAATGATTGGATTGATTACCGGACAGGTGCAGTACTTGATGGCACCGACTGCTTGTATCATGACGACCTCTGGTGTGGGTTATGATATCGAACTGCCATTGCCTTCATTTTGCCAGTTACAGCTTAACGAACAAGCCAGCATTTGGACACATTTCCATGTTCGCGAAGATGCACAGTTGCTCTACGGCTTCATCGATCGAAAAGAACGCGATGTCTTTCGCCAATTAATTAAAATTAACGGGGTTGGTGCAAAAATGGCCTTGGCTATGCTGTCTGCAATGTCAGCAGCTGAGTTAAAAATGCATGTTGAGCAAGAGTCGGAGATGGCATTAACTCGTATCCCAGGTATCGGTAAAAAGACAGCGCAACGTTTATTGATTGAGCTAAAAGACAAGTTAAAGAATATCGACGTTGATAGTGGCTCGTTTGAATTGACACCTCAGGAAACTACGATTTCTCACGAAGGCAGTATCATCGCTGAAGTGGAAGGCGCGTTGATTAGCTTGGGCTACAAAGAAAAAGAAGCTCAGCTGGCGATTAAAGCTGCTAAGAGTAAAGGAGATACTTTTGCTGATACTCAAGGTCTGTTAAAAGCTACTTTACAGCAACTATCTGGCTTTTAATTCATATTAACTAGCCGTCTATCGATGACAACCACATAATGTATTAAATTAATAAGCGACATTAAATGTCGCTTATTTTCGTTTTAGTACTCGCTTAATGAGGTTTTGCATGACTTATGCGCAGCGTTTGGTTATGCTATTTGTTAACTAATTTTTTAATACAATGATAAATTCTATGACGCAAGATCGTTTAATTAATCCGCTAGAAGGCGCAAGTGATGCTCCTGATGCCAATATCCGACCAGCATTATTGGCCGAGTATATTGGTCAGCCGGTGGTACGTGAGCAGATGGAAGTGTTCATCGGTGCTGCTCGTGGCCGTGACGAAGCGCTAGATCACACACTTATATTTGGTCCACCGGGTCTGGGCAAGACGACCCTCGCCAATATTATCGCTCGTGAAATGGGTGGTAATTTACGTTCTACTTCAGGGCCTGTGCTTGAGCGCCCAGGAGATTTGGCGGCCATGCTGACTAATCTAGAAGCGGGTGACGTACTATTTATTGATGAAATTCACCGTCTAAGCTCGGTCATTGAAGAGATACTTTATCCAGCGATGGAAGATTTCCAATTAGATATTATGATTGGTGAAGGGCCTGCTGCGCGTTCTATCAAGCTTGATTTGCCACCGTTTACCTTGGTAGCAGCAACGACGAGAGCAGGACTGTTAACCTCACCACTACGTGACCGTTTTGGGATTGTACAGCGCCTTGAGTTTTACAACATTGCTGATCTAACGACGATTGTCAGTCGCGCAGCACGTCTAATGCGCGTACCAATGAGTGAAGATGGCGCTGTAGAGATTGCGCGCCGTGCACGTGGTACACCAAGGATTGCTAACCGCCTATTACGCCGCGTGCGTGACTATGCCGAGGTAAGAGGCGATGGTAGTATTAATGGCGCGATTGCAGGTAGTGCGTTAGATATGTTGGCAGTGGATAGACGCGGTCTTGATCATTTAGACAGACGCTATATCGAAATATTGCATGAGCGCTTTGATGGTGGTCCTGCTGGTGTTGAAGCAGTGGCAGCAGCGATGGCTGAAGACCGGGGTACACTTGAGGACGTAATTGAGCCGTATCTGATTCAACAAGGTTATGTGCTGCGTACTGCTCGTGGCCGCGTACTGACACAGATGGCAATCGACCAGATGTTATAGTATTCAATATAAAAAATGCGCCTGCTTTTGATGAGAAGTAGGCGCATTTTTTGTTTAAGTCTAAAATTGTGAAAAATTTTCTGAACTGATTGGTTAAAAATAAATCTGACTTCTAAGCTAAAATTCTCCAAACAACTACCAAGACAGCCAGTATATAAAATATAGGTGATAGCCAGCCGATAACTTGCGTAGCGATAGCAATAAAAATAGCAAACCCTGCGAGTGCTAACCAATCACGACGACGGTCATTTAGCATGTCAGCGCGAATCTGTTGTATTTCACGTAGTTGACTGTCTTGGCGAGAGCCCTGTGAGGCAAGGCTTTGTAGACCTTGATCTAATAGTTTAGGAATATCAGTAGTAGACAAAAGCATTTCAGGCAGTTGTTGGCGCAGTTGCTGTAGGTTACGCATAGGATCTAACTGCTCTTTAATCCAACCGCTTAGAATTGGTTTGGCAAGTGACCAAATGTCCAGATTAGGATATAAATCACGACCGAGTCCTTCCACATGGACCAAAGTTTTTAGCAGAAGCATCAGCTGCGGTGGGATACTCATATGGTGTCTACGCGCAATGTCCAAAATCTGCATCAGTACGCCCGCAAAGTCGATATCATCGATTGATTTTTGTAGCATAGGACCGACGGTACGTTTCATATCACGCATCAGGGCATGCTTATCAGCATTTGGTGGTATCCAACCTGCACGACTGACGATATCAACCACAGCGGTAAAGTTATTGTTCATTACGGCAAGTAACATCCGTGCCACGATGAGCTGATCGTCTTTTGATAAAGTGCCCATGATGGCGCAATCAAGCCCGATATAACGTGGTTCATGACCTAAATCAACTGCTGCCATACCTGCATGTAGAGTTTGCACAGGTGGCGTCTCTACAAACACATTGCCTGGATGCATATCAGCATGAAAGAAGTTATCACGGAAGACCTGAGTAAAAAATATCGTTAGGCCTTTTTCTGCAAGCGCTGCACGGTCATAACCTAACTGATCAAACATCTCAACTTGTGAGATAGGGACACCTTGGATACGCTCCATGACCATCACGTTTTTGGCAGCATCATAAACTTCAGGCACATACATCAATGCTGAACCCAAGAAGTTATTACGCATCTGAGTAGTATTATCAGCCTCAAGCGTCAAATCGAGCTCATTGAGCATGACTTGCCGATAGTCTTCGACAATATCAATAATATGAATGGCACGTGCCGCTTCAATACGTGCAGATGCCCAACTTGCCAATTCCCGCAATAGTTCAAAGTCAGAAACAATCACAGTGCGAATATCGGGGCGAACCACTTTTACCACGACTTCACGCCCATCATGTAGGGCAGCTGTGTGAACTTGGGCGATAGAAGCGGCCGCTAGTGGTTTGATATCAAACCGGGCAAACAAGGTCTCAATAGATTGGCCAAGACCATGCTTAGGATGCTGAATTTGAGCGACAGCAATATCAGCGTCAAAAGGCTTAACTTTGTCCTGCAATTGAATCAACTGAGCGATAATCTCAGGTGGTACCAAGTCGCGACGCGTTGAGAGTAACTGGCCTAATTTCAGGAACAGCGTACCCATCTCCTCAAGTGCATACTTAATCGCATTCGGTTGGTGCTTCTTGCCCCATGCTGCTGGATGCATGCGAATTAATCGCGCCAAAGGTTGCAGCTGCGGTGCTTCTTCGATAGAAAAATGGGTATCAAGGCGATACATTGCGGCGATACGCCAAAGCTCAAGTAGACGAGCGCGGTGCGATAATAGCATGAGGTTAGGTACTCTAAACAAAGACGAAAATGGGGTAAGCGCTGCGCATAATCATAAATAGTGCCATCGGTAATAGCGTTTATTTATGATTGATGTGGTCGACTATTGATGAAACGAGTTATTAAGAAACTGTGCTTGCTCTTCTTTGATAGCAGCAAGTTTGGCTTCTTCCCGTTCGATGTCAGCACGTAATTTTAACAGTTGCTGTTTCAGATCATTTACTTCTGCCACCTCGATAGGATCAGGTGTGCTATTGCCAGCCACTTCATTGGCCCAATCACTAACGTCATCAAAAGCACGTTTGGCACTATGACGCCAGCTACCTTTGAGCTGAGAGATAAGAAGGTGTAACTGGCTAGCCATTGGTTTACCAATAAACGGCTCAAGCTGTCCAGCCACGTCAGGATCAAATCCTGCAACCAGTTGTTTGAGCTGCATTAGCACTTTGTAATCGCCAGCAATTGGCAAGTTACCTTCAGCGCCACGCATCAGATTGAGCAATTGAGCGGCATTGTCTACGGTGATGGTGCAGTCTGGACGACTGTGACCAAAACGTGCGCGTTCCATGCTGGCTTTTTGGCGCTCACTCATCTGGCCACTTGGCTCAAACACGCTATCCGTCGTGACCGGCTCAAAGCGCAAACGCTCTTGAGTAAACAAGATATCTAAATGAATTTCAGGCAGTCCCATATTAAGACGTAACACCTTACCTGCAAGCGGCGCTAAACCTGCTTTGGTAATCTCATCACTAGCAATGGCAATGTTAATTAGCTTTTCGGCACCAGCTAATAGAAGGACAGTCAGCATAAGGCTCTCGCATCGTTAAGTGAGCGCCTTCGCATTAGCTGCATCAGCGCATCGTGTGTTCGTGTTAGGTTCAATATGGTCTATTAAATGTAATGGTTTTGCCAATCTTATTCTATCATTACGCTTTAAATCCGCGATGGACAGCTACGATGCCAGCAGTCAAGTTATGATAATCACAGTTTTCAAACCCAGCTTGTTGCATCATCTGCTTAAGTGTCTGTTGATCAGGATGCATACGAATTGACTCAGCCAAATACTGATAACTTTCAGCATCATTAGCAATCAGCTTACCCATCACTGGCAGTGCGGTAAATGAATACAAATCATAGGCTTTAGATAGTGGCTCAAATACTGGCTTTGAGAATTCCAAAATCAATAGACGACCGCCTGGCTTTAGGACGCGATACATAGATTTTAGCGCGGCATCTTTGTCTGTGACGTTACGCAAACCAAAGCTAATGGTGACCAAATCAAAGCTTTCGTCATCAAAAGGGGCCAACGTTTCAGCGTTCGCCAATACAAAATCGACGTTGTTACAACCAGCATTGATCAAGCGCTCACGGCCCACTTCTAACATCGCAGCATTGATATCAGATAGTACCACGTGGCCATTTCTACCGACTTCACGGCTAAATACTTTGGCCAAATCGCCCGTACCACCAGCGATATCAAGGACATGCTGACCAGCACGTACGCCTGATAGACTAATCGCATAGCGTTTCCACAGACGATGAATACCGAATGACATCAAGTCATTCATGATGTCGTATTTTTTGGCAACAGAAGTGAATACGTCAGCCACACGTGCTTGTTTTTCTGCTTTATTGACGGTCTTATAGCCAAAATGCGTTTGCTCGTTGCCGTCTGTTTCAGGCGTGTGCGGATTATTGATATCATCACGCTGATTGAATAGCGTTTGTTTTATTGTTTGCTCTGAAGGGTTTGTGCGAGTCGTTTGATCGTTGTTTGGCATAGTAGTTTGTTGGCCTTGCGGCGTCCCAGTTGGTAAATCTTGAACTTTAGTAAAGTCGCTATTGTCATCACTAGCAACGCTATTATTCTTGCTCGGCACGACATTGGTTGTTTGGTTACGTAATATCTGCGCACTAATCTGCTGATTATGAGCAATACTGTCTTTTACCAGTTTGTCTTGCAAATGACCATTGGTTGTTGTGGCTTGATTAGAAGGAGCGCTGCTATCTTTTGAATTATCAGTCATCATGTTGTCCTAGAATTTATTTTTATGATTGTCTTTATCGTATGATTGTCTTTATCGGAAGAAATCGTTAAATAGTAAGCGTCAATTGGCTATTCAACATATTGACCTTATGATACACCAAACGCTACTGGCTTACTGCCATTATCCGTATCATGAACCTGATCAATAATGGACAGTTCACGCTTGCAGAACGGCTCGATAAAATCACTGACGCTGCTCAGAGGTTTCATGGCCTTAAAGCCTGTATCAATAAAATCATAAAGCGGCTGGTAGCCATGACGATAGGCTGTACTTTTTGCTAGTGCAAAGGCTTTTTTGAGCATAAACGAATTTAGATGTTTGTCCGTGCGATAGCAGACGTCTTTTAGATTGGCAATCTGAACTCGGCGCTCGTCTTCTTCATCGACAGTACGATAGGCAGTTAGCATGTTCTCTTCGTTTACCGGCAAATCTTGAGCGAGTAACCATTGGGCTAAATGCAGATCTAGCTCAATAGCAAAAATCGCTGCTTGGATACCCATACTACCAGCCTCTAGAGCTGACTCTTTAGCAAGACGTTCTAGCTTTTTCGCTTTTGGCAGAATACGTGCTAACTGCTCTGCTAATAACTTGAACTCTTCGCCGCCATACAGTTGGGTGAGAAAGTAATCTGCCATTAGTTGGTTTTTAGGTTGTTCAAATAGCTCACGATGCGTCTGCTGGAGACGAGCTTGTTGCCATGATTGTACTTCTTTGAGCTTAGCATTTAATTCATCATCTTGGTGATGAGGCATCGCCCAAAAACGTGTTAAATGCTGTTGTAAATCAGCTAAAGCGGTCATGGCAGTAGATCCTGTAGAAGTAAATAGGGTAATCAAATTTGAGTATGGTTGTTTTAAATATGGTGGTTCAGGGTTATAAGGTTTTCAACAACTGTTCTATCCTATACCCAAAATTGTGTTCACCTTAAAAGAAAATAATTAAGAATACAAATACCAATCTGTTACACAGCAATATTATTTACTCGATTGGTGCAGTGCTATGATTAAATGAGATAAAAATGAGTGATGAGGTCGAAATATGGAAAGTTGTCCTATTAATAGCTATCCCATAAGTCATTCAACGGTAAAGCAGCCCAACAACAATAATAGCGAGTGTAATCATGTCTCAAAAAAATGATACTACTGAACCAAAAGCACCACAAGCGGTAAGTACACAATTTAGTGAGCAAGTTGTGGAGCAGCGTCTAAAGCCCAATCCTTTAAGTCAGTTTTCACTGGATGAGGATTCGCTTAGATTGGCATTGGTAACAGCTCAGTATGCTTTAAAAGCCACTCGCCAGCAAACGCCGCCGACCCTCAACAAGCCAACAGGTCTATTGGTGCTAGTTAATGGAATGGAGCAAGCAGGTAAAGGTACCGCCGTTAAGCAGTTACGGCAATGGGTAGATCCCAGGCTGCTTAAAGTTGAGGCAACCATTGGTCATTCGCCATTGAGTTATCAACCCATTTGGCAAGCGCATACTAGCGCAATGCCACGCCATGGTGATGTCATGGTGTATTTTGGCAACTGGTATGCTGATTTATTATACAACGTCATGCGACTAGCGACATCTGATAGTGAAAACCTTGAAGCATTATCAAATGATAAAGGTCAAAAAGATAAAAATCCGCTTCCTATCGATCAGTGGCAAGACTATCTACAGCAGCAGTTAAATACACTAAAAGCATTTGAAAAAGATCTCAGTGCCAATCAAACCAAATTATTAAAATGCTGGTTTCATGTTGATATCGAAACGTTACACAGTCGCTTAAAGGATGATGAAGCAGATCCGCAGTTTCTGTATCAAATTGACTGGCATAATAAGCAAGTCATCGAAAAGTTTAATGAGGTGGCTGCGACCTTGCTGCGTCAACAGGATGATTGGGTCATCATTGATGGTGACGATAAGTTAGAGGCCGCTGATAACTTTTGTCACTTGGTGCTACATGCGATGCAAACCGCGCTAGCAAGTAGCCAAACAGATAGCAATGACAATGACAACGACAATGACAAGAAAACTTCAAAAAACCATTCCCAGTCCGAAAAACTGGAACTTAATTCAGATACTAAACAAAAACAGTTTGAGCCTGTGTCGATACCTAAGCAGCTGACGTCTATTAAAGATAAAAAAATCAGTAAGTCCGACTATCGTGAGGCGTTGGCGGAGAAGCAAGCGCGGCTTGCTGAGTTGCTACGTGCCCGTCAAGGTCGGCATGTGGTGTTTGCCTTTGAAGGGATGGACGCTGCGGGAAAGGGCGGTGCGATCAAAAGGTTGGTCGCACCGCTAGATCCTCGCGAGTATCAAATCTATAATATTGGCGCGCCGATGTTGTATGAAACTCAGCATCCTTACTTGTGGCGATTCTGGACGCGATTGCCTGACGAACAAACGAACCGTATTAGCCGTATCGCTATTTTCGATCGTACGTGGTATGGACGCGTGCTGGTTGAGCGTATTGAAGGATTTGCGTCTATTGATGAATGGCAACGAGCATATGATGAAATCAATCGTTTTGAGGCGGATTTGGCAGCAGCAGGAACGTTGGTTATCAAATATTGGTTAGCGATTGATAAAAAAGAGCAGCTTAAACGGTTTGAAGATCGTCAAGAAACACCGCATAAGCAATTTAAACTGACAGATGATGACTGGCGTAACCGTGATAAATGGTCAGACTATGTGCAGTCTGCAGCAGATATGCTGGCACGCACGGATACAACAACAGCGCCATGGTGTGTTATTGCGACCAACGAAAAGCGTCAGGCGCGTTTGGACGTGTTAGATCATGCTATCGAGCAGTTGTCTGCATTTACTGAAAGCAAATAATTGTTAGAAATGATTGAAGTTTAAGGACTGTCATAGATTTATATAACTGTATTTTTCACGTATTTTCTAAATAGGATGGCTCGAAACATATTCGAGCCACCCTGTCTTTTACAGAGTGTAGTCTTGTCCGTATACACTCGCAGTTACAAATCTCGCAATATCATCATGCATTATGTGCTCATATTTAATATAATAGAGCGCGAAACAGCTTCTGCTAAATAATAATTTTAATTTAGTAAACAACGTGTTTTGGTTATTTAGTATAGATAACTTAATAATTACGACAAAAATTGTTACAATAGCTGTTAGTAGTACCACAAATATCGCTAAGAAATATATAAGCCGCAAGATGCTGTAATCAGACGATTTGGCAACATTACTTGCGGCTTTGTGACATGTTGAAGGATGTACTTTTCCTTTCGTTATAGTCGGTTTAAGACCTTCTAACCGCATGTTATATATTTTCTATTGCTACTTCATTAGATGCTGCAACAAGCACTGTGAGTAGCAGCGCAGTATTATCAACCTCATATAATTTTAATCAGCTTACGCAGGACGTACTAACGTATGGGTATTAGCAGCAGTTCTACAGAGTCAGTCAAGCCAGTTGGCTCTATGAGAATAAATCTATTTTTTGCCATTTTACTGATTGCGATGACTTCCTACTTTTTGTGGTGGGGTTTAGATTACACCATGCGTCAGCAAACGACGCTATTCATCGTGGCGACCGCTTTTGGTGTCTTTATGGCATTCAATATCGGTGGTAACGATGTCGCCAACTCATTTGGTACTTCGGTGGGTGCAGGGACGTTGACTATCCCGCAAGCATTGGGTATTGCCGCGATATTTGAAGTATCGGGGGCAGTCCTTGCAGGCGGGGAGGTTACTGATACGATTCGAAGCGGCATCGTCGATCTAGATGGTCTATCAGTGACGCCCAATCAGTTCATTTATGTCATGCTCTCCGCATTGGTTGCAGCAGCATTTTGGCTGTTATTTGCGACCAAAAAAGGTCTGCCTGTTTCGACCACTCACTCCATTATTGGCGGTGTGATTGGTAGCTCCATTGTTTTAGGTATCACGTTAGGTGGTACGGACATGGCGCTATCAACAGTAGACTGGGGAACAGTTGGAACCATCGCTATTTCTTGGGTGTTGTCGCCGCTACTAGGTGGCGTGTTGTCTTATCTTTTATATGGACAAATCAAGAAAAACATCATTGAATATAACGATAAAACCGAAGCTTATATTGCGACGCTAAAAGGCAATAAAAAAGTCTTAAAGCAAAACCATAAAGAGTTTTTGGATGGTTTGACAGAGTCTGAGCAATTGGCCTATACGTCAGCGATGTTACGTGATCAGGAAATCTATAAAGATGACGATTGTAACGTTGAAGATTTAGAAACTGATTACTACAAAAAGCTTTATGATATTGAGAATGAGCGTAGTAGCCTTGATACTCTAAAAGCACTTAAGCAATGGGTACCTATCATTGCTGCCGCAGGTGGTGCGGTGATGACTTCTCTAGTCGTCTTTAAAGGTCTAAAAAATGTTAATAGCGGCCTGACCACACTACAGGGCTTCTTGATTATGGGTATGATAGCGGCGCTAGTATGGTTAGCGACCTATATCTATACCAAGAGTATCCGCGGTAAGCACAAAGAAGATTTGACCAAAGCGACGTTCATTATGTTTAGCTGGATGCAGGTCTTTACCGCGTCAGCTTTTGCCTTTAGTCATGGTTCAAACGATATTGCCAACGCGGTTGGTCCTTTTGCCGCCATTATGGATGTGATTCGTACCAATAGTATCGCTACTGAAGCTGCTGTACCACCTGCTGTCATGCTGACTTTTGGTGTGGCACTAATCGTTGGTCTTTGGTTCATTGGTAAAGAAGTGATTCAAACTGTTGGTACCAATCTAGCGAAAATGCATCCAGCTTCAGGATTCTCAGCTGAGCTAGCGGCGGCGGCAGTTGTGATGGGCGCATCGACTATGGGTCTGCCTGTATCAAGTACTCACACGCTAGTAGGCGCGGTACTGGGTATCGGTATCGTCAACAGAGATACTAACTGGAAGCTTATGAAACCAATTGGTTTGGCTTGGATTGTGACACTGCCTGCAGCGGCTACTATGTCTGCTATAAGTTATCTCGTATTAAGCAATATTTTTTAATGCGCTGTTTTTATCAGCGAATTATCATAATTGAGTTTGAATAAACTAGGTTTAACGCAATAAAAAACGCTTATCAGCATCATGCCGATAAGCGTTTTTTTAATGATATATGACGATTTACTCAGTACCAAACTGCTTACGTTTTTTGGCAAAAAACCTGTCTAATCTATCCATCGCATTCTCTAGGTCAAGCAAGTTAGGTAAGAACACCAGACGGAAATGGTCGGGTCTGTCCCAGTTAAACCCAGTACCTTGAACCATCAATACGTTTTCTTCAACGAGCAAGTCCATCATAAAGTCCATATCATCGGTGATAGGGTAAACCTCTGGATCCATTTTTGGGAAACAGTAAAACGCGCCTTGAGGCATGGTACAAGAAATACCTTTGATAGCATTAAGACGTGAGACTGCCATTTCACGTTGCTTATATAGGCGACCCTTTTCAGAAGTCAGGTCTTGCATGCTCTGATGCCCACCCATCGCTGTTTGAATGGCGTACTGTCCTTGTACGTTAGAGCAAAGACGCATAGATGCGAGCATATCTAAGCCTTCAATAAAATCAGCTGCGTGCTGTTTGCGGCCCGATACCATCATCCAACCTGAGCGAAATCCTGCAATACGATGTGACTTTGACAAGCCATTGTAAGAAAGTACCAGCACGTCGTCAGTTAGGGTGCTCATCGGGGTATGTACATTGTCATCATAGAGAATACGATCGTAAATCTCATCGGCCATGATGATCAAATCATGCTCTTTAGCAACTTCGATGATTTGCTTTAATAGCTCATCACTATAAAGTGAGCCTGTCGGGTTATTTGGGTTAATAACCACGATACCTTTAGTTTTGCTCGTGATTTTAGACTTAATATCTTCAATATCAGGGTGCCAGTTATCTTCTTCATTGCAGCGATAGTGCACAGCAGTACCACCAGCGAGGTTGGCCGCTGCTGTCCAAAGCGGGTAGTCTGGCATTGGAATTAGGACTTCATCACCATCGTTCATCAATGCCTGCATGGTCATGACGATAAGCTCAGAAACCCCATTGCCCAAATACACATCACGTACGTCAACGGCCGACAGCAATCCCTTTGATTGGTAATACTGCAAAATGGCTTTACGTGCTGAGAAAATCCCTTGCGAGTCTGAATAGCCAGTCGCCTCAGATAAGTTCATAGCGACATCGCGCAAAATCTCATGCGGGGCTTCTAAGCCAAAAGGCGCGGGATTGCCCACGTTTAGTTTTAATATGCGTTTGCCTTCTGCTTCCATCTTATTAGCAGTCTGCAATAGAGGACCACGAATGTCATAGCAAACGTTTTGTAATTTATCAGATTTTTTTATGGTGTTCATAGCATGACCGTTTTTCGGGTTGGTTGTCGAATTGGTTTTTGAGTCTTTACCAGCAGTAGGAGTTGTCGGCGATTGAGCCTCAGTTGTCTTAATATCTGACTGGGTATGTGAAGCCTTGCCTATTTCTTGATGTTCATTGCGCTTTACAGATGATGTTGGCTCGTCTGTATCAATAGCCTCGTTATTGAGGTCGCCGCGCAATAGGTAGCCTTCACTACAGCCCAAAATACGTGCAAGTGTAGGCAGCTTGGATGAGACAATGCCATTGGTACCGCGCTCCCAGTTTGAGATAGCGCCACGACTCACTTTTGCACCAGCGGCTGTCATGGCTTGTGCTAGCTGCTCAGCAGTAAATCCTTTGTCACGGCGCAACTGTACCAGTCGTTCCGCTTGCATACTTTTGCTATTGTCGTCAGACATTGTCGTTTGAGCCTTTATTAATCAGTAATTATTCAGTGTAGAGATACATTAAACATTTTAGTTAAACACTAATGCAAGATATTATTGCATTGATAGCTAATTTGCAAATGATTTTACAATCAGTTCTATTGGTGTTTGCAAGTATATCTTGCAATTAACATTTAGCTTATATTTATATAGCTCTAAATCTCTTATATAGAGCATAAAGTGTATAATTATCAAAATTACATCTTTACCCATCATTATCTAAAAGTAATTTGCTATATTTAACTCAATCAATCGCTTCAATCATGCTTTCTATCTCCCAATATAGAGAGTACTTTTCTTATATATGCCTTGAATAGTGCGTCGATAACCAACAGATAGAGCACGTCGTTTTCATAATCATATGGCGATAAAATAGTTACCGAGATTAGATAATAAATACTCGAATAAGGATAAATTATGCAAGACAATCAACTAAGCAAAGAAGAAATCAGCCAGTTGACTGAAGCTGACTGGAAAGAGCGTTTAACCGCTGATGAGTATCATATTATGCGTGAGAAGGGCACTGAGCGTCCATTTACAGGTGTATATAATGATGCGACTGATGATGGCGTTTACCGTTGTAAAGGCTGCGGTGCAAGCTTATTTGACTCAAGTAATAAATTTGATGCGAGCTGTGGCTGGCCAAGTTTTGATCAAGGTATCGATAACAGCGCGATTGAAGAGCACGTTGATAACTCGCTAGGCATGACTCGTACTGAAGTCACTTGTAGCAACTGCGGCGCACATTTAGGTCATGTATTCCCTGATGGTCCTACTGAGACAACAGGCATGCGCTATTGCATCAACTCAGTATCTATCGATTTAGATAAGTCTGAGAAGTAAGTAGGCTAAGTAGTATTAGAAACGTGAAAGGGAAGTACACGGTGCTTCCTTTTCAATAGTTTTATTATGTGTATGATAGAAACAGAAACACTGCACAAACACCCAAAACAATAAAAACCTCAATTTAAGGATAAATGATGAGTACAATTTATGATTTTACGGCTGAGCGCATGGATGGTAGCTCGCAAGCATTTTTAGATTACCAAGATAAAGTATTATTAATCGTCAATACCGCAAGCAAATGTGGATTTACGCCGCAGTTCGAAGGTTTAGAGTCGCTATATCAACAGTATAAAGACCAAGGACTGGTGGTTATCGGTTTTCCTTGTAATCAATTTGGTAGCCAAGACCCAGGTAGCAATGACGAGATTGGTGTGTTTTGCCAAAAGAACTATGGTGTCAGCTTTCCGATGATGGCGAAAACTGACGTCAATGGCGCAGATGCTCATCCTATCTATGAATGGCTCAAAGAACAAAAGGGTGGCGTGCTGACAGACGGTATCAAGTGGAATTTCACCAAGTTCCTAGTCGATAGTAAAGGTCAGGTGATTGACCGCTATGCACCAACGACTAAGCCAGAAGCCATCAAAAACGACATAGAGCAAGCATTAGCCAATAAGTAAGCATTAAACCTAAAAAATATTGGTTTTGTATGAAAATATAAAATCAATAAAAACAAATGCTTGCTAGATATTCTAATAAAAATTGAAAAAATATCTAAAAAAGTGGTAAATACCGTTTGACACCCAACAGTAAATCTATATAATACACACCCACAGCAACGGAGCTTAGTGACAAACTTAAGAGCTCAGTTGATGTTGAATAAATTGCCTAGCAATTGTTCGAAGGGTGATTAGCTCAGTTGGTAGAGCGTCTGCCTTACACGCAGAATGTCGGCGGTTCGAATCCGTCATCACCCACCACTTCTTAGCAAGTGGCTAAACAAGCTAAGAGACCTAAGCAGCGGTAGTTCAGTTGGTTAGAATACCGGCCTGTCACGCCGGGGGTCGCGGGTTCGAGTCCCGTCCGCTGCGCCATATTTAAAACGAATTTAAACTGTTAAGTTTAAGCAAGTTTCGCCTCAAGCATTAGGTTGTTTGGGGTTTTTTTGTGTCTGTTTTTTATGTATCTATGTTTTATGAGTTATCAGTCAAGTAAGGAAGTACAGTAAGAGTTAAAATCTAGAACTATGATTTATATGTATTTAAGTCATATCACTTAGAAGTCCGCTAAAAGGTAAACCCTTCTTTTATATCAGGCTTATATTGAATAAAAGAAGGGTCATCGTATTTATCTTAGGTATAGCATTTTAAATGACTTTGCTTAAAACGTATTATCCAGAATCTATGACGCGTTGTAGATAGTTGTAGATTTTAGCTACGGGTAGAGACTTACTCATGCGTTGCTTGGCATGCACCCATTGACCCTAGATATATATCAACGTTCTCAAAACCTCGACTAGCAAGCCATCCTGCTGCTATTGTTGCCCGAGCACCACTAGCACACATCAATGTATAGTGACGACTTTGGTCAAGCTCATGCCAACGCTCATTCAGGTGACCAACATAAATATGCTGTGACCCTTCGATTGCATTGATATTCCTCTCATCGATATCGCGTACATCGAGCAATGTCCAGTTCTGAGCATTATTAAGACGACTCTCTACCTCGGTTGTATCGACCATAGGGGTTTGCTGCATCTGTTCCCCTTTGGCAGCGGTAGGGACGACACCCACATACCCACCGACAATATTATCAAAAGCAATACGTACCAGATGCTCCATCGCAGTCGCAAGTTGCTTTTCATCAGAGGCAATCAGTGCCAAGCTTTGTCCTTCTTCGATAAACCATCCAGCAAACGCAGGCAGCATGTTGACAGGTAAGCTCATAGAACCGGGCAGGTGTCCTGACGCATATGCCATGGGTTCACGAATATCGATGAGATGATCAGCATTGCAATCATTTAGCTGTTTAAGTGAAAGGTTACGCGGACGCATAACGACTGGAGGCGCTTCACCACCTTCCATATTAAGGCGCTCCATCAATCTGAAGTAGGGTGGTTGATAATGGTTTTCGCTAGTCTTGAAATCAATAAACGTCTCACGATCGGTAATCTGTAAACGTGGATTGTTCATTCTTTCATGACCGACGGTAGAGAACTCTCGCTCCGCCATGCCTGATCCACAGACGGAGCCTGCACCATGAGCTGGATAAATAATCGCCTGATCACCGAGCGCTAAAATGTCTTGTAATGAGTCATAAAGTAAACCTGCAACTTCTCTACGACGCTCAGGATAGAAGTCAGTACGACCGACATCACCTACAAAGAGCGCATCCCCAGTAAAAACGCCAACAGCCTTATCTGGGTATGCCGTGTCAAACAGCGCATAAGCTAGGTGATCATCGGTATGACCAGGCGTTTCTAAGACACGGATTTCTAATTGGCCAATTGGAAAACAATCACCATTACGTGCGGTCTCAGCGTAGACAACAGGTTGTTCTGGATTAGGGCCATGTAAAACGGTTGCCCCTGTCATTGCGGCCAAGATAGGTGCCCCAGAAACCAAATCCTCATTACGATGTGTCTCAAAAATATGAGTAATCTCAAGTCCTGCTGCGCGCGCTTTTTCTACATATATCGCACAATCACGACGTGGGTCAACTACCGCTGCTTGACCGCCAGAGCCTACCAAGTAGGACAGGTGCGAAAGTCCGGGTGTTTTGATTTTTTCTAATAGCATGTCTTGTCCTTATTATAGTTATGTCAAATGAGCTTTTTGCCAGTAGCATATTACTAGCCACGTTGATTTGTCTGATCGAATTATTATTCGGGGAAATTCTTTAATAGCTATCAATATACAATAACATATATTGACTTTATATTTATATAGGTATTCGTCCAATAAACAGTGCTCTTTTGGATAGATGGATGAAATAAAAGAATATAAATATAATGATCTTTTGGAATTACGATTGTGAGTTTGAGTAAGTGCAATAGGTACAGAAGGAGTTTATGTGGAAATACGAGACTTGTGAAAAGTAATCATTATCATATGATGTCATTTATATTGAAGCCATAGGGTATATATTAATCCAACGTGACAACTATAAGTAAGTCACTATTCATTTAAGTTCACTATTCTAGTATTCTGAAGGCTATAACTGCTCTAATACGGTTCTTTGTATTTGGCATTGTAGGTTCTGCTTTGTTGTTTACAAAAATGGTTCTAAATTACTTATATTCTTATAATATTTCCTTTTCTTGTAAGAATGATTATAAAAAAATTATAGCGATTCAGCTTATGTACGAAATATTTCTTCTATATACCATGTTCTTATTTTCTTCGCTTATCACTATTATTATAGTGGGTACTTTTTTAGTAGATGCATTTGTCTATTTATTTGGAGAGAAAATCAACTTCAAGACCGTTTCATATAACATATCTCCTGTTGGTAGAGAGTTTTGCTTAGGACATTGGCACTCTATAAATATAGTCTACGAATATGAGGTATCAGAAGAGAACTATAGTAGTAATTTACTTAATGCTACGAATTCTGTGATGAAGCTTAGCTATGAAAGTGCTAATGCGAGACTGTTAAAGTGTCTGAATGAAAGTAAAGTTTACGTTGTTAAATCATTTCCTAAAATATCGATGATAATGCCTTTTAATCAAGATCTTAGATATTATTTAGGATTGATATTTAGCGTCTCATGTATGCTTTTTTCAGGACTAAAAATTCTATAGGTGAAATAAAGTTATTAAATGGTAGGTAGTGGGGCTGAGGACAGACGTCTTAATTGATAGATTTTCTACAGTAGCTTGTTGACAGGGGTACTGGCCAATTGATATATCTATGACTCAAGTACATGCAAGCAAAGGATAAATTTTGAGCGACCGCAAAGCGTTAGATGTTGATATTGGGCAAGAGCATATTGCCATACAGCGACGATATGATGCTTTGGGCGCAGTGAATGATTTACTTATCGCTGTTTGGTTTTTGATTGGTAGCTTTTTCTTTTTGAAAGAGTCGTTAACGACGGACGGCACATGGCTATTTATCCTTGGCAGCGCACAACTACTCATCAAACCATTGATTAAACTAATCAGCTTGATTCATGTTGGTAGGGTATTTAAACGCGCAAAAAAATAATAAGTTGCCGGGGCAGGTAATATTATATCAAGCTATAGCATCAAATTATTTAATACTATCCCTGTCCAGTCTTACTTCCGAAACTGATAGTTTCTAATACTTAAGGTGAATTACGGAAGTTACGTTGGTTTGACTCATCGTACCTTGATGAGTAATGCCTGATGTCTCTAAGGAATGATAACCTCATTCAAAAAATATTGAATTATTTTAATATGTCTGTATTATTGGACATATGGAAATAACTAATGCTATCGCAAGCTTTGCTGCGCTCTCTCAAGATACTCGTTTAAAGGCTTTTAAGCTGCTAGTCAGCCATGAGCCTGAAGGCCTACCTGCGGGCGAAATAGCCCGTCAGCTCTCTGTCCCTCATAACACAATGTCAGCCCACTTATCGGTGCTGGCGCGAGCAGGATGGGTGGTCTCACAGCGTCATAGCCGACAGATTATCTATCGTGCTTCGCTATCACATATGGATAACGTCATTCAGTTCCTGTTGCAAGATTGCTGTGCGGGACATCCAGAATTGTGTGCGTCACTTATGGATAGCCTGAGTGGCTGCAGCGTAAATGAGTCTGCTGAGTAAGGTAATGAGTAAACCAATTATCATTTCAATAAATACATAAAATAGGTGTAAAAACTATGAAGCCATTAATCTTTCATAATCCTAAATGCGGTACATCTCGTAACACGCTTGCCATTATTAAAGCATCAGGTGAAGAGCCAGAAGTGGTGGAATATCTGAAAAATACACCAACGCGCGACCGCTTAGTGGAGCTGTTGGCACAGATGCAGATTTCGCCTAGAGAGCTATTAAGAAGCAAAGAAGCTATTAATGATGAGCTTGGTCTGGATAATCCTGAGTTGTCTGACGATCAAATTATCGATGCCATGATTGCGCATCCTATTTTAATCAACCGTCCTATCGTAGTGACTGATAAAGGCGCTGCTCTATGTCGTCCTTCAGAGCGTGTGTTTGAATTGCTAGCCAATCCAGTAAGTAGCTTCACAAAAGAAGACGGCGAGGTTATTACTCATGACAAACACTGAGGTTGACCAAGTATTAGAAGCCGAATCTACTGTTTCGCCAAAATTTAGCTTAGAAGATTTGCCCAATATTGATATAGATAATCTTCAACCTATCGACATTGAGTCTTTGGTTGCACCGAATGACTCACGTCATCCACCGAAAATATTAGTGCTATACGGTTCTGTCCGTGCACGCTCGTTTTCTAGATTGGCCGCTGAAGAGTCTAGCCGATTGCTACGTTGGTATGGTTGTGAAGTAAAAATGTTTGATCCATCCGGCTTGCCGTTGCCTGACGATGTAGACTCAGACCATCCCAAAGTGCAAGAATTGCGGGAGCTGGCGCAGTGGTCAGAAGGCATGCTGTGGGTGAGTCCAGAGCGTCACGGTAGTATTACCAGTATTATGAAAGCGCAAATCGACTGGATACCGCTGTCCTTAGGTGGCGTACGTCCAACTCAAGGTAAAACCCTAGCACTGATGCAAGTCAGTGGTGGTAGTCAGAGCTTTAATACGGTTAATCAGATGCGTATTCTCGGGCGCTGGATGCGGATGATTACTATCCCTAATCAATCTTCGATACCCAAAGCGTTCTTAGAGTTCAACGACGACAATCGCATGGATATGTCTCCATTATATCTGCGCCTTGTCGATGTTTGTGAAGAGCTAGTGAAGTTTACTTGGCTCACACGCGGACGTTCAGATTATCTCACTGATCGTTATTCAGAACGCGTTGAGAGTGCTGAAGAACTATCGAGCCGCGTCAATCAAAAATCGATCTAGCCTCCTAATCGATCTAATTTCCTAATCGACCTAATTCCCTATATTAAATCGGCTGAATAAAGTCAGCTTAAGTAAGGTTGTACAATGCTTGCATTTGCTATTTTTGTGGTTACTTTAGTCTTAGTTATCTGGCAACCTAAAGGATTGGGTATCGGCTGGAGCGCCATGGGTGGTGCCTTAGTCGCGTTAGCGCTTGGCGTCGTGCGGCTATCAGATGTGGGTATCGTCTGGGATATTGTCTGGGATGCGACCTTTACTTTTGTGGCGCTGATTATCATCTCCCTTATCTTAGATAGGGCAGGGTTCTTTGGCTGGGCCGCATTACACGTGGCACGCCTTGGCAATGGACAAGGGCGCTTGTTGTTTCCGATGATTGTCGTGCTTGGCGCCTTTATTTCTGCATTTTTTGCCAATGATGGTGCTGCGCTACTACTGACTCCGATCGTCATCGCTATCTTGCTACGTCTGAAATTTTCGCCACCATCAGCTCTGGCATTTATTATAGCGACTGGTTTTATCGCTGATACGGCAAGTCTGCCATTGGTCACCTCAAATTTAGTCAATATCGTCAGTGCCAATTATTTTGACATAGGCTTTGGTCGTTATGCAGCGGTGATGGTACCGGTCAATATAGTGTCTGTATTAGCGACGCTACTGGTATTGTGGGTTGTCTATGCACGCCATATTCCAAAAACCTACTCGACTAGTGAGCTAAGCGCTCCAGAGTCTGCTATTACCGATCCATTGGTCTTTCGAGCTGCTTTTCCACTATTAGGTTTGCTACTGGTCGCCTACTTTGCAACAGAGCCGTTGGGGCTGCCTATTTCACTGGTCACGGGCATCGCTGCTGTTGCACTAATGGCAATCGCTGGTCGTATATGGCAAGGCGGGCGTGATGCCGTGGTCTCGATAAGTGATGTAGTACGTAAAGCACCTTGGCAAATCGTACTATTTTCAATCGGTATGTATTTGGTGGTATATGGTTTAGGTAATGCAGGACTTACTGCCTATGGGGCGCAAGTACTCAACTGGTTGGGTCAACAAGGCGCAGTCATTGCTACCGTTGGAACTGGGTTCTTGTCTGCTATAGTCGCGTCTGTTATGAATAATATGCCAGCGACCCTAGTCGGCGCGCTTGCGATTGATCAAGCACAAGTGCCTGCAGCAACACGAGAGCTAATGATTTATGCCAATGTCATCGGTAATGATTTGGGCCCTAAGTTTACGCCGATTGGTAGTCTGGCTACTTTGCTATGGTTACATGTGTTGGCAGAAAAGGACTACAAAATCAGCTGGGGACAGTACATAAAGATTGGTCTACTGATCACGCCACCTGTGTTGTTAGTGACATTGTTAGCATTGGTATTCTGGTTGCCAATGTTGCCAAGCTAAGCTAGCCAATAGAGAACTTGCTACAGTAATATTCTATCGTGACCATGTTGCTTACTTTTAAGTATCATGGTCATAAACAAGTATGAGATAAAGTAGTGATTAGCGCTTATCAAAATGGCAAAATAGATAACCAATATTAGGGTCTGTTGAACATTCAAATATTAGGACTGCTGATCGCTAAAATCGCATCAAATTAGGCGTAAACCGACGATAATGTCGAGACCTTAACTAGGCTTGCAACAACGTTTGAGGTGATTTTAGCATCAGCCTTTCAGGGCAGGGCTATTTTTTGCCAATACATGGCTAAATTGTCTAACCTAGAACGACTAGGCGTCAAAAATTTCACTGCGTATTGTCTAAAGAATAGTCACTGCCAGTACCACATTTGAGTGTTCAACAGACCCTAAATGATACGCATAAAAAAACCCTCATCAAATTGATGAGGGTTTTGGCAAATGCCATAATTGAATCAAGGTTGACTCAAGAAATTTACTACTAAAATGTGGCTCTCCAACCTGGGCTCGAACCAGGGACACACGGATTAACAGTCCGTTGCTCTACCAACTGAGCTATTGGAGAATAGGCTGTAAGTGTTTAATCGCTTACAACGAGCCTTAGAAGTCTCTAACGAGTTCTTGCTAAGTGGGGCGTATTCTAGCAAAGTTAAAAAATACGTCAAGCCTTTTTTTGCATAATTAGTAAAAATTGTCATTTTAATGATGAGATAGCGTGTTTTTCCTAGTTATGCCCAAGACTTTCGCAAAAAAAGACGCCCTATAGAGTGTATAGGGCGTCTTTTTTATAAACAGGGGTAAGACTCGTTGCTATTTACGATTTATTCAACAACGTCTAAATCAGCCACTGCTTTTTCGATACGTGATAGGGCGTCTTTCAATGTTGCTTCATCAGTAGCGTATGAGATACGCATATAACCGCCGAGACCGAACGCATCGCCAGGTACGACTGCCACGCCAACTTTGTCCAATAACCATGCTGAGAATTCAGTACATGATGACAGGCCAGCCGCTTTGATGAGCGGTACGATATTTGGGTATACATAGAATGCGCCATCAGGACGCAAGCAAGTAATGCCTTTAATAGCATTTAAACCATCTACGACTAGGTCACAGCGTTTCTCAAAGGCGGCTACCATCGGCTCTAGTACGCTCTGATCACCACTGATAGCAACTTCGGCAGCCACTTGGCTGATTGACGTTGGGCATGAGGTAGATTGTGACTGTACCTTTTTCATCGCGCCGATTAGCTTAGCAGGGCCACCCGCATAGCCGATACGCCAGCCTGTCATCGCATACGCTTTAGACACACCGTTCAAGATGATAGCACGATCTTTTAGCTCAGGTGCCGCGTTTAAGATATTGTAGAACTTATCACCTGTCCAGCGGATGTGTTCGTACATATCGTCTGAAGCTACATAGACTTGTGGATGCTTTCTCAATACTTCAGCGATGGCCTTTAGCTCATCTAATGTGTAAATCATACCTGTTGGGTTAGATGGGCTGTTTAATACCAACAATTTAGTCTTGTCAGTGATGGCTTCTTCTAACTGCTCAGGGGTGATTTTGAAGTCTTGCTCAGCTGGACATTTGACGATGACTGGCACGCCTTCTGCGATGATAACCATGTCAGGGTAGCTGACCCAGTATGGTGCTGGGATGATGACTTCATCGCCAGGATTGATAAACGCTTGGGCAAGGTTAAAGAATGACTGCTTACCACCGACCGATACTAGGATTTCGTTTGGCTCATAGCTGATGTCGTTGTCGCGCTTAAACTTCTCGATGATGGCTGTTTTTAGCTCTGGCGTACCATCGACAGCCGTATATTTCGTAAAGCCATCATTGATTGCATCGATCGCTGCTTTTTTGATGTGTTCAGGGGTATCAAAATCAGGTTCACCAGCGCCCAAACCGATAATATCTTTACCAGCAGCTTTTAGCTCTTTGGCTTTATTGGTAATCGCTAGCGTAGGTGATGGTTGGATGTTGTTGACGCGGTCAGACAGTTGCAACTCGCTCATGAGAGATCCTTTTTTATATGAGGGTGGGGTTGGTGAAAATCTGATATTAATTATATAACGTTTTCATTGCTATCAGGACAAGATGTCAGATAGTTTAAGAAAAGATAGCATCATCTTACTGTAATACGGCGGTCATTCGATTATAGATAATGGTGATGATGCTTCGGCAAACGACGCGATTTCTAGTTTTTGCATTAGTTTTTGCATTGTAGCATGCTGATATAGAGCTGTCTTATGACGCTAGTAACAGAATATTGTGTCGTTGCTTGTGATAGCAGCATCCTTGTGAAGATGACAAATAACACGCTGAGATTAAGCTTAAGCCCATATGATTGCGAAGACACAACAATAAGCCTGTAGCCAACCACTATAATTATTTAGATTTGTTAAATAAAATGGCTTATAGCTTAATGAAATACGACCAATGATATCTGCGAAGAATAATAATAGCTAGTTGCTATCAAAGGTCTAAGGTTTTATTAGGTAATCAGTTTAAGCCCATTAATTCCATATTATGAAAATACTTAAAAAGATAAGAATACTCAAAAAGGATATTTACGATGACAGATTCTACTGAAAAATTACACATTCTCATTACTGGGGCGACGTCGGGCATTGGTAAGCAGTTGGCAAAAGACTATCTACTAGCAGATCATCATGTATATGCAGTTGGCCGTGACGACGAAGCATTGGCTGAACTTCAGGCGTTAGGCGCAGAAACGATTGATTTAGACCTCATGGATCGAGAAAAGGTCATCGAAGCTTTTGAAAAAATCGACAATGTCGATCTAGCAATTTGTGGCGCTGGTATGTGCGAGTACTTAGATATGCCGAACTTTGATAGCAGTGTCTTTATGAAAGTCATGTCGGTCAATATGGGTACGTTGTCCCATGCGATCGAAGGAGTGCTGCCAAAGCTAATCGCTTCAAAAGGTCGCTTGGTCGGTATCGGTTCAGCGTCTGCTTATGTGCCTTTTGCGCGCGCTGAAGCCTATGGTAGCTCAAAAGCTGCTATCCATTATCTAATGAAGACTCTACAGATTAGCCTTGCTCCGCATGATGTGTCAGTTAGCTTAGTTGTACCTGGTTTTGTTGAGACACCGATGACCAAACAGAATGACTTTCCGATGCCATTTATCCAGACGCCAGCGCAGGCCAGTCAAGCCATACGCGATGGTATCGAAAGTGGGCATGATGTGATCGAATTTCCGAAAAAACTAACCATGCCTTTGAAAGCATTAGGTACGTTGCCTGATTTGGTCTGGCAGCAAGTTAGCGAAAAACTTAATAAAAAGTAATCTACCATTGATAGAACTCTTAGCCATCATATCGACAGAAAAATACAGAAGGGAATGCTTTTATGCCGTTTACTCGTTTCAAGCGTGCAAGTAACCAAAAGATTGCTATTAATGCTACAACAGATTCTGACCATCAGACTACCCAAAAACGTATTGCTATCATCGGCTCAGGTGTGTCAGGGCTGACTTGTGCGCATTACTTAGGCGCGCAACATGATGTGACGGTATTTGAAGCCAATGATTATATCGGCGGGCATGTAAATACGATTGATGTGGCGCTACAAGACGGTAAAAAAACAAAGAGTAGCAATGTAGAGAGTAGTGCGATAGATACAGGGTTTATTGTTTTTAACGAGCGCACATACCCGAACTTTTTTCGCTTGCTTCATGAGCTGCAGGTGCCTTTTCAGGCAACGGACATGAGCTTTTCTGTCAAGAATACTGCACGTCATTTTGAATACAACGGTCATACGCTCAACACTTTATTATCACAGCGTAAAAATGTACTTAATCCAAAATTTTGGCAATTTATCAAAGATGTTTTGCAGTTTAATAAGCATATCAAACAGCTGCGCCACGATTATGATAGCGCGCGCGCCCAAGGACAAGATGTCAGTAGCTTTGCAGAACAAACGCTCGGTGGTTATTTGACGCAAAAGAAATATGGTCAGCTATTTACCGATAACTACCTACTGCCAATGGTCTCGGCCATTTGGTCAACCAGCCTAGATGAAGTACAAGAATTTCCACTAGTGTTTTTTGCACAATTCTTTGACAACCACGGTTTGCTCGACGTGGTCAATCGTCCGCAGTGGTTTACGATAAAAGGCGGCTCAAAGCAGTACGTCAATAAACTGATTCCACGCTTTATCAAAGCGGGTGGCAAGATACGAGTCAATAGCCCAGTACAGTCTGTAGTTCGTGATGGTGAGCAAGTGATTTTGACGGTGAAGAATGCTTTGACAGTGCAGGATAAAGGTAACGCTGACAACCGTAGCGAAAATCTTGTATTCGATGATGTGATCTTTGCTTGTCATGCAGATACTGCGCTAAAGATTCTAAAGGATGCGAGCACCGATGAATCTGAAGTATTAGGTCATTTCCGCTTTACTAAAAACACGGCTGTACTGCACACCGATACCAGTGTTTTACCTAAGAGATCATTGGCATGGGCAAGCTGGAATTACTTAATAGATGAAACAGTTTCAGGCAATGCTAAGGATGAGCAAGCGGTTGGAAACGCACAGATACCTGCAAAGCCAGTGCTGACTTATCACATGAATATCCTGCAACGCCTGACCAAAAAACACAATTATTTGGTCACATTAAATCCAGCTGTAGACAACAAAAGCGTCGATGATAAGCAGATAATTAAGAGCATTGATTACAGTCATCCAGTATTCGATCTTGCGATGATTGATGCGCAAACTAAATGGTCGAGTATCTCGGGTAACGGTTCGCACACGCATTTCTGCGGGGCTTATTGGTTTAATGGCTTTCATGAGGACGGCGTGCGAAGTGGATTACGTGTCTGTCAGGCGCTTGGTCTTGATATTGATATAAAAGACGAGATTGATCCAGCTCATTTACCTGACGCTGATAGCGCGTATACGCCGTTTCGTTATAAAGACTTGCCTATAAAAGCGGATACCAAATTACGTAAGCTGAATAAGCGTGAAGTCACCATAGCGACGACCAATCAGGAACTGGTTGAGTATGCTGATCGTTTGCAGAGTTCAACTGATAATACGAGCCAATATAAGAAGCCTGGCTTATTCGGTCGCCGTAAAGCCAAATAATATGACGACTAATGCCGTTATGTATTCTAAGTATTTTGAAAGATTCGCTATATAAAAAGTACGCCGTTACACAAGAGACTATTTATGACCATGTCCGCCCAAGATAACAACGCTATGCCAAGTCATGAGTCTTCTTGTGATACCACTGCATTGCCACATCAGCTGTTTGAGGGTACGACATGGCACAGTCGGCTGCTACCTAGTGTGAATAAATTCGTTTACCCTTACCGTTATTGGGGCGTCAATATCAGTGCACTGGCGGCAGGGCAAGAACTTCCTGAAATTAGCACGGCAGTATTTGATGAGAGTAAAGTTTCAGGGAAATTACCATTACGTAAAGTATTACCGAAAAAGCTACTAGCAAAAGGTCTGCCTCTATTTTCACTAAAGAAAAAGGCGCTACAACAATTCTGTCCTGATGACTATCTACAGAATACCAATAGCCTAAGGAATGATAAAAGTCTTGATAACCATATACAGTCTATTCAAGCACTAGAAAAACGCCTAATTCAAGCATTTGAAAAACATGCAGGAAGCGCGCCTGAAGGCGATATGTTGGGATTACTTGTTTGCCGTAATGCTGGCATGTACTTTAGCCCAGTTAATTTTTACTTGGGGTTTGATGCGCAGCAAACGCCCACTCATCTGTTGGCTGAAGTGTCTAATACGCCATGGGACAAGCGCCATTACTATGGGTTTTTGTTAGAAGGAGAGGATACTGAGTTCTGTCATGACAAGGATTTTCACGTATCACCTTTTAACCCTATCGATCAGCTGTACCGCTGGCAGGTCACAGTAAAAGGTACTAAAACGGATGAGCTATCTAATACTGGCTTACAAGTGCGTATCGCTATCAACATCAGCGATGAGCGCGGTGAAGTATTAAAAACTGGCATAAAGATATCAGGGGTGCCAATGACAGAAGAGGCTGTTCGTCATAGCTTGCGAAAAAACCCCTTGATGAATATGACCTCCTTAACCCGTATTTATTGGCATGCGTTTAAGCTATATGCGATTAAAAAGGTGCCGTATATCAACTACGATGAAAAATTGGCCGACAGTCAACAGAAAAGTAGACAGTAGAAAAGCAGCCAGCAGTATCGAGCGTAAAAAATGTCTTATAGTTCTAGCAATTTTTAAACATTAAAAATCTTGTCAGTGTATGACTGAAAATGAACCACTAAAAAATAAAGCATTTAAACAAGGATAAATACACGATGCCAGCACGACCGACCGATCGAGCACCAGTCACAAAACTAGAAAAACTCACTGCTCGTGTGAGCAAAATAGTTAATGAAAGTGCTGTACTACAGCCAGTCAGCAATAGTGTTAATCACTTAGCTAGAAAGCTTATATTTCGTGCACTGCAGCATATCCAGTTTGGCAGTCTTACTTTGATTGAAACATTTGGCGAGCAGGAACCTAAGACAAGTAGCTTTGGTAAAGTAGCTACTAATGACGCTAGTAGCTCGGCGGTTGGTCGCCATTCGCTACATGTGACGCTACAGATACATGACCCTGCTGTCTATCGTCAGCTATTACTTGGTGGCTCTATCGCGCTAGCAGACAGTTATATCGATGGTGAGTGGGATACGGATGATCTAACAGGTTTGATTCGCTTGGCAGCTCGTAACGTAGCAGTGCTCAACAAACTAGAGAATCGTTTTGCTGGTATTAGTAAAGCCTTTGAAAAAGCGAAGCATCAGCTACGTAGCAATGACAAATCTGGATCCAAATCGAATATCCTAGCGCATTATGATTTGGGCAATGACATGTATGAGCGGTTTTTGGACGATACGATGATGTACTCATCAGCAGTTTATCCTACGCCTGACGTGACGCTCAGTGATGCTCAGCAGCACAAACTGTCGCTTATATGTCAACGTTTACAGCTTAGTGCTGATGATAATGTGATTGAAATCGGTACAGGATGGGGCGGTTTTGCTATTTTTGCAGCCAAGCATTACGGCTGCCATGTGACCACCACGACTATCTCTGATGCCCAGTATGATGAAGCGAAGCGACGAGTCGAGGCGGCAGGTCTGTCTGACAAAATCACACTGCTCAAGCAAGATTACCGCGAGCTGACAGGTCAATATGACAAGCTAGTCAGCATCGAGATGATTGAAGCGGTGGGCCATGAATACTTACCGACTTTCTTTGCCAAGTGTAATAGCTTACTCAAGCCGACAGGTCTTATGGTATTGCAGGCCATCACTTTTAATGATCAAAATTATCAAGACTATATCGATTCAGTCGATTTTATCCAAACGCACATCTTCCCAGGTGGTTGTCTGCTCTCAAACCAAGAACTGACGACCCAATTCACTGAGCAGACCGATATGGTCGTCAAGCAATTGCATGATTATGGCTTTGATTATGCGTACACGCTGCGTGACTGGCGTGCTGCGTTTATGGCGCAGCGTGCAGAGATTCAAGCACTTGGTTATGACGATGCCTTTATCCGCCTATGGGAGTTTTACTTTTGCTATTGCGAAGGTGGGTTTTTGGAGCGCACGATCGGTGTGGTGCAAGTTACTGCGGTGAAGCCTAATAATATTGATACGCTGCATTTTTCTGATCTGCCATCTGCTGTCTTAAATCATGAAACGGTTTTGAATGATGAGACATTTAGTGAAGAAGATAGGGCAGACACCGCGTCAGTATAGGTCTGATGATATAAATATGTTTTGTTCATGACATTCATAAGGTCTCATACTGTCTAAACAGTTTGAGACCCATATGTTGAGAGGTTGTACATTGAAAATTTTTACATCGAAAGGTTCTACGATGCTTGCAGGGCACGCTTATCACGCAGACCTGAATAGCGTGTGACCGCTAATGCCATTAAAGAGATAACAGCGCCGATCCAAGCTGTGTCTTGCAATGACATATTTTCAACCACGCTACCACCGATGATTGAGCCCAGTGCAATACCGATATTGAATGCAGCAATGTTCAATCCAGAGGCGACATCGACGGCATTTGGCGTATATTTTTCAGCTTGCTTGACCACGTAGATCTGTAGACCCGGTACATTACCAAAGGCGAAAGCACCCCATACCAAAATAGTCAGCACAGCAGCAATCTTGGATTGCATAGTAAAGGTGAACAATAAAAGAATGACACTTAAGGCGCTAAATATAATGCTAAGCGCACTAATAGGGCCACGTTTATCTGCAAGTTTTCCGCCCCAGATGTTACCGATCGCAACGGACACGCCATATACGAGCATAATAAGACCAATGGCTGAAGGTGCAAATTTGGTCTGCTGTTCTAAGATAGGGGCTAGGTAGGTAAATGCCGTAAACGTACCGCCATAGCCGAGGATAGTCATTAGATAAACCAGCAGTAATTGTGGTTTTACAATGACTTGTAGTTGCTCTTTGAAGGTTGCAGGGATAGATTTTTTTAGGTTTTTCGGTACTAATATTGCGCTACCGATTAAAGCGATTAAACCTAGTACTGACACGACTAGAAACGTAGCGCGCCAGCCAAAATGCTGTCCAATCCATGTACCAAGGGGTACGCCAGTGACGAGCGCCACGGTAAGTCCTGTAAACATAATGGCAATCGCGCTGGCTTCTTTTTCTTTACTGACAAGGCTAGTAGCAATCATGGAACCAATAGAGAAAAACACACCATGCGCCAGACCGGTCAGGATACGGGCAATTATTAAGGTTTCATAGCTGGGTGCTTGCCAAGCCAGCAAGTTGCCGATGACAAACAGACCCATTAGGCTCATCAGTACGATTTTGCGGTTCCAGCGGCCAGTGAGTGCGGTAAGTATAGGGGCACCGATAGCGACACCGACGGCATATAGACTAACGAGCAACCCTGCTGAAGGTAAGCTCACGCCCAGATCGGCGGCAATAGTTGGTACCAATCCAACGATGACAAATTCGGTTGTCCCAATTGCAAATGCGCTTAGAGTAAGCGCCCATAAAGCGAGTGGCATAACGACATCCTAATAATTAAATGATGCGCGTAGTTTGACCGATTTATAGTTTGCAAAAAACAGCACAAATGACAAAATACCTTTGTCAATTTTGTAAAGGTAATCATGATGATGGGACATGCTAAAACAGAAGACATAGAGATATTTTTGACAGTAGTAGACACGGGCAGCTTTACTGGCGCTGCCAACCTACTGAATCAGCAAGTAGCTAAGGTATCTCGTGCTGTGTCCAGACTCGAAGATACGCTGCAGTGCACGCTGCTAAATAGAACGACACGGCGCTTGGAGCTGACGGAGGAGGGGCATGTCTTTATAAGATATGCGCGTGAGAGTTTAAATACGTTATATACCGGTGAAGAGGCGATTAAGCTGTTAAAACAAGCGCCGAGTGGGCATTTACGGATTGACGCCGCGAGCCCGTTTGTCTTTCATCAACTGACACCTTTGGTTGGTGATTTTGTGGCGCAGTATCCACATATCACTCTCGACCTTACCTCGCATGACAATATTATTGATTTGCTTGAGCACAAGACGGATTTGGCTATCAGAATTGGCGATTTAAAAGACTCAAACTTGCATGCGCGTCTATTGGGTAAAAGTAAGCTGCGGCTAGTAGCCAGTCCTGAATATTTATATCAGCATAATGAAGTAGCTAGTATTAATGATTTGAACGTTGATGATTTAAGCACTCATAAGTTAATTGGCTTTAACGATGCGTCAAAACTAAACAGTTGGCCGTTAAGAACACCAGTTAAACTGAATTTTCATATGACTGGTAGTAGCGGCGAGACCTTGCGTCAGCTATGTTTGAATCATCAGGGCATTGCTTTACTGTCACATTTTATGATTGGTGAAGATTTAGAATCTGGCAGATTGGTTGAAGTATTGCCTGAGGCGATAGTCAGACCAAACAACCGTGAAGCCATACAGGCGGTATATTACAAAAACAGTGCCGTATCTTCGCGTATTTTGGCATTTTTAGACTTTATCCAACCAAGACTAACATTATAAATCTTATCCGTTTTTATTCATTTTATAAGAGGTAATATCATGGGTTACGTTTTCATTTATCTCGCTGCTGTTGTTATCTTTTTGGGTGTCGATGCTGTCTGGCTGACGACCATGAAAGGCGCCTTTTATGAGTCGCGTATCGGGCATCTATTGGCTGATGAGCCAAACATGATGGCCGCTGGCGTGTTTTATATGTTTTATATATTGGCGCTTTGTATTTTGGTTTTATATCCGCAAATCAAAGCTGGCGCATCCATTGGTCATATCTTCTTACTCGGCGGACTGATTGGCTTGATGGCTTATGGAACATACGACTTTACCAATTTGGCACTGTATAAGGGCTTTACGTTAGATACGGCGTTGGTTGACTTTGTATGGGGTGGTATTTTGACCGGTTCGGTTAGCGCCATAGTGGCGTGGCTTGCGTATCGCTTTCACTGGTTGAGCTAGCGCTTATATCTTGGCCTATATAACGCTGTTTAAATAGTGCCAATTTACACAATTTAGACTGTCTAATGACAGAGGTCTGTTTGTGCTATACGGCGACCTGCTGTATAAATGGTAGGCATAATAAATAAGTGTCAAACCATTAAGGAATATTATGCCGCAATACAATACCAGCTCCACTGCCAAAAAAGCCCCATTAAACCATGAGCTATACATGTCAGTACTTATGACGCCTGATATGGCGAATTTCATTGGCAATGTGCATGGTGGGGATTTGCTCAAGATGCTTGATCAGGTCGCTTATGCTTGTGCCAGTCGCTATAGTGGTAACTATGTGGTGACATTGTCTGTCGATCAAGTAATGTTCCGTGAGCCGATATATGTGGGCGAGTTGGTTACTTTTGCAGCCAGTGTCAATTATGTTGGTAATACCTCAATGGAAGTAGGTATCCGCGTCGAAGCAGAAGATGTACGTGGTCGTACTGTTCGTCATACCAATAGCTGTTACTTTACGATGGTGGCTATCGATGACAACGGTAAACCAACCTCCGCACCGCCACTCGATATCAAAAACAAGATGCAGCAGTGTCGAGCTGATGCAGCAAAAGAGCGAAAGAAACTGCGTATGGAAAGCTCACATCGTCCTAGTTGCGACTTCGAAGAGATTAACAAGCAGTTTGGCGAACGCGAAGCAGATGACGAAAAATAGCCCAAGTTATTCAAAGCCATCTAAAATTGTATAAAGTTATCTAGTTTTATTGAATTAATAATTCATACAACGACTCACTAAAAAGACACTGATATTGTAGAGCGCTTATTTTAAGCTAATATATGTTTCAAGCATTTATCTACGGTAAAAATTCTACTATCAATACGTTATTTCAGTGAGTCTAGCATGAGTCTAAAGCCATCTATTGCTAATCCGCAGCGCCATTTACCAGTCACTCCTAAGGCGCAAACACCTCGTGCGCGTGGGGCAGGTAATCCTAAAATTCCAAGTGACCCTGAATTAAAACATACCCTTAATCAAAGCCCTGAAACCAATGATGAGCATTCAGGCTCACTGATCACGGTGTTGATTGCGGTTGGGGCCAATCTGGTTATCGCTATCGCAAAAACAGTTGCCGCTTTTATGACGGGCTCAGCTTCCATGATTGCAGAAGCAGCTCACTCATGGGCAGATGCTGGCAATGGTACTTTGCTCATCGTCGCAGAAAAAAAGTCCATCAAACCTGCTGATAAAAGCCATCCGTTAGGCTACGGCAAAGAGTCTTATGTTTGGTCGATGATTGCTGCTTTTGGTGTGTTTACGGCAGGTTCGATTGTCTCTATCTATACGGGTATCAAAGAATGGAACGCTACTGAATCTGAGACTAATTATACGATTGGCTTTATCGTATTGGCAGTGGCGTTTGTGCTCGAAGGGATCTCATTGGTTCAGGCATACAGACAAAGTAAAAAACATGGTGAAGCGCTCGATATCAGTGCACTTGGCTATGTCGTAGATACGTCTAACCCAACGTTGCGCGGTGTATTCTTTGAAGATTTAGCAGCGGTTATTGGTTTGGTGATTGCCGCTGCTGCTATGGGTATGCACGCTTATACGGGCGAACCATATTGGGATGCGTTAGGGTCTATCATTGTTGGTCTATTATTGGGCGTCGTCGCCATATTTTTGATCAGTCGTAACCGAGATTTTTTGGTTGGGCATAGAGTCACTGACCGTATGCACGAATATGTTTTGAGCGAGCTGCTAAATCATCCAGATATCGACAGTGTGTCCTATCTGCACCTAGAGTGGGTCGGCCCAAAGAAGATATTTATGGTGGCAGCAGTAGATATAGCAGGCAATCAAAAAGAAGAGCATATCGCTCAAAAATTTGAAGAGATTGAAAATCTATTCAGAGGTAACCCAGTCTTTCAAGAGGCTATCTTGACACTGTCCGAACCTAATGCTGAGCTGCTAAGTTTAGAGAGTATTTAATCTGGGGTTTGATGAATTGAATGTGTAATATGTGGGTCTTATCGAGTGCTTTTAAGTACACTTTCTAAATTCAAAAACCCAGACACAAAAAAGCCGTCAACTATGACGGCTTTTTTATAACTCTAGTACTTAATAACTAGTCAAATTAAATGCTATTAGTTCTTTGGAGCGTTTGCGCCGATGAACCATGCATCTTTATCGATGATACGGCTAGCTTCTGTAAATAAGTCAGCGGTGTCTTCATCACCTGCGTCGCCAGCAGTAGCAATCGCTTCGCGCAATGTCTCTGCAACTTTCTTATAACGGCTAGTTAGCTCACGAACATGCTGATCTACTTCAGTGATGTCGGTTGGGTAATCATCTAGGATAGACTCTTTGACTACGCGACTTGCCAAACCGTTTGGTTGCCCACCTAGGATTACAATGCGCTCTGCGATAGTATCTGATACTTCAAGGATACGATCTGATGTCTCATCTAACAATTGATGCACACCGATAAAACCAGTGCCTTGTAGATTCCAATGACACTGTTTGCCATCTAAGGTCAAATCAATAACGTTTGCTAGGTTAGCGTTTAGCAAATCAATCATTTTTTTCGCAGTTTCGTCTGAAATACCACTTGCGTAACGTTCTCTCATATTTTACTCCGTCATTTATTTAAAATTATTATATTGAATGAAAGTTCAATGTATTTTTATTGGTTTTCTATTCGATGACAATCAAGTTAAAGCTAATGATACTAATTGCTATAAAGCTATCCATTCATTAGTACTGACTACTAATACTTAGAAGTCATCAACTTGTTAATTCAAGAACGATAATAGCAGCTTAATTCAGTGTTGGAACCCTTGAGTGTTAGGCTTTGTTAGGTGGTCGTGTAACGAGTCTGTTAACCGTGAAAAGCTTTGTAAATTTATCGAATACTGTGTTCGTTTTTTATAACGATGTAAGTTTTATCCGCTAATATTAAACCTTAACTTTTAATAAACCTTACCTTTATATACTTATATTTTGGGCAGCGAGAGAGCGTTTCGGCTATAGGATAAGACTCCTTATTCTCCTTTAAAAACCGCTGCTCAGACCCCATATTGTTATAAACCTTAAGAAGAAGAAAGCCATTATGCGAATGCCTGAACCGCGCTCATCGCGTCAGTTAAATCAATTGGCCACTCAGCTCCAAGGCGAAGCTGAAATTAGTGGTGTTAATGCGTCAGGGACGCAAATATCAAGTCGTGCCTTTGAGATGGTTACTGACTTTGAGCCAGCGGGCGACCAGCCGCAAGCCATCAAAAAGCTAGTTAACGGCATCAATTCGGACATGGACGAGCAGTTGCTATTGGGTGTGACTGGTTCTGGTAAGACCTATACCATGGCAAAGGTCATCGCTGAAACTCAGCGCCCAACCATTATCATGGCACATAATAAAACGCTAGCGGCTCAGCTATATGGTGAGTTTAAATCGTTCTTCCCCAATAATGCGGTCGAATATTTTGTCAGCTATTATGATTATTATCAGCCAGAAGCGTATGTCGCAGCGAGTGATACCTTTATCGAAAAAGACAGCGCTATTAACGATCATATTGATCAGATGCGCCTGTCCGCCACGCGTGCCTTGTTAGAGCGACGTGATGCGATTATCGTCGCTTCTGTATCATGCATTTATGGTTTGGGTGATCCAGAGAGCTATCTGAAAATGCTACTGCATGTCGTTGTGGGCGATAACATTGACCGTACGGCAACCATTAAGCGTTTGGTTGAGATGCAGTACACGCGTAACGAGCTAGATTTTGGTCGTGGTACGTATCGCTTGCGTGGAGAGCTATTAGATATCTATCCTGCTGAGTCTGAGCAGCTGGCCGTACGTGTGCATTTATTTGATAACGAAGTTGAGAAGATTACGTGGTTTGATCCCTTGACGGGTAAGACGGTGCGCAGTGTGCCACGTATTACCATTTATCCAAAGTCGCACTATGTGACGCCGCGCAATAAGCTAGAAGCTGCCAGTCATACGATTCGTGCTGAGTTAGAGCCGCGTTTAGAGTACTTCCGTGACAACAACAAGTTGATTGAAGCACAGCGTCTCAAAGAGCGTACACAGTATGACTTGGAGATGATTCAGCAGCTTGGTTACTGTAACGGTATCGAAAACTACTCACAGCATCTCTCTGGTCGTCCATCAGGGGAAGCGCCGCCGACGTTGTTTGATTATATTCCAGAAGATGCCTTGTTGTTCCTTGATGAGTCGCACGTGACGGTTTCGCAGATTGGCGCGATGTATAAAGGCGATAGATCACGCAAAGAAAACTTGGTTAATTATGGTTTCCGTCTACCAAGCGCGATGAACAACCGCCCGATGAAATTTGAAGAGTGGGAGCGTATCAAGCCCAAAACCATTTATGTCAGTGCTACGCCAGCGCTATATGAGCTTGAGCATAGCGAGCAAGTCGTAGAGCAGGTCGTACGTCCTACTGGTCTGATTGATCCTGAAATTGAGATACGTCCTGTCTTGACGCAAGTCGATGATGTGCTATCAGAGATTACCAAACGCCGTGAAAAGGACGAGCGTGTACTGATTACCACATTGACCAAGCGTATGTCGGAAGATTTGACCAGTTACCTTAAAGAGTACGATGTAAAAGTCGCCTATCTACATTCGGACATCGATACTGTCGAGCGTATGCAGATTATCCATGAGCTCCGTACTGGCGTGCATGATGTGCTGGTCGGTATTAACCTGTTACGTGAAGGCTTGGATATGCCTGAGGTATCACTGGTAGCGATATTCGATGCTGATAAAGAGGGCTTCTTACGTTCAGAGCGTTCGCTTATTCAGACGATTGGTCGTGCCGCCCGTCACTTGAATGGTAAAGCCATTCTCTATGCCGATCGCATTACGCCAAGTATGCAAAAGGCAATAGATGAGACGGATCGTCGCCGTGATAAGCAGATTGCCTTTAACCTTGAGCATAACATTACGCCAAAAGGTGCTCGTCGTAGTATCACGGACAAGATTGATACGGGTGAAAGCTTGGATGCCAATGACAATCAAGCTATCCCAGTTAAGAGTAACCTGCCAGATGTGGATATCAATATTTTGCGTAGTCCTGATTTGCTTGCTAAAGAAATCAAACGATTAGAGAAGCAAATGCAGCAAATGTCGCGTGATTTGAAGTTTGAAGAAGCAGCAAAAACGCGTGATAAAGTACTAGAGTTAAAAGCACATTTAATCTGATAGCTTGGGTTAAACATTAAGGCTAAAAAGAGGCTAAACAATAGCGAAGGTGAGGTGCTTTTTGAGTACCTCACTTTTTTGTGGTTTATTCAATATCGGAATGTGCAGAATACTTGTAATACAACGCATTGCCACTTACCATATCCGCATAAACCTCACCATCCATATAATATTTCAAAAATTTAAGGCACAAGCTAATAAGCCGAGTACGTGTAATGTTCTTGGTAGGCTAGGCTTACTGTTTTTATAGCTCACATTATCAACACAGACTAAATTTTTGGAATGGACATAATCTAGGCGTATTATTCACTGTGCTTACCAACAACTTAATAGAATTAAACTCTAACGAAAATTCACTCGGTATGTCAGATGCTGCCAAACAAGCGGTTATCAACTCTTTAGACATCGGCTTTCGTTATCCCGATGACCAACGTGCGGCTCTTATTACCAAAGTCGCTGAGATAAACGGTGTGACAGAGAGTCAAATTTCTCTAGGCAGTGGCTCTAGTGAAAATATTCGTACTGTCGTCCAAATGCTACAAAATCAAGCATTAGTAGCAGGCAAGAAGTTCCAAGTTATTGTGCCGCATCCAACCTTTGCCTATGCTGAGTTATATGCGACATCTATCGATGTACCTGTGGTAAAAGTACCGCTGACGACTGAAAACTACGCCTTTGACTTGCAAGGTATGCAAAAAGTGGCTGATGGCTTTGACGGTATTAGCTTGTTTTATCTGTGCAATCCAAACAACCCAACGTCGACTATTACTGACACAGTAAAGCTCAAAGAATGGGTAGGAAATGCACCAAGTAACCATTACTTTTTACTCGATGAAGCTTATTCAGAGTATGTGACTGATCCAAGTTTTGAGAGTGGTGTCGCATGGATACGAGAGGAGTACTCAGAAAATATCGTTGTGGTGCGTACTTTCTCAAAACTATGTGCACTCGCTGGCATGCGTGTCGGCTATGCAGTTGCTAGCCCGCAAACGATTGCTAGATTAGAAGCATTTATCTCGATTGATAATACCAATTTGTCAGGTGCTGTAGCTGCGTTAGCGACGCTTGATGATGAAGCATTTCTAGCATTGAGCTTACGTACAGCCAATCAATCGCGTCAGCTGGTTGAGCAAACATTAGATGAGCTTGGTTTGCGCTATTTGCCATCACAAGCGAGCTTTATATTCCATGAGATAAAAGGCGATGTGCAAACCTATATCGATAGAATGCGAGAACATGGTATCGCTGTCGGGCGTGAGTTTGCGCCAATCACTGGCTTTAATCGCTTAACACTTGGCCGACCTGATGAGATGGCAGTATTTGTAGAGGTACTCAAATCATTTCGTGAAAAAGGCTGGGTCTAACTAACTTAGTTAATGCAGTTCGATAATAAAAAAGGGAAGTTGCTTATTGGTCGCTTCCTTTTTTTTGGAATAAATTAAAGGGTAAATTCTACCAACAATTACTTTTAGAGTTCGTAATTCCTACGTCAGTCAAATATAGTTTGCTAATGTATAATGAAAAAACATTTGAAGGAGTTATGGCTTTGGATACTAAAAGAATATTTGTATTAGGCAATGGTTTTGATTTAGCTCACTATTTACCAACGGCTTACGTACATTTTATGGACGCAATGAAAATAGTAGAAGACAGTGAAGAAGACACTGAGCTGGGATTTGATAGTTTATTCCGCAAATATATCGCAGGTGAATGTTCCGATAGAGATAAAGATTTTTTTACAAAGACTAGGCAGTTGTATAAAACAGATAATTTGAGGTTATCGATTCATACCGTGAATGATCTGCAAGAGAAGTTAATAAATAATGGTTGGTTTCAGCATTTCAAGCATCATCTGACCGATGTAGATACGTGGATTGATTTTGAGACTGAGATAGAAAATGTTTTATTAAGTATTGATACTCTTCTCAGTAAAGACTTTGATCACAGTACTATTTCAAGTGTAAATATAAATTTTAATACTGAATATCAAATCGATAGATATCAAACTAGCAAAGCTGATTTTGATAAATTTTTAGGTGATAAGTTAGTTCAGTTTTCTCCAAAGTACCTCAATGAAATGAGATTTAAGAGTACTCAAATACAAAGAATTCTTAGAGATTTTTCTATTATCTCAAAAATATTCGGTTCATGCGAAGAAATTAGCAACTATAGCATGAGTAAAGCAGTTGAGAATTTTAGATTGTATGATAGTCATGATAAAAGAGAAAAGGCAAAAGCTGATAAGAGCCATGAATCTAGTATCTTTATGAACTTTGATATAGATAGAGTTATAGATACAAAGTACTTGGATAGAATTTCCAGTTCTTATACTGGTTTTAAAGGAGCTGAATTATTTGGAAGGCTATTAGCAGATCTAACTTTTTTCTCGGAAATATTTACTAGCTATATAAACTTAGTAATTAATCAACTTAAGCCAGTTAGACCTTTTAATAGTTTTGGTGATTTAGGAAAAGAGATTGATGCAGTTTATACATTTAATTATTCCAATACTTTTGAAAGGCTGTATCCGAAGATTCTTGATGATCAACTTAATCAAATAGAAGTGGAGTATATTCATGGCAGTGCAGAACGTAAGAATATCGTTTTTGGAATCAGCGATTTAGATGAAGAACAACTGAAAAAATATAAAGTATATGGCTTTGTTAAAACTTTTCAAAAAATTGTAAACAATACAGATTATATGTTCTTAGATAATACTGACGTAAAGTTAATAAATAAGCCGCCTATAGATTACCTGCTTCAAAATGACTATGAGATTATTATTTGGGGACACTCTTTAGATTCTTCAGATGCCGAGTATATCAGAGAAATGTTTAGTCTCAACAGTGAGAACCTGCTGAATAGGGTTGTTATAAAGGTTTAGTATCATCAGTCACAACACATGTCACTTGCTAATCTTATGCATATAATGGGCAAGGATATTATTCAAGAATGGATAAAAAAAGGTTGGTTAATATTTGAACCCGCACCCGATATCTACAAAGAGAACCACCTGTAGTCTCTCATTTTTACCAACATCAAACGCAGTTTTACATATCGCACCTTAAATAATCTAACGCTATCTTATAGGATAACTGAGTAAAGCATGACCCGTTAATCACGCGGATGAATACTGGGTAACAGTCACAGTGCTCGGCATGCTCACGTATCTTATAATTATAAAGTTAGGGATGTACCTATGTTCGATATCAAATCATTTTTTAAACGAGAAGTAGAGAAAAAGCTTATCAATGTGGATGACTATATTTTTATGCCAGAACGCGTAGAGATGGAGATTGAAGGCGGACTATTAAATTGTGTGTTGAATAGTAATGGTCGCGTAGATATTTTTTATAGTAAAGACGGTGTCACTGAGGTGGGTTCAGCATCGCGCAAACACCCATTTACAGCATTTGAAAAAGAGCTATACCATGGTATTTATGATGATGTAATCAATGATTTAATTAAGGAAGTAGATAAAATTATTGATAGCACCTCGAAGTATTTCCGTCGTAGCCAATCGTTACCTTTTACGGCTTCTATAACGTCTCAACCATCTGATACAAATAAATTTTAGGCTAATTGATTGAACTAATCTGTTAGCAATAAAAAGGGTGCGTTATGTATAACGCACCCTTTTTATTATTTTTTATTCTAACGAATCATTTGATTGTTCTATTGAACAAAGCTTGTATAGCAGCTCTGTAGAGATTTGGCGACGACTTGTGCGACTAACTGAGTACGGTACTGAGAGTCAATCGCGGCATTGCCCAGTTCAACAATCGTCACTTGCTGCGGTGCTTGCTCACTGACACAGCCACAAACATTGGTTTTAACAGATTCTTGCTGTGCTTCTGTCATGGCGACGCTTGCAACACGCCACGCGTTTTGTTTTTCGATTTGGCTACGGCATTGGTTGTCGATCGCAGCTCTAAAAACATTCATACCGATCTCGTTTGCGGTACCGATTGCTGTACCTGTACCGTTGTTTGTAGCACCTGTTGTGGTACACCCCGCCAAAGCAAAAGTCGCTAGCATCATCGTTGAAGCCAAGATTTTTTTCATAAGTTAGTCCTTTAAGGTGTCTGTCATAAATCAAGCTGTATATTATCAGTAAAACCTAGCAATAACATCATTAACCACAAGCGCATTTTATTTTGCAGCGCTATAACCTATCTGTATAAACCACAAAAAAGCCAGCTAAGTAATCACTTAACTGGCTTGATATAGACTAAGCTATTCGGCTTATTTACACGTTTTTGCCGTGTTCTTTTTGCTGAATATCTTTTGCTAACTTATAGCATTCATTGATATGGTCATTGGCGATTTTCTTAAAAATGGTATAGCCCATCGTTGCAGCAACCAATTGACCGCCAAGTGGGATAAACTTGGTCACTTGTTTAGCAGCGATACGACCACCGAAACCTTGAATGGTTTTTTTGACGATACCACGTGTTGCCATTAGACCAGCGAAATCTACGGTACGATCTTTTACTGCGCTCCAATGTACTTCGCGTGATTCTAGGTTAATAGCCGACTGACGATCTTCAATGAGACCGAAACGCTCACTAATTTCTGGAATCAACTGCGTCAACATGCCCGCATCAACTGCCACATCAAAAAATGGCACTGGAACGACTGCTACACCAGCAGAAACTCTAGCGCGTCTCTTTACCATTCCCTGACATTCTTTCTTAACCTTATCAAGGTCTAGGTTAGGGTCGATCGTATTTGGAAGTTTTTCAGCAAGTGGCGTGGTTTTCATAAAGTGTCCTTATAAATAATTAAAATATAAATGATAAAAAGTTCAATAGATAACAAATCTTTCAGTTGCTTACTATTTTATGGATTTATGCGTGGCTTACAATCATTGCTTTGTAGCAAAATGAATGAAATTGCTCACACTGTGCACCTTTTTTGTAAGTGATTAAACGAAGGTGATTTACATGAGCTATAAAAATGGCGGTATCAATTATTGCTAGTTTACAGGCATTATTCATCAGGTTGCACAATGCCTAATGATATACAGAGGTAGTATAAATTGTCATTGTGACCCTCTACTAAAGCCAGTAGAATACCCTCATGCTAAATTTAACCCCCCGTTATACCAGCACTCGCATCGACGAGTTGCCCGCCGCGCTGCAACCATTTGCCGCTCAATCATTCACGCTTGCCCGTCTGTATGCAGGGCGAGGTATCACTGCGCTTGATGAGCTGGAGACTAGCCTATCAGGTCTATTGCCTGCTGAGGCCCTGCACGGTGTCACTGAAGCCGTGCGCTTATTAGATGTGGCCATTGATGAGCGTCAGCGTATCTTGATCGTTGGTGACTTTGACTGTGATGGTGCTACCAGTACGGCACTAATGATGCGCGCGCTCACAAAAATGGGTGCGGTCGTTGATTTCCTAGTACCAGATCGTTTTAAGTACGGTTATGGCCTGACGCCAGAGATTGTCGAGTTAGGTATTGAGAATTTTCAGCCAGATATGATAGTGACTGTTGATAATGGTATCTCAAGTCATGAAGGGGTGGCACGCGCCCAAGCTGATGGTATCACGGTGATTATCACCGACCACCATCTCACGACCAAAGAAACGCCACCTGCGGAAGCGGTGGTCAACCCCAATCAGCTGGCGTGTAATTTCGCTAGTAAGGCATTGGTCGGAGTTGGAGTCGCATTTTATGTGCTCGGACGCTTAGCAAAGTTGCGCCGCGAAGCTGGCAAGTCTACGGTACAGGTGAGCCAATATTTGGATTTGGTCGCACTTGGGACGATTGCAGACGTTGGGGTACTGGATAAAAACAACCGTATCTTGGTACATCACGGATTATCGGCTATTCGTCAAGGCCGCTGCTGTATAGGAATACTGGCATTGCTTGAGCAAGCGGGCCGTGATCCCAAACAGCTTCATGCTCAGGATTTTGGTTTTGTATTAGGGCCACGTATCAATGCAGCTGGGCGTATGGATAATATGCGCATCGGTATCGAATGCTTATTGACTGAAGACTGGAGCACCGCACAACGTTTGGCACAAGAGCTTGAACAGTTGAACCGTACGCGTCGTCATGTAGAGGGCGAGATGCGTGCGCAAGCTGATAGTATCGTACAAGCACTGGCTAATGAAAATAATAGCGACGAGAGTGTGAGTGGCGATATCAATGATAATGATAATACTAGTAACGATGACACAATTACTCAAGCGCTTGTTACTCAGAATGTGGCTACTCAAGCTGTCTCTACTGCTAAGACTAGCAATTCAGGTGCGCGTAGTATTATTCTATACCAAGATGACTGGCATCAAGGAGTTATTGGCATTGTCGCTGGTCGCTTAAAAGAAAGCCATTATTTACCCAGTATCGTTTTTGCACCAGCAGACACTGAACAAACGGATGAAGATAGTGCTATTAAAGGTTCTGCACGTTCTATCGCTGGCGTACATATTCGTGATGCGATTGAACAAGTTGCTGAGCGTTATCCAGACTTAATCAGTCACTTCGGTGGGCACGCGATGGCAGCAGGTCTGACCCTCAAGCGCCGTAACTTTGAGGCATTTGTCACAGCTTTTAACGAAGTGATGGCTCAGATGGATGATGAGGTATTTGCAGAGCAAAAATTCACCGATGGACCTTTGCAAGCGAGTGACTTTAGCTTGTGGTTTGCCGAGCATTTAGCCGATGCCAGTATCTGGGGTCATGGATTTGCACCACCGATATTTGACGGTGTGTTTGAGGTATTGAGCTTCAAGATTTTAAAAGACAAACATCTTAAGTTATCGCTACGCTATCCAGACGTTCAATATCCGATAGAGGCCATTTGCTTTAACTTCGATAATGACGCTTGGGATTACCGTGCCAAGCAAGTCCATTTATTATTTCAGCTAGACATCAATGAATGGAATGGCAAGCAAAGCTTACAGCTGATGGTCAAGGATTTGGCTGTGGTAGAGTAAGGCTAAAACGGCAATGCCAAATCGATAATACCAACGCGCTCAAAGATGGGCGCGTTGGTATTTTTGGAATGAAGACACGCCCTAGTATCAGTATTTCCACTCTAGTGTGGGGAACTGCCAATCGTAACGAATAGCAAGCATACGCAAAGTAAAAATCGTACTCATCGTAGAGATGTCAGCTACCCAATCTGTCACTCCTAAGTTCTTTAGAGCAAAGTACAGAATACCACCCGTTAACGCTGCGGTGATGTAAATCTCTTGCTGTAGTACCAATGGAATCTCATTGCAAATCATATCGCGAATGATGCCACCAACCACAATGGTAATCACACCTAATAATAGCGCTACAGGCACATTGGCACCCATGCTATCAGCAACTTTGATACCGATTAGCGTAAATGCTGACAGACCAATGGTGTCAGATAGTTTAAGGAACTTATCCACTCGTCTAGAGTTTGGATGAAAAAATATCTGCATCGCTAGCGATGAAATCGTAATGAGGGTCAGATAGCTCATATCTACCATCCAAAATAACGGATGGCGATCCAAAATGACATCACGTACCGTACCGCCGCCGATAGCAGTGACGATAGACACGAGCAGACAGCCGAAGACGTCGAAGTTTTTGTGCTTAGCAAGTATCGTTCCTGAAACACTACAGGCGATAATACCAATCATATCGAAGAAATATATCAAAGAGCGCGGGTCAAAAGTAGTGATCAGTACGGTAGGGTCCAATACAATAGCCAACATGGGCAATTCTCACTATTTTCAATTATTGTCAGTCAAACAAAGGCCATCTACGCAGAGTCTTGCTCAATCAATCAGTCCACGAGTCGAATAGAAGGTAGATGCCAGTCGAATCTGAGCGCGAGCATACGAACTGCAAAGATGACAAACAGCATAATAAATTCGTTGAGACTGGCGCCCACCCCAAAATACTGTAAACATAAATAGGTCACAGACCCTGCGATACTGGCAGTAATATAAATCTCACGCTGTAGTACCAGCGGAATCTCATTACAAATGATATCACGGAGCAAACCACCGATAATGGCAGTCCAGACCCCCATCATAATAGCAATGAGGGGAGACATGTCTAAGGTTAAGGCTACCTTAAAACCAATGACACTAAAAGCTGCTAGCCCAATAGCATCAAAAAGCTTCAATGCGTTGTCAATCTTATGATAAAGGTGAAAGAATATTTGTAAAATAAGAGAGGTCACCGTGATAACGATCACGTAATTAAGGTCAGTCATCCAAAATAGAGGGTGACGGTCGAGAGCCATATCACGTAAAGTACCACCGCCGATGGCATTGACCATTGCTACCAGAATACACCCAGCAATGTCGAAGCCTTTATGCTGCGCAAGCAAAGTCCCTGCAATCGCGCAGGCAACAATGCCAACCATGTCCAATAAATATAATAGAATATCAGGAAAAATCAAAGCATTACCCATGGTTATAGTGCCAAATCGAGATCATCAAAGTGATAGGTGTTTTTTAGGCGGTTATTCAATGCATAAATTTAACGAAATAGGCGTAGTGTTATAGTGCCATTTAACCGTCTTTTGCAAAGAATATCAGCCCTACAATAATTAGCCCTATACCGACCAGTCCCATCGCCGAAGGTATGGCGTTATCTAACAATAATATACCCCCAATCAAAGCAAAAATAACTTCACTGGCTTGAGTTGAGTCAACCCCTGCAACTTCGCTTGAAGTAACAGCTTGCTCGCGCGCATACAGAAATATAGTGGTCGCTGCCACGCCTGCCAATAGAGCAACGAGCAACGTATTGATTATTTGGGAGGAGTGGGGCTGGTCAGGGCGCACTATAATGCCCAAAAACAGCCAAAATGGCAAACACCCAAGAGTCATTAGCCACACTTTGTTAAAGGCATTTTGCAGTAGCGTGGTTTCGATAGAAGGAATACGAGCAATTAGATTTTGTAGAAATGAGGTTGCCGCAGTGTTGTTACTTTGAAGTACGATATCGAGGTCGGTAGCATCATATGTCGTAGCTGGCAGATCATAAGCTTCGGATATGAGTGGTTCACTTTGATCGTTAATATCAATACCAATACTAGCTCTTTGAGCGTTCAACGCTGCTGCCTTCTGTAGTTCAGTATTGCGCTGGCGGGCATTATGAGAAGCCTGCCAAACCAGCTGGTTACCAATTGGGTAGCTAAAAGCGGCGATAAGAGCGGGTAGCGCACCGTAGAGCAGCATGTCAGACATTGGAACAGCATCAGTTATAGAGGCAGCATGCAGACCTTCACTGATATTGACGAGTGCTACACCGATAAAGACAATGACAGCATATACGATGAATTTTTTATCAAAACGTTGACCAAATGCCAATAGTACAAGCAAACTGGTGACGACGGTAAACATAAAGGTAGCTGCTACTACCCATCCCGCAACATGATCTGCGGCATAGCAAATACCGGTATAAAACAGTCCAAACCCAATACTGCCAGTAATGCACCAAAAGCCCCAATGCTGAAGAAAAATATTCATTAGCGCTTTAATACGACCAAAGCCATGTTGTATCGCAATAACGGCGGTGATAATCAATAGCATAAAGACATAGCGTAGACTCGCTGACCAAAACCAATGTCCACCTGCGCTACTCATGAGCTCATTTAAGATAAATGTCGAGCTAAAAAACGCACCCGCTAGCAAGCCCAATAAAATGAGTTTGATCATACCGCTACCTTATCCATGGCACTCAACGTGTTAACACTTTCTGTTTGTTACTTGCTGATAGTTACTTGCCTTTGGCATCCGCCCAAATGATCTTATGTAATTGCAGCTGAAAGCGAACTGGCAAGGCATCAGCCAACATCCATTCTGCTAGCTCGCGCGCCAATACAGGTACTTCAGGGCTAAGCTGTTCATCGACATCATCTGCGACATTAAACATCGGAGAGAACCATACCGTACCGACCAGTTCGTTTAGCTTATACTCGGTCAATTTAGCTTTTGCCCAGTCGTAATCTGTACGATTCATAATGACAAACTTGATTTGGTCATGCTGAGTGAGATAGTCGAGGTTTGACCATAGATTTTTATCGACTTCGCCTGAGCTTGGTGTTTTGAGATCCATTACCTTACTGACTGCTGCTGGCACGTTTTCTACCGTGAGCGCGCCTGCGGTTTCAAGGGATATCTCATACCCATCGCTCAGCAAACGTTTCATCAATTCAATGGCATTTGGCTGTGCTAATGGCTCACCGCCCGTCAGACAGATGCGCTTGCACGGATAACCTTTGATGGTTTCTATGATGGTTTCTAATGATTGACGTTCACCGCCAGTAAAAGCATATTCGGTATCACAATAGACGCAGCGCAGCGGGCAGCCCGTTAGACGCACAAATATCGTCGGCAAGCCTGAAGTGATTGCCTCACCTTGTAAGGAATAAAAAATCTCAGTCAGACGTAACCCTGCTTCGGGGTCAGTGACAGGGATAGCGGCGGTGCGTAATGATGATTCACTCATAATATTTCAAATACAGTTAAAGGTCGATAAGGCGATGAAGCGCTTATCAATCGTAATAAAAAGGCAGGGGATGGTACGAATGATTTTGTGTTTGTATAAAGACAAACTAAAAGAGGATTATAACGTAACGCGTTATATTAAGCTGCAAAAAAGATGCTGGAGTCATCCTCCAGCATCTTCATATAAAACAATATTATGTACCAAATAATGGTACGTACTAAGTATTTAGGCTAGGCGTAATAGCTCGTTTACTGATGTTTTTGCACGAGTTTGCGCATCAACTTTTTTCACAATGATAGCAGCGTACAAGCTGTGCGTGCCATCTTCTGACGGTAAGCTACCTGGTACGACAACAGAACCTGCCGGTACACGACCACGATGAATCTCGCCAGTCTCGCGATCATAGATGCGCGTCGATTGACCGATGTAGACGCCCATAGAGATGACAGCGCCTTCTTCAACGATAACGCCTTCAACGATTTCAGAGCGTGCACCGATGAAGCAGTTGTCTTCGATGATGGTAGGGTTTGCTTGCAATGGCTCTAATACGCCACCGATGCCAACGCCGCCTGACAGATGCACGTTTTTACCGATTTGAGCACATGAACCAACAGTCGCCCATGTATCAACCATCGCACCTTGATCGACATATGCACCGATGTTGACGTATGACGGCATCAATACTGCGCCTGCTGCGATGAATGAACCTCTACGAGCGACAGCTGGTGGTACAACGCGTACGCCTGCTTCTTTAAACTGTGCTTCAGTCCAGTTAGCAAATTTAGTCGGTACTTTGTCATAGAACTGTACGTGTTCGCCAGCGGCTTGGACGTAGTTATCGTTTAAACGGAAAGACAATAGTACGGCTTTTTTGGCCCACTGATTGACAACCCATTCGCCATCTTTCTTTTCTGCTACGCGCAGGCTACCGTTATCTAGTTGCTCAAGTACTTGATTGATAGCATCGCGCACGTCTTGTGGCATATTAGCTGGGCTGTATTCATTGCGATTTTCAAATGCTTGTTCGATGGTTTGTTGTAATGACATAAAGGTTCCTAAAATGAATGAAAGGGAGGGTGATCTTAATGTTATGGTTAAAGACTTATATGACCCGGCCTAAAGAAAATTCAAGGTATGGCTTGGTCCAAAAACTTGCTTGCCGTATTGTCGCTAATTTGACCGCTTTTAGCAAACACGTTGAGGGTCTTATTATGACAGTATTGAATGAGTCGTTTTCAGGTACTCCCTCAAAACAACTCATTTATCATGATTTAATCGTCTGTCGTGTTGGTCTCTATCCACTCTAAAATATCTTGATACACAGTCTGTTTATCCTTTTCGTGCAGCACTTCATGGCGCATATTAGGATACAGCTGAATATCGACATGACTGAAATGACGCTTATCCAGACGCGTGACAACCCTACGTATACCGCGACCCATTTCACCAATCGGATCATCTTCACCGCTGATAAATAGCATTGGGAAGTTTTTGGCAATAGTGGTAGCCCAATTTTTATTCAGTCCAGTATCCATAAGCGTAAACAATGTCATAAAGCCATTATTGGTAAAGTCAAAACCAGTCTTAGGATCGGCTTCATAGGCTTCAATGTTTGCGGTATTTTCACTGAGCCACGCAAACTGTGAGGACGAATTACGATCAGATAGTTGGCTGTTAAGGACTTTGTTCATCACCTTGGCAAAAACTGTATTCGGTTGTCTTGGGGCGACTCTGGCGAGTAGCTTGTTAATAGGTAATAGAACCTTGGCCAGTGGGTTAGCGTCTGCGGAACCCATTAGGATGGCGCCTGTAAAATTATGCGCATGATGTTTCAGTACATTGCGCACGATAAACGACCCCATTGAGTGACCCATCACAAAATGCGGGACGTCTGGATGACGGTCTTTTAGGCTATCGGCCATCACAATCACGTCTTTTAGTAACGACTGTACCGGATGCTCCTCACCAAAAAACCCAAGATCGGCTTCAGTCTTGATAGTCTGTCCATGACCCAAATGATCATAAGTGGCCACAGCGATACCATTATCTGCTAAAAACTGTGCAAAATCGTTATAGCGACCGCTGTGCTCTGCCATGCCATGCACAATCAGTAAAGTCGCGCTAATCTCGACGTCTTTGCTACTTGGTTCAAAAAAGTCATGATGCAAGTAGTGAATATTGTCAGAAGACAAAATGTGATCGTTACTGGTATCGATGTTGGTACTCATGTAATGTTCCTTGATTACTTATAATTTTCATTAACGGTTTTGACGATGTTTCTCAAATAATGGGTCAAGCAGCGCAATTTATCATGCGGCTCTTATAATGTTCTATTGTACTGGGCGTTGGTAAATAATTTCACCTTATTTTATTGTTTTTATCGCTATTTTTAAAATAAGAGCAAGCCCTAGCGCAGTAAGTACTTTTGACGCTACATAAGCCATTTACGCTCTTACTGTTCGCCTGCAACAGATTTGTCTTATTTATATGATACTTTTAAATGAGTTTTTAAAGTCATTTATATTAATCAACATTCCATCAAACACTAACAGCAACCAATCGGCTTGATAGAATCATCTATGACAAAATTTTCACCGAAAAAGACACTACTATTGGCAGGGGCAGGTCATGCTCACATTGGCATGTTACGCCGATTTAGCGCAGCGCGTTTAAAGAATACCGATACGACCGATGCAGACATTCACTTAATTAGTGAGCAACCGCAAACGATATATTCTGGCATGTTACCGGGTTGGATGGCAGGGCATTATCAGCTGCATGATATCAGTATCGATATCAAATCGCTTTGTGTACGAGCAGGCGTGCGCTTTATTCAGCAATCGCTTGTAAAAGTAAACGCAGCGTCAAACAAGGTGGTTACGACTGGCGATGAACAAACGGATTTTGACTACGACGTCTTGTCTCTAAATACGGGCGCAGATACAGACATGCGTTGGCTATACAATCACAAGGATCACAGAAGCGACAGTGACGATACAGATGTTGATGTTGGCGCTGTTAATGCCCATGCTGATACTGACGTGATTGCCATACGACCGTTATCAACATTTATCACCCAATGGCAGCGGATTTTGAAGGATGCCCAGTCATCTGAAAAGTACCAATTGGCTATTATTGGGGCAGGCGCTGCGGCCATAGAGTTGGTCATGGCCGCTCAAGTTGCACTACGGAACATCAATCGTCACCATCAAGTGATATTGATATGCGGCGAGAATCTCTTGTCAGGGTTTAATTCAGGCTTTCGACAGCGGGTTATTAAGCAGTTACATCGTCATGATATTACGATAGTTCGAGAACGAGCGAGCGATTATCGTGACGGTAAATTATCAACTACGCATAAATCATTGCCCATCAATGCGGTCATCGCTGCGACTGGCGTCATAGGGTCGGCATGGACAGCTTCTACGGATTTAGAAATCGAAGGTGATGGGTTTGTCGCAGTAAACGATAAGCAACAGAGCGTCTCTCATCCTAATGTGTTTGCGGTTGGTGATGTGGCGACACGAATCGATAAATACGTGGCGCACTCAGGGGTTCACTCGGTGCATGGTGGTGCTGTCGAAGCTGATAATTTATTGGCCTATCTGGGTGACAACGTAATGAAGAGTTATCAGCCAAAGTCGCGCACGCTATATCTGCTGTCTTGCGGTGATAAATACGCCATTGGTAGTTGGGGTAATGTAAATCTACAAGGTCGCTGGGTATGGCATCTCAAAAAGTATATTGATAAGCGGTTCATCGAAGCTGATAAGAAACTAACGAAGGTTAATGCTCATTTGGAATAAACCATAAAATCCATCTGATTAGTCATCAATGCGTATTCATAATCAGGTATGATTGATTAGATAAACCGTAAAGTAAGCAATCAGGTTTTACGTTGTAAATATTAAAAATAAACAGTAAAAGCAATGCGCTATCTGTGTTTTCTAATCTTTAATGTTACGTTGCTATCCTTTTTTAGTTGTACTGCTAACAGGATTTTAGACCACCATGAAATCAACTATCGAGTTACTTGAGCATACTGATTTTCCAGCGATAAAACGACGTCAATTGACGATATTACAAGTCAATATGGGCTACTTATGCAATATGTCCTGCGTGCACTGTCATGTGGCTGCCAGCCCTTATCGTACCGAGATGATGTCACGTGAGTTGGTTGAGCTGATACCAGAGGTATTACAAGCACAAAACATCGATACACTTGATTTGACGGGCGGTGCGCCTGAGATGCACGAGGATTTTAAGTATTTGGTCACGGCCGCTCGGGCATTAGGTGTCAAAGTAATAGACCGCTGTAACCTGACCATTCTTATGGAAGAGGGTTATGAGGATATGGCGCAGTTTTTGGCAGACAACCAAGTTGAAGTGGTGGCGTCTCTGCCTTGTTATTCCTTAGAAAACGTGGATAAACAGCGCGGTAAAGGTGCGTTTGATGACAGTATATTGGGATTACAGAAGCTCAACAGCTTGGGGTACGGCAAGCCTGATTCAAGTTTAACATTAAATTTGGTCTACAACCCACAAGGTGCGACGTTGCCGCCCAATCAACACCAGCTTGAAGCAGATTACAAGCGTGAGTTAAAAGCGCACTTTGACATCGAGTTTAATCATCTGTTTGCCCTAACAAATATGCCAATTCAGCGTTTTGGGGCGGTGCTATTGGCAAAAGACCAGTTCCATCCGTATATGGATTTGCTCAAAACTAATTATATGGCTGCCAATTTAGCCGAGGTCATGTGCCGTTCGACCATTAGTGTCAATTGGTTAGGTGAGCTATTTGATTGTGATTTTAATCAGCAGCTAGAGATACCTGTCCCCAACAAGTCACGGCGACACCTAAGTGATTTGTTAACGCAAAACCCTTCTGGTGATGACATCGCCATTGCTGACCACTGCTATGGTTGTACAGCAGGACAGGGCAGTAGCTGTGGCGGCGCGTTAGAAGAAGAGCCAGTAGAGCCAGCGTTAGCAGACACGCCTTAGCTATTCTAATGTAAGCACTTTCAATATAAGCACTTTAAACATAGATGCTTTAAGCCTAAGTACTTTAAACATAGGTGCTTTTAGCATACATAAAAATTTAGATAAAAAACAATCAGTGTAAACGGAGTAAGTCCTATGTCAGTATTTAACTTTTCAGCGAAGACGTTTTTCGCCCAACCAGTGATTGCTACGACTATTTTATTAGCAAGTGTGGCTGCTCATGCTGACTTCAACCATCAGAGCTGGGATAGCTTATTAAATAAGCATGTGACCATGACCAACGGTGGCAAAGCTTCAGTGGTCAATTATGCTGGTATGAAAGCAGATCAAAGTAAGCTGACAAGCTATCTAGAAGCGACGAGCAAGGTATCTCAATCAGAGTTCAATCGTTGGAGTAAAAATGAGCAGTTGGCATTTTTAATCAATGTTTATAACGCTGGTACGGTTGATTTGGTATTGACGAAATATCCAAACGTCAAATCTATCAAAGATATTGGCGGACTGTTTGGGTCACCATGGAAGCAAGAGTTTGTTTCGCTACTCGGTAAGACGCGCTCACTTGATGATATCGAGCACAACTTGATTCGTGGTTCTAAACGTTACAACGATCCGAGAATTCATTTTGCGGTCAATTGTGCCAGTATCGGTTGCCCTGCACTGCAAGATGATGCCTTTACTGGCAAGCGTTTAGACAGTCAGTTAGAGCAGGCAACGTCTAAGTTTTTAGCAGACAGTAGCCGCAACAGTCTCAAAGGCGATACGCTCAAAGTATCACCAATTTTTAAATGGTATAAAGAGGATTTTGCAACCAATTGGCGTGGCACAAAAGATTTGGCAGGGTTTTTAGGTCGTTACAGCTCGTCATTAGGATTGAGCAAAGCTCAGACAGCAGATCTCAAACAAGGCAAGATAAAAATAAGCTATACCGACTACAACTGGAATTTGAATAAAAAATAAGCCAGTTTTTAATCTTAATCGCTGATTAACGTGACGGTATATCCATTGAACCTATCAATTATTGTTCCATTATTAAATGAAGCGGATAACTTGCCTGAGCTTATGGCTCATATTGTCCATCTCGATCCAGCACCGCAACAATTGATATTGGTCGATGGTGGTTCAGTGGATGGTTCGGTTACTGTCGCCAAAGAGATGCTCAAAAGTACAGAGATTGCTCAATCAGCTATCGAATGGCGTGTTATCGAATCTACGGTAGGACGTGCACGGCAAATGAATACGGGCGCTATGTTGGCAACAGGTGACGTGTTGCTATTTTTACATGCTGATACCGAGCTGCCAGTTGACGCGATAGATAACGTTCAGCAGGCAGTAGCTCAGTACGATTGGGGACGTTTTGATGTCCGTTTAGATAGTCGTGAGCCATTGTTAAAAATCGTCGGATTAATGATAAATCAACGCTCGCGCTTAATGGGTATAGCCACTGGTGATCAAGCAATATTTATCAAAAAGTCTTTGTTCGAGCAGATTGGTGGCTATCCTGATCAGCCATTGATGGAAGATGTTGAGCTATGTAAGCGTCTAAAAACCATTAGTAGGCCCGCTTGTTTAAAAAGCACAGTGACGACCTCAGCGAGGCGTTGGCAGCAGCATGGTACATGGCGGACGATTTTCTTGATGTGGCATTTGCGCTTTGATTATTGGCGCGGCGTATCGCCTAACGTTTTAAAGCAACGCTACCATAAGTAGTGAGATTGTTTGATTTATAAATATGATAGACAAAATAAGAAAGAGTTCGTCCTTGTACATTTGACTAATTGAGAGACCGTTATAGTGACAGCTAATTCATCTGCAAAACAGCAAGATACCTGCATCATTCTGTTTGCAAAGTATCCAGCGCCTAATAAGGCAAAAACCCGTTTGCAGCCAGCGCTAGGGGTAGATGGCGCTGCACGTATGGCAAGGCAACTCTTACTGCATAGTATTGAGCAGGCTATTGATACGGGCTTTACCGTTGAGCTATGTGTGAGTCCAGCACCAACAGATCCATGCTGGCAAGCATTTGATTTGCCTGACTCATTGCGTTGGTCTGCGCAGGCAGAGGGTGATTTGGGTTTGCGTATGTTGATAGCCAGTCAGCAAGCATTGCAACGTTTTAAAAAGGTTGTGTTAATTGGTACGGACTGTCCTAGTCTTACGTCAGGATGTATTCAGACAGCGGTACAGCAGCTAAATCAACAGGATGTGGTCATGATTCCAGCGACTGATGGTGGTTATGTACTGTTAGGATTTAGAGAGGTTGATGCAAGCTTGTTTTCGGACATTGTTTGGAGTACGGCTAGTGTGGCCACTGTGACCAAGCAGCATGTGGCGGATTTGGGTTGGACATTGGCATTGTTAACACCGTTACATGACATTGATGAGCCTGAAGATCTAGTACATTTGCCGTCAGGCTGGTTAGATTCTCACGTCAATATTAAGGTCGATAATAGCTGATAACGCTTCATTGAAAAATGGATTAATAAACTCACCAACGTAGTTGTATATTCTAAGATGATTTACTAGGGCGTGTCCTCAATTCAATCGATAGTTATCTAAATGGGTTAAAAATGGCTAAATCTTGCCAAACGGCGTCAAATAGCTGACTAATATCTCGATATTATCTGCGCTATTTTTCTTGTTTGACTGCAATTTATCTCATTTTTATCACCATTTTTAAAATGAGGACACGCCCTAATACTTTTAACTGGATGGTACATTCAATAAGGATATTGTTATGCATGACGTCGTACAAAATTACTATGGCAAAGAGTTACAGAGTACCGATGATTTAAAGACTTCGGCTTGTTGTGATATCAGCAATATGCCTGAGTGGCTCAAGCCCTTACTCGCAAATATTCACGATGAGGTATTGAATCGTTATTACGGCTGTGGTCTGGTATGTCCAGCACTGCTTGAGGGCTGCCGAATTTTAGACTTGGGCAGTGGTTCAGGCCGAGATGTTTACGCATTGGCGCAACTGGTTGGTGAGAGTGGGCACGTAGTCGGTGTTGATATGACCGATGAGCAGCTAGCCGTTGCCAAACAGCATCAAGCCTATCATGTCGATAAGTTTGGCTATGATAATGTGACATTTTTACATGGCTATATCGAGAAACTAGATGAACTAGACCTTGAGGCTAATAGCTTTGATATTATCGTCTCAAACTGCGTTATCAATTTATCACCAGATAAAGCTGCAGTTATGGCCAGTGTGCAGCGTTTGCTGAAACCTGGTGGGGAGTTTTATTTTTCTGACGTCTATGCTGATCGCCGTATCCCGAAACACTTAATTGATGACCCAGTCTTATATGGCGAATGTTTGAGCGGTGCATTGTATTGGAAGGATTTTAACCGTTTGTCACGAGATGCAGGTTTCTTAGACATACGTCTGGTTGAAGATCGCCCACTTGAGATTACAGATCCTGCTTTAGCAGCCAAAATTGGTGATATTCAGTTTTTCTCTGCGACTTACCGCTTATTTAAAATCGACTCGCTTGAGGATGCTTGCGAAGATCACGGACAAGCGGTGATATATAAAGGAACTATCGAGCAGTCACCGCATCGGTTTGATTTAGATAAACATCATGCTATCGAAGCTGGTCGGGTATTTCCAGTATGTGGCAATACGTTTCGCATGCTGCAAGAATCGCGCTTTGCGCCGCACTTTGAGTTTATCGGGGATGACAGTCGTCACTACGGTATTTTTGCGGGCTGCGGTGAGCTAATGCCATTTAATCAACCTATGATGCTGGCAACTGGCTTGGGCGGTTGTTGCTAATACCAAAGTGATGTATTTAGCATAAATTCAAATATACATGCTAAATTATGAAAAAGGCCATTATTTTAGATGATGGCCTTTTTTTGACTTGATTGAAGTCAGATTAAGACTAAACCGATTGAAAGTATTTAGTTCAAAATGGAAAAGACGCATCAAGGTTACGCTAACAAGGCGGCCAGTCTAATCTTGGTATGCTCGTCCATCGCATCTATAGGTGTGACCAATGCTTGTGCAAGAGCATTGTGAGCAATTGAGTCAGGTAGTTCGGCAGAAATTAAAGCAACAGCTTCCTGTATCACTTTTTGAGCATTATTCGCATTTTTCATGAGGTTTTCTATCGCATAGTCGGCACTGACGGCTTCTTCCGTCGGATGCCAGCAGTCGAAGTCTGTCACCAGAGCTAACGTGGCATAAGAAATACTGGCTTCACGTGCCAATTTGGCTTCTGGCATATTGGTCATGCCAATAATATCTGCCTGCATCTGACGATACCACTCTGACTCTGCCCGAGTTGAGAACTGAGGGCCTTCGATACAGATATAAGTTGCTTTAGAATGACTGCTACCTTCTGCAATATTTGCTTGGTCATAAGCGCGCGTCAAGATGTCTGCTAGGGCAGGGCATAGTGGGTCTGCCATCGACACATGGGCGACGGCACCTTCGCCAAAGAAAGTACTCACTCGCTGCTTAGTCATATCAATCATTTGATCTGGAATGACCATATCTAGTGGCTTAAGATGCGCTTGCAATGAGCCAACTGCGGATACAGAGACGATATAGCGTACCCCAAGCGTTTTTAGTGCATAAATATTGGCACGATAGGGCACTTCAGACGGGGTCAGTCTGTGGCCCTGACCATGCCGTGTTAGAAATGCGACTGTCACTCCCTCAAGCTCACCTAAGACAATATCATCAGATGGACTGCCATAAGGCGTCTGTATCGTCACACTGCGTTTGTTGGTCAGCGATGACATTTGGTAGAGACCGCTGCCACCGATGATAGCAATATCAGCAGATAACGTTGCCAGTACTTCCGTGTGGGGTATTGTCATAAGGACTATCCGAATGGGTTAATAAAAGAGAGACACAGACTAGTGCCATGTAACATCCTGAACCAAAAATAGCTCAGATAAAATATAGCAGAACTTTTGCCCTTATAGTTATAAATCGAGAGTCCTCATTAATTTGCTGTATCTAAAGATTCCTAAGAAATAATACATCATGGCGATATTTGTCAGATATCGATAAAGGTTTACAATAGCGACAATTTTTGTTTTAATATTTATTAAATGGAACTTTGTTTCGCATAGCAAAACATACGTATATATTAGCTCAATTAATGAATGGCCTATATTTTCTCTGATAGCTTTAAATATAAGGTATTGAAAGAAAAAGAGAAAGTAAGCTAAGGTTTATTTATTGGCAGAATTACTATATTATTACTCGTCTGTAACGTATTTATGTATAAATACGGATATTCTTAAACGTACAAAACCGATTACTTCAAGGATGAATTCAATGCTTAATTCTTTAAAATCCCCATTACTTTTGTCAGCTATGTTGAGTGCTGCGTTAGGTCTAACCGCATGCTCATCTCCAAGCTCAGAGGGCAGTGATACTGCATCTGCAGATAGCGCGGCAACAGATACTGCAGCAGATAAGCTTGATACTAAGTTTTTGACCATCGCTACTGGCGGTGCGTCTGGCCCTTACAACATCATTGGTACTTCATTGTCTGAAGTCTATGTCAAAACTTTTGGCGTAAACTCAAAAACTCAAACCACTGGCGCATCAGTTGAAAACGTCAATCTATTGACCCAAGGCAAGGTCGACATGGTCTTGGCATTGAGTGATGTGGTTACGGATGCTGTCGAAGGCAAAAACAACTTTGAACAGCCAATCACTAACATTCAGCAGATTGCTGTTTTGTACCCTAATGTGGTGCAAATCGTAACCTCAAAAAAATCTGGTATCAAAAACATTGAAGATTTACGAGGCAAGCGCATTGCTGTAGGCGATCAAGGTTCTGGTACAGAAGTCAATGCTCGTACTCTACTTGAAGGGTTCGGTATCACATATGATGATGTCACCGTTGATTATCTAGGCTTTGCTGAAGCTGCTGATGGTATGAAAGCAGGTAAGATTGAAGCGGCATTCTTTAGTAGTGGCCTACCAAACTCATCTTTGATGGAGTTAGAGCAAGGCTTAGATTTACAGATTGTCACTATCAACCAAGACAAGCTAAAAGAAATCATCGCGACCAAGCCTTATTTCAAAACCTTTGAGATTCCTGCTGGCACTTATGGCAACGAAACAGCCGTACCAACTGCAGCAATCATGAATGCATTATTGGTTAGCTCTGATCTATCTGAAGCGGATGGTTATAAACTAACCAAAGCATTATTTGATAATTTAGATGGTCTAAAAACAGCTCACCAAGCGGCCAATGATATCAGTCTAGAAACCGCTCGTGATGGCATGGTAGCCCCAATCCATCCTGGAGCTAAAAAGTACTATGACGAACAAGCAGCCAAGTAATTCATTATGGTTATCAACTGGCGCGGCATTCATTGCAGCGCTGGTTTTTTTTACGCTATGGTTAGGCTCTACGCTTCAGTCTGTCGTTGAAGTGCGGGTTGCAGGCGTAGACGGTGCTGATGATAAGGTTTGTTATTTCACTGAGCCTGATTTTCAGCTACGTTGGATACATTCTGTAGAAAAACAGTGGTGGGAAGAGCAGTATCAACGTATAGACGGCAGCAGTACAGAAGGTGCGGAGCTGTTACTGACCACGACCTATTTTGAAGCGTTCGGTGCGGGGACACCCTCCACCGAAATGCTCGCTCCTATACAAAAGCCTGGCTATCTAGGTTATCAAATCAACGAAAAACTGCCTCGCCTTAATTGGGTCGTATCTAGACTGACCAAAGGGGAAATGGATTATGGTGGTCATCGTTTTTTGATTCACCAGTGGGTGCCAGACTATTCTGAAGTGGTGATCATGCCTAAGACGTATGATTTAATTGATAGATTTAAAAAGGACTTTTGTCATGAACTCCCAAGTGACGGATCAAGGTAGTGTGACTACCATGCCAGATGCTCAAGTTGATAACGATGCTGAGGCGGATGCGGTCAGCCGAGCAGTATTGGAAAAATATGACCGAGAGTCAATCACGCGTCATATCACTCAAGGACCAGTAAAATATTTTATCGCTGGCATTTGTATACTCTATTCACTGTTTCATTTATATATCACTTTTAATCCAATGCCAGCACTGTTGCAGCGCTCTGTGCACGTGGGCGTTGGTTTTGCATTGATATTCCTAATTTTTCCAGCCAGTAAAAAAAGCAGTCGCAAACGAGTGGCATGGTATGACTGGATTTGGTTTGCCCTGTCTCTATCCGGTATGGGCTATCTCATCTATGAATATCAAGATATCGTGACCTCGCGTGGCGGTATGGCCAATCAGGTCGATGTGATATTTTCTTTGATTACGGTAGTCTGCGTGTTAGAAGGCAGTCGCCGTATTACTGGTTGGATTTTGCCAATCTTGGCCGGCATATTTTTGGCCTATCCATTTGTTAGTCATTTAGACTTTATGCCTGACAGGCTTTTGACTCGCCCTTATGATATGGGTGATATTTTTGGTCAATTATTCTTAAAAACAGAAGGTCTATACTCTGTCGCGATTGGGGCATCGGTAACGTTCATTTTCTTATTCATTCTGTTTGGTGCGTTCTTAGCACGTTCGGGAATGGGGCAGTTGTTCAATGATTTAGCATTGGCCATCGCTGGTCATAAGAAGGGCGGACCTGCAAAAGTAGCAGTCATCTCTAGTGGTTTTATGGGTAGTATCAATGGCTCAGCTTTATCAAATGTGGTTAGTACGGGTGCCTTTACCATTCCGTTGATGAAAAAAGTCGGCTATCACAAAGATTTCGCAGGTGCAGTTGAGGCCAGTGCTTCGGTTGGTGGGCAGATCTTGCCTCCGATTATGGGTGCCAGTGCCTTTATTATGGCTGAGACAACAGGCTTGCCGTATAGTACGATTGCCTTAGCAGCATTATTGCCAGCGATATTGTACTATTTAGGCGTCATTGCGCAGGTGCATTTCCGTGCTGGACGTCGCGATCTAAAAGGTATTGCCAAAGAAAATTTACCAGCGGTCAAAGAAGTGCTAAAAGCCCGCGGTCACATGTTATTGCCGATTGTCTTCTTGATTTTCTTATTAATCAGAAACGTACCTGTAGGATATGCAGCAGCTTATACCATTGGTTTCACTGTTGTGATCAGTATGTTGCGTGCTGAGACTCGTATGAGCTTCTCTGATATTTTGGGTGCACTAGAAGATGGCGCGCGTCAGTCGCTCGCGGTCATGGCTGCTTGTGCGGTCGTTGGTATTATCATTGGGGTGGTGAGTCTGACCAGTTTTGGTACGGTGATGACATCATCTATCGTTACATTAGGCGCAGGATCACTATTCTTTACGCTTATCTTAACGATGTTGGCATCAATGGTTTTGGGCATGGGATTACCATCTATTCCTGCCTATATCATTACGGCGACCATGGCTGCACCAGCATTAGCCGGTTTCGATATTCCAATCTTGTCAGCGCACATGTTTGTTTTCTATTTTGGTATCTTTGCCAATATTACACCGCCTGTGTGTCTTGCAGCCTTTGCGGGTGCAGGTATATCCGGTGGAGATCCGATGAAAACAGGGTTCTTGTCCCTCAAGCTTGCTCTCGCAGGATTCATCGTGCCATTTATGTTTATCTATAATCCAACGATGTTGATGATAGATCCAACTGGCCTAGCAGTCACGGCAAAAGATTTCCCGCTGCCACCTATTGTAGATATCATTACAGTGGTAGTGACTTCGGTAACGGGTGTCATTGCGCTGAGCTCAGCACTTGAAGGCTACTTCAGAGGCGGTATGAATACGGTAACTCGTGTCATCTTAGCTATTGGTGCTTTACTATTGATTTATCCTGAGATTACGACTGGTATTGCAGGTGGTATTATTGTCCTTGGTATTGCTGCATTCAATATAAAAACAGCTGGAAAGCCAACGCCAACTTTAACCGTGTAAAGCGTTAGGTTTAATCATTCTTAAATCTAACAAAGCTCAAAAAAAGGGTGAATAACAAATTTGTTATTCACCCTTTTTAATATTCTTAAGAAATGTTTTAGCGACTGCTGTTCGCAACTACTTTCACATCACTTTATTGCTAAATTAGCAGCCAAGTTTACCTTCAGCTTCTAATGCTTTTTTGCTACGGATAGGTGCTGGGCAGTCTTCGCCGTAGTACTGACGATCTGCAAAGTAGCTTGAGCGTACCATTGGACCTGCCCAAATGCTAAAGAAGCCAATCTTTTTGCCGTAGTCCATATAGCGTTGGAACTCGTCTGGATGGACATAACGATCGACAGGCGCGTGGTTTTTACTAGGCTGTAGATACTGACCGATAGTAATCATATCTACATCATGAGCTTTTAAGTCATCGAGTAGGGCATAGATCTCTTCTTCGGTCTCACCAAGGCCAACCATAAAGCCGCACTTGGTGGCGATATCAGGACGACGCTCTTTATAAATCTTAAGCAAATCTAGTGAATGCTGATAGTCAGAACCTGGACGGAAGGCTTTGTATAGACGTGGCACGGTTTCGATGTTGTGGTTAAACACATCTGGTGCAGTCTCTGTCAATAAATCCAACGCAATATCCATACGACCACGGAAATCGGGCACTAATATTTCAATCAAGCAATTTGGGCTAAGCGCTCTTGACTCGTTTAGCACCTCTACAAAATGTCCCGCACCGCCGTCTTTCAGATCATCGCGATCGACAGAGGTGATTACGGCATACTTAAGCTGTAAACCTTGAATGGTCTCAGCAGTATGACGCGGCTCATCCTTGTCTAGCTCATTAGGACGACCATGACCTACATCACAGAACGGGCAGCGACGCGTACAGATATCACCCATGATCATAAAGGTGGCTGTACCATCAGCGAAGCACTGTGGCAGGTTAGGGCAGGCCGCTTCTTCACAAACGGTATAAAGCTTTTGCTCACGCAAGGTTGCTTTGATACGAGCAACTTCAGCAGGCGAGGACATTTTTACCCGAATCCAATCAGGCTTTTTCTTTGCCTCGACAGTCGGGATCACTTTAATTGGGATACGGGCAACTTTGTCATAGCCACGCAGCTTTTCGCCTTGGATGGCTTTTTTTGGTTTGGCCTTAGCAGCAGGTACATGTGTTTGTACGGCAGTTGTCATAATGGAGTTATCTCTTAACCCTTTATATTATAAGGGTTTATGGAATTATCAGAATGTTTTATGAGTGCAGATATTATAGCAGAAATTTGGTCGTCAATTTTTAAACAATATTGTTAAGATTACTATGATTAATCTAGTGACCATAGTTTTAAATATCTATATCAATTTCTAACTCATTCAGTATATCTATGGCGGCGCGAAACGCTTCTTGAGTAGCAGGTGCACCGCAGTACGGCAAGCTATGCATGAGCACTTCTCTAATCTCGGCGACACTAGCCCCGTTGTTAATGGCACCGCGTATATGACCTTTCAACTCGTTTGGGCTTTTTTGGGCAATTAAAAAGGCAATAGTGATTAATGAGCGATACTTACGCGGTAATACTGAGTCATCTTGCCAAGTGCTGCCCCAAGCATGTTCAATAATCCAGTCTTGCAGTGGCTGGGTAAATCCTGTGGCAGCATCAAGCGAGCGTTTGACATGCTGCTCACCCATGACCTCAGTGCGTACCTTGAGACCATTGTCATAATTAGTATTGTTGTCCGTATTGCTATCAGTCATATCGTCGTCCTTAATGTTTACACCAAAATGTTTTTACCAAATCGACTGTTAATCAATCGGCTGCTAATATATCGATATTGCTACATTTTTTTAAGCGAGATTTTATCGAAGTTGTTTCTTACAAAAGCGTATATCAGTCATATGGTGTCTGCTCAGTCATAAAGCAAGTACTTATTGATAAGCGTAATCAGGCAAATGCCAGTTATAATGAGCGTTACAATCATATTATTGATGGCACTATTTTTATAATAAATGTTCAATATGGCCTTACTATGCGCCTTTTCAGGGCTGAGCCATTAACATTTAAAGCGTTTTAAGCTATGATTGCACGGATAATTATTTCATATAGTATATAGACGCAGGCAGTCATGCTGACTACCCACGTAATGTGCTACACCCCAACTGACGAGGACGACTATTGTGTTAGAAGCTTATCGTAAACATGTCGAAGAACGTGCTGAGCTAGGAACTGTACCCCTACCACTAAATGAAAAACAAGTAGTAGAGTTGGTTGAATTATTAAAGAACCCGCCTGCAGGCGAAGATGCGTTCTTGATGAACCTATTAGAAAACCGTATCCCTGCTGGTGTTGACCAAGCAGCATACGTTAAAGCGGCATTTTTGGCTGCTATCTTAAAGGGTGAAACATCATCACCACTTATCAGCAAGCAAAAAGCTGTTGAAATTCTAGGCACTATGCAAGGTGGCTACAATGTTCAGCCATTAGTTGCTGCACTAGATGATAGCGAAGTTGCACAAGACGCTGCTGAAGCATTAAAGAAAACTTTGCTAGTATTTGACGCGTTCAATGACGTGACTGAAAAAGCAGAAGCTGGCAACACTATTGCGAAAGAAGTGATTCAGTCTTGGGCTGACGCAGAATGGTTCTTGAACCGTGCTGAAGTACCAAAGAAAACCACTTACACGACGTTTAAAGTAACTGGTGAGACCAACACGGATGACTTATCACCTGCGCAAGACGCATGGAGCCGTCCTGATATCCCATTACATTCACTAGCCATGCACAAAAACTCTCGCGACGGCATCAATGCTGACGAAGAGGGCGTTGTTGGCCCAATGAAGCAAATCGAAGCGCTTAAAGAAAAAGGCCATCCGCTAGCCTATGTTGGTGATGTTGTTGGTACTGGTTCTAGCCGTAAGTCTGCAACCAACTCAGTACTTTGGTTGATGGGTGAAGATATCCCTAACGTGCCAAACAAGCGTGGCGGCGGTCTAGTACTTGGTAACAATATCGCTCCTATCTTCTTCAACACGATGGAAGATTCTGGCGCATTGCCAATCGAAAAAGTGGCAGTTGATAACCTAAACATGGGCGATGTATTTGACATCTATCCGTACGAAGGCAAAATCACTAAGCATGACTCTGATGAAGTACTATCAACGTTCTCACTAAACTCACCAACATTGCTTGATGAAGTTCGTGCTGGCGGCCGTATTCCATTAATCGTTGGTCGTGGTTTGACTAACCGTGCTCGTGAATACATGGGTCTTGGTCATTCAGACATCTTTGCTAAGCCAGAAGAGCCAGCTGATACCGGTAAAGGCTTTACGCTTGCACAGAAAATGGTTGGTAAAGCTTGTGGCCTGACAGGCGTACGTCCAGGTATGTACTGTGAGCCTAAGATGACTACGGTCGGTTCTCAGGATACCACTGGTCCGATGACACGTGATGAGCTAAAAGACTTGGCATGTTTGGGTTTCCAAGCAGACCTAGTGATGCAGTCATTCTGTCATACTGCGGCTTATCCAAAGCCAGTTGACGTAGAGACTCAGCACACACTACCTGACTTTATCATGAACCGTGGCGGCGTAAGCTTACGTCCAGGTGATGGTATCATTCACTCATGGTTGAACCGTATGCTACTTCCAGATACCGTTGGTACTGGTGGTGACTCGCATACTCGTTTCCCAATGGGTATCTCGTTCCCAGCGGGTTCTGGTCTAGTTGCTTTCGCAGCTGCAACTGGTGTAATGCCACTTGATATGCCTGAATCTGTCCGTGTTCGTTTTGTTGGTGAGCGTCAAGCTGGTATCACCCTACGTGACCTAGTACATGCTATCCCTTATCAAGCGATCAAAGAAGGTTACTTGACGGTTGATAAGAAAGGTAAAATCAACGAGTTCAACGGCCGTATTCTTGAAATCGAAGGCCTAGAAGATTTGACCGCTGAGCAAGCGTTTGAATTATCTGATGCCTCAGCTGAGCGTAGTGCTGCTGGTTGTACCATCACTTTGTCTGAAGCATCAGTGACTGAGTACCTAAACTCAAACATCACGCTGCTTAAGTGGATGATCTCAGAAGGCTATGGCGATGCACGTACGATCAGCCGCCGTGTTGAGCAAATGCAAGAGTGGTTGGCTAACCCAAGCCTCATGCGTGCTGACGACGATGCTGAATACGCGATCGACATCACTATCGATATGAGCGAAATCAAAGAGCCTATCCTTTGCTGCCCGAACGATCCAGATGATGCAAAAACGCTAGCAGACGTGGCTGGTGATACCATTGATGAAGTATTCATTGGTTCATGTATGACTAACATCGGTCACTTCCGTGCCGCTGGTAAATTGCTACAAGACGTACCAGCAGGTAGCTTGAAGACTCGTCTATGGATTGCACCACCTACTAAGATGGATGCACGCCAGTTGATGGAAGAGGGTTACTACAACATCTATGCACAAGCCGGCGCTCGTACTGAAATGCCAGGTTGTTCACTATGTATGGGTAACCAAGCACGTATCGCACCGAAATCTACTGCCGTATCGACCTCAACTCGTAACTTCCCGAACCGTCTAGGTCAAGGCGCTAACGTATACCTAGCTTCTGCAGAGCTTGCAGCAGTCGCAGCGGTACTTGGTAAACTGCCGACTAACGATGAGTATCAGCAGTATGCTGGCATGCTAAACAGCATGGGTGATGAAGTCTATCAATACATGAACTTCGACCGTATGGAAGACTATACTGAAGAAGCAGACAAGATTAACGTCGCTCAGTTAACCTAATTTTGGTTGCAGCTTAAGCAAAACGTTTTTAAGTAAATAAAACCCCGTATCGTCATGATGCGGGGTTTTTTATTGATGACTCTAAGAAAACTAGTATTCATTTACAAACTTTTATTGAGTATCTATAATCAAAACCAATGGTTGATAATTTTCACTGACGATTTCTACTTTTCACGACTGAGATAAAAAACCCTATGGAAAATAATATCAAGCTCGATAAAGCGACACCGCCGCCATTGCCTAGAGCTACGATGGCTAATAATCACAGTGCTGAAGCAAATTATGGCATCATTGATTGGTTTAAAAAGGGCATGAGAAATTACACGAATTTTTCTGGTCGTGCTCGCCGTAAGGAGTATTGGTATTTCTTTCTAGTGCAAATAGGGGTGATGATCGTTGCAATGCTGCTAGACGCATTAATATTCAGCTCAGAGACAGGTTTATTTTACATAGTAGCGGCACTTGGTTTATTTCTGCCTGGTCTTGCCGTGACTATCCGCCGCTTACATGATACTAGCCGCTCAGGATGGTGGTTTTTGATAGGGATAGTGCCACTGATAGGCTCTATTATATTGCTAGTATTCCTAGCGAGTGATACCAAGCCTGAAACCAATAAATGGGGTCTACCAGCAAAATAGTCCGGCTAAAACAGGCGATAATCGTTAATAAAACGGCTTACGTCTATTTACAAATGTGCTCACTGATTTTTGAGTCTGGTTTCTGTATAATATAGGGGCAGGCGGAAACCGTGGCTCTGCACTTTATTTATCTTTTCTAACTCGGGACGGACCGATACTTTGACATGCACCTTGCTGTTTAAATACAGGTGCTTTGGAGTCTTGGTTGATGACCTTATCACCGCTCAAACGTCGCTTAATTTATGTGACCGCTTTCGAAATTATCGCGATTATCTTATCTACCCTTATATTGATGAAACTCAGTCACAGTGATGCATCAGAATCCTTACCAATCGCCGTAATGATGTCGGTTGCAGCCGTCGTTTGGAACTTTATATATAATACCGCTTTTGAAGCATGGGAACGCCGCAGGCGCATTGTACGTCGCACGTTATGGATACGCAGTGTTCATGCTTTTGGTTTTGAAGGTGGGTTGGTGTTGATCTGCTTGCCACTATATATGATTTGGTACGATGTTGGTCTAGTAAAAGCCTTTATGATGGAAGTAGCGCTACTGCTGTTTTTCTTAGTTTATACGTTTACGTTTACTCTGATTTTTGACAAGATATTTGCTTTACCTCATCATTCTAAACCCGCGTCCGCTTCTTAATTAAAGGCGTTGACAAAAAAAGGGCTACCATACTGGCAGCCCTTTTTTGATGGTATCGTTATTTAATTTGCTATTTACCTTGATATACAGGCTTACGCTTTGCGATAAAGGCGCTAACCCCTTCGATAAAGTCATCAGTTTTTGCCATTACGGTCTGCTGCTCAACTTCCGTATCTAACGCTGCGCTCAAACCAGCGAAGGCGTGTACGTTGAAGCTCTCTTTCATAGCGGCCAATGCTTTGCCTGGCAGCTGGCTCAACCGTAGCGCCAATGCTTGTACGGTGGCTTCTAGCTCGTCAATACTTACCACGTTGTTCACTAGGTTTAAGCGTGCCATGTCTTCGGCTTTTAGTTTATCTCCTAGCATCACAAGCTCAGTCGCTTTTGCTGCACCAACCAATTGGTTTAATAAGTAAATACCACCTGCATCTGGAACTAGGCCAATATTAACGAACGCTTGTACAAACTTCGCATTGTCTGCGGCAATGCGGAAGTCACAAGTAAGCGCCAAGTTCATGCCAGCACCAGCTACGGCACCTTCTAATTTGGCAATAATCGGCTTATGAATATGACGTAATTTTAAGCTGACTTCGCCTGCGCCTTCTACCATACCTCTTAATTTGTTTGAAACAATATCCTTGTCTAATCCTTCAGACAACATCTCTTTAATATCGCCGCCGCTTGAGAAGTTACCACCAGCCCCTTGCAAAATAATCACCCGTACTTGATCATCTGCAGCCGCTTTATCTAGCGCTATCAAGACTTGGTTTTTTAAAGGGGTGCCAAAAGCGTTTAAGCTTTTTGGATCGTTAAAGGTAATGGTAGCAATGTGCTCTGCAACTTGATAATCGACGAGAGACTGTGACATTTGAGATTTCCTTATTTTAAATGACTGTTTTAATATTCTGTATCGATGACAATACTTTGAGATAAAGGTAAAAATGGTTCAATGCTGATTACTATAGCAGCTTGCTATGATTATAAAAGCGTGTTTTGTGGGCGCTTAAGACACATCTAAATACTGGTAAACTTTACTATTCTATCGTAAAAGCTGATGCTAGCTAATGGGACAAAACGACTGGCTCGTAAAAAGGCTATGACCTAAGGGGCTAATGGATTATGCTAATATGCCAGGTTGAGCGTAAAAGAGTCGTAAAAGACACAAGGGTACGCTCGAACTTTCATTGATCAAACAAGGATGTGGTTATGCCAACTATCACTGTAAATAACGCTGATATTTATTACGAAGACAGCGCACCGAATGACACACAAAAGCCCGTTATCGTATTTGCTCATGGTCTACTGTGGAGCTCACAGATGTATGATAAGCAAGTAGAGCATTTTCAAACAGACTATCGTTGTATTGCTTTTGATTTTCGCGGGCAAGGTCAGTCGCAGGTTACCAAATCTGGCTATGATATGGAGACGCTGACTGACGATACGCTTGGCTTACTTGCAGCGCTTGGTATTGATGAATGTCACTTTGTTGGGCTATCTATGGGCGGGTTCGTGGCTCAACGTATTGCGCTCAAACGCCCTGAGTTACTGTTGTCATTAACGCTGTTAGAAACTTCTGCTGACCCTGAAGATCCAAAAAACATACCTCAGTATCGCAAGCTGGTTAAAGCGATTCGCTGGTTAGGTATGAAACGTGTGAGTAATAAAGTGATGCCAATCATGTTTGGCAGTACGTTTTTGGCAGACAAGCTGCGTAAATCTGACCGTAAGCAGTGGCTAACGATGCTACAAAGCAATCGCAAGGGCGGTGTGGTCAAAGCAACAATGGGCGTGATTGAGCGTACAGGTACTTATGAGCAGTTGGGTGAGATTACAACGCCAACATTGATTGTGGTAGGTGATGAAGATGCCGCCACGCCTTATGCCAAATCTGAACGCATGCATTTTGCTATCGCTGGGTCCAAGCTTGCTATTATTAAAGGTGCGGGTCATACATCGACAGTAGAAGAGCCTGATCAAGTGAACCAGGTACTTCGTCAGTTTTTGGAAAGTTGTGCTTAATATAGATACTGTTCGAGAGCTTTAAAGCCTTATATCTATAGAAAATCCTAAGCAAATATCCATATAAAAAAGCCGCTACCTGTCATTTGATAGCGGCTTTTTGTATGGTGTAAGTTGTTAAATAGCAGACAGTTATCTGTATTAGCGATGACAGTTACATTCGTGAGCTGTATTGGCTATGTCCGTCATCAATGGTTCCAAAGGCTTCTGCACGATTGACGATTTCAGTCGCCCAAGCACGGTGCGTCGCAGGCTCTAGCATCGTATTATTGTACTTAAATACTGCTTTAGCCTCAGTGTGAAGGATCGCTTGTGCTTCATCCAATGTACTCAATGGTACGCAATAAGCTTGCTGTACTAGGGCGATTTGGCTTGGATGAATGACAGTTTTGCCCACCATCCCTAAGCTGACATCTCGGTTTAGCTCTTGCATAAACAGCGTCGGCTGATCTAAATACTCAAATACTGGCGCGGTAAGATAAAAACCATGCGGCACAAAACAGCCAAGCATTTGATAAGCCAACGTACCGATAGGCGAGTCATAGACAATACTGTTTTTTGGGCGGCGTAAGCGCAATGCTGCGAACAAGTCATTACCGCCGATACGCAATGCAAAAACTGGTTGGCTAAACGCTTCTTTAAAAGCGATGGCAAGTTCTTGATTGTGATGCGGATTAAACAGCGCGGCGGTTTCGAGCGTCGGCATAAGTAGTTGATCTACTTTTAGGTTCTGACAAGCCATGCGCCAGTTAGATAGGCTATACATATCGACTTTTGGCATGACGAAACCATCGATAAGATCGATATGGGCATAATCAGCCAATTGCTGTAGCATCATCGGGCTACGTGGACGTATAAAGACCAGTGGACGTGTCGGATGCTGAGCATGAATTTTCGCCGATTTAGATGGCGCATTAATGCTATTCACATGCTCAGCCCAAGTATCCAGTAGAGTTCGCAAACGCTCAAGCGCTAACTCAACATCCTGCTGACTGACCGCATCCTCTAGACAGATAATAATACTATTAATCGTCGGTAGTTTATCTCGCTTGATGACTTGCCAAATATCTTGGCGAGTCGCAGGCATGTACAAGCTAGCACCGAGCTGATATGGATGGTGCGTGTGCGGTTTGACCATCGCATGACGCTCAGTGATCAGATGCGCATAAGATTGGGTATCATTGTAAAGGTCTGACTCAGTTTTTAGCATATCTGACATAATTGGCATCATAAGTAGAGGGTATAAGAGAGCGAAAAAGAAAGTATTTAATACTGTTAAATGTATTAAGTGTCTTGGGAGCGCTGCTTGATAAGCGTGATGGCTTGATAAGGCAGTATTTTATCACCTAATACACTGATAGTGATGTTTCGTTGTGCACATAAATGGCGTAGCAGTATGGTATCAGGGTGCTCAGCAGTAGCGAGTAATATACGCTCTGGATCGCGGCGTAATATGGCACGTGTTGCCTCGGCAATAGTCGGCTTAATACGATTGCGATTGACGATATAATAATCTGCGGCCAACGTCTCTATCAACGCCGCAGTCCGGTAGCGTGGCTGCTGGTAAGTCGGTAAACGCGCTAGAGTGGTAGCCAATGAACGTCTCACGGCATCGATACGTTCAATAAATGCCAAACTGTGATCTACCTCAATTAAATCATCATAAAAGACACTGCGATGCAGGCCTGATGAAGGCTCTGTATACAAGCTACGTGAAATTAATCCTGATACGGTGCTATTTAACAAACCCGATGGGATCAACCAGTCTTCTTCACTAGCCGCGAGCCAAGCAACGCCAGCCGGATCGGCAAGGGTTAGTAACGGAATGACGTCAGAGCCTTGATGAAAAATGTTGGCAAAATTAGCATGAGTAGAATCGCTAAACGTCTCTAGACTACGAGCCAACTCTCGATAGATGGCCCCTTTACCTGTCCAACCATCGACGAATACGATTGGACTGTTTGGATAAGCTTCCAGTAGCATTTGCAGAGCCACTGGATCAAGACCGCGATCTCGAATGATACTGATGCCATAATGTACACTTGGCAGGTGATAGCTATTGTCTGTATCCGACAGCGCACGCTGCAATAACACACCAATCGGTAGACCAGCTCGCACTAAACTGACCAAAACCAGTGGGTGCTCATCACTCACATTCTGCTGAAAAACATGATGTAGCGTATGAGACAAATGAGTGATATCGGTCGCGGTCCTTGTTGAGCCTTGTTCTAATGCCTGTATGTATAGCTGCTCATGCATTGCAGTAGGCGCTTGCTCCAAGGTCAGCATGTCAGAGTAATGGCGTTGTCCACTTTGGATAAGCACTTCTTTTTGACTGACTGGCACATCAGCAACCGCGTCCTTATCCACCATATCGAGTAGGACAGTGACATCGCTTGCAAGGTAGCTGCCTGAGCCATAGTTTTTTAAATCGGCTCTATTAGTCTGTATGTTAGGTAAAGTCATAATATGAATAATGGCACTCGTGATGATAAAAGAGAGGTTCTGTGACTGTTTTTTGGACTAATTTTCTGGGCTGATTTTTTAGGCTAATGGTTTAAACAGATGGTTTAGCCCAAATAATTAGACAGATGACTAAGACTGATATTGCTCGTGCATCTGACCGCGGCTTGGCATACCGTACCAGTCAAGTAGTTGCAGAAAAGGCAAATCTGCCAAGCTATCACCAAAACCAAAACTGGGACGCTGATGGTCTAAATGATGCTCTAATAAAAACTGTACCGCATGACGCTTATGAACCGCATGAGGCAATATCGCTAGGTTATTAGCATTCACATGTACATAGAAATCTTGATCAAAATCACGTATCAAAGTGGGCAGTTTCTCAGCTAAATCTACGAGCGCTTGATGATCTTTCTGCGCATGTTTGATAGCCAGATAAATGGTTAGCTCTTCATCAATAGAACCATTGTTAAAGCTATCAATATGCGGTGTAAATACTAAATGACTTTGCTCGCTTTGACTATGACTGGCAAACAATTGACTTAACTGGTTAAGCTTATCTTGCAATGGCGCGAGCTTACTATACATATGCTGCTGCCACCTGCTCAGAAGTGCTCCGTCAGACGTTAAAATAATCGCCCCATGAGTTAATACTTGCCAACTATCAAACGGCAGCTTGACGCGTTTTATTTCACTACGATCCCGCGCCGTCACTACAATTAATTCAGTGCTAGCAAGTAGCCAGTTAAAAAAGATTGCTTGACGCTGGCTCATAAAGCTCAAAGGCTCGTCTTGTTTATTGACCGTCGCACATACCAAAGTTTCAGGTTCAGTAGTGGGCAAGTCCCATGCATCAATTTTGCGCTGGGTTTGGAATAGCGTGTCGTCCAAATCCATCAAGGCATAAGGCTTAATAATGTCTGGGTTGGCTTTAAAAAATGAGGTAGTCATGGTGTCGTCCGTCAATAATAGGTTTGAAAGTTAGAGAGCAATTTAAAGATTAGGGCTCACCACCAGCACGTTATCCAAACCTCGCCACATAGCATCGACACTATCAGCTGATGTTTCTATACACAACACTATCAAATCCCAATCACTAGGCTCAACGTTATAAGCAAAATTGGTCATACCAAGCCCGTAGTTATCGCTGAAGCTCAGCATCGTGGTAATCGCTCCACCAAGCGCAATCGGTGAGCGGGTTAATGCACTAAAATTAATACTGGACGCTGTATCGTCGTTGAGCTTGTCGGACTCTGTTTCAAGCCATTCAGCCAATAGAAATGGCAACCAAACAAACTCATTGCTACCCAATACTAGGATTCTTTTTGGTAGCTGAGTAACATCAAAGGTTTCTTGGCCATCGAAGCGCGTAAATGTAGCCTGAAAACTCGAAAGATAGTTAGCAAAACCCTCTGTACTGTCTAGCGTTGGAAAACGCCCCCAGTTACCCGTATCATCGAGCGCTTGACTACCAGCAGCAGTAGTATCAACTGATGGCATTATAATGGGTTCAGGATTAGGAGCATCTGTCCATTGCCATGCACCAGACAGTAAATGATGGCGATGAAACTCAATACCAGCGAGACGATCCGCCATACGTGCAGGCTTAGCATCTGACTGTGGATTAGGTTTTTCTTGATCTAATGACCAGTCGACTAATGTTGTTAGATGCACTTGCTCTAACTGGCTCAGTCCTGCTTCACGTAAGGCAGTGACGACATTAACACAGGTATTGCCCGTTGAGGCTTCATCATCGACCATAATTAATGTTTTACTGGCCAGTAGCTGCGCTTGAGTAACGCTATCTTTGCTCTGATAAATCAAATGCTGGCTAGCATGACTGTGGTCTTCACAAAATGTCGTCAGCAAGGAGTCGGTACCATTCGGATCACTACTTTCATCGTGCTGTGCATGACGCGTAGAGTTTAATAGCAGAGCTTGAGGATAGCGCGTTTGCAATGCGTGATGGACGCCAGCAGATAGACCTACCGCGGTCTCTGCCATACCGATGACTAGTACTGGTTCAGCCAAGTCACTAGGCACTAAGTTAGCCAAATCAGTGAATGCCTCTCGCATGATGCTTGGCGCAACGGGAATATGACGACCTAGCACTTTTGAGACAAACAAAAATGCACGCTTTGGATTAATACGCTGTGCAAACCCAAGCAAATCTTCTAACTGATAATGGTCGTGTTGTTCGGTGCCATTTTTATTGGTGGCTGATTTATTAGTGGCTGAGTTGGTTTGATAAGTCAGATCTAGCGTACCACGGGGTAGGGTGATGGTCGTACTGTGTTGCTCATTTAACATTCATATTCCTTGGCGCTTTTATTTATATATCGAATAGATTTCTTAACCCTGACAGCCAACCAGCCATAAGGCACTGCGACTTTGCTTGCTTAGCTGAGGTGTTGTAAGAGGCGTAGCACTGGTCAAATCAGACGTGTTCTCCAAACTGATGCCAGCGCTCGCCAGTAGGGCAGATAATAACTGAAATTTCACCGCATAGTTCATGTTTTGTGCATGTTCATGAACCAGACTGGATGTGACCATGCCGACGACCTCTCCAGTCGGCAATAATAAAGGACTACCACTAGATCCAGGCTGAATGGGTGCGGTGAATTGCATATGACGGATATCGTTATTTAAACCTGTCAATCCTGATATACAGCCTTGAGTGACTTGCAGTTGGCTACTCAGTCCTGACAACGGAAACCCTAGTGTGGTAATGGTCTCACCCAATATATCAACACACTGCTGCGCTAATGGAAGGTAGCTAGGCAAAGGATCACTAACTCTAATAATAGCTGAATCGCTTCCGACATCGCTAAGTACAACTTGTGCCTCGCGATCAGGATGACCTTGCTGACGTACGCCAACCATCGCTGCTGACTCAATCACATGATAGCAGGTGAGCAAATGATAGGGATCAATAGCAAACGCTGTTCCTGTCCAAGTCTCGCCTGCTTGTACTTGACGAGGAGGGCGAGCTTCATTGTTTGGTTGAGTACGCTGCTGCTGTTGCGCTTCTTGAGTAAGCATATGTGTGCTAGGTGGACGAACATCCAGACTAACCTGTACATGATGTTCAAGGCTCGCCAAGCCTTGGGTTGATGCCTCACCAAGCGCCCGACATTTGAACTGTCCATTACGCTGATATATTTCTAATATAATCGCCGCTTTGACATGCCGCTCGTTTGTTATGAAGTTATAGTGAATATCCCCGTTGTTGAGCGTGAGGCTTACGTCGTTTAACTCTACCGCTGGCAAGTTCAGGCTTGGATCATGATAAACATAAGCAATCAGTTGTAAGAAATTAACGCCAAGTGTATCAAATAACTGGGGTAAATCTAACTGCCATGTACTTGGATTATCCTTGTTATCAAGTTGAGCCCAGTCTTTAGACTCATATAAATAAGCAGGACTACAAACTGCTTTACGATTGGCATCTAATGGCAACCACAATAGTCCAAGCTGCTGTCCAAACTCTAATGGTTTAGTAGTAGAAAATGCGATCGAACATTTGGTGTTTTCGATAACCGTATTGGCTCCTAGCACTAATTCGACTTGCTTCGACATCACATTTCCTTAGTTTATTTGCGCGATTATAATTATTTTTATTGTTTAATGATTTTATCTTTGCGACTAAAGTCTGGCCACATAAAGGGTTTTGACTTTATTTTGAACCTATCATTCTACCAAGAGAAAACAGTAATAGATGTTTTAATAAATAGTTAAGGTTAATTGCATAGTAGAAATATCAAAATAGATAGATACAAATAGTTGTCAAGATTTTTTAAATAATACATTATTTTTATAGAACAACGATATGGTTCTATACTCTAGCCATTTGTCGGCTAATGTAACCATTTATCGGACAATACCTTATAGTGTATTGCTACAAAACAAAATTCCAGTAATAATACAATCAAAATCTATTGCTATTTAGTAACTTCACTGTGAGTAAGTGTTATCATAAGAATTTAAGAATAGTAGTTTATTTAAACATATTTATCTCAATCTTGTTTTCAAGCTCATTACTGCTTTAAGATTAATGAATTTCTAGTTGTTAAAACGTTTATATGCTTAATAACTATAAAATTGAAGTTTCATCTACTGAATATATTTCATTTCTTATAATATAAAAGATATACAAAAACTATTGTGTGGTTGATGTCTGAATATTTTTTATATTGTGAGAAAGTCAGTTGGCCGGATCTTTAAAACGTTATTCATATTTGTTAATTACTTTATGTAGAGAGCTTGATAGAAGAAAGCGTAGCAGTATTTTAAGAAAAGGAGTGCTCTATGAAATTCTCTTGTGCATTAGAAACGTCTTCTGAACGTATTCGTTTGGTCAATGTTATTTCGCCGCTTATCAAAGCAGGTTATCAGCTAGTCTCCCAAAGACAGGAGGCTTCAGAGAATGGTGGTAATATCATTCACGTGATCGCAAGAAGTCTGGGGTCTAAAACGCAGGAAGATTTAATCGATGACTTATCTTCGATCGAAGGATGTACGCTTTTTAATCTAGAAATAGATGACGAGGGTGGCTCGTCGGCTGCCCCTGCAAAAAAGACATTGGATGAGAAGAGCGTTCTATCAGCCATAGGTGCGTACTACCCTAAAATAGCAGATATTGTCGGTCAGTATGAAGATAGTTTGCCTAGTGATCAACGCACGACTGCATTGCACGAGTTGGGCCGTAAGGTTGGCGGCGGTATTTACCAACGTGATTATTCACTTGGTAGTCCGTTAAAGATGCCTACTACGATTACTCGCGAACTTGTGCCAGCACTAAAGGGACTTTCTAAAGTTAAAGCAAAGAACAATGTAATTTATTTAATCAAATGTCCGTTTTGTAAATCGTCAGACCATAATCACTCAGGATGCCATTTTATTGTAGGTTATATAGAAGGCTTTTTAGCAAGCAATCCTGCTGTCGATATGGTTCAGGTTAAAGAAACCAATTGTGGTGCGGGCAGTACCAACATTTGCGAATTTACCATTGGGTAAAAATATTATGCATAGATAATCTAATGTCTGTGTAAAACAAATACTAATGAGCGAATGACGCACTGTGTTGTGATTGAAGTAACGTTATTTGGCTCAGTTTTTATGATAGATAAAAGGCAAAAAAATGATTGAAGTTGAATATAACTTACTTTTGGTGTTGGTCTCATACGCCATTGCAGTGTTTGGTTCTTATGTCGGCCTAAACTTAGCTATTCGAGTTCCTTCTGCCAAGCCAGGAACAGATTTATATTTTTGGGTTGCGCTATCTTCGATTGCAATCGGGGGTGCGATTTGGTCTATGCACTATATCGGTATGATGGCAGTTGATATGAAAATGCCTGTTACCTATGATCTAGGGTTAACGATTGTCTCAATGCTACTTGCGATTTGTTTCGTTGCTGTTGGTGTCCTTATCGTAGGTCGCGGTGATTCAAGCATTGGTAAACTGATCGGCGGTGGCGTGCTTACTGGACTTGGTGTGGCAGCTATGCATTATACAGGTATGGCCTCTATGCAAATGGACGCTACCATGTCATACAATATACCGTTATTAATGGTATCAATTGTGATTGCTATTGCAGCCGCTATCGCTGCACTATGGTTGGCATTTAATTTGCGTGGTTCATTACAGCGTTTTGGTAGTGCATTTATCATGGGTCTTGCTGTTTGTGGTATGCATTACACTGGTATAGCCGCGATGGAAATGACAATGACTGATCATGTGATGCCGATGGACTATACACATGCAGGTGCAATTTCTTCATCTATTATGATTTTCATCGGTTCAGCCGTTGTATTGAGCTTGTTATGGTTCATTGCTTCTAAAAACGCACCTAAGCAAACAACACTAGCGTTTGGTGAATAATTCAAAGCGTTCGTTTTCAATACACCTTAGAAACGAAGCCAAAAAAAGGTTTTTAGATTAATATCTAAAAACCTTTTTTCGTGTTTGTTCAAATCATTTACTAATCATATGCATGCTTAGCGGGCTATTTATTCATCATCCTTTTCAATTTTAACACTCATCATAATAGAACGTACTTGGCATGGTTCAATATGCTGAATATTGGTCTCTAAGTTAGGTTTCTCTGACAAGCCTAACCAATAAGAAAATCCAACTTGCGTCAAGTCGATCCCACTATGAGAGGTGTACCCAATACCACCTGATGGGCGGCTATTAATCTCAAGAACACGGTGCTGACCGCTATCGTCAGCTTTGGTCTGTACACTGACGATACCATCACAGCCAAAAGCCTTAATTAGTGGGATTACGACATCCATGACAGACTGCTCATAACCAACGTGTTGTATTTTTCCGGTTTTATGACGAGTGACAGCAGCTAGGACTTCACCATATTCACAGACCACATCGATAGAATACTCTTGTCCAGATAGGTAAGGCATGAGTAGCATTGGAATAGGTCGCTCGTGTACCATTTGGCTATTGGTATAGGCATTCACAAATTGGGCTGTATTTATTTTTTTCTCTTCAGTGAAATACAAGTGCTCAAAGCTATCGTATTGCTCGTCATATGCTTTACCCGTGTCTAGTCGCCAAAACCCTTGGGCGAAAATACCGACGACAGGTTTCACACATAGAGTTTGGTCGCCATGCTCAGCTAATAAAGCCTCAAGCTCAGTAGTATTATCAAATCGCCATGCGTCTGCCACTGGAATGTTATGAGTGTGACAATGCTGCATAAAAGCAAATTTATCATCGATTGATTCTAGTGCTGTTACGCTGGTTGCGCCCGTCAATAAGCGAATACCAGCAGCGTCAAATTTTTCACGATGCGCTTCATAGTCAATACCATTGCGCCCAGTCAGTAGTACTTTTACGTTATGCTTTTGAGCTTGTTCCAATACGAACTGCCAGCGAGGTATAGCAGTTTCGCTAGTCGTCTGGTTATCAGTATCTACGTCTGAATCAGATGGCTCACGATAAACCATATCGGCAAATTCGAAAATCTCAGGTCTATTATGACGGTGTGAGGCAATAACTTGAAAGGGCTTATTTGATTTGTTCTTTAGACTTTGTAAGCTCTCTAACATATCACGCTGGCTAGATTGTCCTTCAGCTAACCACGCCGCTACTGGTATTGAAGGGTTACTATTGTCAGCAAGATTATTCATAATTCTCTCAGCGTTATCATTAGATGTAGGGGAATGGGCAAGTCAATATTGCTACTGCAAATCTAGTAGTAATATTAGCAAAGGTATACGGTTTAATAGGACGTATTATATACAAATGATATGCGTTATAAACGCCTCTAATAAAATAGTCATAGGGATTTGTAAGGATGACTTTATCGCTTATATCGCGATTGTCTGGTTCAAAACTTTCATAATATCCATGCTACTATATGATGATAGTCGGCATGACAATGACAACAGTATAATAAATAATCTAAAGGACGTATGATGAGTCAAAACCAACCTCAAAAACTAATTGCAGGTGCCAATGCGCCACTACCAACTGACAATATTAGCATTCGTATTTTAAGCCAAAATGCCATCGATTGTGCCGCTTATCGCCTGACTACTGACGGCAAAGTACGCGGTGATGGTGACATGATATTTTATGGTCAGACACGTAGCGATGATGGTAGTGTTAGCTTCCGTGGTCATGACAGTGATGGGTTTTTTGATGTCAATTTGCCTGCACAGCCTGCAACTATTGAGAAAATTGCCCTAGCGTTCTCTAGTGCGCAAACATTGTCACAAGTTGGCGATGTGGACATTCAAGTCTTGCAGGGCAGTCAAGTGCTGATGACCTGTCCACTGAGTAGCGCTGGACGTAATGAAAAAGCCATTATATTGGCTGAATGCTATCGCAGAGAAGGAAACTGGAAATTTCGTTTTATCGCCCAAGGATTTGAGGGAGGGTTAAAACCTTTATCTGAGCATTTCGGTGTGGAAATCGCTGATGAGGCACCTGCCCAAAATCATAATCCTGCACCAAACCAACCTCAACCTATCAATACGCAGCGCCCAATCAATACGCAAAAAGCAGGCAACACGTCTCAAGCTAACAACCCGCCACCGATTCCTGCTAACCCTTCGATTAACCTAAGTAAAATAACATTAACAAAAAACCAATCTAGCATTAATCTTAAAAAACGTGATGACTTTGGCAAAATATCAGTCAATTTAGACTGGAACCAACGCCCTCAAAGTGATAAAGCAGCGCCCAAGAAAGGCATACTGGGAGATCTGTTTAAGCAGCATCAATCAAGCGGTATCGATTTAGATGTGGGTGCTATGATTCATCTAAAAAATGGTGAAAAAACCCTTATTCAAGCATTGGGCAATCGCTTTGGTAGCTTGCAATCAGCGCCTTATGTTTGCCTACGTGCGGATGATAGAACGGGGCAGGTAAGTGGCGGTGAATGGCTGGATATCAATGGTCAGCAATGGTCGCAGATTGAAGAGGTATTCATCTTTGCATTTATCTACGAAGGCGCACCTAACTGGGAAAAAACCGATGGGGTCGTGACTATCCATGTGCCAGAGCAATCACCGATTGAGACACGTTTGACCGAAGGTGCTGGTAACTTACCGATGTGTGCCATTGCCCGTTTGGTCAATCAGCAAGGCAGTATCAATGTTGAGCGTATCAACCAATATTTCAAAGGTCATCAAGAAATGGACAAAGCATTTAACTGGGGCTTTAGCTGGAAGCGTGGACGTAAATAGTATTCTTAACTATAGATAACAAGCAAAAAAGAGCGGCCCAACTATTGATAGATGGGCCGCTCTTTTTTGAAATAAACTATTTAACTAGATTGGTAATAATCCAGCTAAGTCTTCAGTCAATTATGCATGCGGTGTGATAGCAGGCATTAAATCATGGAAGGTGCGGCCAGAAGCTGTCTCGCCAATCGCATGCATTTTCCACTCATTATTATGACGATAAACTTTTGCCATTACCATTGCTGTGTGTCCACCTTGGGCAGACAAGTTATAACGTGCTACTTCACTGTTATTATTGGCATTAACGATACGGCAAAACGCATTTTCTACTGTCTCAAACGTTTGACCGGTAAAGCTATTGACCGTAAATACCAATGAGACCACATTGGCAGGTACTCTTGAGAGATCAACATTGATGACTTCATCATCGCCATCACCGTCGCCAGTACGGTTATCGCCAGTATGCACGATACTGCCGTCTTTCGATTTTAGCTGACTGAACCAAATGGCATCGACCGCTTGCTTGTTAGCATCGAACATGATGCATGAAGCATCTAAATCGATAGAGTCGCCACCAGAACCGCCGCCGAATAATTTTCCTAAGAAGCCACCTTTTTTATCCTGTGGCCCTTGAGCGACATCCCAACCTAAACCCAATTTAACTTGAGTCAGCTCTCCGCCAGCTTCTTTGCTTAGGGAGATTTTTTGACCTTTTTGAAGACTAACTGCCATGTGAGTATCCTTATAATAATTGTGAGTAAAACCGTTTAAAAATAATGCTAAAGAATGTGATAAATTGCGAAATGCACTATAAGATATTGTCTAAGAAGCCACCACCGCCGCCACGTCCGCCTGAGCTACTACCTAGGACGCTTTGTATCCAACCTTGATAACTGTCACGATTGCGTGAACAAATAATGACTTTGCCACTTCCTGAGAAGTTCAGAACCATACCTTCGCCACTAGTGACAGAGTTGATGATATTGCTCATGATGCCTTTTTTCTTACTGGTCGAAACTGACAGTTTGTATTCAAGATTTGAGTCCCAGCAGACCACATGACCGTTATCAATAATGACGTCTTTGTCTGGTGTGACATCAATCTCAAACAACGAGCCAAAACCAGATACCACGACTTGGCCTTGGCCTTGGGTCTGCATCACCATAAAGCCGCCTGTATCACCGAATACTGCACCGCCTAAGTTGCGCTGAATATTGGCTCTGATATCGACGCCAGTTTGGGCCGCGACAAACGCACCATCACTCAATGTATACTGCTGTTTGCCAACTTCTATGATTTGCATATCACCATCGAGCGTAGGTGCAAGCAGACAGTCGCCTTCACCATTAACCGCCTCAATCTGCTGTTGAAACAACGATTCATCGTTTGCAAAGCGGCGCATCAGTGACTGCATTAGGCCGCCTTGTAGCTTACCTTTCAGCTCAAGATTGGACTCCATCATCACCATCGCATTGGCTTCACAATAAATTGAATCGCCTTTTTTAAGATTACAATGCAAAAAAGGTTCAATAGTACCGATTAAACTGAATGTTGCGGCCATGGCTTGCAAATCCTTATTCTAATATCTTTGTTAAGTACTCTTAATATGTGCGTATGCTTTTATTTGCGCTATAGACTGTAATGATTAGCCAATTAAATTTAAAGCCATCAAATGCGTTAAAGGGGCACACTTGATGGCTCATTAGATCATGACCAGACGTCTGATTATGATAATTGGCTTGCTAAACGTTTACGTTGGTTTTAACGTTAAACATTTACGCCATAAGAGGCTGCTAATGGTCCAAGACCACCGCTGAAGCCTTGACCGACCGCACGGAATTTCCAATCACCGCTGTGACGATATAATTCGCCGAAAATCATCGCTGTTTCAGTGCTGCCGTCTTCTGATAAGTCGTAACGAGCGATTTCAGATTCGCCATTGTCGTTTACAACGCGGATATAAGCATCACCAACTTGACCGAAGTTTTGGTTACGTGCTTGGCCTTCATAGATGATGGCACAGATAGCTACTTTGTTGACGTCAGCTGGGATGCTAGCAAGATTGATTTTGATTTTCTCATCATCGCCATCGCCTTCGCCAGTACGGTTATCACCAGTATGCTCAACAGCGCCGTTGTCTGATTTTAGGTTATTGAAAAAGATAAAATCTTGGTCGTTACGGACTTTGCCTGCTTCGTTAATCAAGAAACCGATTGCATCTAAATCAAACTCTTGGCCGTCAGTGGCACGTGGATCCCAGCCTAGACCGACTGTAATGTTAGTTAAACCTGGCGCTTCTTTTGATAAGTTTACGTTGCCGCCTTTTGTTAAGCTAATAGCCATACAAATATCCTTTGGATTAATAGTTAAGTGGATTGATTGATAAAAAATAAACTAAAAGTTGTGCAGTGACTGATACCTCAGAGCAAATAATAAAAACTTACCTGTACGCTATGCCCTGCATATCATTAGGTTTTACTATACTAAGCGTTTGCTCACTAAGCAAGGCGTATTTTGTGCGCTTACTATATGCTTACTAAGGGACATAATACTTCTGTATCTTTGATAATTTCTAATCAACTTAGCAATAGTCGTTAAGATATTGTTATGAAAAGTAATGTTTCATACAAAAGGGATTTAGCACAAAGGTAGCTTAGATAAAACAATCGCTTTAAAAAGCACCGACTGACTATATGGGCTTAGAATAAACCAACTCATGGCTTAGATATGCTTCGCAGCTAGTATGAGAGCTTGGCATTATATAAAAGACCTATTTAGACAAATATACATGTATCTCTTATTCTGCAAAAACCGACCAGCCAGTTTTTTGTACGAAGCGCTCTAGTGCTTTTAGTCCAAGCTTAGAGTTACCTACATGATCAAGCCCTGGTGACCAAACCGCGATAGAACCTTTACCAGGTGCTATCGTCAAAATACCGCCACCAACACCACTTTTGCCTGGTAAGCCCACGCGGTAAGCAAATTCGCCAGAGCCATCATAATGACCACACATCATCATCAATGAGTTAATACGGCGTGCTCTTTTTTCATTGATTACACGTACTCCTGAGTGCTTATCAACTCCATTAGACACTAGATAAAGACCGGCACTAGCTAGCTGTTGGCAGTTCATTGCAATTGAGCACTGATGAAAATACGTACCTAATACATTATCCACATCGTGTCTTAAACGACCAAAGGATTTCATAAAGTGCGCCAGAGAGGCATTTCGGTCCTTGTGCGCCATCTCAGAAGCCGCTACTTTATGATCAAAGCGAATTGACTCATCATCTGCAATGAGGTGAACAAACTGCAGGATTTCACCCAGTGTCTCTTTTGGCTCATGTCCCATCATAATAGCGTCGACAACTGCGATTGCCCCAGCATTGATAAATGGGTTTCGCGGTCGGCCAGACTCGTGTTCTAGCATCACAATTGAATTAAAGGGATCGCCAGATGGTTCACGCCCGACATGTGTCCAAAGTGTATCGCCTAGCTTGCCAAGACCAATGGTTAAGGTAAATACCTTAGAGATACTTTGGATGGAAAACAGAGTGCTTGCATCACCTGCTGCATACATATGCCCATCAGGAGTCGCTACGGCTATACCGAACTGATTAGGATCAATATGAGCCAATTGAGGGATATAATCTGCGACTTTGCCGCGGTCAGTTTCACTTGCCATTTCTGCGGCAATATCATCAAGAATTTTTTGCATATCGTTTATAGGGTCTTATTTCGACAAGTTATTTAAGGATGAGGATTTTAACTGAAGATAGGGTAATAGTAACAGGGCAAACGTAACTTTAACCATTGATTGTCTCAATTATTGGTTATTCCGATATTTGGGGGCTTCAATATGACCTGATAGGGTGGCAAAAACAGTATGACAAAAACAGTGAGACAAAAAAACAGGCCATACCTGATGATATGACCTGTTTAGATGTATAACTAGATACAGACTACACTGAATACAGATTACGCTGAGAACATGCCTTAGTTTAGGCTTGCTTTCTCAGCTTTACGATGCTGAAGTGACGCTAGCAGCGCCCAACCAATAAAGGCAATACCAATCAGACCAGTGATAATCTCTGGTACATGGAACTTCACTGACAATAGCATAATCAGTGCCAATGCGCCGATGGCATAATGTGCGCCATGCTCAAGATAGATAAACTCGTCAAGCGTGCCTTTGTCTACCAAGAAGATAGTCATAGAACGTACGAACATCGCACCAATCGCAAGACCTAACATGATAACAATCACGTCATTAGTAATTGCAAATGCGCCAATCACACCATCGAAACTGAATGAAGCATCTAGGACTTCTAAGTATAAGAAACCAATGATACCGCCTTTCATAATGGCACTGGTTGCCGCAGCGCCCGAACCATTCTCTTCGTTTTCTAGGTCTTCTTCAAGGTCACCCTCAAGCATACCTGATACAACCTGTACGCCCAGATAAACCAAGATACCCCAAACACCTGCGATTAGGACAGCGCTTGACTGCTCTGCATTAGCCCACGATACCGCAATCATCAAGACGATAAGCGCTACAAATACGCTCATGGCATCGACTTTACCTAGCTTAGCTAAACGGCTCTCAAGCCAGTCAAACCAATGTACTTCTTTGTCATCAAAAATAAAGTTCAAGAATACCAATAGTAAGAAAATACCACCAAATGCTGAGATTTCTGCATGGTGTGCCATCAGTCTTGCCGAGTACTCTTCAGGGCTATATAAAGCCAAGTTGATGACTTCCATCATACCAAGATCAGCAGTAACCGCGACGATGACAATAGGGAAGACCAATCGCATACCGAATACGGCGATTAGGATACCAACGGTTAAAAATATCTTTTTCCAAAATTCGTCCCAGCCCTTAAGGACTGAAGCATTGACCACCGCATTATCAAAAGATAATGAAATCTCCATGACGGCCAAAATAGCGGTAATAGAAAGAGTGGCTATCATGCCACCCATACCGCCATGTGAATATCCCCACCATGCTGCTATTGCTAAAGCAATTGCGGTAAAGATAAAGTCTAAATAAAAATGTCTCATGACACATCCTGTATGGTTGCGTAAAGCTAAGGTCTACCTAGTATAGGCATGAACCGCAAAAAAGCAGTTATTACTAACCACTTTTTATGCATAATTTTAAACGAAACGTAAAGCATTACTAGTCATTTGGCCATTAAAAATTGTGACTATTTGCAACGATGGCGGTTTGCTATTTTGTACGTGATGACAGTGACTAATAACAGACTAAATACCAGTAAATAATGGTTTTAGATATCAACACCGTATTGCTGACACATCGCTTGCAAGCCGCCTGAATAGCCTTGACCAACAGCACGGAATTTCCATTCGCCGTTGTGACGATATACTTCGCCAAACACCATCGCTGTCTCTACAGAGTAGTCTTCTGCTAGATCAAAACGTACGACTTCAGTACCTGTTTCTTCATTAACGACACGGATAAAGGCGTTTGCGACTTGACCAAAGTTCTGGCTACGCGCTGCAGCGTCATGAATAGTCACTGTCACGACTACTTTATCTACGTCTGCAGGTACTTGAGTGAGGTTTACTTTGATAACTTCATCATCACCGTCGCCTTCGCCAGTACGGTTGTCACCAGTATGCTCGACAGCGCCATTGTCAGACTTCAGCTGATTGTAAAAGATAAAGTCATGATCGCCGCGCACTTTGCCTGCGCCATTTAGCAAAAATACGCTAGCATCCAGATCGAACTCAGCACCAGAAGTGGCACGCTCATCCCAACCAAGACCGATAAGTAGTTTGGTTAAATTTGGGTCAGTTTTCGTTAGCGATAAATTACCGCCTTTATTAAGTGATAAAGCCATGGTGTTATCCTTTTTATTAGATGTTAGTGGTTTATGAGGTCATCGAAAAAAGGCGATGCTTACGCAATAACTGCGCAAATCCATCGCCTAGTAACGCTCTATCATAGCAACAAAAAATGACCCAATCAAAACTGATTGGGCCATTGTTATATTTCATATACATTCGGCAAAAAACAGAAGTTTCAGGTACTTATGCTGCTACTATAAATCTATAGTCTTATTTATCAAAATCCTGTTTACGGACTTTAGATCCTAAACTATAAATCTAAAACTTCGAATTATAAACTTTGACGATGACGAATCTCAAAGCTTTGATGAATCGGTTTTTTGATATTGAAATCAAAGCCAATGGTTTTTTGCGTGATATCAATGATGTCATAACGCTGAGTCAACTGCTCATCTAACTCAAAACGCGTAAAGTTGTTAGAAAAGTACAAGACACCATCGGAAGTTAGGCGGTTCATGGCACGATTAATCAATGCAGCATGGTCACGTTGCACATCAAAAGTACCTTGGAATTTCTTAGAGTTTGAGAAGGTCGGTGGATCGATAAAGATAACATCGAACTGTTCGGTATTGTCTTTTATCCACTCAAAGATATCGGCAGCAACGAACTGGTACTTATTACGGCTAACGTCCAAACCGTTCAAAACAAAGTTTTGTTTGCCCCAATCTAGATAGTTCTGTGACAAATCAACGCTAGTGACTTTTTTCGCACCAGCAAGCGCTGCATGCACACTTGCGGTACAAGTATAAGCGAACAGGTTAAGTACTGCTTTACCGCGGCTGTTGTCCTTGATACGAGCACGCATATTACGGTGATCGATAAACAGACCAGTATCTAAGTAATCTGTAAAGTTGACATACAGATAGGCACCATCTTCGCGCGCAACATGAAACTTGCCACGCTTTTCTGTGGTGTTCTGTTTGCTGTACTGATCGTTACCAGACTGACGGGCACGCGTTTTGATAAAGATCTGTTCACGGTTAATATCAAAGACTTCACGAATACCCATCAATGCCAAGTTAAAGCGTTTTTTCGCAGTCTCAGGTGGGATGGTCTTTGGCGGCGCATATTCTTGCACATGCGCATAATCACCGTATAAGTCGATCGCGACTTTGAAATCAGGTAAATCAGCATCGTAAACACGAATATTGCTTACATTGTCTTTTTTGGCCAGTTTCTTAAGCTTAGCAAGGTTTTTTTGCAGACGATTAATAAAGTCTTGTCCATCTTCTACTTCAATCTCGCGTTTCTCAAAACGACTAACAAGATTGCCTGTTTGCCCAGCAATAAGCGTTCCGTAGCGGAAATAGACGGTGATGGCACCATTATGACAGCGTAAGGTTTTTGGTTCTTTAATCGGTAGAATATCTACTTGTTCGACATGAGAGGCCAATATACCAAGCATCGGATCAATGCCACTACCGGCAAAGCTATCTTGCAATATCAGCCCAATTGCTTGATACAACGGCTTAATCATTTCTTCATCACCCAAACGCTCACCATATGGTGGGTTGGTAATGACCAAAGGATTGCTCAATCGACCATCATTGACTAATGGCTTGAGCACGTTGCTGAGTTGGTCAAGCGCACGATGTTCGATATCGAGTAGCGGTAAAAGGTCTTGTAAACCTGCGGCAATTAAGTTTTTTTCTGTGGCAAGAATTGCACCACTATCAGCATCAAAGCCCAGCATCAGCGGCAACGTATCAGGCTGTTCATTGGCAATCTCTAATGCTTCGCGGAAACGCGTTTGAGCATTGTCGATCATCTCTTGCCATAACGTCTCGTCATGATGTTGCCACTGGTAAAAACCAAATTGATTGGCAGCTTTGTCGATACCCACGGCATAGTCGCAATGCATCAATAGCGCTTCGATAAGGAACGTTCCAGAACCGCACATTGGGTCAATTAACGCATTATAAAAAGGTGCGTCGCCAGCTTCGTTTTTCTTGTGCCAACCAGCGCTATAGAGTAGGGCGGCTGCCAAGTTTTCTTTTAATGGTGCTTCTGTCATAGCCACACGGTAACCACGGCGATGCAAACTGGTACCGGATAAATCTAGATATAGCTCAGCTTGCTTGTCATTGATGGTAGCAAAAACAGAGAAGTCTGGGTTTTTGCTGTCGACGTTAGGACGGCTGTCGTAAACTTCGTTAAACGTATCAGCAATCGCATCCTTGATACGTAACATGGCAAACTGCTGACTGACAGCAACACGCTTATCAACAGACAGACGGATAGCAAAGGTTTGCTCTAGGCTAAACTGCTCAGTCCAATTGACCGATTTTGCCAAGCCGTATAGCTGCTCTGCAACGTCGTATTCTGCATTGATGTTTTTACGTTTAATCCGCATCAATACTCGTGAGGCCACGCGTGACCATAGGCAAATAGTATATAGCTCACGTAGGCCACCAGTTACAGCTAGACGGCCTGTACTTTTGATTTCGCTGTCAATGCCAAAGCTGGTTAGCTCAGTCTGCAGTGGTGCCTCAAGCCCATCGGCACAGGTAATAATAAGATCAAGCGACAACTCTGGTGAAGCTGCTGTTAGAGATGCGGGCGCGGTTTGTTCGGTCATACGGGTACCTGTGGGCTAAATTGACAAAAAAGCAAATAATAAGATAATCGGTGTAACCGGCAATTTTACCATAATTCACAGTAGGATGGTTCAAAGTAGCCGTGTTTAAGATTTTAAGATGTGATAGTTAAATACGGGAAAAAAAATTCTCTACTCACCCTTCGTCAGTGGTAATTCCTCTGGGACGATTTGAGTGGTGGTTGCAAAGGGCTTGGTCGCAATAGGGTAGTCAACATCCTTTGGCATCAGCAAGCGCATATGCGGATAGGGCGTAGAGATATTAGCCGCGTCAAACGCGATTTTAATCTCTTCTTGCAGCACTTCTTTGATTTTGGGGATGCGGGCAACGGCTGCTGGTTTGACCCAAAAGCGTACGATAAAGAACACCCCGTACTCGCCGATTTCTGCCACGGTCGCTGAGGTCTCAGGACGATTAAGCACCGCATCGGTATCGCTGAGTACTTGCAATATTTCCTTGCGAGCCGTTTCGATATCATCTTCGAACGCGATACGTACACGAATATCAAAACGTATAAAGTTTTTGGAAGTCAGGTTAATCACCTCGGAGGAGGCAACGTTGGAATTTGGGATAATGACAGTAATATTGTCTCGAGTGAGGATATGAGTGGTGCGTAAAGCAATAAGTACCACCCGCCCTTCATTATCATTGATATGAATCCAATCACCGACTTGAAAAGACTGCTCAAGCAGAATGGTGATACCAGCGATAAAATTAGCAAGGGTAGACTGAGCGGCGAAACCAACCGCCAAACCAACAATACCTAAACCCGCCACTAACGATACGATGTCAAAGCCAAATTGCGCCATGACGCTGGCAAGCCCGAGTACCAATAGTAGTACAGATAAAATATTTTTGAGTAGCTGCTCTATGGAAGCGTTGAGACCATAGTGCTGTAGGACTCTGTGAATGATTTGTCCTGATGATGCCCAAAGTACGTAATAGATACCTGCCCAAGTGCTTGCCTTCGCGGTGGCTTTGATGGTCTCTGGTTCAAAGTTTATCTGACTCATAATCGCTATCAGACTGGCGACAATCCAGACATAGCGCAAAACTGAACGGACAATCTTGGTGCGGCGCTCATTTAATCGAATTTTGGCACGGCTTTGTCTAAGGATATAATTGGCCAACCAATAAAAAAATCCCAATACTGCAAGCAGTATTAGGATTTTGATGCCAGTGCTCGCCAGTTCTACTGCCTGAGAGGACCAATTAAGTGACTCTTCATCGATAGAGCCGCCGAGAGCAAGATATAGGCTAGTATGTAAGTCGCGAACGATCTCTTCAAAAAAGTCGGTAACACTAGCGATTGGCATTTTTTCGTCCATGCAGGATGTGTTTGTACAAAAAATTATAAATGAATATATATTTATAAATTACCTCAAGTCGTCAAGGCAATCAAATAAAGTAACGCTTAAAACTAATTACTACCAAATTGAAAGCATTGCTAACTTGAGGACTTAGCTAAATGGTCAATTAAGAATTATCCTTTTGGGTGTCTAAAGATTGGAAAGGTATCTCCATTTTGTACTGCACATCACGTAACGCCGTACGTAGTCCCTCTAGTATCGTTGGATGATAAAAAGGGGTGTCGAGCATATCTTTAATACTCAAATCATTGGTAATCGCTGTAGCAAGTATATGACCGATATACTCAGCATCAGGACCGACCATACTAGCGCCTAAAATTCTGTCTGTCTTTTTGCAGCCGTAGATATGTAGTAAGCCGCAGTTGACACCCATCACACGGCTACGTCCTTGATTATCAAAGCTCACGCTACCGATAACGAATTCGAGTTCTGAATCTTTTTGAATCTCTGGTAGCGACATACCAACATTGACGATTTGCGGTGAGCAAAATACGATAGAAAACGGCGTCGCAGGTGGGCGAATATAGGCCGCTTCTGTGTTTTCGCAGACCATACTGCCCGCACTATAGCCCTCATCGCTAGCCACATGCAATAACGGAATATTAGCATTGGCATCGCCAACGATATATACGTTTAAGTCGCCAATCTGACCTGTTTTTTTACTTAAATCTTTTGGACGGTTCTTATCGTCTAGCTCGACACCTAAGTTTTCGACACCTAGCTGCTTAATATTGTTGCGACGACCAGTAGCAACTAATACGTACTCGCCTTGCCATTGCTGAGACTCACCAGCGCTGTCTTTATATTTGATAAACGCACTTTTATTACCGTCATCTGCTTTTGTGCCTACATCGGTAATTTTGCTGCCTAGATGCATGGTCAATTCATGACTTAAGCAATCCATAGCCTTGTTATTAATATCATCATCTTTTAGACCAGCCACTTGTTTGGCACGGTTTAGTAGCGTAACTTCCACACCCAAGCGTGTAAACGCTTGTGCAAGCTCTAGACCAATAGCACCAGCACCGACGACAGCCATCGTTTTTGGTAAGTCTTCAAGCTCAAAGATACTATCAGACGTGAGCATGGTATCACCCAGCTTATCCGCCCATCCATCAGGAATAAATGGCGAGCTACCGGTGGCGACAATGATTTGCTCAGCAGCAATTAGCTCATTATTGACCTCGATTAGCCCTTGCTCATTAATACGAGCACGACCGTCGATTTTCTTATGATCAGGCCAGCTGTCTACTTGCTTTTTAATGTAGCTGGCAAAATGACTGCGTTCGTCACGTACACGTTCCATGACTCGTTTGCCATCAATTTGCACGGTCGCATGGATACCAAATTCAGCAGAATGGTTGGCATCGTGTGCGCGATCAGCAGCTGCAATCAGCAGCTTACTAGGCATACAGCCGACCGCAATACAGGTCGTGGTCCAAAATCCTTCATTAATAATGACCACGTCATCTTTGACCTTACTTGCTTGGCGAAAAGCGTTTTGACCTGCGGTACCCGCGCCAATAATAGCGACAGATACTTTACGCGTAACTTCTTTCGGCGTATCGTCGGTGGTCGTGCCAGATTGTTTATTCATATTATTCTCTAATAGGGGCAAGGTTATACTCAGTAATAGACTGAATGCTTGGCTGATATTTTTTATTCGGTTTTTATCGTTTTTAGGATGAATATGGATTTGATTACAGAACCAATAATTACGGCGTCAATATAGTCAGTAAACGACTGGTATAGTCTTTTGCACGTAGGTTACGCTGTGCATGAGTCAGCTCACTGTTTTTATCGAATACAAATGCCGAACGTACAAGGCCTAGCGTAACTTTGCCGTACATATTTTTTTCTTTGATAACATCAAAATACTGGCATAGCTTTTCATCAGCGTCACTGATGAGTGGAATCTGTAAGTCATACTTATCGATAAATTTTTCATGAGATTCAACGCTATCACGAGAGACGCCAATAATGTCGTAGCCCAATTCATCAAAGTCATGAAGGTGCGAGGTAAACTCTGTTGCCTGTGTGGTGCAGCCTGGCGTATTGTCTTTGGGATAAAAATAGAGAATAAGGCCTTTATCGGTATTGGCGACCATTTCTTTTAAATTGATTTCATCATGAATAAAATGACCAGCAAGCTTGCGTACTATGGTTACTGGAAAATCAGGTAGGTGAATGGTTTCTGTTGTTGGCTTGGCCATTATAAAATCCTTATTAGTTTTAGTTATGTGTATTGGCTTAATGATGGTTCTATTTATAGTGTTCTTATTATAGGCAGATTAGTAGAAATAAATAATCAGTTTTACACTTTGCCCATTCATTGGCAACAAAAAAGACTGGCAATGGCCAGTCTTTTGTATATCAAACGATTAGAGGTTACGCAGGTTTTTGTGGCTTCTTCAAATCCAAGCCAACGGTGCACTGCTGCAAATCTTTTTGCATTGCCTTCACATATGGCAGATTAGAAGGGTCTTTCTTATCTTGTGCGTAGCTTTCGATTTCCCACATTTGACCGATAGTCATGTTGCTGCGCACGCCAATAGTACAGTTACATAGTTTGGTTGCGTTGCTTTTGTCAGCGACTTTGTATTTGACTGCGCCATTGACACATGAATTAATATTGTCTTGCTTAATGTCAGCAGCGTTGGCTTGTGGCATGGCAAACAGGGCCGCTAAGGCTAGGGGTAGTACTGGCAACAACTTCATAAATTTCCTCTTACGGGTAGCGTCAATTTTTTATCTTTTGCTCAATGCAAAGTCAACTCATCAATATATGAGTGACCGATATCGTCAGTTACATCTTTCGATAAATATAATCGTTCATACGATAGCAAGTATGTCGATTAGAATACAAGAACGACGTGCTGTGTTAATGCAAGCGAATGTTGCGCGAATGTTGATGGGTATCATCATTTCACGCAGCGTTTAGCGTTAATACATAGTTAGCTTTATATGATTTGGGTACAAGATAGGCGAGTAAACGTAATACAAGTAGTAGACTAAGCGCGCCTGATACCGTACCCAACTTATATAGGACTGACTAAAATTAATTAAGACTGATAATGAGTAGGGTCGGTTACGCCAGCTTGGGCAAAGCCTTGACGACGTAATGCGCAACTATCACAAACACCGCAAGCAAGACCATTGGCATCTGCACGATAACAAGAAATTGTCTGTCCGTAATCAACACCTAATGACAGACCAAGCTCAATAGTTTGGGCTTTTGATAATTGCTGCAATGGCGTTTGAATCGATAAGCGATGACCAGTAACACCCGCTTTTGTCGCGAGATTGGCCATATGTTCAAAGGCAGCTATATACTCTGGGCGACAGTCAGGGTAGCCCGAGTAATCAACTGAGCTGACACCGATGACGATATGGTTGGCATCAGCGACTTCGGCGACTGCTAACGCGTATGATAAGAAGATAGTGTTGCGCGCAGGCACATAGGTATTTGGGATAGCATCGTTATCGATTTCATCGCGCTTTTTGCTAGGGAATTTGTCCGAATCACCGTCTGGCACGATCATACTGTGATCTGTTAGCGATGAACCACCCAGTTGTGCGATATCAATATCAATGATTCTATGATTGACGCCTGCTGTCTCAGCGATAGTTTTTGCGGCGACAAGTTCACTATTATGACGTTGACCATAGTTAAAGCTGACAGCTGTCACTGATGCATAGCGTGCTTTTGCCCAATATAAGCAAGTCACCGAATCGAGACCGCCTGATAAAAGGACAACCGCATTTTGGCTTTTGGTAAGAGCAGCTAAGTCAGCATCTAATGCTTGATCGGAGGTGTTTTGCAAAGTAACGTTAGTCATAGTGATATCTATTATTGGTTTACGAAAACGGCTATTTTAGCAAAAATACGCCTACTACAGAACCACGAAGCGACCAATCACCCGTCACTAAGCTGCCAAAGCAAATTTAAACAGCATCGTAATAAAATAAAGTCGGTATTACTGTCATCTTTTCAATCTGTTAGCAATATTTGTTATAATCGCAGCTTTTAAAGCATCCGTCACGCGACCTCAGTGACAATGCTTTAAAAGCCTTATTGCAAATCGCTTTATAGTAAAATCACCCTTATAAAGATATTGAGTAACTTATGACCGCAGCAACCTTATTTACGCCAAATATTCCTTCTCAAGCTAATGATGTATCTGATGCAATGAGCTTTGATAGTCAGGCTTTGGAGACCGATACTGATAGTAGAGAGTACGATGACGTCTCTGAAGATGGCAATGATGAGGGCATGATTGACGCGCAGTTTGCAGATGCGCAAGCACCTACTGAATCAGCGTACTTTCGTAAACTACAAAAGAAGCTGCGTCGCCAAGTCTCTTGGGCAATCCGCGATTTTAATATGATCGAAGATGGCGATGTGGTGATGGTCTGTGTTTCGGGTGGTAAAGACAGCTATACCTTACTCGATATTTTATTGCTGCTAAAACGCATTGCACCGATTCATTTTGATATCGTCGCGGTCAATCTCGACCAAAAGCAGCCAGGCTATCCAGAAGATATTTTACCTGCGTATCTAAACGAGCAGGGCATCGCCCACTATATTTTAGAAAAAGATACTTATAGTATTGTCAAAAGCGTAGTGCCAGAAGGCAAGACTTACTGCTCGGCGTGCTCTCGTCTGCGCCGCGGTTCACTATATGGTTTTGCTAAACAAATTGGCGCGACTAAGATTGCCCTTGGCCATCATCGTGACGATATGCTGGCGACCTTCTTTTTGAACTTATTCCATGGTGGTGCGCTCAAATCCATGCCGCCCAAACTGCTGAGTGATGACAAGCAAAATATGCTGATTCGTCCATTGGCTTATGTCGAAGAGAAAGATATTATTGAATATGCCAAATTAAAAGAATTCCCAATCATTCCTTGTAACCTGTGTGGCAGTCAGACCAATCTACAACGTGCCATCATCAACGATATGCTGCGTGAATGGGATGACGCTCACCCGCAGCGTTTGGCTTCTATCTTTAAGGCAATGCAAAACGTAGCGCCATCACAGTTAGCTGATCGTGAGTTATTTGACTTTGAAACACTCAGTCTTGACCGTGATAACGATGAGCGTTTATTTGAAGGCGACAATATTCAAGCCGGGCAGACAGATAGTTTGGCTGAGATTGGTTTACCTGTATCGCCAAGGACGCAAACGTTCAATCCTAAGTTCGCTAGTGATAAGTCTTATTCAACAGAGACGGACAAAGCTGCACAAAATGAGCGTAAAGCACAGAAAATTCCAACGATTAACCCAGTGATTTAGTAATTGAAAAATTAGTACGAAATTAAATAGTACCTCTTAATTAATAGAATATTAAATAGCTCAAAAAAAACCAGCCAATCTCTGACGAGTGGCTGGTTTTTTCACGTCTAAGTGCTACTAACAGTATTAACTCTTAGCAAAAACGGGTAGTGGGTCAAAGCTGACCTTTGAACGAGGCAGTTTTGCGACATCTTGCATACGCCAATCATCTTTACCGTCGTTGCTAACCTGTAGGTAATACTTGGCTTTTACGGGATCAATATCGACTTGTGCACTGTATTTATTGCCATCAACATGCTTAAGGACAACATCGCGGTCTTTTTTGATGTCCGTTGCATGAGAAATAGAAAGTTCCAACGTATCAGGATAGGTAAGTGGTGTACCGTTTAGCAGCTTGCCTGACTGGACGCTTTGCTCAGGGTAGTTGAGATAAAACACAATATCGCCATTTTCTGCAAACTGCATTTGTCCATGCAAGTCTAAGTCATACGTGAGCTTGTCACGAGACACATCGTGATAGAGCGTTTTGCCATCCATATACCAGTCGTCACGTACCACGCTATCACGGATCTGGTAAGAGTAATAAACAAACCAAATACAAGCGATCACGACCGCAGCAGGCATGCCAATCACAAAGATAACGACCATGTAATTTTTATACCATGGCTGCTTATCTTGATGTTTAAAGTTCGGTGCTGGAGTAGACATAAAATACCTATGCATCAGATACGCATTCAATAGATAGCTGTTCATTAGACATCTACAAATGGTATCAACGGATAATTTGGCGGCTGAGTGCTGCCAGTTTAATGGTAAAACATTTATCCGATAGTCTTTAGCTAGAACAATTGGCTATTTAACTACTTGAACTAGCTAGACTACCGAATGACATACATAAAACTAAATAATGGATAAGTCAGTAATTTACTGACCTTGGGTCGTAAAGATATTTTGCTTACTTACCTTATACTTGCCATTTTCGCTGCTCACATTTAGTGTGACAGGCGTTTGGCCAAACTCTATCACATCAGGATCACCATAAATGCTGACTGGCATATCAAAGCTTTCGCCAGCTTCTAATGGTACATCGTTGAAGCGCAGCTCTAAGCTCAGCCCTTTTTGCGGTGCTAGTGTTATCGTGTAGGTATGAGCGTCCTGCGTCTTATTGGTTAGCTTGACGATATAGCTGTTTTCGATCATGCCTTGATTGTTGATAGATGACAACTGATTACGGTCACGGCGGATATCAATCTCTAAGGGCACGCGATCGGTTAACGCATATATAACACCGCCACATAGTACGGCTAATAATGTCAAATAAGCAAATAATCGTGGACGCAGTACGCGGCTTGGCTCTTTTTCTGCTAGCTGACGTTCGGTCGTATAACGAATAAGACCACGCGGATAGCCGACCTTATCCATCACCTCATTACAGGCATCAATACAAGCTGCACACTGAATACAGGCAACTTGCAAACCATCACGAATATCGATACCAGTAGGGCAGACCTGCACACACATGGTACATTCAATGCAATCGCCTAAGTGCTCTGGATTTGTACCTTTTTTACGGGCACCGCGCGGCTCACCGCGCTCATAATCATAGGATACGATCAATGTGTCTTTATCAAACATCACACTTTGAAAGCGGCCATAGGGGCAAATCTGTACACACATCTGCTCACGCATGTAGCCTGCATTGGCATAAGTAGCGAAGGTGAAGATAAACATTGAGACCCATACCCATGTTGGCCAATCAGGGAATGGAATCACTCCTATTGACTGCCAGCTATGATATAGAGAATCCGTCCCTGCCACATAACTAACAAAGGTCGCCGCTGTAATCACTGAAAGCAAAAACCAAATTGAATAAACAACCGTGCGCTTGAACACTTTGCTCGCACTTAACGGTGCTTTATCAAACTTGATACGCTTATTACGATCGCCAATCACCCATTTTTCAACATATTGGTATAGATGCGTCCATATCGTTTGAGGACAGGCGTAACCACACCAAACGCGCCCAGCATATACCGTCACCATAAACAGCGTAAACGCGGCAATAATGGCAAATGCAGCAATAAAGTAAAAATCTTGCGTCAAAAACGTCATGCCAAAAATATAGTAATGCTGTGATGGCACATCAAACCATATCGCTTGTCTATCATTATAGCGCAGCCATGGCAAAAGTAAAAAAGCCGCCAAAAGAGCATACATCGTGATGACACGAATATTTTGATAAAAACCTGTGACAAACCTCGGATGCACACGATGCTTGGTTGCATCAAGATCGACTTGTTGTACAGGAATTTTATTGGGTTGTTGTGCTGACATAAACGTGCCTCTTTAAAAAAAGAATCAGTCTGCTGGCATGATGAACAAACACCTCTAGCGTCGAGGTATATGAGTGTATGATGTTATCAATGTCAGTAAATAGCCGATAGAAAATTTGATAAAAAACCCTCTAATCTGCTTACCAAATGATCGATTGTAAATATAGTCGGTTCAACATAATCTTGATACAAGTAAAGGGAAGTAAAAGTACTACAAGTAGTAGGCTAAACGAGCCTGTATCTAATTATGTGAAGTTGACTATCGTGTTATGTGATTGAGTCAGAGCGATATCAAGCCATGATCAATGGACTATTTTAAAAAATAGCTATTCTAGCATTCTCCCTACTAATAATGGGGTGATAATCATAAAAAGCAACGAATATATGAGAACGTTTTCTAGTGTTCATAGCCGCTCATCATTGTCATTTCTAAACGAAAATCAATACCGCTATACGCAAAAGGGAGAACTGCAATAACAGTTCTCCCTTTATTAAATCTCGTCCATATTCAGTACAGTAACAACGTCTTAGTTAGCAGTTGCTTCTTCATTTGCTACAGGCTGAGTAGCTGCAGCAGTAACCGGTGCTGCTTCAGGTGATTTGCCTGTTTTATCTGATAGTGAGTAGATATAAGCAGCAAGTAGCATGATACGCTCATTACCTAGCTTAGTTTCCCACTGAGGCATAACGCCAGCACGGCCATAACGTAATGTATTACGTACAGTCTCACGCTCACCGCCATATAACCAGATATTGTCAGTCAAGTTCGGTGCACCTGCTGAAATCATACCTTTACCGCTTTCAGAGTGACATAGTGCACACTGCTGCTTAAAGATAGCTTCGCCTTGATTAACCAAAGTTTGATCAAGTTCACCGTTACTCTTACTACCGTTATTTGGAGATAGTGACAATACATACTCAGAAGCTGCACGAACACCGTCTTCGCCGATCTGATCGCGCCAAGCAGGCATGCCGCCGATACGACCATTGTGTAGCGTAGTCAGAATGTTGCTAGCTTCGCCGCCGTATAACCAATCATTATCGGTTAGGTTAGGGTAGCCTGTCGCACCTTTAGCGTTAGAGCCATGACATACAGAACAGTTCTGTAAGAACAAGCGGCTACCAACTTTTAAAGCATTTGGATTTTCAGACAGTTTTTCGACATAAGGAGCAAGTTCTGCAACTTTTTCGTCAATTTTAGTCTGTAGATCTGCTGGTGGGTTTTCGCTACGACGCATGGTCGCTTGTAACTCGTTTAGCGTACCAAGTGTCGCAGTCGCGCCTGCAGCATCTGCTTTTACCAAAATGCTTTTTTCAAAGTTATCAGTAAATACTTTGTTGTTACTTTCAAGCTCACTGAACAACTCGTTTTTAGAGGTCCACGGTACAGTCTCACCGTCAACTTCTACGGTGGCGATACCTTTCCAATGTGCTGGGAACATAGCTGGAAAGAATACCCAGTACGCCACACCCCAAACGATTGAACCAAAAAATATCACCAACCACCATTTAGGAAGTGCTTTGTCGTATTCTCGGATACCATCGTATTCATGACCAGTGGTACCGTCTTCCTCAACGTCTGGTTTGTATTTTAGTACAAACAGCAGAACGCCAAGAATAAAAAGCCAGCAACCGAAACTGATTAGCGTGATCCAAGAACTCCAAAAAAATGTCATCATTTATCCTTATTGCGCTGCTCTTCAGACAGAGATTTTATATCCTCGTCATCAAGCGCAAGTTGTGCATCTTCTTCGAAGCGTTTTTTGTTTTTTGGCGAATACGCCCACCATGCAACGCCTACGAAGGCAATAAAGGCAGAAACGGTCGCAATTGTTTGTAATTCACCAATACCCATTAGCGCTGTCCTTCCATTGCGGTACCTAACTGCTGTAGATAGGCGACCAAAGCGTCAAGCTCAGTAGCGCCAAGCACTGCATCTGGAGCGCCTTCAATGTCTTCTTCAGTATAAGGAACACCGAAGCGATCGCGGAATAGACGCATTTTAGCTTGAATGTTTTCGCCATCTACTTCGTTAGTCGCCAACCAAGGGAAACCTGGCATAACTGACTCAGGCACTAGCGAACGTGGATTGATCAAATGTTGCTTTTGCCAATCTTCAGAATAACGGCCACCAACACGTGCTAAATCTGGTCCAGTACGTTTCGATCCCCATAAGAATGGATGATCCCACGTCGACTCAGCGGCACGTGAGTATGGTCCATAACGTTCAACTTCTGCACGTAATGGGCGAACCATTTGAGTATGACAAACGTGACATCCTTCACGGATATAAATATCACGACCTTCAAATTCAAGCGCTGTCCAAGGCTCCATGGCAGGAAGGGGAGCGTTCACCCCACCTTCTTCAGGACCCTTGTTGTCATAGATCAATGGCACGATTTCAACTAGCGTTGCAAAACTAATAGCAATCACGATACCAATGACTAACAAGCCTGTATTTTTTTCAATAATTTCATGCGGTGTACCAGCCATGATCGCTCCTTATACGTTAGCTGTCGAAGGTTTTTCGACACTAGGTTCATGATCCGTTGGATCAGCGACATCTACAGGCTTACCTTCTGGCATTTTGAGTGTTTTATAGCAGTTATAAGCCATTACAAACATACCCGATACATATAAGAAGCCACCAAATGCACGGCCAATATATGGGAAATGCGAGAATTCAACAGTATCAACGAAGCTATATACCAAAGTACCGTCTGGGTTAGTAGCAAGCCACATCATGCCTTGGCCAATACCTGAGATCCACATAGACACGATATAGAAGATCGTTCCTGCAGTCGCAAGCCAAAAATGCGTGGTGATTAAGCTGATAGAGTACATCTTCGGTTTGTTATAAATACGTGGTAACAGTACGTATAGCGAACCAATAGTAATCATACCAACCCAGCCAAGTGCGCCTGAGTGTACGTGACCAACTGTCCAGTCAGTGTTATGCGATAGCGCATTCACTGTTTTGATAGACATCATTGGGCCTTCGAACGTCGACATCGCGTAGAACGACAATGCAACAATCATAAAGCGAATGATCGGATCGGTACGCAGCTTATCCCAACTACCTGATAGCGTTAGTACACCGTTAATCATACCACCCCAAGATGGTGCGAATAGGATGATTGAGAAGACCATAGCAAGAGACTGCGTCCAATCAGGAAGCGCTGAATAATGCAAATGGTGACCACCAGCCCACATATATGAAGCAATCAATGCCCAAAAGTGAACGATAGACAAACGATAAGAATAGATAGGACGGCCAATCTGTACAGGAACGAAATAATACATCATTCCAAGGAAGGCTGCCGTTAAGTAAAAACCTACCGCGTTATGCCCGTACCACCACTGCACCATCGCATCAGTTGCACCGCCAAATAGCGAGTAAGATTTGAACGCACTAACAGGAATCGCCATGCTGTTTACGATGTGTAGTAGTGCAATCGTAATGATGAAGGCGGCAAAGAACCAGTTAGCCACATAAATATGTGAGGTTTTACGTTTGATGAGTGTACCGAAAAATACGATGGCATAAGAAATCCATACCAAGGCAATTAAGATATCGATAGGCCACTCAAGCTCAGCGTATTCTTTACTTGAAGTCAAACCTAGAGGAAGCGTGATGACGGCAGCAACAATGACTGCCTGCCAACCCCAAAAGGTGAACCAAGCTAAGTACGGCGCAAATAAGCGCGTTTTACAGGTACGCTGAACGATGTAGTAAGACGTTGCGAACAGGGCAGAACCACCGAACGCAAAAATCACCGCATTGGTATGCAGTGGTCTTAAATGACTAAAGGTCAGCCATGGAATGTCAAAGTTGAGTGCTGGCCATGCTAACTGTGAAGCAATGAACACACCAAGACTCATGCCGACGATGCCCCAAACGACAGCCATGATCGTAAAAAATCTTACGACAGTAATTTCATACTCACGGTCAACTGGGGCGACTGCTGTGTTTTGTAAACTCATTGGATGATTCCTTTACAGCCCGAATTATCAACAGAATTAACCAACAATCTATGCTGTCTGCACTATAAATACTCTCAAATTCATATTTATACTGGTGCCAACACATGTTGTTTTTTGACTTACTTAGCGCAATGACATCATTAAATATCGATTCAGGCCCTTGCTGTCTATCAGTTAATACTAATAAATAGAAATAGGCACTTCATGCACCTTACTCAAGGTCAATCGATAATAGGATTGTTAATAGATCATCAAGGTAAATAAGAAGACGCGCCGTTTTGAGCATCAAACATCTCATAAGGCTAAATATGTATCTTAATTATTACGAAAAAATCTGTACTAATGAAGATAGATACCCATATCTATAGGGCTATTAAAACGCATTGACCATAGATGTATGCTAGCGGCGGCTGACAAAAAACACGATTATGTAATGTTTGGTTAAAACTCCCGACTCTGTTTAAGGGTATTGTAACGCAATCCTAATTAAATATCATCAGAACTATGCGCCAAAATACAAACTCTTTGGTATAAATGTTAGCGAGCAACTTATTATTGCTGTGCTACTCCTCTATTTTATACACAATTTTGTCACTATTCTAGATGCTCATTTTGATTGAGTAGGGGAAGCGCGCGCTAGACATAAGCATAGGCTTGCAAAGAAGTTTTGTAACAATAACATTGCTAAGCCGATAAATAGGTTTTACTTCTTATTAAGTCGCCCTTTATAATGAGGCTGAACGTCATTAATGGCTATGTATTGCATAGGTCTATTGATAGCAATCATTTTAATAATTCTAATAGTTAGGCTAATAATACTTAAAGGGGTATTGGTCTGACAGAATATCAATTAAGGATAATATAATATGGCAGTTTTTTTGACAGATGAATGGTTTGAGCAAGTAGAAAAAATGGGCAACGAAGCAGGTGAGTTAAACTTACCGCCAGTACTTGCCAATATGGTCGTCAACCTAAAAGTGGCTGAAGCTGATAAAACTATCGAAGCCAATTTTGCAAATGGTTTGCTGCATCGCGGCTTAAACGATAATGCAACGACGACGCTGCTATTAGATCGCGATATCCTACAGTCTATCATCACTGATTTTGATACCAATCAAATCATGGGTGCGTTTATGAGTGGCAAAATCCGTGTCGAAGGCGATATGTCTCAGTTGATGGCCGTACAGACTGCACGTCCAAGCGCAGAGCAAAAAGAGTTGTATACTCGTATCAAATCAATGACGACGATGGCTTAATCGTATATTTATATGACTTTTGCGTTACGTTTTTGGGTTGTAAGAATCCATAAGACACAAAAAAGCCCCTAATTCATATTAGGGGCTTTTTTATTGCGCAATCAAATAGGCATAAAAAGTCTTTCAAACAGTCTAGCTAGCTTTTGATTGCTGCGTCGCATTTGATTGGTTCTCTTTGTATATTGCTGCTTGTAGCCATACGTTTGCTTGGACGTAGTCATGTACTTTGATGCTATTGGTTTCAGCAGTGTTGAGCGCACCAATACGCACTACAAAAGGATCCGCATCTTGCTCACGTAGCGTCACCACGTCAAACAATATGATAGATTTACCATTGAAGACGGTTTCTTGTTTACCAAGTACTTGCCCCTGACACCAAGCCTCGTCTTCTTGTCCTAGCGTATCGCCAAACAAGTAAGCGCACATATGGCCCAAGTTAATCTCGACAGGTGCCATTTGTTCTTTGGTCTCAGGTTTCCATTCGCTGATTTGCTCTTGCAAGTCATCAGGAATTTTTCCGTCATTTGCTGCCACGATGTCGTTAAAGGCACGGTGATAACGGATAGACTCTTGATCTTCGACCATGATGACTTCATTTTGCTCACTTAGCTTAATTTCGTGCGCCCAAGCACTAAAGTTCACATAGTAAGAGGTGTCGCGCTGATATAGATGACGGTTGGTCGTATAGAGTTGATCAAACGCATAAATAATACTGCCATCAGCAGTACGTAAACGTAATACTGCATCGTGCGAGTTGTCATTGGCGATGACACGCTCAATTTTGCAGTTCAATCCGTAAGGACTATCGACACAAGGGTAGGCATTGATAAAGCATTCTGGCTTACCATCTTTCATCGCGAGCACTTGATTAATATGGCAAGGCTGATCTTCTGATAGAAGCAGGCAGCTGTCTTTTGCACTGACGTTGTTGTTCAGGCCTTTAGGCATCGCTGCGACTTCGATCATTTTTTGTAGCCATTCAGGCACATCATGACTCATATCGTCGGTCAGAATACGCCAGTGATCGGCGTGACCTGCAGACTGCTCATCGGTCAATGTGATCTTGGTGGGAGATTGAATGTTTTTGTATTGATAATTTATGGTCATGAAAATACTCAAAATTAAGTCAGCGTGAGGTTTGTATCTAATACTGTGTTTGCTTGTGTACCATCCAACATTTTAAATGATTGGTTTATGATGGTCAGCGATATTATCAGTAAATAGCGAGTAAACCTCAATGAGGGGTTAATGACAATTGTCTTTAGCATATAATATATAGGTATTGGTGCAGCTAATAGCAAGCCCCCTATAAAAAATAATAACAAAACCCAGTTTTTTGGTAAAAAATACTCTCAGTTGTTGCTAATGACTGGCACATATCAGCTAGTTTGTGTCAAACTAGCTCCCTTTTGACAGCTGTTATTGGCTCGTCTGACACCCTGTTTTTGTGTTTGATTTATATGTGAGTAGTAGCAACTGTATGATGCATTTACTACTGCTCGTTATGCAACCTATATAAAGTCGCACGTAGATAAGATAAAGAGTTTGAATATGTTTCGTCCTTTAGCGTTATTTATCGGCTTACGATATACCCGAGCAGAACGTAGTAATGGCTTTATCTCCTTTATATCACTCATCTCGATGATTGGTCTGACGCTTGGGGTTGCCGTATTGATTACGGTGCTATCAGTGATGAACGGCTTTGACCGTGAACTGAAAACCCGCATTTTGGGAATGGTACCGCAGGCTACTGTGGTCTCATCAGAAATTATTGGCGACTGGGAACAGCTAGCCGATCAGATCAAAGAAGACCCAGAAGTGGCAGCTGTGGCACCATTCATTCAACTGCAAGGGATGCTGACATCAAATGGTCAGGTCGCAGGGATCATGGTGACAGGCGTCGAGCCTGAATACGAGAAAAACGTCTCCATCATCAATGAGCACATGATTGAAGGTAGTATTGACACTCTGAAAAGTGGTGACTTCAGTATCGTGTTGGGCGAGGAGATGGTGCAGTCTTTGGGTCTGCAAATAGGGGATAAAGTGACGCTAGTATTGCCAGAAGCGTCACCATCACCAGCAGGCGTGATACCGCGGTTTAAGCGATTTACTCTGACAGGTATTTTTACGATTAGCCCAGAAGTAGACAGTCTTATGGCGTTTATCCCGATGGGTGATGCGGCAAAATTACTGCGTCTGCCAGAAGGTGCGCAGGGCGTACGCATGAAGCTTAACGATATCTTTACTGCGCCGATAGCTGCGGAAAAAGCGGCTGCTATCGCACCTGAAAAGCTATATCCAAATGACTGGACACAAACTCATGGCAATCTGTTTGGGGCAATTCAAATGGAAAAAGCCATGGTCGGCCTATTACTATTTTTGATTATCCTAGTTGCCGCTTTTAATATTGTCTCAAGTCTGGTCATGCTAGTGACCGATAAAAAAGCAGATATCGCAATCTTAAAAACCTTTGGTGCGTCTCCTCGTTTGATTACTCAAGTCTTTATGGTCCAAGGTGTGGTCATCGGGGTGATCGGTACTATCGCTGGTACGATACTGGGTGTGATATTTGCGCTTACGGTCAGCGATATTTTAGGCTTTATTAATCAAGCCTTTGGTCTGAACCTGTTTGATGCGTATTTTGTCAATTACTTGCCATCACAGTTGCGTTTGTTAGATATGGTATTAATCACAGGTGCATCGTTTGTACTGAGCTTTTTGGCAACGATTTATCCAGCGCGCCGAGCAGCTAAGATTCAGCCTGCTCAAACGCTACGCTATGAGTAATCGCAAACGCCTAAACATCGAAATAAATACCGAAATAAATAAAATAAAGGAAGCGCTATGTCTGCCATTTTAGAGGCGACCAATATCAATAAGATATATGATGAAGGCGCGGTCAGTACGCAAGTTTTGACTGGTCTTAATCTGACTGTTCATGCGGGTGAGCGCATCGCTATCGTTGGAACCAGTGGTTCAGGTAAAAGTACACTGCTACATTTGCTTGGCGGTCTAGATACGCCAACCAGTGGTGAGGTTTGGTTGCATGGTCAGTTGTTAAATAGCATGAATGAAACTGAGCGCGGTGCAATGCGTAACAAGCATTTGGGCTTTATTTACCAGTTTCACCACCTGTTGGCAGAGTTTACAGCAATCGAAAACGTAGCCATGCCATTGCTGATGCGTCCAGAAGTATCAACGACGGATGCTCGTAAGCAAGCGGTTGAGATTCTAGAAAATGTCGGTCTTGAGCATCGTTTGATGCATAGACCAGGTGAGCTATCAGGTGGCGAACGTCAACGTGTAGCGATTGCACGCGCGCTAGTGACTAAGCCATCGCTGATTTTGGCAGATGAGCCAACCGGTAACTTGGACTATGACAATGCACAAAGCGTTTTTGGTCTGTTGTCAGAGCTACAAAGCACTATGCAAACCGCGCTACTTATGGTGACGCATGATCGCAATTTGGCGGCGCTTGCTGACCGTCAGTTGTTGCTACGCAATGGGCATTGGGAACAGTATTAATAATTTTTTATATTAGGTCGAAAAACTGACCGAAACGCCATCTATTGGCGTTTGTTATGGCTATCATATTGAAAAGTTATTGTTGTATTATTAAGAAAATATATCATAGAAACTAGCGATTAAGCGGTTGTGAGCCAGCCGCCTTATCTATTTTATAAGGATGCGTAAAATGCGTGAAGATGATAATCCAATTGCGGCTTTTGGCAGTGCGGAAGAGGGTGATGAGCCGTTAAAGCCTTACATCGATCCAACTTTGTTTGAAACGCTCGATAGACAGACACAAACTGAGCTACTGACCCCTGTGTTTGATGCCATCACTTTGGCTGGGGTTGATTACGACCTAAAAGTTCAAGACAGCGCGACAGGTAAGCGTTATACGCTCTGTAAAAATGATGAAGTCATTGAGATCGTACCGATGGATAGCAATTTCACTGACAAAGTCTTAAATGCTATAGAGAACAGTAAAGAAGAATGAGCTCTGCTAGCTTAGTTTAGCTAGGGCGTAAGCGTTATAGCCATATAACAAAGATAAATTGCCTTATAACTTGTCAGATTCGTCAGAAGGTTTTTGCTGACGTTTCTGCCAGCTCGCCACGGTCTTATAACGCCAAATGGCCTTAAATGCCAAACCGCAAATAAGACTGGTGACCACGGCTAAAATCGTTAGCCCAATGCAAAATGCAGCAAGTGATACTGTACCGCGATAAGTAATGAACGGATTGGCACCGTTTGATAATGCCCATAAGCTGAAATCCGCAATCATTCTACCGATGAATCGCAAGCTAATCACAGGTGCATCAATGATCTTTGCACCGATATAGTATCCAGCATAAAAGATGGGTAGGCTAGTGACTGGGTTAGTAATCCATGTCAAACCAAGCGCCATAGGGACATTGGCACGAAAAATAAGCGAGCCAATAAGTGCCAGTAACATCTGTCCTGGCAGCGGAAAAAATGCACTTAGTACACCGATATAGACGGCCTTATTTAGGCTGTGTCGATTGAAATGCCATAACCTTGGATCAGCCAAGTGCGGTGCAAACAGCTTTAAAGTGCGACTTTCTAAGATTTTCTCTGGTGTAGGAAGTAGGTCTTTTAGACGTTTTTGGGGCACGGGATCGCCTTTAATCATTAACTACAGTCTACTCAATGGTATTGAGAAGCTGGTATAAAGTAATATATGGTGAGTAGGATAAAGGTTAGAACACACAGAATGGTGGTGTCAGATAGTTACCACCTAATACGTTGCCTCAGTATAGGGTAATATAAATATAAATGCTATTGCATCGCGTGCCATTTGCTATAGTAAGTAACCATATTTGGCCGAATAATATTTAAGTCATCAAGCAAGGAGTGCTGGTGTACTGGTTGATTGGTAGCCTCATAATTATAGTTATGATGGGCGTATTGGCAGTCGCAGATAATGTGATAATGCCAACCGACTTATCTTTGCTAGATATGATTGATCCGTCCAATCTGTTTTTGGCGCTGATTGTATTTGCTATATTTCTGTTGGCTTCTGCTCAATTCAACATACCCTCGATAGACAGCCACAGCGCTGATAACAGTACCTTTAACAACGCATCTCGTCATACTAAACTTCCTTTCCGAATTATTAGACACTTGGTCTTAGCTTTGTTAGCGACTGCGTTAGTGATAGGCAGCGCATTGCAAGCTTTGGTTACTCATCAACAAGCAGAAACCACTGAAATAACTGCACCGATACGAGTACATGCATTCGTGCGTATCGAAGGGTTGAGCGACAGTGTTTATGATGCTGCTACAGATAGCGGTTATAGACAAGTAGCGGTGATAACGAATATCGCTCCGTTAGTCGCTGAGCTAACGCCCCAAGAGTTAGCAACTAAAACATCCGACTACTTAGATGTGAACAGAAATAGCCTAAGCAACAATTACAATACTAATTCCAATGAAGTTAGTATCGCAGTCAGCGAACACCGAATCTTACTTAACGCTTATCCAAGAAAGTCTGCGAATAAGAGCCAGTTTGCATCCTTAAATGAATTGCAGCCCGGTGATGAGATATTCATGAGCCTAGCACTGGCGCCGTTGGCTACTTCTGAGCAAGCAGTCAATAACCCTACTGGTTTTGACAGTTATCGCTGGTTGCGAGGTCGGCATATTGATGGCGTTGCGAATATTTTGGCCATTAGTCCTACATTGGTAAACAGTAACGAAATCAGCAATAAAATCAGCGATGAAAAATATTCGAAGCAGTCGCTAGATTCTGACTCATATCTTCAGCGCTTTCGTACTCGTATCGATCAGGGGCGTTGGCGATTACGACAGCATTTCTATCAAGACTGGTCAGCGCAAACGACAGCAGAGCAACAAGCAGCAGCCGTGACATTAAGTCTGCTTACGGGTGATCGTAGCTTGATTAATCGTGATACTAAGGATTTATATCAACTGGCGGGTATCTCACATCTGCTCGCTATTTCAGGCACGCACGTACTGTTTTTAGCTATTGTGCTAGCAGGTATAGTTGTACTGCTGTTTGATCGTAATTATTCGGCGATTTATCGTCGTATTCCGCGCTGGCAAGTGCGCTGGTGGGTAATGATTGGCGCCGCTTTTATTTATGCGCTATTTACTGGTTTTGACGTGCCTGCTGCCCGTACGGCTTGGATGTTATTAGCGATTGGATTTGTCAGATTGATATTGATGCCTATCAGTACGATGCGCGTGCTATTGGCATTGGCTGTGTTGATGGCTTGGCGTGACACTTACGTATTATGGCAGGCAGGGTATTGGCTGTCTTTTATCGCAGTGGCGTTATTACTCAAGTATGACGATACGTCGTATGAGCACCAGACTACGACTGTATACGATAGTAAGCAGCATACTCGTATCAATAACACGCTACCTAACCGTGTTTGGCAAATAATTAAGCGTGTGTTTAAACTACAGTTTTGGCTGTTTCTTACTTTATTACCCGTGACGTTGCTTTTATTCGGTAAAGCATCTTTATGGGGTCTTTTTATCAATTTATTTGCTATTGGACTATTTGGTTGGGTGATTGTACCGCTCAATCTATTAGCAGGACTATGTTACCTTCTGGTGCCGAGTATTGCTGATATTCTTTGGGTAATTATTAGTACGATAGTTGGTCATCTACACGATTTAATGAGTTGGCTGACGTCATTGCCAGCACTATCGGATGCGTGGCTCTATACACCAGTTAATATAGCGATACTATCGATGGCTTTGCTAAGCGCATTGCCTTGGCTTTTGCCACGAGGTTTACTCAGCCGTTGGTTGACGTTGCCACCATTAACGTTGCTGATGATGACGGTGTATGCCAATCAGCAGTCACTGGTAACTGTACCGACCCTATATATTCTACCAACGGGTGACTCGTATATAACGGCAGCATTGCTACAATATCCTACCGTCAATGAAGACAGCACCAATTGGTTGTTCTTAGCTGATCATAGACCAACCTCTACACGAACGATGCCAAGCAGCCTGACAGCAGACAAATTATCTGAAAATTTAAAGCAGCAGCTGGGCAGTTTATCTGTCAATAATTTAGAAAGTATTGTCGTACAGAGTAGCAGTACCGGCCTGACTGATACGTTAATTCCTGACGATAAGAATACTGCTAATACCAAAAATTCTGAATTACTGCCGATGACCGTTGCTCAATTAAATAGTCGTTTATCCATTAGCCAATATTGGCAAGCAGGACGCTCTGATCGTTGGTCTGCATTTCAGCAAGCCTATAAAACAGTTAGGCAATCTGAAGATACGCCTACTATCAGTGCCCAACGTTGTGAGCAAGGCAAAATATGGCAGTCGGCCAACGATGAGTTGTCAGTACAAGCCATCACTGGTTGGACCAAGATAGGTGACACTAGCGTTTGGGATTGTACGATTGCTCTTGATACTAATATGCCAATACGCGTTCTAAGATACAATGCGGCAGACCCACTTAACTCGTTACCTGCCAATTCACCTGTTAGCCCTCAAGCACAAATATCATCTAACCAGTTAACTGGCAAACAGTCAGCGTCTTCCCAGTCGCGTTTGATTTTAAATAATGCTACTCATCAACGCGTTTGGCAACTATGGTCATTACTATGTTCAGTTGAATCGAATAATGAGAATATGTTATTCAAAAATATAAAGTGGCTTGGTCATAGTGCCTCGCAAATTACAGCTGATGTCATAAGTCGTCAGAGAGTCGATGAAGTTATAACCTATGATAATAAGCCGTTAGACACGGCATTATCGCTAAACAACTAAATCGCTAAATAACATTGATAGCTTTTCCAATGCCGAAACTACTAACCCTCAAAAATAAGGCTTATATTATCAGCGTTACAATATAGTGATATTTCACAGTTATACTATTGAACCGTTATCGAAATACCACCATACTTAGCAGCCTATTAATACAGGTCACTGACTATTAACATAAGTCACAGATATGGTGAGACAGTATCAGGTATACATCACCGCTTTAGCTGTATTTCTCGACAACCTCATTTTATTGTTTTAGATTGTTTCTAACTTAGGAAGTTATATGCCCAACTGGCCACCAGACCCTAACAAACGTCCTGATAACTCGGCAAATCAGCCAACGCAACTGCAGCAACCAAGCCCGCCAAGTGGACAAGAATGGAAGGTGCTGGAAAACACGTTATTAGCGAGTGTGGTTGAGCAGCGCCGCGCTCGTCGCTGGAGTATCTTTTTTAAACTACTGACCTTTGGTTATATCCTATTGATATTTTTGACCCTTGGTCGTGGTTGCAGTAGTGCGCCAACAGGTATGGACGCAGTCGATACTAGCGACCCACATTTGGCAGTGGTTGAGCTACAAGGTGTTATCAGTAATGATGATGTGGCCAATGCGTATGATGTCAATGAAGCATTGAGAGACGCTTTTGCAAACAGTAACTCAAAAGCAGTGGCCTTAGATATCAATTCACCTGGCGGTTCACCGGTACAGTCTGATGATATTTGGCAGACCATGATGGACTTACGCCAAGAGTACCCAGACAAAAAGCTTTACGCAGTGATTGGTGATATCGGTGCTTCAGGTGCTTATTATATTGCGTCTGCCGCAGATGAGATTTATGTCAATCCGTCAAGTCTGGTCGGCTCTATCGGTGTCATTATGCCAAGCTATAACGTCAAAGGTTTGATGGATAAAGTTGGCGTAGAAGATCGTACGATTACGGCTGGTGAGTATAAAGATATCTTAAGCTTATCTCGTCCGTTGACTGATTATGAAGAAAATCATGTCGAAAAAGTACTAGCAAACACGCACAAGCATTTCATCAATGCTGTCAAAGAAGGTCGCGGTGATCGTCTGAAAAATCCTGAACAAAACAAACTGTTTTCAGGGCTATTCTGGACAGGGGAGCAGTCTATTGAGCTAGGCTTAGCAGACAAAACAGGTAGTATCACAAGTCTAAGTAAGCAACTTGACCTTGATACGATCATTAGCTATAGCCCAACTGATCCGTTCCAAATGTTTATGGATCGTTTTGCAGTGAAGTTAGGTGCAGGTATTGGCTCTAGCGTTAGTCTCGACGTATTGCCACAAGAAAGCAACACTGGACAGATGCGTTAAGCGTTTTATGTTCTAGATATAATGTGTATGATTGTTAAGGCTGAGCATATAATTGTGCTCAGCCTTAATTGTATGCAATACCAAATAAAAACCTTGGTCTGAGTGATAGCCTGATTAAATTAGCTATACAGCTATAACTATCAAACACAGTTGTCAAATTTGTCATATAGACATGGTTGGTTTTAATAATGGTACAAGGTTCAATCATTAAAAATAATATGTAACATAAACGATCCCACGAGAGTCTGTCATGAGTGATGAAATAAATTTGCAGTCCTTTGCTAAACTGCCTGTCTCTAAAATAACCAATAAACCTGTGCTGCATTTTGCTCATGCTAATGGAATGCCAAGCGCGGTATATGAGCCATTTTTTAAAGGTTTATCAGAATTTTTTACGATTGAATACATTGCGATGTTGGGTGATACGCCCGATTATCCAGTCGATGATCATTGGCGTAGTCTGACGCAGCAAATCATTGATAGCGTAAACAGTGCCTGTAAAAAGCATGGCGTTGCACAAGTAGTAGGAGTGGGGCATTCGCTTGGGGCTATGTGTACGTTGCAGGCCACATATCGTCAGCCTGAACTGTTTGCACAAGCAGTACTTATGGATCCGCCTTGGATTTATGGCAAAGTCAGCTTGTTATGGCATTTAGCAAAGACAGCAGACAGATTACCGTTTATGAATAATCATCTGATGGACAAACTATCACCAGCTGGCGTGTCCAAGCATCGCCGTGATGTGTGGGATAGCCGGGATGAAGCATATGAGAAAATGCGACATAAGGGGTTTTTTAAGAATTTTGACGAGCGTAGCTTTCAAGGATATATCGATCACGGCTTACATGAGCGCGCGGATGGCAAGGTGACATTGGCTATTCCTAAAGCCAGCGAAGTCGCTGTGTTCCGTACCAATCCATCTTGGTATTGGCTGGCACCGAATCGTGGTCCTAAAGTGCCTGTGACTTTAATCATTGGTCAAGACAGTATCTTTTTGAAACGTCGCTTTCCGCAGCAGATAAAATCGCGCTTGGGCATCCCTTACGAAACTCATGAAGGGGGACATATGTTCCCACTTGAGTATCCAGAGTCTGTCTCAAAGCAGGTGCTAGGATTGATTAAGCAGCAACTGTCAAAATAAATGCAACATACCATCAGTCATGCTTGTAATGGATATGAGCTGCCAGAGTATTTTTAAGTGATACCTTTATGCCAAAAAACCTAACTGCGCCATCTAGTACGACTGTCTCACCTAAGTCTCTGCCGCTATTTTCGCGCGTGGGTACATTCGTGCTGACAGTAGGAATGGTGCTTGCGTTTTTTGTCAGTCAGCTGGTAGGCGTTTATGTCGCTGGCAAGCTGGTATTACCTGCCGATGAAAGGGCATCGATAGGGAGGATATTCTATTTTGGTAGTAATGATGGAACGGTCGTGAGCCTGTCTATACTTATCGGCTGTGTATTGCTGGTGGCAATTAGCGTACTTATCATTCGTTTAAAAGGTGGCAGTCTGCGTCAATATCTAGCCTTAAAGCCGTTCTCACTGTCGGTGGGTATAGGCATGCTTGGGCTGCTACTAATATTCATGATTGCCAGTCAGACACTGACATATGCACTCGATATGACGCCGTTAGTGTTTGTTGATCCACTCTATCAGTCGGTCATTTCGGTTTGGCTATTGGTGTTTGCCATGGTCGTCGTCGCACCAATTTATGAAGAGGTTATCTTTCGCGGTATATTGTGGTCAGCCATCGCAGAACAGTTCACGGCACCATCATATTCAGCGAATTATGGGGCGATTGTCGCCAGTATTGTGACAAGTTTGATATTTGCTGTGATCCATGTGCAGTACGGTATCTATGAAATCAGTACCATCGTAGTGTTGGCATTGATATTTTGCTATGCACGGATTAAGTCAGGCTCGCTACTACTGCCAATCGTACTGCACATTGTCAATAATGGTGCAGCGATGTGGCAGTATATTGTGCAAGCGGCATAGATAAAATGCTGTCCACAACGATGGCTGGCATGTAAATTCTATCGAGCCAGTCAGATATAAAAATTTGGCGACACGTTAGGATTATGCATCAGGATTTAATAGTAGCACTTCATCGGCCGCTCGCTTAATATCATCAATCGTTAGCTGAGGTTTGCCGCTCAATGCTTGGCGCCACTTACGTGCGCCCATCAGACCTTGGAAGAGTCCTAAATAATGCCGTGTCATTGTTGGCAGCGCTTCGCCTTTTGCGAGTTGTTCTTCGAGATATGGATAAAGCTGCGCTAAAATCTCCGAGCGCTTAGGTATTGTCTCAGGAGTTGCCTCTTCCCATAAGCTATTGGCCTCTGCTAATAGATACGGATTGTGATAAAACGCCCGACCAATCATCACGCCATCGATATGCTGTAGATGCATTTTTATATCTTCAATTGTATCGATACCACCATTGATTTCAATATCTAGCTCAGGGAAGTCCTGCTTTAGACGGTACACATCATCGTAACGCAGCGGTGGTATTTCGCGGTTTTGCTTAGGGCTGAGCCCCTGCAACCATGCCGTACGCGCATGTACGATAAAGCGGGTACAACCTGCCGCTGCGACTGTCTGCACAAAGTCCACCATAAACTCATAACTATCAAAGTCATCGATGCCAATACGATGCTTGACCGTCACTGGAATATCGACTGCAGCTTGCATATGCTTGACCAAATCAGCGACGGTCTGAGGTTCTGCCATCAAACAGGCACCTATCTTATTGTGCTGTACGCGATCTGAGGGGCAGCCAACATTGATATTGACTTCATCATAGCCATACTGCTGAGCGAACTCTGCGCATTGTGTCATCTCATTGATATCTGCACCGCCGAGCTGCAATACAAGAGGGTGCTCAAGTGTATCGAAGCGCAAATGCCGTGTTCGATTGCCATGTATCAATGCACCAGTACTGATCATCTCGGTATATAGATAGGTATGTGGGTTAAACAGTCGCGCAAAATAACGATAATCTGTCGTAGTCCAGTCGATCATTGGCGCAACTGAGAGGCGTTTGTTGGTCATATCAACCATGGTCATCAAGCCTTAATATTTGTGTCTTAAATAAATGGAGAAGGTGCAATGGATGAGACAACCCACTGCACCTTATTTTCAAGATTTTATAGAGCTTCAAGTGTTATGCGAAGCGGCGATTGACTGTTTACTTATACAATAACGTGGTCAATCTTTTTCAACTCGGGCAAATTATAAAAATAAAGCCCCATGATAATACCGATAAAGCCAATAAAGGCAATGTACAGTGCTGGTGAAAAGCTTACTAGAGTCGTGGCGTATCCAAGACCAAAAGGTATTAGCACACCAGTAATGCCCTGTGTGACATTGTTGCAAAAAGCAACGCCAGTCAGACGTACATTGGTCGGAAACAGCTCTACAAGGATAGCAGGGACCATACCAATCACGCCAGCACAGAAGCCCAAAATCGCATACATGATTAGTATATAATCACCGCCCGCCTGCAAATGGTAAAAGAACGCCAGCATTTGGGCAATCAGTAAAATCGAACCGATTACCAACACTTTACCAAAATTCTCATGATTAGAAATCATCCCATAGAATATACAGCCAAAAATGATAAATATGATGCCCAGGCTATGGGAGAACCCGAATAAATCACTGTCCAACGAAAAGTTTATCTCTATCAAGTCTGGTAAGAGCAAAACGATAACAGTAGAAATGCTAGAGATTACTAACGTCAGTACCATACCGATAAAAATAGAATGCTTGCAGTGTTTAAAAAGTAACGTCAGTGGCTTACCTGCATTTTTACTTGCCTTCGGCTTTACGAGCGCTAAAAAGAAAGGCGTCTCTTCAACCATTCGCCATACCAATAACGGCAAAGCACTTAGTACAGCGGCCACTAAAAATGGCAAGCGCCATCCGTATTCAGTTAACTCGGCTGTAGTCATAAAGCTAGAGAGCCACATAAAAAATGCATTTGAAAACAACACGCCTACAAAGAAGCTGGCAGTCACGTAGCTACAGGCTACTGATAAATACTGTCTGGGCACATGCTCTGCCACAAATACCCAAGATAAGGGAACATAAAGTCCGTATGCCATACCCTGTATAATTCTTAATAAAATAAATAAAGCAGGCGCAAAGATGCCCCATTGTGCATAAGTTGGCAAAAATGCCATTGCTAGGAGACTACATGCGGTGACTATGATACTTAGCAATAAAACGGGCTTTCTACCTTTTATATCACCATAACGACCGATGAGAACACCTCCGATTGGACGTGCTAAATAACCGATAACAAAAAGCCCCATTCCTTGCAGTTTAGCAACTCTAGGGTCAGCATTAGCAGGAAAAATCGCCGCTGAAACAATATCTGAGATATACAAGTAAATCAAAAAATCAAAAAATATCACAGCGCTGATGAAGCTAATGAACATCACTATGTTTTTGTCTTTAGTAGACATTAGGGCGTATTGAGAACGAGACGGCATAATAGATCACATATCCACAGAGTAAAGTGGTCATTAAGACGATCATCGTTTGGATAACCGGCCATGGTAAAAACGGCAAATCAAGATATATAAAAGATGATTTGCCGAAACAATAAATTGGGTGTTTAAAATAAAAGTTTTTGAATGGTACTTTGTTTACTTAATACAACTGAGTCGCAAAACTAAATGTTCTAATGGTCTAGAACTGTCGAAATTAATAAGCTATATATCTACAATAGCCAGTCAATGGGCAACCAAGACATAATGGTTAGCCAAACATGGTCACCCATGTCCACTCGTGGCTCGGAGTCATAGACTACCTTTTCGCCTTTCTCCATGGTGTGCCATTGCAGATTGCCATTTTCTAGTAGCTTGACCTCATACGCTTGATTTAATAGATCGTCGCTCAAAGCACCATGCAGCTGCCTTGCTAGTTCATCATCATTAATGATTACACCCATTTCGGTATTGATATTGGCAGAGCGCGGGTCAACGTTGTATGAACCGATAAAGACTTGATAATCATCTACTGCAAACGTTTTTGCGTGCAAGCTGGTCGAAGATTGGCTGCGTGCCCGCCACAGTTTGTTATCACGTTTTTCTTCAGCAGCGGTCGATTTAAGCTCATATATTTTGACGCCCGAACGAAGCAGGCGAGGTCGCCACTGGCTATAGCCAGAATGCACAGCAGTCACATCGGTCGCATCAAATGAGTTGGTTAATATCTTAATATCGACACCAGCTTCAGCCAGTTTAACCAATGTATCGACGCCATCTTTGGTCGGTACAAAATAAGAAGAAATAATCGTCAATTTCTTGGTTGGGCTACCAAGCAAGTTACGCAACTGATGAACCAAGTTGGTATCGGCAGGAACTGTTTTACTTAGTTTGCCAACATCATCACTTAAGAACTGCATGTCGGTCCAACGGAAAGGCACACGCTTATTAATCAAGTCACTATCAATCGTAGAGTCTTTGATCGCAGCTTTATAAACCGTCAAGCTGCTGCCTTCGTTGTTTTCTTCATCCAGACCGAGCTTATCTAAGGCCTTTAAAAAATCAGGCGTAACGTCATCATCAAATTTCGCTAAGGTCTCGATATCAAATGATAAAGGCGATGACCAATAGTCATAAAAACTGTTATCAATATCTGCGACGACTTTACCGATAAGTAAGACATCCAAATCTGCAAATTGGCTGCTTTGGTCATTGCTAAGATATTCGTTGCCGATGTTACGCCCGCCGATGATAGTAATCTGCTTATCAAAGGTCATGCTTTTATTATGCATACGGCGATTGATACGTGGCAAACCAGTCACATAGTTCAGTGTTGGAAACTTACGATGCATCAAAGGGTTGATGATGCGCACCGCAATGTTAGGATGGCTAGCAAAGCGTAATAAATGCTGGTCGAACTTGGCACTATTATTAAAATCATCTAACAATAAGCGCACGATCACACCGCGCTCAGCTGCGTCCCATAAGTCTTTCAACAGAAGCTGACCAGCCTGATCGTTATGCCAAATATAGTACTGCGCATCAATATTGCGCGTGGCCATATCTGTCAAAATGCTACGTGCCGCAAAAGCATTCGCTCCGGTCACGATTGGGTGATAACCAGACAAATCAGGATGGATGTCGTTCTGCGCACTAATAGCCGAGACCAAATCCGTGCTGCTGGTCTTAATCGTCTCACCTTGCGTCGTCTGCTTATCTGAATATAGAGCCTCTACACGTGCTGATAGTGCTTGGCTTTCCGGTAAATGTGGCTGCTTGGGCAAACTCTGGCAAGCGCTAAGACCTAAAGTCAGGCCTAGGGTTAGACTCAACGATAAGCTGCTTGGTTCTATACTGAACATCGACATAACGAATTTACCTTAATGAGCCTAAATGTACTGATAAATAATGATTCTGAGTGCTTGAAACACTCTTGTTAGATGAATTACCAAACTGTTGTTGTATTACGCGTGGCAAAATCTAAATCGTCGCTAAGCTTAGCAGCTGTTGTGATATCTGCCTATTATAAATACGTTATTTTTGTTAGATTTAGCGCACGAAATCACTGTTTTTTAAGTAGTGTTTAACTATATATGTGGCAGATTTTAAGCATTAAAATTGATACGTCTTTGGTATTCGAAAATAATATTTAGTGGCCATTTGAAACCAGCTGTGCGGAATAAGTCGACATGATATGATAACGCTGATGAATTCGGTCGATAATCAAAAGAATAAGAAGTCATTTTATTTCAATTAAAAGACCAACCAATAAAATATTAACCAAAGTAACGGAACGTTTATGAGTCAGTCGCAAAACCATGATGAGAGCAGTTTGAACAAGTTAGATCCAAACTGGCGCAACGATGCCTTAGATTTAGGGCTTGATTATGGCATGCAGACCATCGCAGTGCGGGCAGGTCAACACCGTACAGACGAAGGCGAGCATTCAGAGCCTATTTTTACCACCAGCTCTTACGTTTATCGCTCAGCCGCTGATGCTGCCGCTCATTTTGACGGTACAAAAACAGGCAATGTCTACTCTCGTCATACCAATCCAAGCGTACGTACTTTTGAGCGTCGTTTAGCTGCACTAGAAAACGGTGAACGCGCAGTTGCAACGGCCTCTGGTATGGGCGCTATTTTGACCATGTGCTTGGCATACCTAAAAGCGGGCGACCATTTGCTAGCGGCCAACCAGTTATTCGGCTCATCTATCGGTCTGTTTAACAACTATATGGCCAAGTTTGGCGTTGAAGTCAGCTACGTTGATTGTTTCGACAATGAGGCATGGGCCAATGCGGTTCAACCAAATACCAAGGTGATCTATTGCGAAAGCCCAAGTAATCCATTGGCGCAGATTTGTGATATCGGTTATCTGAGTCAGCTATGTAAAGCCAATGACATATTACTTGTCGTTGATAACTGCTTTGCAACGCCAGCATTGCAGCGCCCGTTAGATTTGGGTGCGGATGTGGTGATTCACTCTGCGACCAAATATTTGGATGGTCAGGGTCGTGTATTAGGCGGTGCGTTGGTCGGTAGTGATAAACTGATGCAAGAAGCGTTTACCGTGGTGCGCTCGGGCGGTATCAGCATGAGTCCATTTAATGCTTGGGTATTTACTAAGGGACTTGAGACGCTCAAATTGCGTATGCAAGCGCATTGCCAAAATGCCAATCAGGTAGCAGAATTTTTGGTCAATCATCCTAATGTCAGTACCGTACATTTCTCAGGCTTGAGTGACCATCCTGCGCACGAGCTTGCTACACGTCAGCATCATATGAAAGAGGGTTACGGTGCTATTATGGGTTTTGAAGTCAAGGCATCTGATAGCCGTGATACCAAAGAAGCGGCGTGGCATGTGATTGATTCAACCCAAATGGTCTCTATCACCAATAACTTGGGCGATGCCAAAACCACGATTACTCATCCTGCAACCACCACGCATTTCCGTCTAACTGCTGAAGCTCGTGTCGAAGCTGGTGTCAAAGACGGTCTGATTCGTCTATCGGTAGGTCTGGAAGATGTGGAAGATATTATCAAAGACTTGGCACGTGGTTTAGACAGTTTGTGAAGATAACGGTATAATCTGCACTAACGCATTGCATTAACTTTACGTTATTAATTATTCATTACTATACGCACTAGCATAAAATACAAACCATAAATAACAAAAGAGGCAACTATGAACATTCAAGCATTGATGCAACAAGCACAAACGATGCAAAAGAAAGTAGAAGCAAACGTTGAAAACGCTAAAAAAGAGCTTGCTAACAAAGAAGTGCAAGCAGAAGCGGGCAGTGGCCTAGTTAAAGTAACGATGACTGGTCGTCATGTGGTTAAGCGTTTGACTATTGATCCAAGTCTGTTAGAAGATGAGCCAGATATGATCGAAGACCTTATCGCTGCTGCTATCAATGATGCGGTTCGTCAAGCAGATGCACTTTACGAAGAAACAATGGCTGGCGCGACCTCGGGCATGGGTCTGCCACCAGGTATGCAAGGCATGTTTTAAGCATTAAATACTTCATACTGAAGACAAAAATGGGGTTGTTATCGGCAAGATACGACCCCATTTTTATAGCTACGGTTTTTTAAATTAAGTTAAATTAAGTTAAATTCAGTTAGATAAAGTCAACTAAAGGAAGCTACTTTGCTTACAGCCAAATTTGATCAGCTGGTCAAACAGCTGCGTATATTGCCAGGCGTCGGTCAAAAAAGTGCCCAACGAATGGCCTTACATCTGCTCAGTAAAAAACGCCCACAAGGCATGGCACTCGCCCAAGCACTAGATGAAGCCATGCGTGATATTGTTGAATGTCAACGTTGTCATAGTTTTAGTGATGAGGCTGTATGTCCGCTATGCCAAGATGTTAGACGTGATGACAGTCTGCTATGCGTGGTCGAGACAGCAGCAGATGTGATGGCGATTGAACAGACAGCTGGTTACCGTGGTCGTTATTTTGTGTTGGGCGGGCATTTATCGCCAATTGATGGTGTCAGCGCTGATGACTTAAATATTGATCAGCTCGTATGGCGAGTGAAGCAAGAGCCTGTCGAAGAGCTAATACTGGCAACAGGTACGACTGTCGAAGGTCAGACTACGGCGCACTTTATCAGTGAAGCTGTCAGTCGTCATGTTAATAAAGTGACGCGTTTAGCACAAGGTGTGCCGATGGGCGGCGAGCTTGAGTATTTGGATAGTATGACGCTTGGTCAAGCCATGCAAAATCGTTCTTTTTTATAATGTTTTGATTGCTTCAAAGTCTTACCCAATTCATTTCTTGGAATTGCTATAATTGCTTTATTATTGTTTATCTTTTAATTTTATTAAGGCGCGGTTTAGCGTTTTATTTTCTCCTATTAATGCAGGTATCTGCCCGTGTCCAATAACGTTTCAAACGCCTCAGCTCAGTCAAATGCTTCTGATATCAATGATCGTTCATCGCAAGAAGCCGCTAATACTGAGCCAATGTCAGCAGCCACTTCATCTGAGTCAGTGTCTAATACTCCAGATGCTGAGGTGCTAGATATTGATTCACTATTGGATATTGCTGATGACGTTGCTATTAAATGGGTACGTAAGCAAGGCGATTTAGATGAGGTTATTGATGCCTTAGCAACTTGCGGACGCGTGGCCTTAGATACTGAGTTTATCAAGCGTGACACTTATTATCCGCGCTTGGCACTGGTGCAATTGAATACTGGCGATCATGTTTATCTGTTGGATGCACCCCAGTTGCAACTGGCTGATCTTTGGGAAGCGCTACGCAAAGTAGATGTTGCTATCTGGCACGCTTGCGGCGAAGATTTGGGCATTTTTTATCTGTTGTCTGGCTGTCCACCGTTGACCAATATATTTGATACGCAAATTGCATTGTCTTATTTAACAGGTCAATTGCAAATGGGGTATCAGCAAGCATTGGCTGATCAGCTAGATATGCATATCGATAAAGAACACAGCCAGTCTGACTGGCTCCAGCGCCCGTTGACAGATGAGCAAGAGCAGTATGCCATCGATGATGTGCGTTATCTGCCAGCGCTGTATATCAGTATCGAGCATGCGCTTAAGGCTCAAGGGTTATATGATTACGTTTGGGCTGACTGTCAGCTTTATGCCAGTGATTTGTATGACTCGCAGCACGTCGCAGATGAAGCGATGTATCTAACGATGGCAGATTATCGCTATAATTCGCAGCAAATGGCGATACTCAAAGGGGTGGCTACGTGGCGAGAAGAGCTGGCACGTGCGACCAATCAACCCCGTACCTTTGTGATAAAAAAACAAGCAGTACGTGAAATTGTCACTGAAAAACCAAACAGCATGCGCGAGCTGGCACATAAAACGACCATGCACCGTAGTATGCTGCGACTATATGGTGAAGAGCTGCTGAAAGTAATCAGAGATGCCAAGAGTCTACCGCCTACAGAGCATCCAGACTGTCTAGTGCCACCATATCGCTCAAAAAATAAAGTATTATCAAAAGCAGTGCAGCAAGCGATTGATGAGCATGCGCGCGAAATCGGTATACCTGCTAGCGTATTGATGCGTAAAAAATGGCTAGGACAATTATATGAAGTGGTTGCTCTTGATAAAGACGTGAGCGAACTGCCGCAGGGGCTAAAAGGTTGGCGTAACGACTGGGTTATTAAAACTTTAATTCCAGTCATCAAAAAGCATAAAACCGAACTGCAGCAGGGCATGGGTATTCGTGTTCAATAAGGAATCGTTATATAAGGCACCGTTTAACAAGAAATCGTTCGACAAGACTGAAAACTGACACTCAAGTATTCATACAGCTCTTAGCGTTTAAATCGTCCATGCTCTAAAAAGTATCGAGTCTGCTCGGCGACCTCTGGGTTCACTAGCATGCCAGTATGTGAGACTGGCATGATGATATGATCAGCTGCAGCCTCTATCTTCGTCTCTTCTATATAGACTGTCCCGTCATGTGCAAGCTGCTCTTTAAGGGGTGGCTTATCAGATTTGCGCAGTTTGCGATTGTGATACTGCAAAAATAGCTGACCTAGACCATAAGGTCGGTTGCCAGCGATAACGCCTAACGTCACGTGTTTGGGCAATGGTGCGACTGTGCCGTCCAGTGCGTCGACATACGAGCGACCTACGGCAGCAGGAGTCAATCGCCAGATATAATCTGCACAAACACTGCCTATGTGCGGTGTCCCTAGAGTCACGCAACGTCCAATTTTCCATTTTGGATACTGAGCGACAAAATCACGAATGATCAAACCACCCAAACTATGCCCGACCAAATCTATAGGATGATCTGGGTGATGATTTGTTTCTAGCCAGCTATTTAGGCGGGCGCTATTGGTTTTGATACCATCACGCATACTACGGTAGCCATACTGATGGGTATCAAATCCTGCTGCTTGCAGGCGCTTGGCTAATGGTCGCATGATCCATGGGGTTTGATGCAACCCATGTATTAGAATGATGCGAGTTTTTTGTTTAGGCGCTTTATGTTGCATAGCATTGTCCAAATGATTGCTTCAGAAATTTAAGGTAAATAGCTTATTATTGATATAAGTTTTTATTGCATTGAGTTCTTATCGTTTATTTATAATATTACCTGCTAATGTAATAGATAAAAAGTCAGCAAAATAAAAACCTCCAAGTCAGCTGCTGACTTGGAGGTTTTTTACTACAGAGCATAACTATCGAAAATGATAATTACATATAGTTTTCGATACTTGGGCAAGAGCACATTAGGTTCTTATCACCATACGCATCATCGACGCGCGCGACACTTGGCCAGAACTTGTTTGCACGGATGTACGGCAGTGGGAATGCAGCAGTCTCACGGCTGTAAGGATGCGTCCACTCTTCGCCAGTAATCATAGCTGCGGTATGCGGTGCATTGACTAATGGGTTGTCTTCTAGCGTCCAGTTATCTTCACCAGCTTTGGCTTTCATGGCTTCAGCTTTGATAGATTTTAGCGCACTGATAAAGCGATCCAACTCTTCTTTTGACTCAGACTCTGTTGGCTCAATCATTAACGTGCCAGCGACTGGGAAGCTCATCGTTGGCGAATGGAAACCATAATCCATCAAGCGCTTAGCGATATCGCTTTCCGTGATGCCAGTCTCTTCTTTTAACGGACGAATATCGATGATACATTCGTGAGCCACACGGCCGTTTTTGCCAGCATATAGGACAGGGTAGTGACCTTTTAATTCAGCTGCCACATAGTTGGCATTTAGTAATGCCAGTTCCGTCGCTTTTAGCAGACCATCACGGCCCATCATAGCAATATACATCCACGAAATAGGCAAGATGCTCGCTGAACCGTAAGGTGCTGCTGACACTGCTGAGCAGTCCTTTTGTGCATTATGTACAGGGCTCAAGGTATGGTTGGCCATAAATGTTGCCAAATGCGCTTTCATACCGATAGGGCCCATGCCTGGACCACCGCCGCCATGCGGGATACAGAAGGTTTTGTGCAGGTTCATGTGTAGTACATCAGCACCAACGTCTGCAGGCTGCATCATGCCTACCTGAGCATTCATGTTCGCGCCGTCCATATAGACCTGACCGCCATGCTTGTGGGTCAAGTCACAGATATGACGGATGCCTTCTTCGAATACACCGTGCGTCGATGGATAAGTGATCATTAGCGCACCTAGGCGATCGCTGTATTCTTCACATTTAGCCGTTAGATCATCGATATCAACGTTGCCGTTTTCATCAGTTTTGACCACGACCACTTGCATACCCATCATCATAGCGGTAGCAGGGTTGGTACCGTGCGCCGACATAGGAATTAGGCAAACATCGCGATTGGTTTCGCCCAATGACTCATGATAACGGCGAATCGCTAACAGACCAGCATATTCACCAGAGGCGCCAGAGTTTGGCTGCATAGAGACATCATCAAAACCAGTGATGGCTTTTAGTTGATCTTGCAAGCTATCGATCATCGCGATATAGCCAGTAACTTGGTCACGCGGTGCAAAAGGATGCACGTTGGCAAACTCAGGCCAAGTAATCGGTAGCATCTCACTGGTGGCGTTTAGCTTCATGGTACAGCTACCCAGTGAAATCATGCTGCGGTTCATCGCCAAATCTTTGTCTTCAAGCGACTTTAGGTAGCGTAGCATTTCATGCTCGGTATGATGCGAGTTGAATACTGGATGAGTCAAGATATCATCCGTACGCAGGTGTGCGCTATCTAGAGAGACGCGAGCTGTTTCAGGTAGATCATGTGACTTGTTGACGAATAGCTGAGTCAAGGTGTTGAAATCTTGCTGATCGCTGGTTTCACTAAAGGCAACGCTTAATTTGGTGTCGCTTAGACGCCATAAGTTGTAGCCAACGTTGTCTGCATTTTTAAAGATTTGAGTAGCGAGCTTCTCTGAACCGCAATCAACCACGACTGTATCGAAGAATTGATCATGTACCACGCTCAAGCTGCTGTCGTTAGATTCTGTGATAGCATCAGCAAACGCAGTGGCAAACGCATGAATACGAGTGGCAATACGCTTCACGCCGCCTGGACCATGATAGACCGCGTACATACCAGCGAGGTTAGCTAGCAATACTTGTGAGGTACAGATGTTTGAGTTGGCTTTTTCGCGGCGGATATGCTGCTCACGCGTTTGTAGAGCCATACGTAATGCAGTATTGCCTTGTGCGTCTTTTGAGACACCAATGATACGACCAGGCGCTGAACGCTTGGCTTTATCAGAGAACGCAAAATAAGCGGCATGTGGACCACCAAAGCCCATTGGAATACCGAAACGCTGAGTACTACCTAGCGCCACGTCAGCACCCATATCGGCTGGTGATTTTAATAACACCAAGCTCATGATGTCACTGACGACGCTGACGTAAGTTTTGTTTTCTTTTACTGCACTGATGACGTCTGTTAAGTCTTTAACGTCGCCTTCAGCACCAACATACTGGAATAGCGCACCGAAATAGTCGCCAGATTTAGCCGTTTCAAAATCCCCAACGACGACTTCCCAACCAAAGTATTTAGCACGAGTATTAATCACATCTAGCGTCTGTGGATAGACACGCTCATCGACGAAATACTGTGTTGATTTGCTTTTGCTTACGCGCTTTGACATCGCCATCGCTTCTGCCGCTGCGGTCGCTTCATCAAGCAATGACGCACCAGCCAGCTCAAGACCAGTTAAATCGATACATACTTGCTGGAAGTTCAGCAATGCTTCTAGACGACCTTGAGCGATTTCCGCTTGGTAAGGCGTATAAGCGGTATACCAGCCTGGATTTTCAAGAACGTTGCGCTGAATGACAGCCGGCATACGAACTGGAGAGTAGCCTTGACCGATATAGCTTTTGTTAACAGTAATGTCGTCTGCCATCGTGCGTAGTTTGGCAAGTGCAGCATGCTCACTCATCGCCACTGGCAAATCCAACTCTTTGTGCAAACGTACTGGCTCAGGCACAGTGTCATTGATAAAGCTTTGCATATCTTTATAACCAACAGCGCTGAGTAGGTCAGCTTGCTTGGTCTCATTCGAACCTAAGTGGCGATAGACAAATTCAGCTTCGTTGAACAATCCTTGAAAGGTATCAAACGATGGGTTTTGAGAGATAGTCATGACAATCCTTGGTTAAGGGAGTAATAAAGAAAATAGCTATAGCCCATCCTCTATGAATTAGATACGGTGTCAGTCTCGTTTAGTCTACTACTTGTAGTACTTTCACTCGGCTTCCTTGTATCTAAATCATATTGAACTGACTATAAAATCATAGTTTGAGTTGTGAGTTATACGTAATGCACAAACTGTTTTTGATCGAAACGGAACTGAGTGTTGTAAACGCCATTGTCAGCACGTTCACCTGCGCCAATCATCATAATGATATGCTGATCGTCACCCAAGCCTAGTAGGCGCTTCATAGCAGGCTCATCAAAGCCGCCCATAGCACAGCTATCAAACCCATGAGCGCGTAATGCTAGCATGAGGTTTTCGGCGGCAAGTGCGGTGTTATTGGTTGCCCAATTTTTGGTGTCTTCAAACGTATAGTAAGGCGATTTAATTGGGCCTTTTACGCGTCTGACCACTTGCGTTGCGCCCCATTTCGCAGCCGAAACCACGTTGGCTGGGCCGCGCAAGAAGTCCATGGTGACGACTTTGTTGTAGTAGTCTTTCACTTTCTTTGGCACTGGCTGATCAGGGTATTCGCGCAATACTTGCTTAGCGTGATCGTGCCAAACATCAGTACGAGCAACGATGGCAATCAAACGGGCTGATGTTTTTGCGGCGTTTTGATTCATGCAGTTTTTGACGGCGCGTTTGCGATTGTCAGAATCATCGATAACATAAAATTCCCACGGCTGTAGGTTGCTAGAGTTTGGCGCTAGCATAGCCAAACGCAGACAGTCTGCCAATACGTCATCAGGGATAGGTGTGTCAGTAAAACGGCGCACGGAACGGCGTGACTCTACGATATCGCGAAAGGCTTGTAGCTGCGGCGTATGATCTGGCGTGGCAATGGGGTCTTTATTATCGGTGTTGGCATTCATATTAGGATCCATGCTGAGAATTGGGTTATCAGTTTGCGTCATTATTGATAGCACGTATTCATTGGGATTCGAATAGGTGATCAATACGAGTCAATGAGATAACGCTTGGTAGCAATAACATCGGACGATAATGATTGTTGGAGATCTACATATAAAGCTGCTTTCAAATAACAAGCATGGTCAATAAGCCAATACTTTTCATTAGAAAGGTTGTTCAAACAGTTTAAATAGAGAGTATAGATACCAGCTGTTGCCAGTATCTATGATGTTTAGTCGGGGCTAGTGCTTTGTATAAGCTAATGTCTTACAAATGCTAATGTCTTGTGAGAGCATGCTTAGCTTACGTGCTTAGCTTATAAGTCGCTTTCGTACTCGTCAGCAGTCATTAGTGCTTCGTAGTCAGCGATATTGTCAGGCTTCATTCTGAAGAACCAACCTTCGCCGTATGGGTCAGAGTTGATGATTTCAGGATCATCTTCTAGTGCTTCGTTGATGGCGATAACTTCACCTGAAATAGGGGCATAAACGTCAGACGCCGCTTTTACTGATTCAACAACTGAGATTTCGTCATCGACAGCGATGATATCGCCCACATCTGGTAGCTCAACGAATACCACATCACCCAATAGATCTTGAGCATGGTCAGTGATACCAACAGTGATCGTACCGTCGTCTTCTAGGCGTAGCCACTCGTGACTCGCAATATATTTTAGCTCTGCTGGGATGTTGCTCATGGTCTCTCTCCTAAGTGATAGAGGTTAATTAACAAAAATAATGGAGGCTAGGCGTGTCGTCATTTTTATAATCGTATGTAAAATGACAACGCGCTCTAATGATAGAATTTATAAGACCTAAGAGTCAAACTGTTGCTTGCCGTTACGGACAAAAGGTAGCTTCAATACGCGTACATCAACGAACTTACCTTTGCCGCGTAGATCGACTTGTACACTGTCATCTTCTGATAAGCTGGCAGGCACACGAGCAATCGCGATTGAATTTTTTAGGCTAGGGGAGAATGTGCCGCTGGTGATAATGCCAGTTTGCTCGTTATCAGTGCCTTGATTGATAGTCACTGTCATGCCTTCACGCAATACGCCACGCGTGGTCAATAGCAGACCCACTTGCTTCATAGCGGTGTTGTCTTCTTTTGACTGCTTACGTTTGCTGACCAACGCTTCACGGCCGACAAAGGCACGATCGTCTTTGAGCGCTAGCGTCCAGCCCATGTTGCACTCGTAAGGACTGATGGTTTCGTCCATATCATGGCCATACAGGTTCATGCCTGCTTCCATACGTAAGGTATCGCGCGCGCCAAGACCGGCAGGTTTGATACCATTTGCTTTTAGTTGTTCAAAGAAAGCAGGCGCATCATCGGCATGCATAATGACTTCGACGCCATCTTCACCAGTATAGCCAGTACGAGCCACAAACCAATCAGTGCCTTCGATATCGGTCAAATCAGCACCAACGAAAGGTTTTAGCCCTGCTAAGGTATCTGCCCAACTTGGTTTGGCTTGAGCCAGTTTTGCAATAGCATTTGGACCTTGCACGGCGAGCATAGCAAGCTCAGGACGCTCGGTAATCTCAATATCAAAACCTTCGGCGACTTTACTAAACTGTGCTAAATCCTTGTCACGAGTGGCTGCGTTAGAGACGATACGGTACTCAGTTTCTTCTGCATTCATCAGGTAGACGATCAAATCATCGATGACGCCGCCTTGCTCATTGAGCATACCAGAGTACAGCGCTTTACCAGCGGTAGTGAGTTTGTTGACATCGTTTGCGAGCAGCTTTTGTAGCCATGCTTTAGTATCAGCGCCTTTGATATCAGTCACAACCATATGTGAGACATCAAACATACCTGCATCTGTACGCACCGCTTCGTGCTCTTCGATTTGTGAACCGTAATGAATTGGCAATTCCCAACCAGAAAAATCGACCAGTTTGCCCTCACTATCAATATGAGACTGGTAAAAAGGGGTGCGCTGAGGAGCTTGGTTGCTGCTAGAGTCTTGAGAATGGGTATCAGTCATAACAAATCCTTATGTGTACATCAGTCGTACTCGGCAGAGTAAGGAGTGATGCGCAACGTAAAAGTAGCGAGAAGCAATATTGCAAGGCGCAAATATCACATCAAAGGGTGACACAGAAAGCAAAGATGAAGACGTAAGCCAAACAGACGCTATACGTCAGTTTAAGCTAAAGCCCTATCTGTCCTGTGACCTGAGATTTTCAACACGAACCATCATTTTTGGGCAGTTGTATGAGCCCTATCATCGATGATAGCGTATTTTCTCCCCTTCGGTGGGTAAGACGTCGTCCGTGCTTACCACTCTCCAGATTTGTTATGCCTTAGGTTTGATAAGGTAGTGCGCTATGAGCGTCATATTACTAAACACTATCAAACAACAGTGACATGCGTTTTTCAGTCCTTTTACCTGAGCGATTGGCAGGGTGGATGCGCCTTCGGTGGTTATCTAGCAATTGCGATAGTTGTATAACCAATAGGGTTCAATACAAAAACGATGCTGATAAACTCTCTCCTGAAAAACGCTTTTATTATGAAAGGTTCAAAGCGCTTTTACAAGTCATCAAAGCCATTAAAATAAATAAATTTGGCAAAAATGATGTTTTAATAGGGCAGTCTGTTAAATAGGTTATGTTTTACAACGATATTTTTATCGCTCATATCAGCGTTTTATCTGTGTGTTTTGACAAAAATTACGTTAGCAAAACGCAAAGCGACTACTGGTATTTGCCTGAAATATGCTAACCTACGCCCATAGTTTCTGATAGGTGGTTTTTATGCATTGCGATATTTATAAATTTCCCAAACATGACGACATGTATATCTACATTGCGCGTCCTGATTATCCTGATGATACTGATGAAATCAAAGACTGGCTTGGTGTATTACCAAAAGATTTCCGTGCAGGTTTAGGCCGTAGTAAGTTCGTCATGCATTTGGACTTATCAACTAAAGATAAGCTCGCTCGTGTCGATAAAGAAGAAGTACTGGCAAAACTGCAGTCTCAAGGCTACTTTGTGCAGTTGCCGCCGCAAGACGTGATGCGTCGCCAAGCAGAACTGCGTGCTCGTGAATCGCAGGACAGCATCTATAATTAATGGATTTGTCAGCAAGTAAGTGTGGTAGGACATGTCAGTACGCTACCTTGAGAATAGCGTCGATAAAAACCTACGACACACTTGCTCACATGCATTTGAGTAGAGAGTCGTGATAAACTGACACCCTACGCAATGTACATATAAGCCTACATAATGCATAAGTTCATTATGTAGTTGGCCTCATTCTGGTTCTACAGAACGCACATATACCGCTAGACACAGATTGTGTCACCGGCGATAAACGCAGGTAAATAAACACGCATGGACTGGTTAAAAAATATCTTACATAGCTTACCGCTAGAGTCTATCAGTGACATTCTCGGTGAGATTGCCATTTGGTGGGGCCAAATGGTAAAGGATGTCCCGCCCGCTGATTTGCCTATGTATGCTTATCTGGGCGGTGCTGTTTTGGTACTAGTGCTATGGATACTCGTTGCTCGTGTACTGCCAAAACCATTGGGCGGTATGAGCTGGATGGTTCTGTTTGCAGTATTATTAGCACCAGGTACAGCGCTTGGCGATCCGAGCGAGCTTGCACCAGCCAGTATTAGCGTCGTCTATGCCGTAATGATGAAAGATTACGCAGGCGCAGTTGCCAATATGTTGCCGATATTGGTGATACTGGTCGCAGGGCTGTTTGTTGGTTTTGTATGGCAGCTGATACGCAGCGCATTTGCATCAAGCTTGGACAAAGCCCGTAGCCGCAGCGCAGAAGATACACAGGCAACGTTGCAAATGACCACAGGCAGTTATTTGCCAGAAGGCGCTACCGTAACCGAACAGCCTGATACTAACGTAAGCTTAAAAAAAGACAATGCATTGGCTAAAAAAACAGATAGCGATACGTCTGATAAGTGATAAAAATAAGCTAGGCGTTGAGACAAGATTACTGTCTTAAAAATTATTTGATACCCGAATAAAAAGACACCGCTGCGTGTCTTTTTTTGTGCTCGACTGTTTATTAGGCATATAAATAATTGCTCACTATGAACTGCACATAACAATTGTTAATAAATGCGAACGCATGAGTATTTTGGCAATGCATCAGGCTGTGCTAATCTAATTTATTCTTTACTAATTTATCCTTTATTAATCATTTATGTTTTAGAGCTATCCATTATATTTTAGAGCTATCCATTTATAACAACAATCGAGATCTGATTATGACCACAGCTGACAATACTAAGAAAAACTTTACTGGTACCAGTAGTTATATTGCTACCGATGATTTGCAACTGGCCGTAAATGCCGCCATGACCTTACAAAAGCCATTGCTGATTAAAGGTGAGCCTGGCACAGGTAAGACGTTGCTCGCCGAAGAAGTTGCTGAGAGTTTGGGCATGCCATTGATTACTTGGCACGTCAAATCGACGACTAAGGCTGAGCAAGGACTATACGAGTATGATGCAGTATCACGCCTGCGCGATTCGCAGTTGGGTGATGATAAGGTCTATGACATTGCCAACTATATCAAGCCGGGCAAGCTGTGGGATGCTTTTACCAGTACAGAGCGTAGCGTACTACTGATTGATGAGATTGATAAAGCCGATATCGAGTTCCCAAATGACTTGCTACATGAGCTTGATAAGATGTCTTTTTATGTTTATGAGACGGGCGAAACTATTACTGCGGCGCAGCGTCCCGTGGTTATTATTACTTCAAACAATGAAAAAGAGCTACCAGATGCGTTTTTGCGTCGTTGTTTCTTCCATTACATTGACTTCCCAGAAGAAGAAACCATGCGCCAAATCATCGAAGTGCATTTTCCAGATATTCAAGAAAAACTGGTCAATGATGCATTGGATATCTTTTATAAGCTGCGTGGTATTCAAGGTCTTAAAAAGCCGCCATCAACGTCTGAGTTGGTCGACTGGTTAACCTTGTTACTTGCTGATGATATGGCTCAGGACGAGCTAGAAGAAAATCTGCGCGGCGAGAAATCTATTCCACCTCTATACGGTGCGTTGCTCAAAAACGAGGCAGATGTGAGTTTATTACAGCGTTTTGCCAATATGATGCGTCGTTAATGTTTGCCGCTTGCGTTGGCTTTAATATCTTGTGTCCGATATCGGATGTCTATTATGAAGGTCAATGCAAACGCTCAACCTGTACCTGTACCAATTAATGATATCAGCAATATCACCAGATAATAATATCAGCCAATAAGTGATACGACTCTTATGTTTATCAAACTATTCTATACCTTGCGTACTTACGGCGTGCCAGTCAGTACGCGCGAGCTGCTCGATCTCAATGCCGCGCTAGATAAAGGACTGATGATGCAGTCGCATCCTGAAGATCCAGCACTGACTACTTTTGCCAGCCGCGAAGATATGTATCGGCTGATTCGACTGTGCATGGTCAAAGATGAGCGCCATTTTGATAAGTTCGATCGGGCCATGGCGGATTATTTTGAAGGTGTCGATAGTCTCGATATGGATGAGCTGTTGGCCAAGTTAACGGACGTGCCCAAAGAGTGGCTGGATCTGAAGCTCGATCCCAAAAATCTAACCGAAGAGCAAAGACGATTACTGAAAAAGTACGGCTCGCTTGAAGAGCTGATGAAGGCGTTAGAGGAACGGTTAAAAGAGCAAAAAGAGCGTCATCAAGGTGGTAGTAAATGGGTAGGCACGGGCGGCACTTCGCCATTTGGTGCCTATGGCGACCATCCAGAAGGCGTACGTGTCGGCGGTGAGTCTCGCAAACGTAGCGCAGCAAAAGTCTGGGAGCAGCGTAAATATCGCAATCTTGATGATGACAATCAGTTGGGTACACGCCAAATTCAGATGGCGCTGCGTAATCTGCGTCAGTTTGCGCGGACAGGTAGTGCTGATGAGCTCGATATTCATGAGACGATTAAGCGTACGGCAAAAAAGGGTGTGCTCGATATTCATATGCAGGCGGAGCGCCGTAACCGTGTCAAAGTGCTGATGCTGTTTGATGTGGGCGGCAGTATGGATATCCATATCGAAGCGCTTGAGAAACTATTCTCTGCGGCAAAAAATGAATTCAAAACCTTAGAGTTCTTTTATTTCCATAACTGCCTGTATGACTATGTGTGGAAGGACAACAATCGTCGCCATAGTGCACCGATGCCAACGTTTGAGCTACTCAATAAATATGGCCGTGAGTATCGTGTTATCTTCGTCGGTGATGCATCGATGTCGCCTTATGAGCTGATGACAGTAGGCGGCAGCGTAGAGTATATGAATAATGAAGCGGGCATTGTATGGCTGAAGCGTGTACTTGAGCATTTTGATAAAGTAACTTGGCTCAATCCTGAAAACCCGTCGTATTGGCAATATACACAGACCATCGTTGAAATTAAAAAGCTATTTGAAAATAAAATGTACCCGATGACGCTACATGGTGTTGAAGAAATGACTCAATATATGGCGCGGTAATTTTAATATTTAACCTAACTCCTAAAACCTGTTAACACAGCTTAAATCCTTATAAAAACAGCCGTTATGACAACATAGCGGCTGTTTTTTTATCGATGCAAATAGGTTCTATAGTCATCCTATATTGGTATGTCTAGTAAAGTGTGTTAACATTCATTTAAAATGAATGTTATAGATATTCCGAATTGATCTACTAAAAATTTTGATGACCACTGCAAAAAGGTCTGCTTATTATTGCCAGTTTAGACGGATTATTTTTAACATCTTAATTTATCAATGTAGTTAATGACTAAGAGAAACAACATGGCCTCACCAAAAACGTTAGAAATTGTCACCGCAACTGTTCCTGTACTCGAAGAGCATGGCGTTGCGATTACCACTGTGTTTTATAAAAATATGTTTAATGAGCATCCTGAGCTGTTAGATATTTTTAATGAAACCAATCAAAAATTGGGAAGACAGCAGACGGCACTAGCAATGACAGTATTGGCTGCTGCCAAGCACTTGGACAAGTTGGCTACGCTATTGCCACAAGTGACCCAGATTAGCCATAAGCATAGAGCGTTACAGATATTGCCTAAGCATTATCCTATCGTCGGCAAGCATCTAATTGGGGCGATAAAAGAAGTATTGGGTGAGGCGGCTACTGATGACATTATTGACGCTTGGACAGAAGCTTATGATGAGATCGCCTCGGTATTTATTCAGATTGAGCATGGCATGTATGAAGCAGCAATGTGGCAGGGGTTTGCGCATTTTAAGGTAACTAAAAAAGAAGCAGTTGCTACAGATATCGCAGCCTTTACCGTGGTACCAGTTAATCAGAGTGAGAACAATACGGGTGATGATTTAGCAAACGCTCAAGATATTGATTTGAGCAAGTTGACCTTGACCGCTGGTCAATATATCACGGTGAAAACAGACCCAAAAGACAGTGACCATATAGCCTTACGTCATTATTCTTTATACTCTGCTAGTACCGATACAGGCATTCAGTTTGCGGTTCGACGTGATAACCGTAATGAGCATCATGGGTTGGTTTCTAACTATATGCATGACCAACTAGGAGTAGGTGATACGGTTTTATTATCGGCTCCAGCTGGTGACTTTGCGCTCAATCAAGATTTGGTACAGCAAAATGATATTCCGTTAGTATTGATGAGTGCAGGAGTCGGGGTGACGCCTGTACTGTCTATGCTAGAGGCGCAAGTATTAGCCAATCCGAAACGACCTATTGTTTGGGTTTATGCATGTCAAAATATCGCTCATCATGCTTTTTCTGATCAAGTTAGTAAGTTACTCGAACAGGCTGAGAGTGTAGAAAAGCATATATTTTACTTTGAGTCTGGGCAGTTATTGGATGCCGCGTGGCTTGCTACCTTGCCTAAGCCTGCTGATATCTATGTATGCGGCTCGATGCCATTTATGGAGAGCATGATTGATGGGTTAGTAGCATTAGATCATGGTGTCGATAGCGTCCACTACGAACTATTTGGCCCTAAGATGAGCTTGGGTGGCTAGTTTTTAGCTTGGTTTCGTTAATAGTTAGCTAGCTGTTACTGCTAGCCGAATATTGCCAGCAATAAAAAAGCACTTAGCATGAAATAATCACGCTAAGTGCTTTTTTAATCTTAGTTGAAAAAAAGAGTATCAGGGTACATTACTCTTTATTTTCAACCAATCCAATCATCACGCCCATCTCCTTTTTGTCTTGCTTATCGATACTAGGCGCATACAAAGCTGAGGCAATACCACCGTCTAAAAACAGCGCATTTGAACAACCCAGCTCATCCTTAAATAACTCTGCAAACTGATAAAAGGTCACAGGCTCATCGCTATTAACGAGCTGTATACTGCCATCACGGCAAACACCTGCACCATTGCGAAGTTTGATTGAGCTGCTATCAGGATTGAACTGTGGGTGTATCTCGTTATTGATGACCAACATAGGACCCGATTGCGTCGCATACCAAGGCTGCACATCACCATTGTTTAGCTGCTCATTTAACGCATTACTTTCGGTGATTTGCACGTTGCCAGCTTTGTCCCACCACATAACTCCATTAGGTAATAGATGAAAATTACCGCCACCTTCTTTTGTATTTAGCGATTTGAGTTCTTTGCCTTCGATGACGGTATATCCAATCGGCGCATAGTTTTCGTTATACATGCCTGCATTCATCGCAAAGTTGAGACTCTCATGGTTCGGTAATGTGGCCAATAACGTATCAAAGGTTAGCAGAGGCTTATTGTTATCAGAGGATTGCCAAAACAGTTGTAATGAATACCGCTCGCTCGCTAACGCGGTAGCATCCACTCGGCAAACGCTATAAGTAAAAGGTGTGTCTTCAGTCTGGCACGACCAACTATCGGTATCGCTACTAGCCGCATTGGTATTTGTCTGCTGGCAGGCGCTCAGGCCTAGCGCGAGCACTATCGTTGATAGGGACAAGGTAAAAATAGAACTTGGCATCAATCACGCGTCTTTTAATGTATAAATTATTTAAGTTTGGTCGCTATCTAATGCTTAATTACACCTTCATTACTACTGTTTAAGTACAACGATTTAGGCGCTGATTCAGTCGCTAGCAGGCGGGAAGTCGCGGATTGTATTATTCACATTACCAATTAATCGTCCACCATCGGTAAGATTGGTCAAGTGCTCAGAATTATATCCAGCGCTGTGTTCTGTTGGCGCGCCAGTTTCTTTGCCCTTATCGCGTGAGTCCTTATTATAAGCAATGAGCGCATCGTTGTTGGCTAAGAAGCTATCAGGGTTTGCCATGACCCACATCTGGTTAAACACATCGGCACGGGCGCTATGATCGAGCAATGCGCCTTTATCGGCAAAATAGAAAAACTTGGATAACAGCTTAATCTGCCCATCGTCTAAGCGGCGTGCGATATGATACGGCTGTAATTGGCTAGGATGCTGTAAACCGACCGCACCTACGATACTGGCAAGCGATTTTAGCGTGTTTTTGTGGAAACTTGCAACACGCTCAGCCTTACTAGGGACGTCGAGCGCCTTTTGACGATATGGATCTTGGGTTGCCACACCTGTCGGGCAAGTGTTGGTATGACAAGAGCGCGACTGAATGCAGCCGACTGCAAACATAAAGCCACGTGCTGAGTTGCACCAATCGGCACCTAGCGCAATCATGCGAGCGATATCAAAGCCTGAGACTATCTTGCCACTGACGCCAAGCTTAATTTTGTCACGAATACCTGCACCAACTAAGGTATTATGTACTAGCAAAAACCCTTCGACCATTGGCATGCCGACATTGTCCATAAACTCGACGGGCGCTGCACCTGTGCCGCCTTCTGCACCATCGATAACGATAAAATCAGGATAGTTATCCGTCTCTATCATCGCTTTAACAATCGCCATAAACTGCCATGGCTGACCAATACATAGCTTAAAGCCAACTGGCTTGCCGCCTGATAAATCACGTAGCTGCTGCCAAAAGGCAACCAGCTCGCGTGGTGTGCTAAATGCGGTATGCGAAGAGGGCGAGATACAGTCTTGACCCGTAGGTACTTGGCGTGTGTCTGCAATCTCTTGCGTGATTTTGCTAGAGGGCAGGACGCCACCTTTACCAGGCTTGGCACCCTGTGAAAGCTTGATTTCAATCATTTTAACTTGCGGATCGATGGCCTTTTCAGCAAAAGACTGTGGATCAAAGTTACCATCATTATCACGGCAACCAAAATAACCCGTACCCAATTCCCAAATTAAGTCACCACCGAACTTGCGATGATAAGGGCTGATCGCGCCTTCGCCCGTATCATGGGTAAAACCGCCGAGTTTTGCGCCTTGATTGAGTGCCATGATGGCGTTGGCTGACAGGCTGCCAAAACTCATCGCAGAGATATTGAATACCGACATATCATGTGGCTGCTGACAACGCTCACCGCCGACCATGATTCGAAAGTCTTTGTTCTCTAGTGGTGCGCTGATGGTAGATTGCAAAAACCACTCTTTACCATGAGTATATAGATTGTCCAACGTACCAAAGGCATTGGTATCACTGACGTTCTTAGCACGCTGATAGACTAGTGCGCGCTGCTGGCGTGAAAACGGCACTTGTTCTTTATCGTCCTCAAGCAAGTACTGGCGAATCTCAGGGCGAAAATCCTCTAATACATAGCGAATATGTCCAGCGACAGGGTAGTTGCTCAATATCGCGTGCTTGGACTGAATCAAGTCATAGATACCAAGTGCCACAGCCAAACCACCGATAACAATCAGCCACCAACTTACCAACAATAAACCCGCTAACAGAATTAAAATCGCCGCGCCAAACGTGCTATAGCGAAGTAATAATCCGATAAAGTACGGCGAACTGGTTTTTGGTTCAGGGTTAAGATTGGTACGAGATTCAGGCATAACGAGGCTCAATAGTAATGATTGATATAGATAAGATGCTTACATTTGTCGCGTACATCATACACGCATGAGGTCGTTACGTCGGTATCAATGGGTAACAGCTTGCCAAAATAATTTTTGCGAAGAGCGGCATTAGTTCGATTACGGAAATAAGTAATGACAGTATATGCAATAAAGTGATTAAAAATAGCCCATATGTTACTTTAAACAGCGAAACCGTTGAGCAGGGTAGCCATAATATTTTAAGAAAATATCTCAATGAAGACATGCTGACAACTATTGATCCGTTTGATGCAGTGCAATTGGCATATGTGATTGAGGTTTGTATTAGTCATAAAAACCAAGCGGCGGCTGGGCGCTATCTGTACGCCAACTCCAGAACTCAGCTGAAAAGCAATAACGACAGCGACCGACTGCGTAAGTATCTGCTAAAGTTTGGGCTGAGGTTTGATGGGTTAAAACGATAATATTAAAAAGGATAAGACATGAACAATACAGGATTTGTCGCGGGAACGCTCGTTCATACGGATAAAGGATTGGTACACATTGAGCAGCTAAAAGTTGGCGATATGGTGTTATCCCGTAATGAACATAACCCCGACAGCGAGCTTGCTGATACAAAAGTATTGAATACTTTTGTATCAGCACAAAAGCAGAAAATAGTCAGGGTAGCTTACAACACTATAAAAGATGAAGTGATGGATGCTAGAGTTAGCTCTGCTGTAGAGAATGATGGATTTGATAACAATGATGAGTTAACTGGAGTGTTCTATATCTACTGTACGGAAAACCATACTTTTTGGACAAAAGAGGAAGGGTGGTTGAGTGCGGTAGATTTAGCCCAGGATGACAAAGACTATAGAGATAAGGATTATACGTTGGTTACTTATAATAATCGTCCTATATTCCAAACCAGCTTCTATACATTTTCAACGCCCTTGATAAGAACCAGTATTAAGGATATTGCCATACAGCGAGACCATTTATCAGATGAGCCGGGCGATATTTACAATATTATTGACTTTAGTTATGGTAAACCAGTCATTTTAAAAAATGTCGATGTCTACAAGTCAGCGCAATATGACTGGTGGGATGAAAGACAAGACCATATCGATTTATCAGAAAGCCCAGATCATCGATTTGTGAAAGAAATTCAGACTGACGATGATTTTAGAATGGTACAAAATGCTTATTTACACGACGAAGGGCTACTAGACAAAGATGGTTGGACTGGTGCTTATGAGAAATTGACTGATGAAGAGCGTAAGTATCATTCTGCCAAATCTAGTGAAGAGCAGTACTATCTAGCAATAGTCTATAATATTGAAGTCGAAGATCATCACACTTACTTTGTTGGCGAGCATGGTGTTTGGGTACATGACGCCAGTTCAAACAACTAACCACATCAATAATAAAAAATAAAAGGAAAATTAATGAATAACACAGGATTTGTGGCAGGGACTTTGATTCTTACAGACAAAGGTTTAGTGCCAATTCAAGATATCAAAGTGGGCGACTTAGTTTTATCAAAGCCTGTACTCTCCAAGCCTGAAGATGGTAGTGGTAACATAGAGTATAAGCCTGTGACCAAGACCTTTGTGCATGAAGACAAAGAGATGTGGATCGTGCGCCTAGAAAAAAATATTGAGAAGTTTAATAAAGATCGCGAGATGGTTGATTATCAAACATACAAGTCAGCTAGCCGCTTTAGTAGTTTTCTAGCGACGCCCAATCACCCTGTTTGGGTCGTTGGTGCCATGGAAAACCCACAGGAAGATATTGAGTTCTATGACCAGCCTTACTTTAAACGTGTGGATGAACTACAGCAGTATGAAATTGCTGTGAATACCGATGGCGTAATGTATACCGTTGAGCGTGTGCAACCTACCTATCAAGTCGCTAATGATAATTTAGAATTCAATCCAAATTATTACTGGTATCAAAAACATTATCATGAAGACTACTACGATGATTATGTACAAGATGCCGAAGCGCATATGCTCGACTACAGCGAAGTAGAATATAAGGGTATGGGATATGTTGATGACATTAGCTTTTATCAGGAGAAAGGCTATTTGGGCCAACATATTGAAGATAATGGAGGCACCATGCGGATGTTCAATCAATTGACCAACGCGCAAGGTGAACACATTTTATATCAGGCAACCGTCTATAACTTTGAGGTGGCAGACAATCATGCCTACTTCATTGGTCGAGCAGGACTATGGGTGCATGACGCCAGTTTGAACAATCAGCCAAATCGATAATAAAAAATAAAAGGAAAATTAATGAATAACAAAGGATTTGTCGCGGGAACGCTCATTCATACGGATAGAGGGTTAGTACCGATTCAAGATATTAAAGTAGGTGACTTAATTTTATCAAAGCCTGTACTCTCCAAGCCTGAAGATGGTAGCGGTGACATAGAATATAAGCCTGTCATAAGTACGTTTACATCCCCGAAAAAGGAAAGAATCTTTAAAGTTGAATACTTTAATGAGACGGTAGCCAAACAAGGTGAAAAAGGTAGAAACTATATCTTATGTACCAGCAACCACCCATTTTGGGTAACTCGCCAGCCTGAAGATTTAGAGGGTGAATGGTTATCGGCGGAGCGTTTACTAGCTGGATATCTAACGTCTGCTCATGGTGATACGATTGCCTTAGACGATTATTCATTTATCCCTGTACGCACCTTACCGAACTTCCCTGAAGGTACAGCGTATACTCAGAGTATTGAGGAACATGACTTATGGGAAACGGACGGTCTGGTTCAATTTGTGAAATTTACGGATAATGGCTATCAGTATGTCAGTTTAGCGGATACAGAAGAAGCGTTCAAAGAAGAAATCAAAACTGTCAATCTGCAAACTTCTGATGCCAAGTTGCTCATCAATGAAAAGGCACCCTTTATTATAGACTCTGATCTTTATAAAACATTGAATGTCCGCTTAGTTCAAGATATGACTCCGTCCGCTCATTCTTTAGAGCGTTATATTGAGTTTGTAAACGCTCCGTTAATGTATGAAGGTAGGATAGTAAGAGAAAATAAGATTACCAATAAAAAGTCTCATGAAATAGCGCTATATACTATTGATAAATATGGTGATGCAACAGGATTATCAGAAGATAGTATTCACGAGCAGATGCGGCGCTATAACGATGTCTGCCCCAATCCTTATGAAGACCATGTCTATAACATAGAAGTGGCGGACCATCATACTTATTTTGTCGGGCATGATGTGGTGTGGGTGTTGGACGCTAAAGAGCCAGCCAATTAACCAGCTCTTTAGTTTATATCAATAGAAAAGTGTTATGACTGGCTATAAGGCTTATATCTTAGTCATATTACTATTCTAAACCCCACCGCCAATCCGCTCAGCCAACGCCTGCAATTTTGGCACTATCATCGCCGCATAGTCATCCGCTTCCCAGTTAGCACTTGGCACACTGGCATTAAGCGAATACGCGTATTGTCCTGTTGCGACATCATATACACCAACCGCGACTGCCAATATGTCGGTAGAAAATTCCCCATCAGACACGGTATAGCCATACTTTTCATAATGCTCTGCCGCGCTGGCTAGGGCGGTTTGCGCATCGTTATATTCTTCAACAGATAAATTCTCTTGGAGATTATTAATGATGACAGCCTGTCTCGCTTGCGAGCTTACCGTATAAAAAGCACGTCCAATGGCAGTGCGTGCGACAGGTACAGCGGAGCCAACCTGTAAGTTGACCGATAGACGAGCAGGACTACGGCAACAGGCATGATAGCGCATTTCTCCTTCGACTTCGGTTGCCAAATTCACCGATACTTCGTTTTCACTAGCGAACTGCCGTAATAATGGTTCGGCTGCTGCCACCATATCGTGACGACTCCATGCGGTCGCACTGAGACGTACCGCACTACTACCCAATTGATACTGTCCGTACTCGGTGACACGTAAAAAACCAAGCGTGGTTAAAGTATGAATCAAGCGAGTAATGGTTGCCTTTGGCAGATCTGTCATCTGACACAATTGCTGATGGGTGAGCCTATCATCATGTTCAAATGCTGCGAGTAAAGACAGCCCGCGACCCAGTGCTGTAACAAACTGCCGATCATTATCTTCCTTGCTTTGCTCAAGCGTGGTCGTCATTCGTTCCAATAGCGGAGTAGCTGTTGATAAGGGTTTCGTCATTTTATACTCATCTTTTTTTGATAAAGGTTTACAGCGCAGCGAAAGTTTGGTTAAATGGTTTTAAATTATGAAACTAAGTTTTGCACAGCGGAATAATGAAGTCAATGACTTGTTAGACCAAATGATGTATCAATCACTATTCGTCAGTCAGGATGACTGATACCAAGGAGATCCACATGGCAACATCTACTAGCCCACGCTTTGATTGGGAAGATCCTTTTTTACTACGTGACCAGCTCACTGAAGAAGAGCGCATGGTCACCGACAGCGCGCGTCAGTTTTTTCAAAAAGAGCTGATGCCTGGCATTATCGAGGCCAATCGCAACGAGAATTTTGATCGTAATATCATGCGTCAAATGGGTGAAATGGGTCTGCTTGGTGTCACGATTGAGGGCTATGGTTGTGCAGGTCTATCAAGTGTCGCCTATGGTCTGATTGCCAAGGAAGTGGAAGCCGTTGATTCGGGCTACCGTTCAGCGATGAGCGTGCAGTCAAGCTTGGTTATGCATCCTATTTGGGCATACGGTACTGAAGAGCAAAGAGAAAAGTATTTGCCAAAGCTTGCTACAGGTGAGTATGTAGGCTGCTTTGGTTTGACTGAGCCTGATTCAGGATCTGATCCTTCATCGATGTCGACTCGTGCGCGCGCTGTGGATGGCGGTTACGAGTTGACTGGCAATAAAATGTGGATCACCAACAGTCCTATCGCAGACGTATTTGTCGTCTGGGCAAAAGACGATGCCGGTGAGATTCGCGGTTTTGTTTTAGACAAAGGCATGAAAGGATTATCAGCACCGAAAATTGAAGGCAAATTCTCACTACGTGCGTCAGTTACGGGTGAGATAGTCATGGACAAAGTATTCGTCCCTGAAGCCAATGCTTTCCCAGATATCCGTGGTCTAAAAGGGCCATTTGGCTGCTTGAATAAGGCCCGTTATGGTATCGCTTGGGGTTCGATGGGTGCGGCTGAATTCTGCTGGAAAGCGGCTCGTCAGTACACGCTCGATCGTAAGCAGTTTGGTCGTCCGCTAGCCGCAACGCAGTTGGTACAGTTGAAGCTGGCCAATATGCAAACAGAAATTACCTTAGGTTTGCAAGCCGCGCTACGTGTCGGTCGTTTGATGGACGAAGACAATGCAGCACCTGAAATGATTTCACTCATCAAGCGTAATAACTGTGGCAAGGCGCTTGATATCGCTCGTATCGCTCGTGATATGCATGGCGGCAACGGTATCTCTGATGAGTTCCATATCATCCGTCACGTGATGAACTTGGAAGCCGTCAACACTTACGAGGGTACACATGATATTCATGCGCTTATCCTAGGACGTGCACAGACAGGCATTCAAGCGTTCTTCTAAGCGTTTTTAGCTAATAGTTTTTGGTACAAATGTATTTTATGACGTACGTTACTGCTTGGCTTTTTATCAAAAGAGCATTAACAGTAGCGTACGTTTTTCAGTTGTTCTTCATGATTTAACTGCTTAGCAATTACATCCTGAAGAACAATTTTCTAATCAGAAAATCGAAAAATACGCCACAGAGTAAGGGAATCTCATGACAGATATGATTGATATGGCTAACATGCCAAAGGGCGCATTGCATGGTATCAAGGTGCTCGATTTATCGAGAGTGCTGGCGGGTCCTTCTTGTACGCAAGTACTTGCTGATCTTGGTTCCGAAGTTATCAAAGTTGAGCGTCCACATATCGGTGATGAAACGCGTCATTGGGCACCGCCAACATTCAGCGATGACACCTCCGCTTATTATGCTACGATTAACCGCAATAAAAAATCACTGACTGTAGATATCACTACGCCGACAGGGCAAACCATTATTAAGCAGCTAATCGCTGACAGTGATATCTTGGTTGAGAACTTCAAAGTCGGTGGTCTGAAAAAATACGGCTTGGATTATGACAGCTTAAAACAAGACAATCCGCGGCTGATTTATGCGTCATTGACAGGCTTTGGGCAGACAGGTCCCGATGCCGCGCGCCCTGGCTATGATTATATTATCCAAGGATTATCAGGGCTGATGAGTATCACGGGTCCAAGCGATGGCGAGCCGCACAAAGTTGGCGTGGCAGTCGTCGATTTGTTTGCAGGTTTGCAGCTAACGATTGGTATTCAGGCGGCACTATTGGCGCGTCATCGTACTGGACTTGGACAACACGTCGATGTGGCGTTGCTTGATAGTGCGCTCGCCATGCTGGCCAATGTCGGTATGAATCATTTAGCTTCAGATAAGATACCACCAAGACTGGGCAATCAGCATCCTAATATCGTACCGTATCAAGTATTTGCTGGCGAGGGCGAGCAGCACTTTATTTTAGCTTGCGGCAATGACAGTCAGTTTGCCAAACTGTGTGACGTACTTGCGGTTGATTGGTATACCGATGAGCGCTTTGCGACCAATCCACAACGCGTTGCCAATCGCGAACTACTGTGCGGTGAGCTGACTAAGCAATTTGCCAAGCAGCCACGTACCTATTGGCTAGAGGTTTTAGACCAAGCAGGTATTCCATGCGGTGCGATTCATAATGTGGCTGAAGCCTTGGCTATGCCACAAGCGCAAGCAAGGGAGATGATCGTTAATTTTGCGGCACAAGGCAGTCCAGTACGCGCTCTTGGCAACCCTATTAAATTGTCCGCATCACCTGTCAGCTATCGTACGCCGCCACCGCAGTTGAGCGAGCATACTGATAGTACGCTTGCTAATTTGGGTTATGACAGTGAGATGATCGCTAAGCTAAAAGCTGATGGGATTGTTTAACAGAATTTTTTGAATTATATTTTTTAGACCTGCACTGGTATTTAATCCTAGCGCTGCCTTTCAGCGTTAGGATTAAAGCCTAAATGCTGCTCAATTTGCTCGGCCAATTCAATCAATACCGCACTGACCTCAGCCCGTTTAGACTCATACTCTCCTTGCAAAAAACTCACTGCCATACCAGCGACCGCATTGCCTGACGCATTACGGATATAAGTGCCCAAGCAGTACATCCCATCTCGTAGTTGACCATCATCGAGCGATACTCGACTCTCCTGTATCGCCGAAAGCTCGGTTGCCAAATCGGTAAAATTCTTGACCCCATGCTGGGTCATCGGCGTTGGAAACGTGTCTTTGTATAATGATTTGATACTGTCTATCGACAACGTGGATAGCATGGCTTTGCCTGTCGCCGAAAATACGGCAGGTACACGCACGCCTGCACGAAAAGTAAAGCCAAGCGGCGCAGGCGACTCATGACAAGCCAAAAATACCACTTCGCCCAAATCAAGCTTTGACAAGGTAACTGTGTGCTGAAGAAGTACCGGATATTGCACAATCAAATCTTTAAACAACTGTACAACGCCCTGCTGCTGCTCGTATTTTCCTGCCCAATACATCAAATACGAACCCAAATAGAAACGGCTTTCAGGGTCTTTGTAAATGACATGTTTGGACAATAGACTCTGCAAAATATTGTGAGTGGAGCTACGCGGTAGCCCAAGCTCTTTTGCGATATGAGCCGCTGTTAGAGGCTGTGAGCTATCGGTAATCAAGTCCAAAATCTGAAACGTTTTGTCTAGCGCAGGCACGGCAGTCGAGCTCATAAGTAACCTATAAAAGTGAATAAAAATGAAATAAAAGAAAGAAGTACAAGATATTTTTTAAAATAATGAGATTAAGGGTTGCAAATCGCGTCATATCGTTCTTATAATGACGTCTCGTATATAGAATACGTGTTCAGTATATTGAACAAATAATGAATTATCAATAATTATTTATGACTTACTGTTTTATCCATTCTTATAAACACACCCTATATGACAAGGAGCGTCAACATGTCACACGCGCTGCAGTTATCAAATCCAGATTTACTCAAACAATCTTGCTTTATCAAAGACGGCTGGCATGCTGCTAGTGATGAAGCTGTGCTCGATGTAAACAACCCTTTTAATGGCGAGCTCATTGGTACTGTACCAAGCCTCACCACGGAAGATGTCAACGAAGCCGTTGCTTACGCTCATGATGTCCAAGCAGACTGGGCAGCAAAAACCGCCAAAGAGCGTGCAGAGTTATTGCAAAAGTGGGCTGATCTAATCGATGCCAATAAAGAAGATTTGGCCATCATTATGACCGCTGAGCAAGGTAAGCCACTGACTGAATCACGTGGTGAAGTAGGTTATGCCAACAGCTTTATCCGTTGGTTTGCTGAAGAAGGCAAGCGTGTCTATGGTGATGTAATTCCTGCTAATAGCACACAGCTACGTCATGTCGTTCTCAAGCAGCCAGTCGGTGTTTGTGCCGCTATCACGCCTTGGAACTTTCCAGCTGCGATGATCACGCGCAAAGTTGCTCCTGCACTAGCGGCAGGCTGTACGATTATCGTCAAACCTGCTACCGAGACACCGTATTCGGCATTGGCACTTGGCGTGTTGGCAGAGCAAGCGGGTATTCCAGCTGGCGTCATTCAGGTCGTCACTGGTAAGTCTTCTGTCATCGGCGACATCCTAACGGGTGATGCACGCATTCATAAGCTGTCATTCACAGGCTCTACAGAAGTAGGCCGTACGCTGATGGCACAATGCGCGCCGACTATTAAGAAGCTATCGTTAGAGTTGGGTGGCAATGCGCCATTTATCGTCTTTGATGATGCCGATCTAGAAAAAGCCGCTGCCGGTTTAATCGCTTCTAAATATCGTAACGCTGGTCAGACCTGTGTCTGCGCCAACCGTGTATACGTTCAAGACAGCATCAAAGATAAATTCTTAGATATCTTTGTCAAGAAAGTCGCTGAGCTAAAAGTGGGTAACGGTTTGGAAGAAGGCGTAGATATTGGCCCTCTAGTCAACAAAAAAGCATTAGATAAAGTCCAAGCTCTTTTAAAAGATGCTCTGGATAAAGGGGCGAAACTGGTCACTGGCGGTAGTATCAATGATGCTTCAGAACTGACTTATAACCCAACGGTTATCACCGATATTAGTAGTGATATGGATATCGCTTCTGAAGAAATTTTTGGACCAATTGCAACCATCTTTACTTTCAAAGACGAAGCAGAAGTTATCCGTGCTGCTAACGATACTATCTATGGCTTGGCCGCTTACTTCTATAGTAGCGACTATGCACGCTCATGGCGTGTTACTGAAGGGTTGGAGTACGGCATTATCGGTCATAATACTGGTCTAATTTCTACAGAAGTTGCCCCATTTGGCGGCGTGAAGCAATCTGGCTTTGGCCGTGAAGGTTCAAAATACGGTATCGAAGACTATATCACGACCAAATACTGGTGCTCTGATATCACCTAATAGCCATAACCTAATGAGTTGGTTTAATGGTTAGCAAAGTAACAATGAGCAAAGCATCAACTAGCGCAAATTTTTGGATATCTATGGTGTTTTGGGTCAAATAAACACCATGTGATATCTACTAAGTACAAAGATGAACATCAAATAAACCGCCAATCTTTAGATGGCACTTATGTTACGAACACAGAAAAGGACATTCCCATGACGACTACCAATCAATCATTACTTGAGCGCCGCAAAGCTGTTTTACCAACAGGACTTGGAGTTGCCTTTCCTATCTTTGCAGAAAAAGCAAAGAACTCAGAAATCTGGGACATCGAAGGCAAGCGCTATATCGACTTTGTCGGTGGTATCTCAGTATTGAACACGGGTCATAGCCATCCAAAAATAACCCAACGTGTCCATGAGCAGCTAGACAAATTTACACACACTGCGGCGCAAATGATTAACTACGAATGCTATGTGGATCTGGCTGAAAAGCTATGCGAAAAAGCGCCTATTAGCGGCGACACTAAAGCATTCTTTTTGACCACTGGCGCAGAAGCGGTTGAAAACTGCATCAAGATTGCTCGTGCTAAGACCCGTCGTCCAGGCGTGATTTCTTTTGTTGGCGGTTGGCATGGTCGTACCATGATGTGTATGAGCCTGACCGGCAAAGTATTGCCATACAAAAAGAACTTTGGCCCGATGCCTGGACCTGTGTTCCATGCGTTGTTCCCTGCAGAAGAGTTGAACGTAACAGAAGCGCAAGCACTGCACAGCCTTGACATGATCTTCCAAGCAGATATCGATCCTAGTGAAGTGGCAGCAATGATCATCGAGCCAGTCCAAGGCGAGGGTGGTTTCCATCAGGTCACGCCATCATTTGCCAAAGCGTTGCGCGAGATTTGTGATGAGCATGGCATCGTGCTTATTTTTGACGAAGTACAGTGTGGTTTCGCTAGAACCGGTACCTTGTTTGCAGGTGAGCAGCTAGGCGTTGAGCCTGATCTAATGACGACTGCCAAGAGCTTGGCGGGCGGCTATCCTATATCAGCAGTAGTTGGTCGTGCTGATATCATGGATGCGCCGCAAGTAGGCGGCTTGGGTGGTACTTATTCTGGGAACCCACTTGCTTGTGTTGCGGCACTTGCTGTTATGGAAGTTATCGAAGAAGAAAACTTACTTGAGCGTAGTGTGGTGATTGGTGATACCATCGCCGCGTTCTTAAAAGGCTTGAACCTAAGCAGTATCGGTCATATCCGTCATAAGGGCGCGATGTTAGCGTTTGAATTGATTGATAGCGAAGGCAAGCCTGATGCCGCCGCAGCTGCCAATCTAAAAGCAAAATCATTTGAGCAAGGCTTGCTACTAGCGTCTTGTGGTATGTATGGCAATGCCATTCGTGTGATGGTGCCACTGACGGTTGAAGATGAAGTGCTACAAGAAGGCCTTGATATCATCAAAGGTATTCTAACGGCATAAGCAATACTGAGTGTCATTTACTTTAGCGATGGAGCGCTTTTAACCAAGTACAGCTAGTTCAAGTACCGATATTGGTTAAAAGATTGTATGAAAGATAACGGCAAGGTTGCCCTTATGACACTCGCTTTGAGTGAGTTTTTTAACGGCGCCTTGCAAGTCAAGACGCCGTTTTTGTATTTGCTGTTTGAATACTATACCGACGGCAAATACAAGTTTTTCGGCGACGCGACAGACACAACAAACATGATGGGTATGATCCCATGAAACAAAAATAGTGTAGCTGTAACAGGTTCACACGGATGAAACACAGACAAGGAGTAGGTTATGTCTGAATTAAAAAAGTCGCTAGGGGTGTTCGATATCATTGCACTGGCATTCGGTGCAATGGTCGGTTGGGGCTGGGTTGTACTGGCAGGTAGTTGGATCATCTCGGCAGGTATATGGGGCGCAATTAGCGCCTTTTTGATAGGTGGTCTGGTAGTTGTATTGATTGGTGTAACGTATGCTGAACTTGCGGCCTCTATGCCAATTACTGGCGGTGAGCATACTTATACCCATCGAGCGTTAGGAGTTAATGTCTCCTTTATTTGCTCATGGAGTATCTTGTTTGGTTACTTCTCAGTTGTCGCGTTCGAGGCCGTGGCGCTGCCTACCGTCGTCGAATACATTATTCCCAATTATAGCCAAGGGTATCTTTGGAATGTTGCTGGCTGGGATGTTTACGCTACCTGGGTAGGCGTCGGGATGCTCGGCTCAGTGATTGTTACTTGGCTGAACATACGCGGTATGGAAGTCAGTGCGTGGTTTCAAAAAACAGCAGTCGTCGGTATCTTTCTAGTAGGTATATTACTGTTCGTAGGGGCGTTACTGTTCAGCCCTGAAACCTCTAATACCGTACAAGCGCCTAACTTTATTGGTGGTATGGGTGGCATCATGACGGTGATGGTAATGGTACCGTTCTTATTCGTTGGCTTCGATGTTATTCCTCAAGCCGCAGAGGAAATCAATCTATCTCGTCCGAACATTGGTAAGTTTTTGATTGTCTCTATTATTATTGCGGTGCTGTGGTATGTAGCAGTCGCTTGGAGTGTGGGCAAGACTCTACCGCTATTACAGGCGAAAGACTCAACATTGGCAACGGCTGATGCGATGACCAATGCTTGGAATGGTAAATGGGCAGGTACGTTGCTGGTTATTGGCGGTGTGCTAGGTATTTTATCGAGCTGGAATGCGTTTCTTATCGGTGGTAGTCGTCTGCTATATGCTATGGGTAAAACGCATATGTTGCCACAGTTTTTATGCAAACTGCATCCGAAATACAATACGCCCGTCAATGCAATTTTATTGATCGGTGGTCTAGCTACACTTGCGCCATTATTTGGTCGCAAAATGCTGGTATGGATTGTGGATGCTGGTGGGTTCGGTATCGTTATTGCTTATACTTGTGTGGCTCTGTCGTTCTTAGTGCTGCGTTACCGTGAGCCTGATATGGTACGTCCGTTTAGAGTACCAGCAGGTAAATTGGTTGGTATTATCACTATTATCCTCAGTCTTGGTATGTTAGCACTATATCTACCAGGTATGCCATCAGCACTTGTCGCTATTGAGTGGTGGATTTTCCTTGGCTGGATCGTACTTGGTGGGGTATTGTACGGTTATGCTACGATGAAGAATCCTGGTAAGAGTAAAGATATTATGGATCATGAGCTGCGTGAGCTAAAAACGGCTAACCAGCAATGGTTAAAAGAAAATCCATATAAAAAGTAGACTTACTTAAATTACCTTTGCATAAAAAAGCCTAACGTCAAACGTTAGGCTTTTTTTATTTAACTAAGGTTTTAATCTATTAAGACTTATCACGGATAAGTTTATAATTTAAGAACTCGGTGATGCCAAGGGTGCCAAGCTCACGGCCAAAGCCTGAACGTTTAACACCGCCAAATGGCGTATTGGCCTCAGAACCAGAAGGCGCATTGATAGTGACCATACCTACTTCTAGTTTGTCAGCAATTTCAGCCGCCAGTGCCGCATCTTGCGTTTGGATAGACGCACCCAGACCGAAAGGCACATCGTTGGCAATCTTGATAGCATGGTCGATATCATTTGCTTTATAGACGACTGCTACAGGACCAAACAGCTCTTCACGATATACATCCATGGATTCAGTTACATCTGTCAGTACCGCAGGCTTAAACCAAGCGCCAGGCTTGTCTTTGTCCATGCCGCCTTCTACTAATACTGTCGCACCTGCTTGGATAGCACTGTCTAACTGCGCTTGCAAGTTGACCGCAGCGGCTTTTGATGACATTGGGCCAATAAACGTATCTTCTTTAAGCGGGTCGGCCAAAGTCATGTTGCTGACCGCATCGGTAAAACCTTCGACGAATTTGTCGTAGACTGATTCGATGACGATCAAACGCTTGGCTGCGTTACAGGCTTGTCCAGTATTACCAAAACGACCAGAGATAGCGCCTTGTATCGCTTGCTCGATATCGGCATCTGCTGCAACGATAAAGGCATCTGAACCACCCAATTCTAAAACGACTTTTTTAAGTGCGCCGCCAGCTTCTTTCGCAACGGCTTGTCCAGCGCGTTCAGAACCCGTTAGCGAGACACCTTGTACGCGTGTGTCATTGATGATGGTCGCTGATTGCTCATTAGTCGCAAAGATATTGTTATAAACGCCTTCAGGTACGCCTGCATCTTTGAAAATATCGACGATGACTTCTGCGGTGTTTGGACACTGCGGTGCGTGCTTTAGAATAATTGTATTACCTGCCATAAAGTTTGGCGCGACAAAACGGGCTACTTGGTAATGTGGGTAGTTCCACGGCATGATACCTAGTAGCGCGCCTACAGGGCGCTTTTCTACCGACGCTGACCCTGAGTCTACATCAATAGTGCTTGGAGCTAGTAGCTGCTCAGCGTTGTCTGCATAGTAGCGGTAGATATCAGCAACCAGACCAATCTCGCCTTTCGCTTGGGCAACAGGTTTACCCATCTCATTTGCAACGATACGTGATAGCTCGTCTTGGCGCTCAAGATAGATATCAGCGATTTTATGCAGTAATGCACTGCGCTCATTTAATGGCACTTTACGCCAGTCTTGATAAGCGGTATCTGCTTGCTCAATGACTTGTTGGATATCTTGTTTAGTGGCGGTAGGGTAAGTGGCTTCTATTTCGCCAGTGGCTGGGTTATTAACTTGATAATCGCTCATATTATGTCCTTTATTTTAAAATATTATTGGGTTCAAAATCCATTTGGGTCTATATTTTTATGCGGGTGCTTTTAATTAAAGCTTTTGATTAATGCTTTTAGTTGTTGCCTTTGATGGATGGTTTTGGTTGCTGCTGCGTAATACAGTGAATATTACCGCCACCAAAAACAATCTCTCTTGTTCGTACTCCCACTACCTGATGCTGAGGAAAGACTTTTTCAAGCTGCTCGATGGCGAGTGCATCATTTATATCATCATATTGCGGTACGATGACCGCGTCATTACAAATCAAAAAATTGGCATATGAGGCGATACAAACATCACCCGTTAGGCGAGGTTTGGCATCGTCAGACTGTACAATGTCATAATCATCAGGCAAGGTCACTGGCTGCTGAGTGCAGCATAGCTTATGGACTGTTAGTCGTCTGCCTTTTGCATCAGTCATATTTGAGAGCTGCTTATAGGCTTTTTGCGTTGCTTCATAGAATGGATTTTCAGGGTCATCAGTGAATAAGCAAACCACTTCACCAGGGCGCGCAAAGCAGGCGATATCATCGATGTGACCTGTAGTCTCATCAGGGTCGATACCATCATCAACCCAGAGTACTTTTTGGACATTGAGATAGGCTTTTAGCTTGTCCTCGATTTGCTGTTCGTTCAGATGTGGATTGCGCCCTGGGCTTAGCAGGCACATACGCGTGGTCAAAACCGTGCCTTCACCATCAACATGAAACGCGCCGCCTTCCATGACAAAGTCATCCGTTCGATAACGCGGAATATCTAGATGCTCACATAAGCGTTCTGCGAGTTTATCATCGTCATCCCATGGCGAGTAGAGGCCATCATAGTCTCCGCCCCACGCATTGAATGTCCAATCACAAGCGCGTAGCTCGCCTGCGTCATTGATTAAAAATGTCGGAACGGTATCACGCGCCCACGCATCGTTGCTAGGCATAGAGATAACATCGATATCATCAGGTAAGCTATCGCGGCACTGTTGATAATCCTCAGGATTAACCAGTACGCCGACTTCACAAAACTTGTTAATTGCCAATGCAACATCAGCATAAGCCTTCTTGGCAGGGACCGCTTGTTGTCGCCAGTTATCAGCACGGTATGGCCAGACCATCCATACTTTTTGTATTGGCTCAAATTCTGCTGGCATATAAAAGCCATCCTGCTGCGGGGTTGAGTCTGTCAGTAATATAGACATAAAATCACCTTATCGTACACGAGCGACTATAAAAATAGTGAGAGTAAACTAAAGAGACGGAAATCAGGTTAACCGTGAGTGAGCAGTGTGCCATACATCGATGGACGACGGTCACGGAACACACCCCATTGCTGACGATCGATAGCCAGTTGATCTAAGTCAAAGGTAGTGCTAATCACTTCACTAGTATCTGCTGACGCTTCTTTTATGATGTCGCCGCGGCCGTCGGTAATGAACGAGCTACCATAAAACTGCATCGTGCTGTCATTGCCATTTTGGCTGATGGTTTCTGTGCCAATGCGATTGGCTGCAATAACTGGCATTAAGTTGGCGGCGGAATGGCCTTGCATACAGCGCTGCCAATGGCCTTTTGAGTCGATACCGAGTGTTGGCTCATCACCAATGGCAGTCGGGTAAAACAGCAACTCGGCACCCATCAATGCCATGCTACGGGCGCATTCAGGGAACCACTGATCCCAGCAGATACCGACACCAATCTTAGCGTATTTGGTTTGCCAAACCTTAAATCCTGTATCACCAGGGGTAAAATAGAACTTTTCCGCATAAGGAATACCATCTGGTATGTGCGTTTTGCGATAAGTGCCCAGTATCTCGCCATCGGTATCGATCACAGTGATGCTATTAAAGAAAGTATTGCCTGATTTTTCATAAAAGCTAATTGGCAATACCACTTCTAACTCTTTTGCCAGATTTTTGAAGTGATTGATAGCTGCATTGTCTTCGACTGAAGTTGCCAGTTTAAAATAATCAAAGTCATGAACTTGGCAAAAGTAGGGCGTCTCAAACAATTCTTGTAGCAAGATAATATTGGCACCCTCGTTGGCCGCTTTTTTGACCAAGTCAGTCGCGGTCGCAATGTTTTGCTGGATGTCCCAGCCGCATGTCATTTGCGTGGTCGCCACAGTAACGTTTCGCATGATCTCAATCCTTTTATTGATAGATAAGTAATACTATAGGTAGATGATGATTCGTATTTGCTAACGAACAATTTCTCATCATTCGTTAGTGTATAGCGACAATAGTTAAGTCCATATTGGTTAAGCTTTATAGGCTTAAGCCATCATATAGCCCAATCCTAAGAAGGTCACGACGGACAGTCCTGCACCTAACATCGCATACGGGAACTGGGTAAAGGCATGCTGCATGGGTGAGCAGCCAGCACCTTGCGCGGCAAGTAATGAGGAATCACTAAAGAAACACGCATGACTACCGAATGATGAGGCTGATAACAATGCGCCAATCATAAGTGGTGTGCTCACGCCAAGGGCGAGCGATATTGGGAACACGATAGGCATCGCCAACACGTACAGACCCCAGCTTGATGAAGTGGCAAAGGTCAAGAAGGCCATGACCGCAAATATAACCGCAGGGAAGATAATAATGGTCATATAAGGCGTGATAGCTTCAATCACATACATGGTCATACCAAGCTCATCGTTGATTGCTTTTAAGAAAAAGCCACCAATAACGGTTGAGAGGGGATAGAGCATGACTTTAAAGCCTTTAAAAATGGCTTCAACTTGTGTTTCAAAGCTTAAGATACCTTGCATCCAGTAGACAACGACCGTCACAAAACAGGTCAATAGGGCCCCGCGTAACAAATCGATTTCAAAGTAAACGGTTGAGACAATCAATAGAATCATCGGAAAAGCAAAGTTAGCGATATTGGCTTTGAATGACAGCTTGCGCTTGGCTTTGACGTTTGAAATCAGTTGCTCTTCAACAAATGCTTCAGGAACAGGGTTGCCAGCCTTGGCGCGTTTCTCTGCTTTTTTCATCGGTCCCCAATCGCCCAATATGCCATAAGCAACTAAGAATACAATAAGTAAGGCAAACCAAGCATAGGCCATATAAGGAATAGCGCTGATATAAAGTCCAATGCCTTCGCCATCTGCTGCTACGCCGTTTTCTTCTAGCAGACCTGCAAAGTAAACGGCCCACGTAGAAATCGGCACGATGATACACATAGGAGCGGCGGTCGAATCGACGATATAGGCGAGCTTTTCACGAGAGACGTTATAGACGTCGGTGAGTTTTTTGACGGAAGTTGATACGGCCAAGCAGTTTAAATAATCATCGATAAAGACCACAACACCCAAAGCAAAAGTGGCCAATAACGATTGACGACGCGACTTGATGATTTTTTGTAGCCATTCACTAAAACCATCTAGGCAGCCACTGATTTCAAGAAGCTGGATTAACCCGCCCATCAGACCACAGACGAGGACAATCCAAATAATAGTCTCGTTGCCCAAGACCATCGACATATTGTCTGCAAAGGGCGAAACCAAATCAAAGGGGTTGAGCATCACAAGGCCAGCGACGCAGCCTGCAATCATGGATTCAAACGGTCGCCTAGAGACAATGGCGGTGACTAATACTAATAATGTGGGTAATAAAGATAAAGCACCCCAAGATTCATCTGGACCACGGCTCATGGATAGCCAAGCAAAGGCCAGATAGATGACGACGGCTACTATTACGGTGAGAAAGACTCGCTTGTTATGATAGTGCCCTTCGACAGCATCATTGAGTTTCATGTTCATACTTGCGCTCCCTGTAGAACCTCATTTTTTAAAACAAACTCTATTCGGTGGTTGATGCTCGACAGCCAGTAGCGAATCAACTTTCTATCGAGCTTCCTATCACAGCAATCCATTACTGTGATAGGTCAAGGCAACAGTAGTTTTTATGATAAAAGCGTTGTCTATGTCGACCGCTTTTATGCACGGTTAGTCATATATTTACAGGCCAGTGGTGTCTTTTAGTGCATACCACCACGAGCCTATGACTGAGTAAGGGACTCGTAGAGCCCTGCCACCTGGGAATGGAATCCAAGGTATCTGTGCAAAGGTGTCAAATTCTTTGGTTTTGCCATTGATGGCATCAGCCAAGATTTGCCCGAACAGATGAGAGCCTGTTACGCCGTGTCCACTATAGCCGTGGGCGAAATATACGCGCTCATGTAGCTTGCCCATTTGCGGTACACGAGAGAAGGACAGGGCAAAGTTACCACTCCACGCGTAGTCGATTTTCACATCGCGCAGCTCTGGGAAAATCTTATTCATATTGGGTCTGATTTTGGCCGTGATATCAGCAGGATCTTGACCGCCATACACCGTACCGCCGCCGAACAACATGCGTTTGTCTGCTGAGAGACGATAGTAATCAAGAATGTAGCGCACATCTTCGACACAGACATCAGTAGGGAGCAGTTGATCGGCTAAATCACCCAATGGCTCGGTCGCGATAATCTGCGTTGATACTGGCATTACGCGATCAGTCAGCTTAGGAATGACTTTATTGAGATAAGCGTTACCGCATAGAACGGCTTGCTTACAAGTCACCGTGCCAAACTCAGTAATGACTTTAATAGAGTCATCAGCGTATTCAATATCTACGACTAAGGTGTTTTCATAAATCGTGCCACCATTTTTTTCGATAGCCGCTGCTTCACCTAATGCAAGGTTTAATGGGTGGAAATGTCCACCTGAATGGTCGATGACGCCGCCCACATAAGCATCTGACTTGATATGCTCTTGAATGCCATTTTTGTCTAGCATCTCTCGGTCGTGCATACCGTGGCTTTCCCACAGTGCATGCGTTTCTTGCAAATCTTTTAGCTGTCCGTTATTCAATGCTGCAAAGATGTTTTTTTCTTTCAGATCGCAGCTGATATCGTAGTCGCTGACAAACCGGCGAATAATTTTGCCACCGCGAGTCACTAATTGACCGACGAAATCTGCGCTTTGCTGACCATAAGATTTTTTGATTTTTTGCAGGCTGGCATTTAGACCGTTGACGATTTGACCACCGTTACGACCTGATGCACCCCAACCAATCTGTGCGCCTTCAAGCACAACGACTTCATGATCTGTTTCGATAAGGTGTAGGGCAGTCGATAGGCCGCTATAACCGCCACCGACCACGCAGATTTCTACCTGAATATCGTTTTTAAGCGTTGGTCTGTCAGGCTTATGGTTGCGACTGGCTGCATAATAGCTATCAGGGTATTGACCCTTATCCGAGTAATGCGGGATATTGCGCATGTTGTTAGAAGATGGGTTTTGGTTCGTTGCCATATTGCTACTTTGGTTGCTATTTGGGCTGCTATTTGACATATCAAACATCCTGTAAATAGGTGAGGTATTCAAGGTTGGTCACTTGCTGAGCAAAGCGTTTGGCCTCTTGCTTTTTGACTGCAATCAATAGCTCAATCATTTCGCTTGGGAATAGTGAGTCAACCACATCGCTGCTCTCAAATTGACGAATGGCTGAGAGCCAATCCAACGGTAAGGTTTTTAGTTCTGCTGCATCATAAGTAATGCTGTTAATCGGCTCAGGTGCTTCAAGCTTGTTTTCGATACCATACAGCATACCCGCCAGTACTGCGCTACAAACGAGATAAGGGTTGGCATCTGCGCCAGATACACGGTGTTCGATACGGCGTGCTCTGGTGTCACCGCCAGGGATACGTACAGCTGCGGTGCGGTTCTCATAACCCCACGATACGTTGTTTGGGGCCAATGTACCGGGGGTAAAGCGGCGGTAAGAGTTGACATGCGGTGCAAACAATAAGGTGCAATCTGACATGGTCTTTAGTAGGCCAGCCACTGCATGACGCAACATATCTGAGCCTTCATCTGATCCATCATCGAATACGTTGTTACCATCTTTATCTAATAAGCTGCAATGCACATGAAAGCCATTACCAGACTGTAGGCCAAAAGGTTTTGCCATAAAGGTCGCGGTAAGCTTACGACGAGCTGCCACGGCTTTGACCACTTGTTTAAACAAAATCGCGTCGTCAGCGGCTTTTAATGGGTCATCTACGTGTAATAAATTGATTTCAAACTGACCACAACCGTTTTCCGCTAGTGCCGCATCCACAGGGATATCGAGCTTTTCACACTGCTCGTAGACTTCATCTAAAAATTCATCGAATTGCAATAGATCATTGATACTCAAGATGGATGTTTTATTCAGTCTTAGGCCGCTCTTAGGACGGATAGGCGGCTTGGGTGTCTCTCCCTCGGTATAGTCAACCAAATAAAACTCTAGTTCGGTTGCCATCACTGGAGTCAGTCCCAGTGCTTTGAACTTTTTGCTGATGTAGTCCAAAACGTGGCGGGCATCACCGTAGTAAGGCTCATTGTCTTCGGTATATAACCAGATAGGTAGTAGCGATGAAGGGGCACTGGTATTGAGAAGCGGATAAGCAGCACGACCAGTTGGACGGGCAATGGCATCGATATCACCATTGCACTGCGAAGACTCGATGACATCAGCGCCCCATATATCGACACCTAAGATTGACAGAGGTAATCGGATTGCACCGTTTTCTGCTTTTTCCATTTGATCAAAAGGGATGCGCTTACCACGAAGTAAGCCATTGATATCTCCTGCGGCAACATAGACGTACTCTGTGCTGTTTGCAGATTTGACCATTCCATTGGTTGTCATCATGTCTGTTCTTCCTATGAATTTGTAGAATTACTGGGTTTGTTACTGCTACTACGTTTTGGCTGTGGTGTCTAAATTCTCTGCTAGTGGCATTTATAACGAACACTTAATAAATAAGTATTTGATAAATGATGGGTTGAATAAGGAGTGTTTTTATTACGGCTAAATTTTTTATCAATGATATTAGTGACTTATAGGCTGTGCTCTTAGGCGTTTTTATTCAGTCTAAAAGTTAAATTATGTTGGTTATCATTGCTGCTGACTTTTAATATATGGATGAAAACTATAATTGTCAATTTTTATTTAAAATTATCTTAAAATAACTCGAATTCGGGTTTTTAGTACAAATACCGATATTAATGAAGTTTATAGTTTACATTTTGCGAGGCGTTGTGTTAAATTTTAGCTAAATAAGGGATTAGACAACATAGACAGCCTAGGTCTAGTTGTTATAACGAGGGAAAATGATATGAAAAATTCCAGACCTATTATTGCTATTGTGTCTTGTCATAAGATGGTTGACGGACAGCCAGCACAGGCGGTATATCAAAAATATATCGATGCAGTAAACTTTTATGGTGGCAATCCTATATTGCTGCCAAACACAGCTGCCGATAGCGAAAACTTCGATGCGCTGCTCGAAATAGCAGATGGAATTTTATTGACTGGTAGTTATAGCAACGTCGCTCCAAATCGATATGGCGCGACGCATACCGAAGCCAAACAAGATCTAGGCCGTGATGAGCTGAGCTTCAAGTTATTGGCTTATGCAGACGAAAAAAACATTCCGCTGTTTGCAGTGTGTCGAGGCTTGCAAGAGATGAATGTTCATTTTGGTGGCACGCTATATCCTGATTGGCGTGATATCGATGGGTTTTATGAGCAGCATTTAGAAGACAATACCCAGCCGCTTGAGGTGCAGTATCAGCCCATACATGATGTCATCATTCAACCTCAAGGAAGGCTGGCAGCATTTGGTGAAAAGTGGCACGTCAACTCTTTGCACAAACAAGCCATCAATAAAGTAGGCGAGCGTTTATTCGTCGAAGCGTTAGCGCCTGATGGTCTGGTGGAGGCTATCAGCTTGTTACAACATCCATTTATGATTGGTGTACAATGGCATCCTGAGTTAAATTATGCGCAAGATAGCTTGTCCAAATTTCTATTCACGGAATTTATTCACCATGCCAGAGAACCACAAACCGAATAGCACGACTAAAAGTAAGGCAGAAACTGCTGTCACTGATAGTGATAACATTGAGAACGATGTTGATAATGTCGATGACGAAGATGTAGCTGATGTTGATATTGAAAGAGATGATATCGATGATGACGAATTGAATGATTCTGAAACAGCGTCGACTTCTGAAGCAGATGAATCATTGAAAGAAGACATTGGCAAAAAGATTAACCAGCTGCGTCTAGCCAAAGGTTATTCGCAACGTAAATTGGCAAAACTGTCAGGGTTGACGAACACGTCTATCAGCTCGATTGAGCGCAATAAGGTCAGTCCAGCGGTCAATACGTTAAAGGCAATTTTGACAGTATTGGGTTCTGATCTGACCACGTTCTTTAGTGACGAGTGGAAAGAGCCAAAGGCTAGAGTGATTGTAACGCCAAAGGATCTATTAGAGCTTAATGAACCCAATAGCAAAGTATCGCTAAAGCAGGTATATAACTGCAGCAGGACAAGAAACTTGGGGTTCTTAATAGAGACCTATCAGCCAAATAGCTCAACAGAAGAAAAGATCGCTCACGAAGGTGAGGAGATTGGTACGGTCATCGAGGGTAAGATTATTATACGTATCGAAGACAGTACCTATTTGTTAAATCAAGGTGATAGCTATGTGATTGATACCATTCAGCCGCATACTTTTATTAATCCTACCGATAGCATCACCCGTATCGTAAGTGCCCATACACCGACGACTTATTAAACCTAAGCTAAATTTCGTTAGTTTCTATATTGCCCAGTAACGATTGAACAAAAAAGGCTACTTCTATTTTAGAAGTAGCCTTTTTTTGATTATAAAATTACCTATCGAATAAAATGCTTAGCCTACGGCTGTTGATTGTCTTCTGCTGTTTCTGTCGTATCTACCGTATCGACATTATCTGCTGTCTTCGATTTTTCTTTGGTTAGCTTGATTTTCGGATTTTTAGCAACAGGCTCGATATTTTTCACAGCGACATTCAGGGCAGGTTTAGATGCTTTTTTTAGACTGCGTTTGATGCGTTGAACTGCGATAGCATCTGCTTCGGCTTGTTCTTCGGCAAGCGCCGCATCATGTAAGCTTTGATATACTTCAAGCGTCTTTTCAATCATCTCACGCATGGTAAATTTGTTGGTCATTTCAGGACGCGTCACACTTTCTAGCTGATTTCTAACCGCTTTACAAAGCGCATTGGCATTGTACTTTTTTACCAGGCCTTGCGGGTAGAGTGGTTGTAAAATCTCGCTAAAGGCGGCTTGATCCCAACCAATAACTGGTGTACCTAGATGTATGGCTTGTAGGGCATTGATACCGATTGACTCGGGTTCATTGGCAAGTGCCATCACAATATTGGCCGCCGATAGCCATTCCCGCATATCATTACGCTTGCTACCCACATAGGTAATGCGTTCAGCCAGTCCCAAGCTATTGGTACGTTGGCGAAAATCTTCATGAGCGACATCGCCGTCTTTATAGTCTTCATCCATAATAATGACGTGAATATTTGGGAATTGCTCTTGCAGGTTACCCAAGATATCTATTAGCCACTCTTGCCCATACTCGTTACCGATGACGGTTGGGAATACGAGCCATTTTTTGTGCTCAAGTTCAGGGTACTCGGCAAAGGTATGACGTAACCAATAGACCGACGGGTTGTGACGATAAGGGTAGCGCCGAGTATCGATACCACGATAGATACGCGTGATGACTTTGGGATCTACGTCTTCAATGCGCAGTCCTTTTTTTAAGTATTGAGTGACACTATCAGATACGGTGATTATCGTATCAACATTGAGTAGGGCTTGAGAGTATTTATTGATTGGATAAAAACCATACATGGTCGAGACCAGTTTTGGAAAGCGCCTGACGCGAGCGCGGCGCAATGCTAAATGCAATATCCATGCAGGAGTGCGAGAGTGCACATGAATGACATCAGGTTCGTACTTTTCTATCAAATGCCGTAGTGCAGAGACTTGCAATAGCGATAGCCAAGACTTTTTATTCACATGTAGCTGATGGTAAATATTGCCATCGCGTTTGAGACGTCTGACCAAGTCATTGTCTTCATCGGCACTAGAGACAATGATAGAGGTATGCTCATTTTTGACCAATGCTCGCCCAAGATGAAAAATGCCGCGCTCGGATTCATCATGCTTTAGAGACGACAGTAAGCGCATAACTTTCATAATAGCGTTGGTCACCGGTTAGTAATATCAATCTGCTATTGTCAGTTAAAAGCGATTAAAACTCAACCATCAAGATAAAAAGATGAGGTTAGATAGGTGGTTTTTAGACTATATAAGCGTAAGACGTGGATTAATAAACACCAAAAGCCGTTAGCGTCGTTTTTGTAAGTGCTCAGCATTGGGCAGTACTTGTTTTTCACTCAAGTATTTCCAGTAGCGCTGCGGGAGATATTGCTTATGTAGCTTAGGGTTTTTGCGCTCTTTGATATTGACGTTGGTAAAGTAACCTTGCCAGAACTTTTGATAGCGCTGCTCATCAGGACTATGGATGCTGGCAGGATTGCGTAGTACCGCATCATCAAGATCAGTAATGGTTTGCAGCTTTGCTGGACGTGATGGCGTACTATTACTTTTATCATAATAGATGCCGTAGCCCCGAGTAAGATCATAGATTGCCCAGTGCTGATCCTGATAGCGCTGCCGAAAATGCTCTCCGATGAGTGGCAGTACATTAAAATCAGGCTCTACACGTGCAAAATAAATATCATCGGTTGTATGCTCAAAACGTACAAACGCCTCCATACGATGTTTTTCGCGCCCAACAGATTTGACTGTCTGCACCAGCTCAAGCACGTCCAAATTACCCAAATCCTGCATGATTTGACGATTGAGGTAATCAATGGCGTATTTGACCACACGAAATAATGTCGTACCGATATCGTCCTTCTCAGATAAGAACCCCCACAAGATATTTCGCATACCTGAGCGACCCAGTAATGTATTTAATTTAACCAACACCCGCTCGGCCTTATCCTCATCGGTTGCCACGCTAGTCGCCTGAGCGATGAGTGAGGGTACATAGCAATCTTGCGCGGTTAGTTTCAGTGACATATCGTTTTGTAGACGATTGGCATAGACATAAAACACCGCACTCAGCCAACCTTCAAAGCTAGGCTCATACAGTACAATGCTAGGCGTCAATTGACCGACAGCGTAAGAGTCATTTTGCATAAGTGCTGACATGTTTTATCCTACATTTCTATCATGAATACAGTAGCGAGATAGCAGGTTTTTTAACACATGCTATCTAGAGCCATTCTAAAATAAAGCCAACTGCCCAGTACGTTGATCGTTAAACTTGGTCTGCGTTTGAGCCAATACATACTGACGGAAATTATCGCGCGTTAAATGTGCAAGGTGTTCGTTTTTGCCAGTGGTCGCGATGAAGTATTTAGCACGGTTGACTGCAGCACCCATCTTTTTTAGATGGTATAGCGTTAATTGATTGAACTTACGTGCTTTGACGATTTTTTTGGCAGTCTTTGTACCGATACCTGGGATACGCACGATCATCTCATAAGTCGCTGTCTGAATATTGACTGGAAAATGCTCACGATGGCGTATTGCCCAAGCCAGTTTTGGATCGCAGTCTAAATCTAAAAATGGCGATTCTGGCTCCACAATCTCATGCGCACCAAAACCATAAAAACGCATTAACCAATCTGCTTGATACAGCCGATTCTCCCGCGCCATCGGCACAGGCGTTCCAATCGCAGGCAAGCGATTATCAGAGAGCATAGGTACATAACCTGAGTAATAGACCCGCTTGAGGTCATACGTTTTGTAGAAGTGACTCGATAGCTGAATCACCTGCAAGTCAGTCTCGTTACTCGCACCGACAATCATTTGACTAGTCTGACCTGCTGGCGTGAACTTAGGCGCTTTCTTATGAGTCTTACGGCTTTCACGGATGGTGATAATTTCTTCTTTTACCGTTTCCATCGGTGCTTTTAATTGGTCATGTGATTTCTCTGGCGCAAGCAAAGCCAACCCTGATTTGGTCGGAATCTCGATATTGACGCTCAAACGATCCGCATATAATCCTGCTTCTAGCAGCAGCTCTTTTGACGCACCTGGTATGGTCTTTAGATGGATGTAACCATTAAAGCGTTCGCGCGTACGCAAGAGCTTAGCGACTTCGACCAGTCGCTCCATCGTATAGTCACCACTTTTAAAGATACCAGAGCTAAGAAATAACCCTTCGATATAGTTACGGCGATAAAACTGCATGGTTAAGTCGACGACTTCTTCGACACTGAACGCGGCGCGCGGGGTGTCATTGCTTTTACGTGAGGTGCAATAAGCACAGTCGTAAATGCAGTGATTGGTCAAAAGAATCTTTAACAAGCTGACACAGCGCCCATCTTCGGTATAACTGTGACAAATACCCGTTGCTGAGGCATCGCCTAATCCACCGCCTTGGTTTTTACGAGTACCAGCGGAGGATGAGCAGGAGACATCATACTTGGCAGCATCAGCCAAAATATTGAGTTTGCCCTGTAATCTTTCATAATTGATGTTTGCCATAAGTCGCGTTTTACCAATTAATTGATGAAGGACTATTTTACCAAAATTATCGCTAAGTCATTGTATTAATAGGATAATTCTCAAAACAACACGACAAATAGTGTCGTATGATTCGTATCTGATATAGTAAACAGTAGTTTGAGGTTTATTTAAAGGCTAAACTCTGTGGCTTAATATATTCACTTTTTAAGGGTAAATATAGATTTTTTCAAACATTCCATAAAAGGGTCTTTTAGAGGGATTTTATGCTCAAAAAATTTAAAGAAAAATCAGCGTCTCAAAAGTTCGATACGTTTCTAAATGTCTCGTTTATATCTTTTTTCATTGCACTCAATTTTTTGGAATGGCAGGGTAGAGATTTTCCGCAGGAGTCGGAGCTACAATACAGTGAAGGCATTATCACTGATACGGGATTTAGTATAGCCTTGCAATCTATCGAAAATCCTAAACAAATAACGCTTTACGGCTGTAGCTATAATGTATTTGGCTTTATTAATACTGGGTCATGTATGGGTCCTACATACCTTGAACCTAGGCTTGGCAAGTACGCAAGAGTTGGTTGGTACTATCAGCCCAATTTTTTAGGCGTATCGAATAATTTACCGCAATTAGTCAGCTTAGACATTAGAGGATCAGAGGAGGATCTGCAAATAACTTACGAAGATACCAAAAACCTAATGTTCGATCAAAACATGATAGGAGTGCTCACTACGTCAATCTTTGGTTTTGGTTTTATCTTTTTTATGACAAAACTTAATAATCTAATCAATCGGCCTATTCTGTATAAAGAAAAATGATCTTCTCTAAAAGCTCAGCTATTTCTGCCACTGCATCAAGCATTTATATCCTAAGCTTAAAGCAGTGCTTTACCACACTCAAAACCAAGCCGCCGACACAAAAAAGGTCTTGCTGACTAGATAGCTAGTCCACAAGACCTTTTACATATACTGGTATCTATTCAATAATAATACGCTATAACCTAGTTTTTATTGAACCTTGGCACGTATGATGACGGTTTTGGCTGCATTGGCATCAAAGTTAACCAAGTTCCATTTTAGACCAGAGTAGTTTTCTTGCACAACCACCGTATTGCCAACTTGCTGAATGGTTTGATAGCTGTCTCCGCCAGTGGTAGCAAGCGTCGGCAGAGGACTATTCAACGAAACTAACTGGACGCCACTTGGTAATGAGATCATGGCGTTGATGTCATTAACCGGCTGTGCCGTGGTATTGGTATAAGTGGTGTGATACTCGATCACATCACCAGGGGCAATATGATTGGCAGGAACGGCAACTTCACGTCCATCAGCATTTTTTAGAATTTTCATGACTTTGGTATTTGCATTGACCACGCCAGGCGTACTAAAGGTAGGAGTCAGTTGCAACGTATCCAAAGTTGTCGTCGTGGTCGTTACTTGATTGGTCACTGGCTGCTGCATAATCACTGGCGGGGTGACGTTGGTTGCGACAGGTAGTACTTGCGTCACGCTGCTAGCTAGCGTGGTAATCACATCTACTTTAGTGACTTTATTGGTAATAGAGTTAGTCACTGGTACGCTAGTAACGGTCGTCGTACCTTGGACAACAGGAGACTGACGTACGACGTAGCGTGGCACAGTGGACACCTGAGTCACCGCGTACGGCATGCCGTCTTGCATGGTGATACCGTTTGGTGTCGCCGTAATCGTAGCAGTTTTGCCATCAGAGTATTGCTCGACAACAGTGGTGCTACCGCTCGCAGATGAGCTAATGGCAATCTCAGGGGCAGCATTGGCCGATGATGCGGCTAACACGATACCTGCTAGCAATGCAGGTATAACTGCATTTTTTGCCATGGTTGTTTTAGCAGTTGATGCTTGAAAACCATCGTTCATAATCATAAAAGACTCCTCAAAAATAATAGTAAGTAATACAACAATAGATAATGCCTAGATAAACAAAACCCCCGCTAAATGACACCAAAAAATATGCCAAATAACGAGGGTAGTAGTGCTGATATTAGCCTATGTGTGCGATCAGACCATCATTATTTTTAGTAAGAGCGCAGCAGTGCTAACTTGTATAAAAGCTATTCAATCTTAAATATTTCTTATTGAATAGACTTAGTACTAAAGCTGTTGTGTACTCAAACTCAAATAATTATGCGCCAAAACAAATCATGGATAAAAGCAGCATTGTGTAACCGAAATGGTATAAATGCTATTTATGTGTAGTACAGCCTTCACCTATGGAATTGTATAACTAAGTAGTCAGGCGCAATTATTGTCATCGAAGCTGCTATCTAAAAGTCATTTCTCGAACTGTCTATCTTTGAGAACATCAAATTTATAGATTAGAACGCAGTGTAGCTATTAGTCGTAGATAACTTTCATGACTTCATATTCAACGACGCCCTTTGGCGTTTCGATACGCACTTCGTCGCCTTCGAACTTACCAATCAAACCACGAGCGATTGGTGAGTTGACTGAGATTTTGCCAGCTTTAAAGTCAGCTTCATCATCGCCGACGATTTTGTACTGTTTTTCTTCTTCGGTGTCCATGTTTTCAATCACGACGCTGACGCCAAATACGATACGGCCTTCTTTTGGCAGTGTCGAAGGATCGATGACTTGAGCGCCACCAAGTTTGGCTTCGATATCACGGATACGTGCTTCACAAAAACCTTGTTGCTCGCGGGCGGCATGGTATTCAGCATTTTCTTTCAAATCGCCGTGTTCGCGTGCTTCAGCAATCGATGCTGTGATGCGTGGACGGTCGACACTTTTTAGCTGTTTTAATTCGGCTTCTAAAGCCGCGTGTCCTTGCGGAGTCATTGGGTAACGTTGCATGTTTTTTCCTTAAACCAATAACACCACACCACCTCATAATGAGATGGTGTCAGTGTTGTTGCAATGGATATAAAATATAAAAGAGTGATAATTAAGACGATGTAATGAATAAGTTGGCCATCATTTATGAGTGTATCTCACCTCAATTCAAGCATAGGCGCACTTAAGCTTACGTAATAAAAAGCATAGTCGCAATTTAGCCACTATGCTTTTTAGGTCTATCACGGTAAAGGTATCGTTCCTCAAGCATGGTTGGCTATATTTAAAGCAAACAACGATACTTGAGTGAGCTTTTAGGCAAGCCTAACGGTTATGCTTAATCTACTGAAATTATTCAGCCACGTCAATAGACTTTGCTTGCTCATGCAAATCTTGTAACTTATAAACATCAAACGGTAAGTCAATCGCGTAAGATTTGCAAACGGCATCAGCGGCACCTAACGTGGTGACGTAGAATACTTTGCCTTGTAGTGCACTACGGCGAATAGAGAACGAATCCTCTTGAGCTTGCTTACCTTCAGTTGTATTGATGATAAGGTCGATTTTGCCGTTTTTCAAGGCATCAACGATATGCGGACGACCTTCAGTGACCTTGTTGATTTGTTGACTTTCGATACCAGCGTCGCTCAGTACTTTTTGCGTGCCAGTGGTCGAGACAATCTTAAAGCCAAAGTCTGCAAGCTGACGAGCAATCGGAGCGATTTGGGCTTTATCACTGTCACGAACTGAGATAAAGACGGTTTTTGTCTCGCCTTCAGTTGGTAGACCTGGCAGACGCTCATTACTACCGATAATGGCTTTGTAGAATGCTTCGCCAAAGGTTTTGCCCACGCCCATAACTTCGCCCGTTGATTTCATCTCAGGACTCAAGATTGGGTCAACACCTGGGAACTTAGCAAATGGGAATACCGCTTCTTTGACCGCATAGAATGCTGGGACAATCTCAGTGGTAAAGCCTTGATCTTTAAGCGAAGTACCAGCCATACAGCGAGCAGCAACCTGTGCTAAAGAAGTACCGATACACTTAGAGACGAACGGTACTGTACGTGCAGCACGTGGGTTCACTTCTAGGATATATACGGTTTCGCCTTTTACCGCGAACTGTACGTTCATTAGACCGATAACGCCTAGCTCTTTTGCCATGGCGACTGTCTGTGCGCGCATCACATCACATAGCTCTTTAGACAGTGAGTATGGTGGTAGTGAGCATGCTGAGTCACCTGAGTGGACACCAGCCTGTTCGATATGTTGCATGATACCGCCGATGACGACATCAGTACCATCACATACACAGTCTACGTCAACTTCGATAGCATCATCTAAGAAGCGATCTAGTAGGACAGGCGCTTCGTTCGATGCTTGTACCGCAGTACGTAGGTAATGTCTTAACTCGTCTTCGTTATAGACGATTTCCATCGCGCGGCCACCTAATACATAAGATGGACGTACAACCAATGGATAGCCTACGTCTTTTGCTTTAACCAAGCCGTCTTCTAAGCTGGTTGCTAGTGCGTTTGATGGCTGTACTAGGTTTAGCTGCTGAATCATATGCTGGAAGCGCTCACGGTCTTCGGCACGGTCGATTGCATCTGGGCTAGTACCGATGATTTTAACGCCTGCTGACTCTAGTGCACGAGCAAGTTTCAATGGCGTTTGACCACCGAACTGTACGATCACGCCATCTGGATTTTCGATACGAACGATCTCTAGCACGTCTTCTAACGTGATTGGCTCAAAGTATAGACGGTCAGAAGTGTCATAATCGGTTGAAACCGTTTCAGGGTTACAGTTAACCATGATGGTCTCGTAACCATCTTCACGCATAGCAAGCGCTGCGTGTACACAGCAGTAATCAAACTCGATACCTTGGCCGATACGGTTAGGACCGCCACCGATAACCATGATTTTCTTTTTGTCTGTTGGGTTTGCTTCACATTCGCTATCGTACGTCGAGTACATATAGGCCGTACTAGTAGCAAACTCTGCTGCACAGGTATCGACACGCTTATAGACTGGATAGACGTTTAGATCCCAACGCTTTTTGCGAAGTTGCTTTTGTGAGATACCAAGCAATTTAGCCAAACGCAAATCTGATAAGCCTTTACGTTTAAAGCTACGTAGATTTTTCTCGTTCAAGCCGCCAAAACCCAGTGATTTTACGGTAGCTTCTGTTTTAACGATGTCTTCGATCTGTACCAAGAACCATGGGTCGATCTTGGTAAAATTAAACACTTCATCGACACTCATACCGACGCGGAATGCATCAGCAACGTAGTAGATACGCTCAGGTGTTGGAATGGTTAGGCGGTTGATGATTTCGCTACGCGCTTTTTCGGCGCTTACTTTTGATAAGTCAATTTGCTCATCAAAACCATCCGCACCTGTTTCCATACCGCGTAAGGCTTTTTGCATAGACTCTTGGAAGTTACGGCCGATTGCCATCACTTCACCGACCGATTTCATCTGAGTCGATAGGATGTTGTCTGCTTGTGGGAATTTTTCGAAGTTAAAACGAGGTATTTTGGTCACGACATAATCAAGCGCAGGCTCAAAGCTGGCTGGCGTTTTGCCACCAGTGATGTCGTTTTGCAATTCGTCTAGCGTGTAACCAATGGCCAGTTTCGCTGCGATTTTGGCAATCGGGAAGCCGGTGGCTTTTGAGGCTAGGGCAGACGAGCGTGATACGCGTGGGTTCATCTCAATGACGACCATGCGGCCCGTATCAGGGTTGATACCGAACTGTACGTTTGAGCCGCCAGTTTCCACACCGATCTCACGCAGTACTGCTAATGACGCATTACGCATGATTTGGTATTCTTTGTCCGTCAAGGTCTGTGCTGGTGCAACGGTGATTGAGTCGCCGGTATGCACACCCATTGGGTCAAAGTTTTCGATAGCACAGATGATGATGCAGTTGTCGTTTTTGTCACGAACCACTTCCATCTCGTACTCTTTCCAACCGATCAATGACTCATCGATAAGCAGTTGATGGTTTGGAGACAAATCAAATCCGCGCTCACAGATTTCAATGAACTCATCGCGGTTATAAGCGATACCGCCACCTGAGCCACCCATCGTGAATGATGGACGAATGATACACGGATAGCCCATTTTTTCTTGAGTAGCAAAGGCTTCTTCCATGGTTTCAGCCGTTTCAGCGCGAGGGCACTCAAGGCCGATACGCTTCATGGCTTTATCAAACAAGTTGCGGTCTTCTGCCATCTCGATTGAGTCTTTGGACGCGCCAATTAACTCGCAGTTATACTTGGTCAATACGCCGTGCTTGTCTAGCTCTAGCGCACAGTTTAGAGCCGTCTGTCCGCCCATTGTTGGCAAGATTGCATCTGGACGTTCTTTGGCAATGATTTGCTCAACGGTTTGCCAAGTAATCGGCTCGATATAGGTTGCGTCAGCCATGACAGGGTCAGTCATGATGGTCGCAGGGTTTGAGTTGACCAAGATGACGCGGTAGCCTTCTTCTTTTAGTGCTTTACACGCCTGTGCGCCTGAATAGTCAAACTCACATGCTTGGCCGATGACGATAGGGCCTGCGCCAATGATAAGAATGCTTTTTATGTCGGTACGTTTTGGCATAGTTAGAGCTACCTTCGTTTGGGTGATAATTTGAGTAATCTTTGTTTTTGATAACGCTTATGGCGTTTTATACTTGCAGTGCTTTATTTAGTGCCGCTTGAACCGCTATGGACGATTCAAGCGTTTACTTATTATGTAGTTATAATCAACCGTTTACGCTTGGGCAGTTTTAGACTGTTCCATCATATCCGCAAACTTATCAAATAATGGCGCGCAGTCATGTGGACCAGGGCTGGCTTCTGGGTGACCTTGGAAGCTAAATACAGGCTTGTTGGTCAGCTCGATACCTTGGTTCGTACCATCAAATAATGAGCGATGAGTAGATTTAACGTTGTCAGGTAGCGTGTCTTCATCAACCGCAAAGCCATGGTTCTGACTGGTGATCATAACCGTGCCAGTCGCCAAATCTTGTACTGGATGGTTGGCACCATGATGGCCAGTTTTCATTTTGATGGTATTTGCACCGCTAGCCAGACCAATCAGCTGATGGCCTAAGCAGATGCCAAACGTTGGCACGTCAGTTTGCTCAATGATGTGACGTACCGCATCGATAGCGTAATCACAAGCTGCAGGGTCACCAGGGCCGTTTGATAAGAAGATGCCATCTGGATTCATCGCTAGCACGTCTGCGATAGGGGTCTGTGCTGATACAACCGTCACGTGACAACCGCGGTCGACGAGCATGCGCAGGATGTTTGTTTTGCTACCGAAGTCATAAGCGACGACGTTGTATTTAGAATTGATATGAGTGCCGAGTTGCTTAAAGAAGCCGCCAGTACCGCTATCATGACTACCAGGGATATCACGGTTGAGTAGGGTGTCTGACAGATCCCAAGTGCCTGCTGTCCACTCGAAGTTCTCTTTAGTACAGCATTCTTTTGCCAAGTCCATGCCCTTTAGACCTGCAAATCCTTTCGCTAACTCAATCGCTTTTTGCTCATCGTCGCTACTGATCGTCTCGCCGTTTGAGGCAGTCATGATACAGCCGTTCTGTGCACCTTTATCACGTAATAGACGTGTTAGCTGACGCGTATCAATTTCAGCGATAGCCACTGTCTCATTACGCTGTAAATAGTCGCTGAGTGACTCTGAGTTACGGAAGTTAGAGGTTGCCATAGTGGCATCACGGATGATAAGACCGTCTGCCCATACTTTATAACCATTGCCAGATTCTGTGTCCTCGCTATTGGTGCCTGTATTACCGATGTGAGGGTAAGTCAAAGTCACCAGCTGGCGGGCATAACTTGGATCGGTTAGGATTTCTTGATACCCTGTCATGGCTGTGTTAAATACCACTTCACCAATACGATGACCTAGGCTGCCGATACTGACACCGCGAAAGATTGTACCGTCTGCTAGTGCCAAAATTGCTTGTATTTCTGCCGATGAATTCAAGGATTGCCTCCGCTGTTATTGGTGAGTGCCATCATGTTTTGTTGGTCTAAAATTGCTCCGTATCCTTTTATTTACGGCATTTGACTGTCGTCATATAAAAGTAAAAAAAGGGCGATACACAAAAATTTTCCACAAAAAAGCGAGAAGACATTATTGATGAAAACTACAAAACCCACTAGATAGTGAATAGGTAACTTGCATCATGTCCGCTCGCTTAGGCACAGATTTTGCGTATTATATACAAAATAGAAGGTTATAGCTAGCCGATTTACTGGATTAATAGTCATTTCATGGCTAATAATGAGGACTTTATAAAGATATTGACTTTATAAAATAGCCTAAGCAGATATTGACTACTTTCTCTTTTATCGAATTCGACATCAAGCGTGTATTAATAGCGCTGGATTTTCGCAGTTGGCTTTGCCACAATGGACAGCGCAGCGCTAGACCCAATTTTTATGATCGTTTGTTATAACAATAATGAAGATGACAAGGAGTCGTTATGATTTATCAGTATTTAGACAAAACCCCTGAGTTTGCCGCACCATTTAACGGTTGGGTAGCAGACTCAGCGCAAGTGATGGGCGATGTGTATTTAGGCCATCAAGCCAATGTGTGGTTCGGTGCAGTGATACGCGGTGACAACGATCGTATCCATATCGGTGACTATAGTAATGTGCAAGAAAACAGTGTGATTCACACCGATGCAGGTATCAAAGTCACTATTGGTAATTACGTGACTATCGGTCATCTGGCTATGCTACATGGCTGTGAAGTCGGTGATAACAGCCTAATAGGTATTGGCGCTGTGGTACTTAACAATGTCAAAATCGGTAAAAACTGTCTGATAGGGGCAAAAGCCTTGATTACTGAAGGTCAGGTTATTCCTGATAACTCGCTAGTGATGGGCGCGCCTGCAAAAGTGGTCAAGACGCTGACAGATGAGCAAGCCGCCATGCTAAAAATGTCAGCGCTACATTATGCTGAGCGTTGTCAGAAATTTAAAACAGGCTTAACAGAAATAGCGATGCCTGACTAAGGGTAAGTAAACGAGTTAAGTTTAAATAGATAGACGGTAGGGCGCATACTTATTTCATTGATAGACTGTTCAATTAATACGGTCAGCCTTAGTAGATAACTGTACCCAATTTTATTAAACAATTCATATTTTTTCGCAACCAACGATAAGGTCTCACCATGCAGGCAAATCAAGCACAAACAAAACAAAAACAACTGGCACTATTTGATTTAGATCATACATTACTTGATGTCGATAGCGATTATCTCTGGGGTGAGTATATCGTAAAGCATGACCTTGTCGATGAGGCGCAGTACCGTACTGCCAATCAGAAATTTTATAATGACTATATTGAAGGCACGCTAGACGCGACAGAGTACAATGAATTCGTCGCGCAGTTTTTAAGCAGTCTGCCGCTTGATAGACTGGATGAGCTAAGAGAAGACTATATCAAAAGCGAAATCGAGCCACATATTCGCCCAAAAGCAATGGAAGCATTGTGTCAGCATATTGAGCAAGGGCACGATGTAGTGATTATTTCTGCGACCAATGATTTTGTAGTGTCGGCCATTGCCAAGCGTTTTGGTGTAGAAGAAGCCAATGTATTGGCAACGCCATTAGAGATCAAAGATAATCGCTATACAGGTAAGCTAACTGACAGACCAAACTTTCAAGCGGGCAAAATATACCATTTGGATAAATGGCTAAATAAACAGCAAGCCTCTGGTATCACGTTTGAAAAAACGTATGCGTATTCAGATTCCAAAAATGATATTCCGTTACTCGAATGGGCTGATGTGGCCGTTTGCGTATCACCTGATGATGCGTTACATGCGCATGCTTTGGCCCATCGCTGGGCAGTAGAAGATTGGTCAATCTAGATTATTTAAGCTAGTAATAGTAGCAACATTGGCATCAGCGATAATTAGCGAACCATTTAGTATCAATCTCATATAAAATAGCGCCACATGCGTTATTTATTTTATTAGAAAAACAGGAATATTTATGGAAATCAATCCGTATCAAGAGCAGATTAAAGATTTATCAGAGCGTGGGCAGGACTTGCGGAGGTATCTTTGACTTCGATGGTAAGCAAGAACGCTTAGAAGAAGTCAATTTAGAGTTAGAAAACCCTGAGCTATGGAACGATCCAGAGCGCGCGACCAAAATTAATAAAGAAAAAAGTCACCTTGACGGTGTCATCGATGTGGTGGTTTCTCTTGAAACCACACTAGAGGACGCGTCTGCTATGCTAGAGTTGGCAGTCGAAGCAGAAGATGAGTCCTTGCTAGCTGATGTGCAGAGCGAGCTAGATAGCGCCGAGAAACGTGTCGCTGATTTAGAATTCCGCCGAATGTTTAGCGGTGAGATGGATCCAAACAACTGCTACTTGGATATTCAGTCAGGCAGTGGCGGTACTGAAGCGCAAGATTGGGCTGAAATGCTGCTGCGCATGTATACACGCTGGGCAGAAGCTCATGGCTTCAAAGTAGATGTGATTGAAGTGTCCTCAGGTAGCGTGGCTGGTATCAAGTCGGCAACCATTGAGATTAAAGGTGATTATGCCTTTGGTTGGTTGCGTACCGAAATTGGTGTCCATCGTCTAGTACGTAAATCACCATTTGATAGTAATAATGGTCGTCATACGTCGTTTGCTGCGGTGTTTGTCTCGCCTGAGATTGACGACAACGTCGAGATTGATATCAATCCTGCGGATTTGCGTATCGATACCTATCGCTCATCTGGGGCGGGTGGTCAGCACGTAAACACGACAGATTCTGCGGTACGTATTACCCATGAGCCATCAGGCGTGGTAGTGACCTGTCAGAATGAGCGTAGTCAACATGGTAACAAAGCCACTGCAATGAAAATGCTACGTGCTAAGCTGTATGAGCTTGAAATGCAAAAACGTATGGAATCACAGCAAGCAGTCGAAGATGGCAAGTCTGACGTCGGTTGGGGCAGTCAAATTCGCTCGTACGTGCTCGATGACTCACGTATCAAGGACTTGCGTACGGGTGTTGAAACCTTTAATACTGGGGCGGTGCTAGATGGTGACCTCGATCAGTTTATCGAAGCGAGTCTAAAAGCAGGACTGTAAAAGGCTGTTTTAAATAAGCAGCCGCTTTAAAATAGCAACCAATATTTAATTAAGGAAAATTATGCCAAGCGTTAATAATTATTTTGATGATAAAGTGACTTCTATTGCTTTTCAAACGGCTACCAAGCCTGCGACTGTCGGCGTCATGGAAATTGGTGAGTATGAGTTTGGCACTAGTGAATTTGAAACCATGAGTGTGGTGAGTGGTGCATTGACTGTCAAGCTACCAGAGAGTGATGAGTGGCAAACGTTTAACGCTGGCGAGCAGTTTACCGTTGAAGCCAATCAGAAGTTCCAAGTAAAATTAGACGTCGAAACCGCTTATCTGTGTGTATACGGCAAATAACGACTTCTAAGTTATAGCAGTATCAAAACGACAAACGCCAAGTATTTTATGCTTGGCGTTTTTTTTGTGGGCGTCATATTTCGAATGAGTTTTAAGCTATTATACTGAAAACCATGTTTTACACAGCATTACACTTTGTCTGTGCCAAATAAACAGCAAAAACTACCGTCATTAATTATGCTAAAACCATGAATTCTCAAAGGTATATAGGTTTATGACAAAGGCAAAATTACAGACTAGCCAGCAGACAATGACCAAAGACGTGCGTCATGATTACGAGCATCTCGCCCGCCGTGCCAATTTGCGTTATGTGAGTGACGATGAACCAGGCTACGAGCGTAGACGTTGGGGTCGCGGCTTTACTTATCGTGATGCAACGGGCAACACGGTCAAAGACAAAGCATTGCGTCAACGTTTTGATGCATTGGTCATACCGCCCATGTGGTCAGAGGTCTGGATATGCCAAGATGAACGAGGCCATCTGCAATCAACAGGGCGAGACGAAAAATCACGCAAACAATACTTATATCATCCGTCATGGAACAACATCCGTGACCAAGCAAAGTTTGATGCGATGATAGGGTTTGCAGAGGCATTGCCCAATCTACGCGCGCAGGTGGAGATAGATTTGGAAGCAGCGTCATTGTCACGCACCAACGTACTCGCTGCCGTCGTTAAATTGCTAGAGACCACTTTGATTCGTATTGGCAATAGCCGCTACGCCAAGCAAAATAAAAGCTATGGTCTGAGTACGCTACGCAGTAAGCATGTCAGTGAAACCGACAATGGACTGGCGTTTGATTTCGTCGGAAAAAGTGCAAAAGAGCATCATATTGAGCTACAAGATGAGCGATTGATTGATATCGTGCAGGCCTGCTCTGAACTACCAGGTTATCAGATATTCAAATATCTAGATGACAACGGACATAAGCAAGTCGTCGACAGTAGCGATATCAATGATTACTTGCGGATGCATACGTGCGGGATGGACTGTGAAAGTAAGCTATACAGTGCAAAAGATTTTCGCACATGGATGGCAAGTGTACTCGCGGCAAGCTACCTTTATGACGAGCTACAAACGTCTGCAGGTGCTAGCATACTTGCCAGTGCACCAGAAAGCGCTGAGCGTCAGCAATTAGTCACTGATATGGTAAAAAGTGTGGCAGCAGAGCTGGGCAACACACCAACCGTCTGCCGTGCCTCTTATATTCATCCCATTGTCATTGAGCGTTTTTTGGCAGGACAGTTTTTTGAAACTTACAAACAAGCGCGCCGTGGTCGAACCAAAAAATACCAAAGTTGTGAAGAAAAAGCATTGTTAGGGTTTTTAAGAGCTGATGTTTAAGTGTGAGATTTTAGATAGTAATATTGAGGTGTTAATTCTCTAATAGGAAATTGAAAATATGTAGCAGTACTTTGGCTATTGTAGGTGTCTTCGTGGACTTATAGCGAATTAATGATAATTAGTTATGGATTATCTTTATTTCTATAAAATAAAAATGATACGTTATGTATTGAAATAAACGTAAAAATGCGTTACTAATAGAGCATGATAAATACGAACCTATGAAACGGTCTATAGGATGTAGCCGCTTTCCAATCATAAATACCATTTTACCAGTTACCTGCTATTGCTAAAGGATTAGCTTATGAACACCGCCTCTCAAACTCCGACGAATATTGATACAGATACTACCGTCACACCAAAAAACTACACCGATTATTATAATAATTTTGATATGAATACACTGCTGTCAGAAATATTTGGCGAGCAGGTGGACGATCGACTAAATGCTTATATGGCTTGCTGTGGTCGCCATGTACGCGATGGCCGCGCTGACAATGCTGCGTTAGTACACGAAGACACGGCAGGCAATATAACGCGCATGAGTTTTGGTGAGCTTGACAAAGCAAGTGCTCAAATCGCTAACTTGCTACAGTCGTATGGGGTAAAAGCGGGCGATAAGGTAGCGACCATGCTACCGCGCACGCCCGAGCTGCTAACCGTTGTATTGGCAACATGGCGTATCGGAGCCGTATATCAGCCGCTATTTACTGCTTTTGGCTATGATTCAATCAAGTATAGGATGGACAAAGCCGACACCAAAGTCGTTTTTACTAACCTAGAAAATCGCAGCAAGTTTGAAGACTTGGCTGAGCAAACAAAAATGGTATTGGTCGGAAGTATAGAAGATGCCCAGACATGGAGTGACGATCACTATAGCCAGTCTATGGCAGCACAGTCGCAAACGATAGAACCCGTGATGCTCGATACGGATGCGCCATTTTTACAAATGTTTACCTCTGGTACGGTTGGTAAATCAAAAGGGGTCAGCGTTCCATTGGCTGCGTTACCTGCTTTTTACCTATATATGCGTTATGCCATTGACCTACGCGAAGCTGATCAGTATTGGAACATGGCCGATCCTGGCTGGGCATATGGCTTGTACTATGCCATTACAGGGCCGCTGCTATTAGGTATTACAACTTATTTTAATGAAGCAGGATTTGACGCGACTAATACGCGCGACTTTATGGTGCGTCATAAGATTACCAATTTAGCCTCTTCACCAACTGCATTTCGAATGATGAAGTCTAGCGGCGTATTTGATAATAAAGACGACAATGACGATGATCTTGAAGACAACAGCACCAAACTCGCTTTACGCTGTGCCAACTCGGCAGGAGAGACACTGAACACCGAAGTGGTCAACTGGGTTGAAACCTATCTAGCGTGCCAAGTAAAAGACCAATATGGGCAAACAGAAACGGGCATGACTTGCTGTGCACATCATGCACTGGCACATGACTGTCCTGTTGGCTCGATGGGTATGGCGCTCCCAGGTCATACGCTAGTCGTACTAGATGATGACATGAATGTGCTACCGGATGGTGAGCAAGGGCAGCTAGCAGTTGTGGTCAGTCAGTCACCTGCGTTTTATTTCCGGGGTTATAGCTGGAACGAAAAACAAGCCTTTGTAGATGACTACTATCTGACAGGTGACGTGGTCGAGCGTCATAGTGACGGCAGCTACTGGTTCTCAGGCCGTGATGATGACATCATTATTACCGCAGGTTATCGCGTAGGGCCTACTGATGTCGAAAACACTGTGTTAGAGCATGACGCAGTGGCAGAGTCTGCGGCGGTAGGCGTGCCAGATGAAGTGCGTGGTCACACGATCAAGTCTTATGTGGTACTAAAAGATGGCATCGAAGGCAGTGAGCAAATCGCCAAAGAAATCCAAGAGCTGGTACGCAAACGCCTATCCACTCATGCTTATCCGCGTGAGGTCGAGTTTGTGACAGAACTGCCGAAAACGCCAAGTGGTAAGATTCAACGCTTTTTGCTGCGTAGTCTGTCTGCTGCATAAATGAAATGAGTTGGTAAAGTGTCTATAAATATAATAGAAAAATATCTAATAAGAAGCAAAAATTTAAAGGAATAATTATGCAAGTTAAAGAAAACAGCTTTTTGGTCACAGGCGGTGCATCAGGTTTGGGTGAGTCAGTGGCTCGGGCGATTGTAGGTCAAGGTGGTAACGTCGTCATCGCTGATTTAAATGAATCTGCTGGGCAATCATTGGTCGCTGAATTGGGTGATAATGCGCGCTTTGTACGCTGTGATATCACTAACGGTGATGAAGTGCAATCAGCGGTTGAAATGGCAGAGTCAGCTTTCGGTAGCCTACAAGGTTCAATCAACTGTGCTGGTATCGTAGTGGTACAAAAGCTACTGGATCGTGATAACAATCCGGCAGACCTTGAGGCATTTAGCCGCGGGGTCAATATCAATCTGGTCGGCTCATTTAACGTTGCCCGTTTGGTCGCTGCTAGCATTGCCAAGCGTATAGCGAGTGATGGCAGTACAGGTGACTATGTAGAGAAGAATGTAGATCAAGGTATTATTATTAATACAGCGTCTATCGCAGCCTTTGACGGTCAAGTAGGTCAAGCCAGTTATTCATCGTCCAAGGCAGGCGTGGTTGGTCTGACATTGCCACTTGCTCGCGAGCTGGCACGTCATGGCATCCGCGTGATGACTATCGCACCAGGTGTCTTTGCTACGCCGATGATGGACAGTATCCCTGAAAAGGCACGCGAGCAGCTAGAGGCAGGTGTGCCATATCCTAAACGTTTAGGCGCTCCCAATGAGTTTGCCAAATTGGTCACTCATATCATCGATAATGCTTACCTAAATGGTGAAGTCATTCGCTTAGATGGTGCGATTCGCATGGTGTAGCAGTCTAGTGAGTGATTCATCACTTTTGCACAAAACGTATCTACAGAATCTGGCATAGTGCTTTGATATATATGATTAATGACAAAAAATTAATTACGGGAATCGAGTCTATGCCATTTTTTCATAAAAAATCTTACTCATCAAATGAGCAGCGTACGCCTTGGCTGCCCATTACTATTGGTCTTAGTCTTGCTGCCATTGTCAGCACCAGCGCTATTGCTTATGTCAAAAGCACCTCAAAACCCAAAAACCCCATTCCTCCTTCTATAGTGATTGATAGAGTCTTTGTCGACAAATCAGATCATGTCTTAAAACTGATGAGCAATGGTAAAGTTATTAGGTCGTATCGTATTGCGCTAGGGGGCAGGCCAACAGGTCATAAGCAACAAGAAGGCGACCAGCGTACGCCAGTTGGGGCTTATACATTAGATTACAAAAATGAGAACTCTATTGCGCATCGTTCTATTCATATCAGCTATCCCAATGCTACTGATAAAGCATATGCTAAAAAACTAGGAGTCAGTGCAGGCGGCAATATCATGATTCACGGGCAAATGAATGGCTTTGGATATTTGGGCTGGTTGAATCAACGACGCGATTGGACAGATGGTTGTATCGCGGTTACTAATGACGAGATGGATGAAATTATGGATGCGGTGACACTTGGTACGCCTATCGAAATCGTGGAGTAGCATAGTCGGATTATGATTGGGTCTAGATTAAGTAAGAGTATTACTTATTACCATATTCAGTGGAGATTTCTCTTTAACTTATATCAATAAGATGGCGTTTCCTATCTCCTAGCTTCCTTTAACTGGTATTAATAGCTCATTTAAATTTTATTAATAATAAATATCATTGTCTTAAGTAAGGTTTTATTTGGTAATCGTCTTGAAATAGGTGTATATATACCTTATATAAGTGACAGATAACAGTGGGCACTAGACTAAGATAATCCTTAGAGGTGCGACTGAGAATACCAATTATAAAAGGATATAGACATGAGATTTGAGAGGTTTACTCAAAAACTGCAGTCCGCCATTCAAGAAGCACAAAGTCTAGCGTTAGGTCGCGATCATACAGGTATCGATCCTGTGCATTTGCTTGCCGTGTTGCTACAAGATGAATCTAATTTATCGATCTGCCAACAAGCAGGTGCTTCTATTCCAGCGCTAAAAAATGGCGTTGCCAAAGCATTGGATAATCAAGCGACCATTTCGGAGCCGACAGGTGACGTTAACCTAAACCCAAACTCGGTCAAAATATTGAACTTGGCCGATCGTCAGGCGCAAAAAGAAGGCGATGATTTTATCGCGACGGAATGGGTGATGTTGGCACTCGCTGAGCAAGGCGAAACCAAAAAGATATTTGAAAGTGCTGACGTGACGGCAAGCAAGTTAAAAGTGGTGATTGAGCAATTACGCGGCGATGATACGGTGAATAACCAAAACGCAGAAGATCAGCGTGATGCGCTCAACAAGTACACGATAAATCTAACTGAACAAGCAGAACTTGGCAAGCTAGATCCAGTTATTGGCCGTGACGAAGAGATTCGCCGTACCATTCAGGTGCTATCACGCCGTACCAAAAATAACCCTGTGCTCATCGGTGAGCCGGGCGTTGGTAAAACGGCTATCGTCGAAGGCTTGGCACAAAAAATTATCAATGGTGACGTACCAGAAGGGCTACGCCGTAAAGAAGTGCTGTCACTGGATTTAGGTGCGCTTATCGCTGGGGCAAAGTTCCGCGGTGAGTTTGAAGAGCGTCTCAAAAGCGTATTGAGTGATTTGGCCAAGCAAGAAGGTAATGTCATCTTGTTCATCGATGAGCTGCATACGATGGTTGGTGCGGGTAAATCTGAAGGCGCGATGGATGCGGGTAATATGCTAAAACCTGCATTGGCACGTGGTGAGCTGCATTGTGTCGGAGCGACGACGCTAGACGAGTACCGTAAGTACATCGAAAAAGATGCAGCGCTTGAGCGTCGTTTCCAAAAAGTACTAGTCGATGAGCCAACGGTCGAAGATACCATCGCGATATTACGTGGTCTAAAAGAGCGTTACGAGCTACATCACGGTGTCGATATTCAAGACAGTGCTATTATCGCTGCTGCGCGCATGAGTCATCGCTATATTACTGATCGTAAGCTGCCAGATAAAGCGATTGATCTAATTGACGAAGCAGCCAGTCGTTTGCGCATGGAGATGGACAGTAAACCTGAATCATTAGGTAAGCTCGATAGCCGCTTGATTCAGCTAAAAATGCAGCGCGAAGTCCTAAAAAATGAAGAGGATGCAGGCGCACAAGCCGAGCGTAAAGTGCTCGATGCACAAATAGCGGAATTGGAAAAAGAGTATGCTGATCTCAACGAGGTTTGGCAGGCAGAGAAAGCACTGGTCAAAGGCAGTCAACAGCTAAAAGACGAGCTAGATAAAGCCCGTATTGCCTATGACAAAGCTAGCCGCGAAGGCGACTATGAGACCATGAGTAAGCTGCAGTACGAAACCATTCCGCAGTTAGAACGACGTATTCATGAGTCTGATTTGGCTGAGCAAAAAGAGCAGACAGGTGAAGGTAGCGGTGTCAAATTGCTACGTAACAAGGTGACAGACAACGAAATCGCCGAAGTGGTTGCGGCCGCAACTGGTATTCCAGTCAGCAAAATGATGCAAGGCGAGCGTGACAAGATGATCGCAATGGAAGAAAAACTCCATGAGCGTGTCATCGGTCAAAACGAAGCGGTCGAATCGGTGGCCAATGCGGTACGTCGTAGCCGTGCAGGCTTATCTGATCCAAATCGTCCTTCTGGTTCGTTCTTATTCTTGGGACCTACTGGTGTTGGTAAAACTGAGCTGACCAAATCACTAGCAAACTTCTTGTTTGACTCTGAAGATGCAATCGTACGTATCGACATGAGTGAGTATATGGAAAAACACAGTGTCAGCCGTTTGGTAGGCGCGCCTCCAGGTTATGTCGGTTATGAAGAAGGCGGTACATTGACTGAAGCAGTACGCCGTAAGCCGTACAGCGTCATATTGTTCGATGAAGTAGAGAAGGCGCATCCTGATGTATTCAACATTTTACTGCAAGTATTGGACGATGGTCGCTTAACCGATTCGCAAGGTCGTGTAGTAGATTTCAAAAACACTGTGATTATCATGACCAGTAACTTGGGTTCGCATAAAATTCAAGAAATGGTAGGTGAAAGTTACGAGGATATCAAAGCGGAAGTAATGGATTCTGTTGGGCAGCATTTCCGTCCAGAGTTCGTCAACCGTATTGACGAAATCGTAGTTTTCCATCCGCTTGGTATGTCGCAGATGGCAGGTATTGCGGATATTCAACTGGATCGATTACGTCAGCGTATCCAAGAGCGTGAGATGGATATTGAGCTGTCAGCAGATGCGATGAATAAATTGGTTGCCGTGGGTTATGACCCTGTTTATGGTGCTCGTCCTTTAAAGCGAGCCATTCAACAAGAGATCGAAAACCCATTGTCATTGAAACTATTAGCAGGTGATTTCGTCGCTGGTGATATTATCAAAGTCGATGTAGGTGCCGATGACAAGCTAACTTTTGATAAGCTTAGAATGAGCTAATCGTATTGGCTTTGACGTCTTTATAACCCAACTGTATGTTTAAAATAAACCCCTTATCTACAATCGTAGGTAAGGGGTTTTTATTTATAAGGCGCGTTTTACGTTACTGTTTTTTTACCATTTCAATATCTCTTAAGTCTCAGGACTATGCTATAAATAAATCAAAGACTAATAGTATCAGTATCAACTGAATGGAGAAACAGAACGATGACAGCCCATATCGAACGTATAAATATACCTTTAACCTCGCCGCTAATTGTTGCAGCATTGCTGTTTAGCACTGCCGCGTGCTCCAACCCTTCAGCAGTAAGCCCTAGCAATAATAAAAGTACCGCAACAGAGTCTAAAGAGGTTTCCACTTCAGATAGCAATGCTCAAACCGTCACACAAACCACTACACAAACAAAGACTAGCAAGCCTGACTTTACCACCAAGGCAATCGCTACCTTTGATGAGCCTTGGGCTATGACAGCGTTACCTACTGCAGATAGTACAGCACCAAAATTGCTAGTAACACAAAAAACAGGTGAGCTATTTATCGTAGATACCGCGACGGGTAATAAAACCAAAATCGAAGGCGTGCCTACAGTCGCTTACGGTGGTCAAGGCGGCTTAGGAGACATCATCGTGGCTCCAGATTTCGCGACGTCCAATACCGTTTATCTTAGCTACGCGGAAGCAGGAACAGGAAGTGATAGTAATAAATTTGGCGCTAAAGTTATCAAAGCGACACTCTCAGGATTAGAGACAGCCACACCTACGTTGCAAGATATCACGCCTATCTGGCAACAGTCTCCGAAAGTCACAGGACAAGGACATTATAGTCATCGCCTGCTGTTTTCTCCCGATGGGCGTTATCTCTATATCAGCTCAGGCGAGCGTCAAGACAAAGACCCAGCACAAGACATGAATGGCAATCTGGGTAAGATAATACGGTTGAGTCCTGATGGTAACGCCCCAACAGACAATCCGTTTACTGATAATGAGTTGGCCAAACAGTTTTGGACCATCGGACATCGCAATGTGCTTGGTATGGCATTTGATGATAGTGGACAGCTTTGGGCGCATGAAATGGGACCAAAAGGCGGGGATGAATTTAATATTATTGAGAAGGGTAACAATTATGGCTGGCCAGTGGTATCCAATGGCCGCAATTATTCAGGTTTAGACATTCCTGACCATGACACAAAGCCAGAGTTTACGGCACCAAAAATTACTTGGACACCTGTCATATCACCATCTGCTATGAGCATCTATGTGGCTGGTACTCATAATGACTTTCCTAGCTGGCAGGGCAATGCGCTTATCAGTGGCCTATCGTCTAAAGCGCTTATCGTAGTGGGCATAAACGACGACAATACCGCCGCTGAGCGTTACCGTTATGACATGGGAGAGCGTATCCGCAGTGTGCTAGCAGTAGACGGGCAAGTGTGGACACTTGAAGACGGTAATGATGCACAATTACTTAGATTATTGCCCAAATAACATCGAAACAATATTGAAAAAACATCAAATTAAAGACGTAGTTACCTATCTGTATATTTAATTATTTTAATAAAACTATTCAATTCTTTTAGAGTAAATTAATAGTTTTATCAAGTTTTATTTTGTAATAGATTGATAGTTAAGACCTATTTTGTTAAGGTAACGTTCCTTGAAATTTGAGACTTGCACATGGAAGAAGTAAAAGTAGGCAGATTAGGACCTTTTCCGCGGGTAAGTAAACCTGTGTTTATTACATCGTCACTGCTGATTATTGGCTTTATTATTTTCGGTGCGTTTTTCACCGAAACAGCAGGGGCTGTTTTTAGTTTTTTACAAAATTTTATTACCGATAAGTTTGGTTGGCTATTCATTATTCTGGTCAATACCGCGCTTGCGCTTTGTATATACTTGGCAATGAGTCGCTATGGTGACATTCGACTAGGTAACCAAACAGAACGACCGCAGTACAATCTGTTCTCTTGGATTGGTATGCTATTTTCTGCAGGTATTGGTATTGGTCTGGTTTATTGGGGTACAGCAGAGCCGTTGTATCACTTTATGGCACCACCAATGGGCGATTCAGAGACAGTAGAAGCCGCAAAGCAAGCGATGAATATCTCATTTATGCATTGGGGTCTACACGCTTGGGCGATTTATACGATTGTAGCGCTATCTTTAGCGTACTTCCATTTCCGTCGCGGCCTACCATTATCGATTCGATCTACTTTGTATCCTTTACTTGGTAAAAAGATCTATGGTCGTTGGGGACACACGGTCGATATCTTGGCTGTGTTTGGTACGATGTTTGGTGTGGTTACTTCGCTCGGGCTTGGGGTTATGCAGATCAACTCTGGACTCGAAAAGCTGTTTGGTACGCCTAACAGTCTTACCGTACAGTTTGGCTTGATCGCTTTCATCACAGCGCTAGCAGCAGCTTCAGTCTTGATGGGTTTGGATAAAGGTATTAAGCGTTTAAGTGATATCAATATTGGTTTCACTATCGTCTTATTAGCGTTTATGGTCATCTTAGGACCAACGCTATTTATCTTTGATAGTTTTATCGAAAACATCGGCAACTATCTGACTGTGATTGTACCTCTAGGTACATGGGGTGAGTCTTATAGCGGGACAGATTGGCAAAGTAGTTGGACGATATTTTATTGGGCATGGTGGGTTAGTTGGGCACCATTCGTTGGTATCTTTATTGCTCGTATCTCTCGTGGTCGTACTATCCGTGAGTTTACGCTTGGTGTACTACTGATTCCAATGCTGATTTTGTTCTTCTGGTTTACCACCTTTGGCGGCGTTGCTGTTCATATGGAGCTTGCTTCTGCTGTGTCAGGTGTTAGCCCAGGATTGGTTGAAGCAGTACAAGCAGATTCTGGTAGTGCCATCTTTAAGTTGGTTGAGTACTATCCATTGGCAAAACCGATTACGCTACTGATTGTCGTCATGATTATGCTATGGTTTGTGACCTCGTCAGATTCTGCTAGCTTTGTCATCGATATGTTGACTGCTGGTGGCGATACCAACCCACCGAAAATCCAACGCTTATTTTGGGCGACGACAGAAGGCGTTATCGCTGCTATCTTACTAGCGGCTGGTGGACTGTCTGCTCTACAGGCGGCAGCGATCGTAGCAGGACTACCGTTTGCCTTAGTAGTCTTTGTCATGATGTATGCGCTACTGCGTGGTTTGAGTCGCGATCGTCTGATTCTATACAGAGCGCAGCAAGGCTTTATTACGGATGAATCAGCAGACCATAACTCAGCGAATGAGTTCGTTGACGAGCATCTGCTAAAAGGGCCACCTAAGATTGTTAAAGGTGACTAAGAAGTAGATAGCATCAAGACAGCTATTTAAGATTTTGATAAAAGAAGCCCCAATTTATTTTTAAATTGGGGCTTCTTTATTGGGTAAAGATATTTAAATTTATTCAGGAAAATTCAGATTGTTGAAATATTATTGCTGCAATGTTACTACGATTTCTATACATTCGGCAGTATTTACATGGTGTTATATTTAGTGATTCGTTCATACCTTGGTATGGTTACGCTCTTTTTTGGGGACACACCTATGGATCATGTAAAAGTTGGCAGGTTAGGCCCTTTTCCGCGAGTAAGTAAACCTGTTTTTTTAACTTCAGCATTACTGATTATTACATTTATTGTTCTTGGCGTTTTTTTTACTGAATCTGCCGGTACGTTGTTCAGTTTTTTACAAGGCTTTATTACCGATAAATTTGGTTGGTTTTTCATTATTCTCGTTAATGTGGCCTTAGGACTTTGTGTTTATTTGTCTATGAGCCGTTATGGCGATATTCGCCTTGGTGCTCAAACTGAGACACCACAGTACAGTCTATTTTCGTGGATCGGCATGCTGTTCTCTGCTGGCATCGGTATTGGACTTGTCTACTGGGGTACAGCAGAGCCCTTATATCACTTTATGGCACCGCCACTCGGTGAAAACGAAACGATAGAAGCCGCCAAGCAGGCGATGAATATTACCTTCTTACATTGGGGCTTACATGCTTGGGCATTGTATGCAATTGTAGCGCTATCTTTAGCCTATTTCCATTTTCGCCGTGGCTTACCACTATCGATTCGCTCAACCCTTTATCCTATATTGGGTAAAAAGATATATGGCTCGTGGGGTCATGCCGTTGATATCTTAGCCGTATTCGGTACGATGTTTGGTGTGGTGACGTCACTCGGTCTTGGAGTGATGCAAATTAACTCAGGGCTTGAGAAATTATTTGGTATTCCTAATAATCTCACAATACAAATTGCTCTGATTGCCTTTGTTACTGCTTTGGCCGCATGTTCTGTCATGATGGGCTTGGATAAGGGTATCAAGCGTCTAAGCGATGTAAACATCGGCTTAACGGCTATTCTGCTTGGTTTTATGGTCGTCTTAGGGCCGACGCTTTTCATTTTTGATAGCTTCCTAGAAAATATCGGCAACTATCTTTCAGTGGTTGTGCCATTAGGTCTGTGGGGTGAGTCTTATGAAGGTGAGGCAAACTGGCAGTCAGCATGGACGATATTTTATTGGGCGTGGTGGGTAAGTTGGGCACCATTTGTCGGCGTGTTTATTGCTCGTATCAGCCGTGGTCGTACGATTAGAGAGTTCGTACTTGGGGTATTACTTATCCCTATGACCATATTGTTCTTTTGGTTTTCAACTTTCGGCGGTGTTGCTATCCATATGGAGCTGCTCGCTGCTATTGATCCAGCGTTGGTTAGTCCTGGACTGGTCGAGGCGGTACAAACAGATTTTGGTAGTGCCATTTTTAAATTGGTTGAGTACTATCCATTGGCGCAACCCATCACATTCATGATTGTGATTATGATTATATTGTGGTTTGTGACCTCATCAGATTCAGCAAGTTTTGTCATTGATATGCTGACCGCAGGTGGTGATACCAATCCGCCAAAGATTCAACGTTTATTTTGGGCAAGCACTGAAGGCGTCATTGCTGCTGTTTTGTTGGCTGCTGGTGGATTGAGCGCGTTACAAGCAGCCGCTATCGTAGCAGGATTGCCATTTGCTTTGGTTATATTTGCCATGATGTATGCGCTACTGCGTGGTTTGAGTCGCGATCGATTGATATTATATAGAGCGCAGCAGCACTATATTACTGAAGAGTCAGCAGATCACAACTCGGCAGATGAATTTGCTGATGAGCATCTACTAAAAGGACCACCTAAGATTGTTAAAGGTGACTAAAAGTGGGCAAAAGTAAGACTGCTATTTAAGCTTTTGATAGAAGAAGCCCCAATTTATTTTTAAGTTGGGGCTTCTTTATTGGGTGAAAATACTTAAATTTATTCAGGACAAATTCGGATTGTTGAAAATTATTACCGAAATGTTACTACCATTTCTATACATTCGGTAGTATTTACAAGGTGTTATATTTGATAATTCGTTCATACCTTGGTATGGTTACGCACTTTTTTGGGGATATACCTATGGATCATGTAAAAGTTGGCCGATTAGGCCCTTTTCCGCGGGTAAGTAAACCTGTATTTTTGACTTCAGCAATCTTGATACTGGCGTTCATTATTTTTGGCGCTTTATTCAATGAACAAGCAGAAGTCGTATTTAACCAAGCAAAAGCATTTGTCTCTTTACGCTTCGGTTGGTTCTTTATTGTCGTGGTCAATTTAACATTGGTCATGAGTATTTATATGATATTTAGCCGCTACGGCGATATCAGACTCGGTCATCAGAATGAAAGGCCAGAGTACAATATGGTTTCTTGGATTGGTATGCTGTTTTCAGCAGGTATCGGTATCGGGCTGCTTTATTGGGGCACCGCTGAGCCGCTGTATCATTTCATGGCACCACCATTAGGCGAGGCGGAGACAGTTGCCGCTGCCAAACAAGCGATGAATATCTCGTTTTTACATTATGGTCTACATGTATGGGCGCTATATGGCATGGTTGCGCTATCGCTCGCATATTTTCATTATCGAGTAGGTTTGCCACTGGCTATCCGTTCGACACTTTACCCAATATTGGGTAAAAAAATCTACGGCGGTTGGGGACATACGGTAGATACACTTGCCGTATTTGGTACGATGTTTGGGGTAGTGACCACGTTAGGTCTTGGTGTCTTACAGATCAACTCAGGCCTTGAGACGTTATTTGGTATACCCAATAATATTACGGTGCAGATTATTTTGATTGGCCTTATCACCATGCTAGCAGGGTTATCTCTGTTTATGGGATTGGATAAAGGCATCAAGCGTCTAAGTGATACCAATATATTGTTCACTGTGATATTGCTAAGTTTTGTGATTATCTTTGGGCCTACGCAGTTTATTTTTAATAGCTTCGTAGAAAACATCGGCAACTATTTGCATCAAATCGTGCCATTAGGTTTGTGGACAGAGTCTTATAGAGGCGAAGAAAACTGGCAAGCCTCTTGGACGATTTTCTATTGGGCATGGTGGATTAGCTGGTCACCATTCGTTGGGGTATTCGTTGCACGTATCTCTCGTGGCCGTACCATCCGTGAGTTTATATTAGGCGTATTATTAATTCCTATCACGATATTGTTCCTGTGGTTTACTGCTTTTGGTGGTTCTGCGGTAAATATGGAGTTGGTGGCAGCAGCAGACCCTAACATAGTTAGTCCAGGTCTGATCGAAGCGGTCAAAGCCGATACAGGTAGCGCTATCTTTAAGTTGATGGAATCTTATCCATTAACGGGTGCGGTTAACTTGCTCATTGTGGTGATGATTGTATTATGGTTTGTTACCTCGTCAGATTCAGCCAGTTTTGTCATTGATATGCTGACTTCAGGTGGTGATACCAATCCGCCAAAGATTCAGCGCTTATTTTGGGCAGGTTCTGAAGGTGTTATCGCAGCTGTATTATTGGCAGCAGGTGGTTTGAGTGCACTACAAGCGGCATCGATTGTCTCAGGATTTCCTTTCGCTATTGTGATCGTCGTGATGATGTATTCTCTATTGCGTGGTCTCAGTCGAGATCGTTTGATACTGTATCGTAATCAGCAATGGTTTACCACAGAAGAGTCAGCAGAGCACAACTCGGCCAATGAATTCCGTGATGAAGAGTTACTAAAAGGCCCACCAGCACTTGAGAAAGATGCTTAAGCTTTAGAGTTTATTTTCTGGCTACAAAAATGCCCAGCTTGTCATAAGCTGGGTATTTTTATGGATGTTCAATATTTTTAATAAAAAAGCTTTCAATACAGCAGCTTTCAGTACAGCAGATTTCGATACAACTACTTTGTAGATCAGCTACATTCGCCTTTTGCATAACTAACGGCCTCAGGGATATTACAGGCTGAGCAGGCATTACTAGCCGCTCGGTAGCTGATCACTGATCCAATTTTTGTTTTTACACAGACGGGTTCATATTGTGCCGTACAGATATTATTGGCAGGGTTAGCGGGCGGACATTGAGTCAGAGCACCTTCAAATTGCTGACTGATATCAGGACTGGATGGGGTAGGTGTTTGACCAGACGTACCGATATCAGACATAGAGCTACAGCCAGTTAAAGCTAGAACTAATATCAATACAAGTGATGATGGTTTGAACGAAGATTGATTAATTGTGGAAAATCGACGATTGGATAGAGTTTGTTTCATAAGAAATGTCCTTATTCATAATATTTGATAGCGTCCTGTTATCGATGATTGATTTGCCTACTGAGGCTAAACGCTTAAGCATTTATGGTAGCTCATTTATCAGTAGCTATCTACTTAAACACCATACAAAAACCCCCAAGCTCAATTAAGCTTGGGGGTTTATTTTCTGCAATCGAATACTGACTTTACAACAGTATGTCTAAATCAAAGACATCTAGACTAACGACATTCGCTTATTCAGCTGGTTTGTCGTCTTGATTTAGCTGAACGTACTTGTCAAAGTTTTGAGCATAATCAGTCAAATTATCGCTCAGCATTTGGCGATACTGTTTGACATAAAACTCGACGATATCGTCTTTTTCTTTGGCGAAATCATCGCCTTTGACGAAGCCAATAGAGGCAACTGATGCGCTATAACGTGCTGCAGCATACAATAAAGAAGCACCTACTTGACCTGAATGTGCTTCAGGACCTAGCTGACTGTTGGCGATACCAATGATAGCATCAGCACGTTGATAGAATGCCTGCATTTCAGGGGTAATTTCGATGTTAGCATCAGCGTTTTGGTCTTGAATATTGTCTTGAGACATAAGCAACTCCTAATAATAAGTGTCAGTAGTTTTTAGTATATGAAAATGGTTGGTAAACGTTTTAAAGTAGTGACTCTTATAAACCAGCGTCTGCTTTTAAGATATCAGCTTTGTCTGTTTTTTCCCACGTAAAGGCAGTCTCTGAACCTGGACGACCAAAGTGTCCAAAGGTAGCAGTCTGCTGATACATTGGTTGTAGTAAGTTCAACATACGGGTAATGCCATAAGGACGTAGGTCAAAGTGAGTACGAATCAAGCGGATAATCTCATCGTTACTGATTTTGCTAGTACCAAAGGTATTAACAGAGATAGAGGTAGGCTCAGCGACACCAATCGCGTAGCTGACCTGTACTTCACAGCGCTCAGCAAGACCTGCTGCTACGATGTTTTTGGCAACATAACGTACCGCGTAAGCAGCACTACGATCGACTTTTGAAGGATCTTTACCACTGAACGCACCGCCACCATGACGTGCCATACCGCCGTAAGTATCAACAATAATTTTACGACCAGTCAAACCAGCATCACCAACAGGACCACCAATCACAAACTTACCAGTTGGGTTGATATGATAGCGTGTGCCAGCGTGCAGTAAGTCAGCTGGTAGCACTTGCTTGATGATAGACTCCATCACCGCTTCTTGTAGATCTGACTGCGAGATGCTTGGATCATGCTGTGTTGATAATACAACAGCATCGATGGCGACAGGACGATTACCATCATATTTCAAGGTCACCTGCGCTTTGGCATCTGGACGCAACCACGGCAACTCACCTGCGCGGCGCAGCTCCGACTGACGCTCCATCAAACGATGGGCATACTCGATAGGCGCTGGCATCAGGACTTCGGTCTCATTGCTAGCATAACCAAACATCAAGCCTTGGTCACCTGCACCTTGCTCTTCTGGGTCGCTACGATCGACGCCTTGCGCGATTTCAGGAGATTGCTTGCCTAGCATGTTGATGACTGCACAAGTCTCGCCATCAAAGCCTAGGTCTGAATGGTGATAGCCGATGCCATTTACAGTGTCACGAACCAGACGCTCTAAATCAATATTTGCCGTTGTGGTGATTTCACCTGCAAGTATGACTGCGCCTGTTTTTACTAAGGTTTCGCATGCCACACGTGCGTGCAGATCTTCACGTAAGATAGCGTCAAGGATAGCGTCTGATATTTGGTCAGCCATTTTGTCAGGATGGCCTTCGCTCACAGATTCTGAGGTAAATAAGTTGTATTCACGCATAATGGGATCGCTTAATTGAATCAATAAGGGTAGGAAAAGCAGCACATCTGGGTGCTGCTCTAATTAATTTTGACCACGCATTTACGCGGCAGATAATCGGTATTTCTTAATTTAAAATCGGTTTTGACTAAAATCTTTGCTAATAAATATGACCAAAGGGTGAGCGGACTATCATTTAATCAATATATAAAATGATACTGCCTCGCTCTAATATGGTCTTGGCGATAATGAGTTGAAGCAGTACTTGCCCTAATAGACAACGCTAATGTGCAGATTGCCTTATCAGAAGCAGGGTAATGACCAAAATCTCTTAACGCAAAATAGGGTTATTCTACCTTGAAACGTTATAAAACTCTAGTGAGCAACACTTGCTCTACTATAAGAAATGCTCAACAAGCAGTTCACTGCAATTAAAGCTGGTTACTGGATAGCGGTTTAGCTAGCTGAGTGATTAGCTAGCAGTAGCGTCTGCTTGAAATGAACAATACGTTACAACTCTAAAAATGCAGCTTTATCTTTGAACATGCATTCTTCATAGACAGGACAGGCGCCGCATTTGGGTGTACGAGCCTGGCAAGTATAGCGGCCGTGTAAGATAAGATAATGATGGGCGTCTACGATGAAGTCCTCTGGGATGCGCTCGACCAGCTTTTTTTCGACGATAAGTACGGTTTTCCCAGTGGCAAGCCCAGTACGATTGCCCACACGAAAGATATGCGTGTCAACGGCCATGGTCGGCTGGCCAAAGGCCGTATTCAACACAACGTTGGCAGTTTTACGGCCGACACCTGCCAGTGATTCTAAGTCTTTGCGGTTATCAGGAACAGTGCTATTAAATTTCTCAATCAAATCACGGCAGGTTTTGATGACGTTTTTTGCTTTGGTATTATATAAACCAATGTTTTTGATATAGGATTTTAGACCGTCTTCTCCTAGCGCCAGTATTGCCTCAGGTGTATTGGCCACAGGGTACAATTGCTTGGTAGCAATATTGACACTGACATCAGTCGCTTGTGCGGACAGAATTACCGCGATAAGTAACTCAAAATTACTGCCATAATTGAGTTCGGTGACAGGTTCATCAATAGTCGCTGCCAGCTTTTCAAAGAATGGACGCACGTTACGATTGGGCATTCGTCTAGAGGGCGGCGTGTCAGCTGTTTTATGTTTGACCGTTTTACTCATGGCATTTTGACTATTATTTTGATGAATGATGGTGCCAAATTATATGCTAGCGCTAGCATTCATGTTAATGATTAAAGTATCAATTTATTAACGCATTAATTGCGTAATCAGCTATTACCGTTATAACGCTACTTGCAATGACTCAAGCTCGGCTTGTAAGGATTCGAGTTCTGCTTGTTTCTTATCGTTTGCACGCACACTCAGTTGCTTTTCCAGTTTTTTGATTTTGGTACGGAGCTTGGCAGCCGCAATGGTATTTTTCGCTTGCGACTCACTGATGTTTAGAGACTGGCTTGCTGCATTATTGAGCTTGGCCTCTACCATACTAACGACAGGTCTACTATTGCTCGTATCGGCAAGCTGTTCTGTGACACGTTTCAAATGGGTATGGTAGCGTTGTCTCAAATCCTCTTGTTCTGCTATTCGCTCAGGCTCAGATATTTCTCGCTCAATCGTAACTAAGTCGATGCAATCAACAGGGCAGGGCGCGATACATAGCTCACAGCCCGTGCACAAATCTGTAAAAATCGTATGCATATGCTTACCAGTACCAACGATAGCATCGACTGGACAAGCAGGGATGCATTTGGTGCAGCCGATACAGTCATCTTCACGGATAACCGCACGAACCTCGGTCGGACGTTCGGAAGTAGCATCTATTGGCCACTGTGAAGGCACTGCCGTCAGCATAGCGTTAGAAGTGTCTATATCGAGAGTCTGAGCAATCGCGTCCGTGACTGGCTGACCACCGGGCACGCATTTATTGTACGGCTCGCCATCTAATACAATCGCAGCGGCATATGGCAGGCAACCATCTGGATGCTCACATAGTCCGCATTGCGTCTGTGGCAAACAAGCATCCACACGTGCAATTTTTGCCTGTATGTCAGCGGGCAAAGTATCAATGTGTAATGCATCGAATAAGATGGGTAGATTGACTAAGCGTATATTGGTGCTACTTTGCATTTAATTAAGGACCTTAATACCAGTCGTAAGAATAGGTATTAGTATAAATAGAGATAAAGTGTTGAGAAAGCGGTCTTTGTAAAACAGTATCTATAAGAGCATCTGCTCTGTCAGCGTTTTACTGCTCAGGTTAGCGTGTTACTTATTAAAAAATAAAGTTTAAAGTAAAACGCTTATCACAGGAGCAGCGATTTTAAAGAGATGAGATTGAAAATACAATACTATAGCGTAATGTGGTGTTTATAGATAAGTACTGATTATAAATCTATATTTTGTTCTTTAGCCACTTGGTCAATCAAATCGCGAGCGATACTGCCCTTCGGTGGGATTCTGGGTAGGTTTGAGAGATCAAAGAAATCAGCATGTGCTAGCTCATCTTCTTGCAAGATAATATCGCCATTGGCATACGATGCACGAAAACCAAGCATTAAGTTAGAGGGAAATGGCCATGGCTGACTACTCACATAGCGGATATCTGTTACGCTGATATTGACCTCTTCTGCGACTTCACGTACTACGGCATGCTCCAGACTCTCTCCAATTTCTACAAACCCTGCGATCAAACCATACATTGGCGGCAAATTTTGCTGTCCATGACGATGATGGTGAGCCAATAAGATTTGCATCTCACCCGTTACTGGATTTGGCCGAGTAATAGCAGTAATGACGCACGGTTGTACGCGAGGGTATTGGCGCAATCGACATACTGGACAAACCATGGCACGTTCGCCTTGGTCGGCATGTACAGTAGGGCTAGCACAGCGACTACAAAACTGCGTATCTGCTTGCCAGCTTAATAGTTGTATTGCTTGGCTAATCTGATCCGACAAAGCGACTGGCAAATGAGTCATCAGTTTTCGATAAGGAACAAAAGTGTTACCACTACTTTCAGCAATAATTGGTAGCGTCACGTTATGAGCAACTGCATAGTCATAAGTCATGGCGCTCGTCGCTTGGGCAGTAAAGCTATGAGCCATATTGGCATTAACCGTATCATCTGCATGGTTGCCAGTGCTATTGCTGTCGTCTGATAACCAATGATTTGGTGCTAGGCTCTCGTGCAGCGTTACGTGACCAACCTGATAAGCTTGCTCATTTGAGTCATTACTATCGGGCGATAACTGAACTTGTAAAGGCCACCAACCATCTGGCATTTGACGGCATAAGATACTGTCATCACTTAATACAAAAGCATGGGCCATATAAAATTCCAAACATTATAAAGTAAGTCCGCATCGAGGTAGACACAGACTGTTTTAGAGTAAAGTATCATCAATTCTATATAAACTAGATACCCAGATATCCATATATATTGTCAGGCTGGTTCAGCCTAATGACTAGGCTAGTTTAACCTAATGACTGTAGCGCTTTCACATGCCTGACTTGTACCTATATTATCTTGAGTTATCTATACGTAAATGAGATGTCATGGCTAAGAGATAATGACCATGACATGACAATGAGAAAAGTTAAGCAGCAAGTAGATGGCTTAAGCTCTGTTGACCCACATCAAGCGCTTGCTTGCTGACAGGGCGATTATTCTCAAAACCATCTAAGTGATGATCGACCGCCATGATAACATCAGCGATGCAGGCTAACGTACTGTCTTCGATACGTCGTCCGCCTTCGATACGTTGTTCGATGTAGTTGGCTAGCTGACTCAGCATGCTGGCAGGTGTGGCCAGTTGTAAGAAACGTACCGCGCCTGCTACTTGACGCATCATCCCAGGAATATTTTGGATATTGAGCATATCGCGTTCAGGCTCCGCCAAATAATCATTGATGGCTTGCTCAGCACTAGCAATAGCAGTTCGGCTTTCTTGTATCAAAGTATCATTGGCCGTATTAAGCTGATGCAATGAGATATGCGGGTTATTCAGTGGTAGATAGATTGCCCCTGGTGTATGCATCTCTGCCATAGCAATGGTGGCATTCTCTGCATGCATTAGCGCTAGTAGCAAATGATCAAAATCTTCAGGAGAAGGCGCTTGCCAATGGCTCACAGCTTCTGCTGCTTCGCTAAGACTATTGGCTGCGTTGGACAGACCTAATAAACGTAATGCCGAACTCAGTTCAGTCAGCTCTTTAATAATCTGCGCTGTCTGCATGTCAATAGGGTTAATTGAATCGCCACGTGCATAACTATCGACGTGTTCTTTAATGTTATTGATCTGATTTTGAATAATTGTGTTCAACGTATCGGTAAGTTCGCGGTTAGGACCGAATAAAAAGCGCTTCATTTGTTCTAGCTGAGCACCTTCTAAATGATTGCTTGCATACTGTTCACGTAGTTGATGCGCTTGCTCGTTATCACGTTGACAGGCAAAGCTCACTAAATCTGCAAAGCGGGTATCCATGACTGGTAAATAGCTTTGAAATTGCTGCTCTAAATAGATAAGTGTGTGCTTTTGACTTAGGTTTAATGGTAATACTGCTGCGATATCGGTCACGGCAGCAGTCGCCGCTTGCCAAAACAAACTATCAGTATTTGCAGCGATTAATGCACAAGCTGCACTCATAGCATCCAGCTTTTGCTGATCCGCAGAGTCAATTTTGCCATCTTGATTGAGTAGTGCAACCGCAAGGCCACTACGATACGCGTTGGTCAGCAGCTCTGTGTCTAGATTAAGTGCGCTTAGAGATTCAAAGTTTTGTTCAGGATTGGCGATGATGACACTACTGCTACCAAATGCAGAAAAATAGTCTGCTGTAATAGGAGCTTTTTGACTATGCGCATTAAGCTTGTTAATGACAGGTATCAGTAGAGTAGGCTCTACCGATTCAGTCAATAGTACAAACTCGACATAACGATCCAAGGTCATGATGGCTTCTGATAGATCCATGATCAAATCAGTATCGTTATTATCACCATTGTCATACAGTCTCTGTAGACCACCAACAATAGCATCATTCAATGCTTCTGCACCGACCAAAGAAATTAGTTTGAAAATACAAGACAGCTGCTTTAGCACTTCGATAGAGTCCGACAATAAAGGTGCCTGACTACTATCATCGTTGAACTCACTCAAATGAATCTCGGTGTCTTTAAGCGTTGCTATAACCTCATCATGCAATAAATGAAGTGATGGTAGGTTAAAATCAGTAACACTAAGTGTTGGGGCGGTTAACTTCATTTGCGCAGACTGGTCCATAAGTATTTTTCCATAATGTACTGATGAGAATAGCAATGGTGTAAAGTTGATTTAGAAAGTATTAGCTAGTGATGTTTTAACGCTTTCTATCATAATAATCAAGACTAAATTATACAAATGTCGGTTCAATAAAAATTCGAACGACAATTATATGCTAGCTTTTAGGGCAGGATAATCTTCTGCCAAAGCGGCATACCAGCTTTGGTCAGCAGTTTCATCCGCCGTTGATGCCAGCAATAAATTCGCTAAATTGGCGAAACTTGCATGAGCGGTTTGTCCGCCATCGGTATCTGTATCCTCTTCAATGGCAAGCGTGACCTGTCCACCAGTCATCGCCAAATAAACTTCGGCTAAAATCTCTGAGTCAAGTAATGCTCCGTGAAAAGTACGGTCTTGCTTACCAACATCTAGGCGACGCACGAGGGCATCTAGCGTGTTTTTTTGCCCAGGGTATTGCTGCTTGGCCATCGCCAGTGAATCGGTTACTTGCACTCGATTAGCAAAGTCATTCAGACCAACTTTTGCAAACTCCATATTTAAGAAGTTCATATCAAAAGTAGCGTTATGAGCGATAATCTCAGCGCCGTCCATAAAGTCATACAAAGACTGAGCCACTTGATCAAAGGTCGGCTTGTCGGTCAAAAATGCTTCAGAGATACCATGAATACGAATGACTTCGTCATCCATGCCACGCTGCGGATTGATATAAACGTGCAGCTTCTCACCAGTAAACTTACGTCCGACCAGCTCCACAATACCGACCTCGATAATACGATCGCCTTTTAGTGCATCAAGCCCTGTGGTTTCTGTATCCATGATAAGCTGACGATCTGCTTCATGGCGGTGTATCGGCTTTGGTAATAGCGGCTTGAAATATGGGTTGGCACGGCTAGTATCCCCATCGAACTTAGGGGCGTCAGATTCTACACTTGGCAATATATCATTGTCGACGGTATCATCTAGGTGCGTTTGAATATCTGGCATAGCTTTGGTACTCGTCGGGTTGTAGGTATTGTCTTGATGGCTGTTAGATTCTACAGCAATGTTTTCGTTTGTTTGAAGGTTGTCAGGTGTGCTCTGATTATCTTCTCTTAGCGGCTCAGGTTCTAAGAGCTCTTCATCAAACTCATCTTCTATCATATCTAAACCCAATGGATCGAAACTTAGCCAGTCAGCGCTAGATGATTTTTGCAAGGTATCAATGTTAGTGTCAGTATTAGTATCAATGTTAGGATTAATATCAGTCGCTATGTGGTCTTTTTTTTTAGTCGTATCTGCTTCACTAAGTATGGCTGAATGCCCGCTGTTTGAGGTAACACCTAAGTTTGCCAGCTCATCTGCTTTTTCATTACCAGCATGTCCAGCGTGACCCTTGACCCAATGCCAGCTGACATCACGCTGTTGGCAGAGCTTATCCAATTGTTGCCATAGGTCTTGATTGGCGACTGGCTTTTTACTGGCAGTTTTCCAGCCCTTTTTCTTCCAACCTTCAATCCATTCAGTTATGCCTTTTTTGACATAACTGGAGTCAGTCCAAATCTCAAGAGTATGCTCATGCGGGCTATGGGTCAGGGCTTGTATCGCACCCATTAGTTCCATACGGTTATTGGTGGTTTCTTTGTCGCCGCCGTACAAATCTTGCGTGCTGCCATCACTAAATATAAGGTGGGCGCCCCAGCCGCCAGCGCCAGGATTGCCTTTGCAGGCGCCATCAGTATAGGCCACAGTGGTATTTGTTTTAGCAGCCAATGGATCAATCGCGTTATCTTTATGAGTGTTTGGCATTGAATTACGGTTGTCTGACATAAAAGAGTATGGACCTGATAAGTGGTAAGCATAGGGTAGTACTAGAGCATCTCGTTTATGTTATTCGAACGATGATGATGACGTTGTGAGTATAGCAAATCTATCATAAATATGGGCAGTCGTGACGCACAAAGTCAGAAAACCCTTACGGTAACTTATAACATAATAGTAACGTCTTGGTTTTCTGTTAAAATAGCGAAGCTCGCTGAAAGCCACTGATTTTTAATGACAGAGCTGTCTTAGCTACAAAGATGCCCAAGCGCACTTTTCGTATCTGCTATTTGATGGTTTTTTGACAATAGTACACTTAATAAAAGTTTTTAATGCATGATTGCAGGATAACCCCATTATGTCCTTACGCTCGAATTTATTTAATAAGAGACTGACCTATTTGATGCTCAGTGTGACTGCCAGCAGCGCGATTTTTCTGAGCGCTTGTAATGATACTAGCCCTCAAGCAGATACCGAAGTCGCGTCCGATCTGTCTGTCTTTGAAGGTTGTTATACGGTGAGTCAAGATGAGCCTGCTCAGATAAAGGTCAGCCAGCAAGACGACACTTGGGTGATGCAGATGAAAGAACCCGTCACTGCTAAGCGCGTCTGGGATACTCCAGAGCCGTTAGAAGTGATTGAAAATAGCGACATACCGCAGTTCTTCTCTATCGATCCAGACAATGTCGATGCGGTTATTGGTCGTCCTGATCGAGTGCTGGTACTGGCGCACGTCAAACCAGCTTACGCAAATATTGATCCGCTCTTAGACAGTGAGTACTTGTCGTATATTTACCGAGGTGCGAATACGATCTACCGCGTGGAATGTGATGAGGTGAATACTGATATTTTAGCCAACCCACATGCTAATCTTGTTATCGATAATGTTGATGAAAGTATTTAAGTAAGCGTTGATAATAGCCTTTAGATAAATATCATTGTTAGTCGATGATATTTGCATAGACAGTATTTTGTTATAAACAGTCATACCATTAGAGTTAAGCAATATGAATTTTTTCAGTTACGTGGTGTTAGGCGGGTTTTCTTATGCAGCTGGTTGGGCGGTAAGGACATATGTATTAGACAAACAACCAACGCCTGAGCAGCCTCATAATCTAAAACACCCTGCGATTTTGGCATATTTGGGTGCATTTTTTATTATCATGTTGATCGTCTCTTGGCTGCTTGGTCGCTATGCACTTGGTCATGCTGCGATTGATTTACCTTTCATTATTGTCAACAGCCTCGTTGCGACATTCGTCTACTCGTTTGGTCTCAATCCAGAAAAAGCTAATTATGAAGTGCCTGATTAAAATACAGTATTGAATGAATTGTGAATAACAAAAGCCACGACCGAAGTATTAATTCTAGGTCGTGGCTTTTTCGATAGTGCAGTTTTCTAATAGCTGAAAGTATTAATATTTATGAGGCTTTCTTCAGATTGGTACCAGTCTCGTCGCTGTCTTTCTCATCATTACTAGTTTTATCGTTATCAGTCTTACTAGTGTCGCTCTTAACTTCTAACTTATCCTTAGTAGCTAATTGTTGCTGCTTCCATTCTTTATATTTTTGCAAATCTTTTCTGGCCTGCTTTAAACAAAATTTAAGTACTAGCGCATCATCGATATGGCCGATAAACGGAATAGAATCAGGAATGAGGTCAATTGGATTTAGCACATAGAGCGCACCAATAACGCCAGCTGAAATAGTCTTAAAAGGAATCTTACGGTAGTCACCTTTATAATAGTCTTTGACAAGACTCATAAATAGCATTAAATCATCACTAAACGGCTCAAGATAACCGCTGTCCTCTAACTTTTCTTTTAGCTTGTCTTCTTTGCCCAGCAAGTATTCCAAATTAGAGTCAAGTGACTTGTTTTTATCGGTTTTTTTATTAAACATAATTATTACCTTTTGTTTTTTGCGATGAATTTGTATTTACAGTAACAAATATGATCGACCTATATTGTGTGTCTCAGTAGCGAAAAAGTAAATATCGGTAAAGATTAGGCAACCATCAGTGTCAGAAAAGCGTCTACAATATGCTGCCATAAGGTCTAAAAACACAAGTCATAAAAATAAAAGCGATAAGGTAGCAGTAAGATATGGGGATTAAGCGTCAGGCATGGACAGATAATAAAAATAGTCATGCAACTGAAACATTATCTGGGCTAAACCGTCGGCAGTTTTTACGTCGAATCGGTGTGAGTGCAGGCACAGCAGTATTAGCGAGCCAAGGTATTTCTCAAGCATTTGCAGCCAGTCCTATCGAGTCTAATCATAGTACGCAGCTGACTAAAGATGATCTGCCAACTTCGTTGTTAGAGGGACACTCATCATCACAAATGTCACATGAGTCACTGACGCAGGCAGGTTGTATCACGCCTACGATTGAGACGCGACTTTTTGCCAGCTCCAATGTCGGTGGTAGTGATGAGCGTAATCAGTTAGCATTAGATCGTGTGGCTTGTGCTGGATTTAAAGTAGAGAATCCTGCTATTACCAATCGTCAGTACTTACGCTTTGCGGGAACGGACTCACAGCGTGCTAGCGATTTTCAAAACCTTGCCACTGGAGCAATAGCCGCGCCAAAGCTGCTGCTAGGTGTGCGCGGCGGTTACGGTGCCATGCGCATATTGCCTATGGTGGACTGGTCGACACTAGGACGGATTATGAAGGAGCGTGGCACGATACTCGCAGGCTTTAGTGATGTGACGGCTATTCAGTGTGCGCTATTGGCAAAAGGGTCAATGAGCTCGCTTGCCGCACCGATGCTCTATAGCGAGTTTGGCAAAACTGCGCCTGATAAGGTCAGCTGTCAGCAGTTTGTTGAAGTGCTGACCAATCCTAATCTAACTGTCAGCATACAGGATGCTACCTTAACCAGTCAGCAGCTACCTGCCATACTGACAAAGGGTGAGCCAAAACCATTAACTGGTACGATTTGGGGTGGCAACCTAAGTGTCGTATCGGCACTAGCAGGTAGTGAGTATTTACCGCGTATCGATGGTGGCATTGTGTTTTTAGAAGATGTCGGCGAGCAGGCGTATCGTATTGAGCGCATGTTATATGACTTATATCTCGCAGGTGTCTTTAAAAATCAGCAAGCGATTGTATTTGGGGCATTGTCTGGTACAGGCGAGGACAGTTATGACAAACGTTATGATGTCGCCACAGTCATTCGTCAATTGCATGAACTAACAGGGTTGCCAATATATAGTGGTATGCCTTTTGGTCATATCGGCAAAAAATACAGTTTTCCGCTGGGAGCAACTTGCCAGCTTATACCTAATACAAATGGCGGCTATCAGTTGGCATTTACCGATTATCCAACGATCAAGGCTGATGCTATCCACGCAGAAGGGTTGTGGCAGACTGCTTAAACGTTAATCACTGTCCTTTTTAAATAGCCAACCGCGAAAACTTATCTTGATATTCTTTAGGTGTCAGCTCTGTCGCACGTTTAAATAGACGCGTGAATGAAGAGATATCATCATAACCTACTTGATCGGCAAGTGACTTTATCGATACATCGCCCAATTCAAGTAAGCGTTTGGCTTGTTCAATCCTGACGGCCTGAATATACTCGATCGGTCGCATCGCCACGCAGGACTGAAAGCGCCTGTTTAAAGTGCGCGGGGTAATATTTACCATAGCGGCTAAACTACTGACCTGTAAAGAATGCTGAAAGTTCTCTTCGATATATTCTTGTACTTGTTTAATCAAATGGTCGGAATGCGGCTTGTGCAAGGTCACATTGGTATAGCTATTTTGACTGCCTCTTTTGCTATCGATAATTTGGGTTTTTGCCACTTGCGTAGAGATCTCACGTCCGCAGTAGCGCTCTATCAATAATAGCCCCAAATCATAAAAGGCGCTGCCGCCAGCTGCACAAAATATATTGCCTGACTGGTTCGTTGACTCGCTTCTTGAATGGGTCACAAACTGATTCTCTTGTAGGTCCACCAATGGAAAGTCTGCCTTAAACTTATTGGCATAGCCCCAGTGTGTGGTGGCTATCTTATGATCTAACAATCCCGCCTTTGCCAAAAAAAATGCACCGCTACAATTGCTTGCTATATCGGCTTTGGTATTCGCAAGTCGTACTAAGTGTGGCAGCAGCTCACTGTTTTGCGTCAACACCTTATCAATAGAATCGCCAATGGTTGGCACAAGCAATAAGTCGCACTCTGTCACGTCTCGAATATCACAGTGGGCTTGCATGATTAACCGATTGCTGCACCTAATATCGCCGCCACCCAAGCTTGCAATCTGTACATTAAATCTAGGCTCTACAGACTCATTCGAAAAGCGCTGCCAGCTGACCCCCGTGAATGAAAACAAGTCCAATGCGCCAGATAGTACGCTGCCAAGTACACCATCGAAGCCAAGAATAATCATTTTAAAAGGTTTGAAATAGGGCATAGGTCACTCGTTTCCTTTGCTGTGCTTACCAAAATAGCCATTACTTGGTTGATTTCAACTGCTTAGATACTCTGTTTGTGTCTTATTTGACCATAATTATGTCATAAATGACAATACGGACAAGTATCAAATTAGACTAATATCAATTGATAACCACATTTAATCAGTTAACGAGAATACTATGGCCGCAGATACCCTCCTAAACGATTTTGAATTACCTTTCCAATTGTATGATGTGCTAAGCACGGAATCACTCACCGAGCACGCGAAGTTCTCCGAACATAGCCGCGAGACATTTGATGCTGTATTAGAGACGGCAAATAAGATTGCGACAGATTTATTTTTACCGCACAACCATATTGCAGATAAGAACGAGCCGCAGTTCGATGGTAAAAAAGTCAGCATGATAAACGATGTGAAAGTCGCTTTTGATGCGTTCCGTGAGTCTGGCTTTGTCGCAGGTCGTTATAGCTTCGAAGATGGTGGCATGCAGTTACCTGAGACGGTGATGACTGCTGTGGCAGGCTACTTTATGGCAGCCAATCCATCAACGACTGCCTATCCATTTCTGACCACTGCGGCAATCAACGTCATCTCGCATTTTGCTAGTGATGAGATTAAAGCAGCCTTTATGCCGCGCATGCTGACAGGTGAATTTACTGGCACCATGGCACTGACCGAGCCACATGCAGGCTCATCGCTTGCCGATATCAAAACCATCGCCGTAAAACAAGACGATGGCTCGTATCGCGTTAAAGGCAGCAAGATTTATATCTCAGCAGGTGATCATGAGCTGTCTGACAATATCGTGCATTTGGTATTGGCCAAAGTACCAGGCGGCCCAGGCGGCGTCAAAGGTATCTCTTTATTTGCTGTGCCTAAGTATCGTTTAAACGGTGACTTGTCTGTTGGCGAGCGTAACGATGTACATTTGACTGGACTGATTCATAAACTTGGTTATAGAGGTGCGACTTCTACGGCATTGAGCTTCGGTGACGAAGGCGATTGTCATGGTTATTTAATCGGCGAAGAGCATTTTGGCTTGCGCTATATGTTCAAGATGATGAATGAGGCACGTATTGCAGTTGGTTTTGGCGCTTCTATGATTGGTTATCGCGGCTATCAGTACTCGCTAGATTATGCCAAAGACCGTACACAAGGTCGCATTGCGCCAAACAATAAGCCTGAAGATGATGCAACGGCCATTATTCAGCATGGTGACGTAAAGCGCATGCTATTAGCGCAAAAAGCCTACTCTGAAGGCGGCATCTCATTATGTCTATATGGTTCAAACCTAATTGACCGTATCAATACCTGTGAAGACGAAACGCTAAAAAATGAGCTAACCGAACTATTAGATTTGCTAACGCCAGTGCTAAAAGCATGGCCATCTGAGTATGGCCCAAAAGCCAATGACTTAGGTATTCAAGTATTGGGCGGCGCAGGCTATACGCGTGAATATCAGGCTGAGCAATTTTGGCGTGACAATCGTCTAAATCCTATCCATGAAGGCACAAACGGTGTGCAGGCGCTAGATTTGTCATTCCGCAAGTTATGGCAAAAAGGTGGGTTAGGCATTCAAATCCTAAAACGTGAAATTACAAAAGATTTAGAAAGCATCACTACGCCTGAGAGCGCGCAACTTGCAGGCAAGCTGATGCCTTATATGGGTCAGTTGCATGAAGTGCTCGTGCATTTGGGCAAAGTGTTGCAGACAGAAGAAGCGCTGACATTGACTGGTAATGCTCAAGCACTAATGAATATTTTTGCCTCAATTGTACTGAGCTGGATTTGGATTCGCCAAGCCAGTAAAGCTGAGCAGCTGCTAAGTACGACGCAAGATGTCGAGCAGCAAAACTTTTACAAAGGCAAGATACAAGCGGCCAAATACTTCATCGATTGGGAACTACCATTAGTTAAACGCGACATCGAATTATTAACCAACACCAACTCGGTTTGCACTGACATGCAAGCGGACTGGTTCTAAGGACAACTCTAAGGAAAGAGACATGACAACGATAAACAAACAATGGCGATTAAAAGCAAGACCAGTAGGTGAGCCAAGCGCTGAAACTTGGGATTATACCGAGACAGAAATACCGAGTATTACCGATGGTCAGCTACTGATTAAGGTTGAATACATCTCTATCGATCCGGCGATGCGTGGTTGGTTGAACGATGCCAAATCTTATATCGCGCCAGTACAAATTGGTGAAGTGATGCGCGCCGGTACTGTGGGTGAAGTGATTGAAAGTAAGCATGAGAAATTTGCAGTAGGTGACTATGTCGCAGGTCACGACGGCGTGCAGTCATATGCAGTCAGCGATGGTACAGGCCTGCATAAAGTTGATCCAAGCCTAGCGCCGCTATCTTATTACTTAGGCGTGCTCGGTATGCCGGGTATGACAGGGTATTTTGGTCTTCTAAAAACGGGTCAGCCAAAAGCAGGCGAAACGGTAGTGGTATCAGGAGCTGCTGGTGCAGTTGGTAGCTTAGTTGGTCAGATTGCCAAAATTAAAGGCTGCCGTGTCGTTGGTATCGCGGGCGGCGCTGAGAAATGCAAATTTTTAGTCGATGAGCTTGGGTTTGATGCGACGATTGATTACAAAAACGAAGATGTGAAAAAAGCACTAAAGAAAACCTGCCCAGACGGCGTCGATGTGTACTTTGATAATGTAGGCGGTGATATCTTAAATGACGTGCTTACTCAGATCAATTTGCATGCGCGTATCGTTATTTGCGGGGCTATCAGCCAATATAACAACACCACAGCAGTAAAAGGCCCATCGAACTATTTATCATTATTGGTCAATCGTGCTCGTATGGAAGGCATCGTGGTGTTTGATAATATCAAAGAATACCCAATCGCTATGAAAGAGATTGCTGGCTGGATTCAGTCAGGTGATATGAAAGTGAAAGACCATATCGTTGAAGGTATCGAGACGTTCCCTGATACTCTAATGATGCTCTTTAACGGTGAAAACTTCGGCAAACTAGTACTTAAGGTAGAGGGATAGATCATGACACTGAATACAAATGGAATTGCATCAGATGTAGCTGGCAAACGAATTTTGATCACGGGCGGTGCGTCAGGCATCGGTGCAGCAAGTGCATTACTACTAGCCAGTCGCGGCGCAAAAGTCGTCATTGGTGATATGGCAGAAGAGATGGGCGAAGCAGTTGCCAAACAAGGTCAAGATACTGGCAACAGTATCGTCTTTAAAAAAGTAGACGTGACCAGTGGTGATGAAGTACGTGCGTTGTTTGATTTTGCAGTTGAAACGCTTGGTGGCCTAGATGTTGTGGTAAATAACGCTGGTATCGACCACAAGCCTTCACCAATGCATGAGCTGAGCGATGACGACTTTGATCGCAATATCGCCGTGAATTTAAAAGGTGTTTGGCACTGTATGCGCGCTGCGGTCAATTGTATGATACCTAACGGTGGTGGTCATGTGATCAATGTCGCATCTATTGCAGGCCTGCGTTCAGCGCCTATGATCTCAGCTTACAGTGCAGCCAAACATGGGGTTATGGGTCTGACCAAATCCGCTGCCCATGAGTATGCTCGTGCCAATATCCGTTTTAACGCGGTATGCCCAAGCTTCATTGATACGCCAATGGTACGCAATACCATGGCAACCATGGATGAGCGTACGCAGCAAGCAACGATTAAGGCCAGTCCACTGCGCCGCCTAGGAAACGTCAGTGAAATCTCTAGTGCGATTGCATGGCTTGCCAGCGATGAAAGCAGCTTTATGAATGGTCATGCCTTCACCTTAGATGGTGGTATGCTAGCGTAACCGTGATCGTTGAGTGCTCTTTGTTCAGTTCATTAGTGCTCGATAATCGCTGTTAGTTATGACAGCGATTATCTGCGTTTAGTTATCTGATTTTAGATACACGTTTTAAATATATGAATTTAGCGCTCAAAAATTATTGAAAATATAAAGTTTATAAAAATATAAGGAATAACGATGAAAGATTTATTTGATTTAACCGGTAAGGTGGCTCTAGTAACTGGTGCTAGCCGTGGTATTGGTGAGTCTATTGCCCGTCTATTGGCATCAAGAGGCGCACATGTGATTGTCTCTAGTCGTAAGATTGATGCTTGCCAAGCAGTCGCTGATAGCATCAAAGCTGACGGTCATAAGGCCAGTGCTTTTGCTTGTCACGTAGGAGACATGGAGCAAATTGACGCAATTTTTGAGCATATCAAAAGTGAATTTGGTCAAATCGATATCTTAGTTAATAACGCTGCAGCCAACCCTTACTATGGCCATATCTTAGATACAGATTTAGCAGCTTTTGATAAAACGGTTGAAGTTAATATCCGTGGTTACTTCTTTATGTCAACGGCTGCTGGCAAAATGATGAAAGAGCAGGGCGGCGGTGTCATCTTGAATACTGCATCGGTTAACGGCTTAGTAGCAGGCGATAAGCAAGGCATCTACTCAATTACCAAAGCGGCAGTCATTAGCATGACCAAAGCATTTGCTAAAGAATGTGGTCCACTTAATATCCGTGTCAACGCGCTATTGCCAGGTTTGACGGATACTAAGTTTGCCTCTGCATTGACTACTAACGATAAAGTCTTAAAAATGGCACTACACTCGATTCCGCTAGGACGTGTGGCTGAGCCTGATGAAATGGCTGGTACCGTATTGTATCTAGTGTCGGATGCCTCAAGCTATACCACAGGCGCGACAATCGTTGTCGATGGTGGTATGTTAGCTTAATTAGCAAAATACAGCATATAAGTTCAAGAGTAACTTACTATGAAGAGCCGCATGAGATTTATTTTCATGCGGTTTTTTTGATTTGGTTTTTTGATGGAATGTTTAAGTAATCTTGGTTTTGCACTATCGAATAAATTGCTAATTTTAAATGAGCATCAGCTGTATAGTGGCATAATAAATATGCTAATAGCTACTTGGACAATATGATGGAGTCACGCATGAATTCAGTTATCAACAATAAAATAAATACAATATCTCAAAATAAAACATGGCTGTTTGTGCCAGCGACTCGCATTGATAGAGTGGTAAAAGCATTTGCTAGTGGAGCAGATGCGGTTATTGTAGATTTAGAGGATGCCGTGGCGCCAGAAGATAAAGCATCCGCACGCGAAGCATTACAGCAATATCACGACAGTGCAGGTTATCAGCCGATTTGGATACGTATTAATAAGGCTGGTAGCGAAGAATTCTTTAAAGACATAGTGCTTTGTCAGAAGATGCCTAATTTAGCTGGTGTGTTTTTGGCCAAAGCTGAGCAAGTAGATGATATAGAAAGCGTGCATCAGCTTACCAATTTACCCGTGATTGCACTGATTGAGAGTGCGATGGGGTTGTATCAAATCGATAGTATGGCAACAGCAGTCGGCTTGGCTGCATTTAGTTATGGATTTTTAGATCTGTGCAATGATTTGCAAGTGCAAGTAGGAACGCCTGCTACTGATATCATCGCCAATCAAATCCGCTATCAACTAATCCTGACGTCAAAAGTACATCAGTTATCGTCGCCTATCGATACTATTTATCCTGACTTTAATGACGAAGTTGGACTGAGCGAGCGAGTACAGCTATGGTCACAAATGGGCATGTCAGGAATGCTGTGTATTCATCCTAAACAAGTGGCTGTCGTCCAGCAAGCATTGCAACCAACAAATGGGACTTTGTTATTTGCACAGCGTGTAGTTGAGGAGTATGAGCGCAGCGGGCAAGCAGTATTCAAAATAGATGGCGAAATGGTAGATGCGCCAGTGATTGAACGCAGTCGTCAACTGTTGGCAAAGTAGCAGACCAGTCCATGTTTAGTTAAATATAAGCAGTCGGTTCAATATAATTTGGATACTAGGGCGTGTCCTCAATTCAATCGATAGTTATCTAATTGGGTTAAAAATGGCTAAATCTTGCCAAATGGCGTCAAATAACTGACTAATATCTCGATATTATCTGCGCTATTTTCCTTGTTTGACTGCGATTTATCTCATTTTTATTCCCATTTTTAAAATGAGGACACGCCCTAGAAAGCCGAGTGAAAGTATTACAAGCAGTATACTAAGCGAGACTGACACCGTACCTAATTTATATGGGATTGACTATATAATGCTTTATCATAAACCATATCCATTCACATTCGATAACAGCATACTATGATTTTTATTAATAATAATATTAGCCTCAATGATAATGAGGTAGAGATCAGCGCCATACGAGCGCAAGGCGCAGGTGGGCAGAATGTCAACAAAGTATCTTCTGCCATTCACCTGCGTTTTGATATTAACAACTCAAGTCTGAGCGATGAGTACAAGCAGCGACTGCTAAATAGTAAAGATAGCCGAATAACTAAGGAAGGCGTGCTGATTATCAAGGCGCAACAGTTTCGAACGCAAGAGCGCAATAGAATAGATGCGCTTGAGCGTTTGCAAAGCTTTATCACCAAAACCACTTACGTTAATAAAACGAGAAGGCCGACCAAGCCAAGCAGAAATGCCAAACGTAAACGGGTGGATAAAAAGACCCAGCGCGGTAAGACAAAGGCTTTACGCGGTAAAGTAGATTTTTAGAGAGTTTGTGATAGTAGGTTTTGTCGTTGACAAGTTGTGCGGCAGAAAATTTATAGAGCAAAAGCAATATAGTATATTGCAGAGGTTTTTGAATTTATAATGGTATAGGCGATTAATTGCCTATACCATTCTTCTAGATTAACGACTTATTTAGAATGCACCATTAAGTCCAACGAATAAGCTGGTTGAGTCGTCGTCATTACCTTGTGAATGTGTGACACCAGCATTAGCATTCAATAGACCAAAGCGTCTAGATAGGCCAAGTGTCATAGCAACGTTATCATCATCAGTTTCGACCATAGGCGTCTCAAAGCTGATATTTGGTAGCGTATTTAAACGTGCGGTTACCGCTTCGCGATTGTCACTCAGCTGCTTTTGGTAATGAATATCACCAAATAAGTTTAGGTTCTCCATCAAGCTATGATTGGCTTTGAGGCCAAGCTTGCCATATGTCGTAGAGTATTTCTGCTCATCGAACTGCATAGCAATGCCAGACATCTCTTTTTCTTTGAGTCCGTCAATTTTTACGCGGCTCGCTGTGGCACCGATATAAGGCGTAACGGCAATATTGCTCACTTGCATTGGGTAGCCTGCCTGCAAGTTGGCATAAAAGCGCTTGCCATCAGCATTTGACTTAAACTGCTGTTGGTTACTACCAAGTGTGACAGCACGTGTGACATCGACATCCATGTTGCCAAATCCTGCAGCACCATTGATCTGTAAACCGCCAAACTTGTTGCTATGATAGACACCAAAACCGAACTCTCCTAGATCAATATCACTCAAACCTGTGCCAACGTCTGAGTTTTCAAAGTCTTTTTGAGTGATGTTGCCGTATAAGCCTGTCACTGCATTGGCTGAGTTAGGATGAGCAAAATCTACGCCAAGCAATACTTGGGTATTATTATCACCATCAAACCCTGCAATTTCTTGGTTAGCGACTTCACCGACGGCCCATAGTGCACGGGCAGGTTTTTGCTCACTGCTTTGGATTTGGTTTACGTGTGACTGTAAGCGCTCATTGGTTGCAAGTCCGGTTGTCGTTGCAATATGTGGCAGCACACCGATTAAGCTAGGCGCAGTGACAACAGCATTTGCATAGTCGGCGATCAGTTGATGAGTAGCACCTGTTGGATGTATGCCATCAGCGAAGAAGTAGGTTTCGTTGGCATTTGCTTCTACAAGAGTATCAGGTCCACAAGTTAGAGAGCTGTTGTTGTCACCGCAAGCTTCATCGGTGACGTTAGTGAAACCATATTGAGCAGGAGAGGCAATGATCTCTTGAGTTAAGCTAAACATATCTAGCGGTATGATATTAGCGCCAGTATTTGCTGCGGCACTAAGCATGAATTGATTGTATAGGCTAGTAGCACCAGTACTTTGCGCCTGTGCTACAGGCCCTTGATCAATAACTCTAGGGGTTAGACCGACATCGGGAATATTAGGTACCAAGATATATTTAGCACCATTGTCTTTTAATGCATTAATCGTTTCGGTTTGGCTAGCTACTGCTCCAAGTATGGTCGCTTGGGCATTAGCAGGATCTTCAGCCGCTGCAAGCAAGTCATTTGCACCTGCCCACACCACATATAACCCATTAGGATCTACTTTGTTATTGGCGAGATAGCTATCGACTTGGCTATTGGCAGAAGCAATAGGAATACCACCAGGGAAGACAGCTTCTTCGCCTGCTCTTGCACCGCCGATAGCGTAGTTATTACCAGTTTGAGGACTACCGAATACAACGGGAACAGCTGTGGTACCTAGCTGCTCAGCGAATGAGGTTGCCCAGGTGTTGTCAGGGTTGGTGGTAAACTGAGCAGGACCTGGTACAACTTGACTAAAATAGCCACCATCGGTCAGGCTGTCACCGAAAAAGGTGACACTGTCATAAGCATTTGCGTGAGAAATACCAGCGATAGATAGGCTGATAGCAAGCATGCTTTTGGTAAAAGTTTTAAGAGTGGTATGGCTAATTTTAGAACGTGAGGTATTACGAGGCATAGCGACTTCCTTGTCATCAATGTAATAGTTTGTCAACCGAGTGTAACCACTTTTTAGAAAGCTAGCAATCGTTTTGATTGCAAAATTGCAAGAATATTGCCTTATTTAAACAAGTTTTTAGAGCATAAAAAAGGGGTGTTCAAGTATTGAGAAATCATACTGTCTCGCTCACATAATTGCTTATTTAGCCTAAGCAACTGCTCAATCATAAATAGTATCAAAGCAGCATTCCATAATAAGATAATCAGGCCAAATGCGCATACAGACGTCACTGGTGGCAAGAGTAAGTATAGCTAACAGTATCCAATACTATGAAAACTGAAATTAAGCTTGTTTTTGTGGACGTAATAATAAGGCAAGTCCAAGCGCTACAAAAGCGGCTATACCAGATATCATATAACTGATACTAAAATCTCCAGTGATTTCTGCAAGATAACCTGCGGCTACTGGCCCAAGAGCTTGCCCACCTGAAAAAGCAAAGGTCAGCGCTGCGAGCGCACTTGCCGCCGCCGCAGGCCCGAAATAATCGCCCGCCGAAGCTGCCATAATGACAGGCACACTCCACACCACTAAGCCAAACAGTATAATTGACAAATACAGTCCCAAACTCCAATCAGTAAGTCCGACCAACAGATAAGCGATGGCAAGGAAGAAAAAAGCCAACGCCAGACCAAGGCGTCTACCAATATGGTCAGAAATCCAGCCAAACAACATGCCTGAGGACATGCTAAGCAGTCCAATCCATGCCCAAACACCACCAGCAATCGCTTCACTCAGCTGATACGAGCTAACCATGCTGGTCACGATGAAGGTAACGTAAACCATATAAGTAGCGCCATAAATAGCAAAGATGACACCTAGATGTACGAGTAGCTTAATATTGCTACGTTCTAGCTTTTTCTTATTTTTAACAGGTAAGGTAGGTGCGCGCCCAAAAGGGCTTTGTCTGACATCGTCTGGATGATTGCGAATCAAAGTAAAAGTAAGCCAAGCTACCGCAATATTAATCACGGCGAAAATTAGCCAACCTGTTTGCCAAGACAATAGAGTAGAGAAGGGTAAGAGTTTGGGTACGACGAAGCCTGATAAAATGATACCAAAGCCGGGTCCCGCCATGACTAATCCTAAAGCGAGCCCGCGGTGCGAAGGAAAAAACCAATGCGACATGACGCTCATCGTTGGTAAGACCACGCCGCCGCTACCGATACCAGTCAGCACATAGAGTGCGCAGAGTATTGGAAAACTGATGGTAAAAGCCATACCGAGCATAGAGACAGCAATGAGGAGGAGACTTGCCGTCGCAGTCGTTCGGGTACCCAACCAAGGTAGAATAAAAGGGCTTAGAAGCACTGCAACCAGATATCCTATCAGGTTAGTGAATCCCAAGATTCCACTTTGAGTATAATTTAACCCTAAAGAAGCCGACATGGACGGCAGTAACATGCCAAATGCGAATCGTCCTAACCCAAGTCCGCAGAACATTGCTATAGAGCCTGTCGCAGCAACGATCCAAGCATAATGTAACCTGCCTAGCCTAAGAGGCGCAGTGTTATCTTGATTTCCTTGATCTGGACTGTCTTGCTGAGTCATTCCATCAGGCATCACGAATCTCCAACAAGTTGAAAATTCGCAATATATACCGTCACCAAATTTAGACCGGTGGTAATGACTTCCTTGTGTTGAATATTATCCATTTCACACTCATCCTTTTGTGCTTAATCCCTATCAGGCCTTTATTAAATATACTTATAGCCTAAGCATACTCATGTCCAATAAAATTAGTATAACTGTACTTGAACGTTCGTTCAATGAGTATCTAAGCAATCATCGTTATGATTCATAGGCTACAGTGTTGTATTCACAAACAAAAAAAATGCCGGCCCATTTATATGGCTGGCATTCTGCTTATTATTCTAACGGTTCCTTCCCGACTGCTATTTTTGGCTATCCTTTAATAGCGACTTATTAGCTAGCCAAGTCGTTTACTCAATTCAGGAAAGCGTTTAATCATAAACAGCATTAATAGTAACGCCACAACTGCGATAGCCGCACCTGTATATCCTACGCTAGATAGTGAGATGTGTGTCACGGCATAACCACCGAATAGTGCACCCGTACCAATTCCCAAATTAATAATACCTGAGAACATCGACATCAGCATGTCTTGTGCATTGACATCGACCATGATGACTTTGGCCTGCATGGAGATAATCAGTAGCATGAGCGCCGCGCCCCACAGTAAGGCAATAAAGCTGAGCGCCCATACAGAGGTCACTGCTAGCAACAGCGTCAGCATAGACACGAGCATCAGTATGGTCGATATTAGCATCAATCTGGTATTGAACCGATCGCCCCAACGACTGAAAATAACACTGCCTACAATTCCAGCTGCACCGAATAGTAACAGTACAAAAGTCGCAGCGTTTTCACTGATATTACCGACTTGGCGCATGAATGGTTCTATATAAGAATAAGCCGTATAGTGTGCTGTAAAGACCAATAAAATAAGCAAGTATAGACAAACCAATAAAGGGTTTTTAAGGAGTTCTGGAATCTTTCTAAAAGACCCTTCAAACATACTAGGCAACGTGGGCAATAGCCTTGCTTGTAGAATAAATACAATTGAGGCGATGACACCAATACCGCCAAAGGTCGCACGCCAGCCAAACCATTGCCCAACCAAACGACCCAATGGCACACCCAATACCATCGCTAATGACGTACCCGTTGCTAGTACGCTAAGCGCCATGGCTTTTTTGCCTTCAGGTGCGACGCGTATCGCGATTGCAGCTGTGATTGACCAGAATATCGCATGAGATAACGCAATTCCAACTCGGCTAATGAGCAGCACGTCAAAGCTCCATGCAAATACGGACAGTACGTGACTGGCAATGAATACGGCAAAAAGACCCAAGAGCAATCGCTTGCGCTCAAATCGACTGGTCAATAGCATTAGTGGCAATGACATCGCAGCGACAATCCAAGCATAGAGTGTTAACATCCAGCCAGTCTCTGCCGTCGTAATGGAGAAGTCTTGGGCAATGTCGCTCAACAGCGCCACAGGGACAAATTCTGTGGTGTTCATAATAAAGGCACTAACGCCCATCAAAAATACTTGAAAATACTGAGTTCGGCGAGCGTTTGAGCTAGCCTCAAGGTTATGTGTCATAAAATCCAATACAGATGCGAATACTACGTGTGATAGGTCAAAGTGGGGCAAGCTTAATTAGAATACAAGAGTTGCAGGGCAAGATAGCAAGCCCACGTCGATCGTGAAAGGTGTTTTTTGATAAGGATTGTTAATTGGACGTTTATTGAGGATACTTGAGTAATATGAAACTATCGTTAATCATATTTAATGCGTTGGGATACTTGCTAATGACCAAACTACAATTCATTTAAAAAGAAGCGACACCAGTTGTCGTAGAAGGTTTTAAGCGGCTTTATTTTTATAGGGGTTTATATTATAGTTATTGAGTCAAGCAAAAATAACAGGGCAAACAGTTAACCCTCGGAGCGCAACGCTTCACTTCTTAACAGAGCTGTCTTTAACACACTATTTTAGTTATGTTGTTTTTGTTTAATCCTAAACACCTTCGCCTGTACAAGCCCAAAAAACCATATTTATTAATAAACAAAAAACCTAGCAGAAAAAAGCTCGTTGGCGTTGCAAAAATATTAGCAATGTAACAGCGAAAAACTGTGGCTAAAAAGCCTATCAGAATTAAAGCCTACTACCTTACCAAGTCGATTAATTTACTTAACTTTATAGATAATGACGTCATTTAAACAATGGCGAATAGATTCGGCTGGCTTGAAATAAGCATTCAGACCAGACAATAAAAATGAAGCGACATGCAAACTAAAATCAAAATAATAAGGATATAAATATGACGAGATTAACGTATCAGTTTGAACAAAAACGGTTAGATAATTTTAAGTGGTCGGATGGCTCAAAACTTTCTGGGATAACGGCGCTGGCAAGTGATGAGAAAGATCGAGTACGAAAACAGCCATTGTTTTACCTCGAAGCGGTTTCTATAGACAGTTATGAAGATGATGTTTATTTTGTTAACAATACCGATAAGACACTCAGTTGGGTAGCGCCGTTTAAACCGTATCGAAACATAGAGGAAGCAAGAGCAAAGTTAGGTGATACCAGTGATAAAAACTTACGTAAAGTGACGGTCTATAGTGATGACATGAACAGCATATATCAGGATGTATTACCTAAGCAGGGCGTGCGAATTGGTAGTACTCATATCATGTATGACAGTGATGCGATGATGCAGTGTTTTATACATGTGCCCTATAAGGGGCCAGATACGCATTATGCAATTTGGCAATTTAATGTAGTGGAAAAGGGCGGGATTCGAGGAACTTATCCATTGTTGTGGGATGATTTTAGTAAACCCTCGCACATGGTGAGTTGTGACTGTCTGTCTGAGCGGGCTGATATGCCGATAGAGGCCAGTATTTATGAAGAGCGCTGTGCAATGCTTGACAGGCTTATCGGGTCATTTGGCATATCAAACGCCATATTCATATTAGCGATAAATGATGTGCTTTATCGTTATGGCGTGGGCTGGAGCGCGCCTTATAGCGAGTCGGATATACAGGCGCAAGACATTGCGATGAAACTAACAGAACAAAAGTCAGAAAATGCAAAAGCGGTGAAAGCTATTGTCCAAGCGGTTTATGACTTTTGGTTTAATGAAGGCTTTGCAAAAAATATCTCAATGCAGGCTTGTGAGGAGCTTTTGAGCCTGTATCAAGCGCAGATTGCTAGCCAAAAATCGGTTTAATTTATAAGCCAAATTATCAAGAAAAAACCTAAATAATAATTAAAAAAGGAGAACCTTATGATGTGCCCTATCGAAAATAATGATACGTTTTTATTGTTTTTTCATGGCCTTGATTCAAGCAATGAGACCAGTAAATATACCTGTATCACACGTGAGCCTAAATATTGCCAAACGGTCAATTATAGAGAGAGTTTTGCAGAAATATTTGAGATTTATGATGCTTTGATTCGTGAGAAAATGTCACAGTATCCTCGAGTAGTGTTGGCAGGGCATTCGCTTGGCGGCTGGTTTGCCAATCATTTTGCCCATAAATATAACTTGCGCGCGCTGTTGATTGCGCCTTGTATCTATCCAAGTGAGGTATTGGTTGACCGTATCCCAGTAGTGGCTGATATGAAGCTGTCTTTCCCCACGACCAATACCGAGATAGTACGAGTTATGGTAGAAGTCGATGATGAAAGCTTAGATGTGGCAGTGGCTAGACGAACCTTAGTTAATCTACCTGATAGCTGGGACGTCGATTATTTTGCAGGCGGTCATCACCGTATCGCTCGTAGTAGTGATATCTGGTATCACTTAATGCATTTGTGCGAAGATCCTATCGTTTGGATGGATGAGGCGACGTATCATGATGAAGATTAATAGCAAAGACATTCAAAAAACTGTCGCGACTGATGGATAAATGAACCGCTAAAAATAATTGATTGACATTAAAGACGATCGGTCATAATATTTGTGCATGACGATTACTAAGCCAAAAGCCCGTCGAGGGCGTCCACCCAATGTCGAACGAGAGTTTACGGATACCCGTGAAGCTCTTTTGAGATCTGGGATGGAGATGCTGACAGAGCAAGGCTTTGCGACCACTGGTATCGATGCCATACTCAAACGTATCAATGTGCCTAAAGGTTCTTTCTACAATTATTTCAAAAACAAAGAAGCATTTGGACAGGAAGTATTACGGCAGTATGCGTTGTATTTTGCTCGCAAGCTAGATCATTGTTTTTTAAACGAACAAGTATCTCCCATGCAGCGTATTAGTGACTTCGTTGAAGATGCAAAGTCAGGAATGATCAAGCATGAATTTCGCCGCGGCTGTTTGGTAGGCAACTTGGGTCAAGAGATTGTCGTGTTGCCTGAGAGTTTTCGTTGTGAGTTAGAAGGTGTATTACTTGATTGGCAGGAGCGTTTAGCGGCTTGCTTGCGGCTTGCAGTACAACAAGGACAAATACATTCTCATAGTGATTGTGATGAGCTGGCTGCTTTCTTTTGGATTGGTTGGGAAGGTGCGGTTCTGCGTGCTAAGTTAGTACAAGATGTCAGCCCATTAGATACTTTTTTCCGAGGTTTTGTAGCAGGAATACAGAAGTAATTTCTTTATCTATATTTATAGACGACCGGTCTAAATTATTTTTTACTAATTTATAGACGATTGGTCTAAATAGGAGCTACTATGTTTAATGCAATATTAATTGAAAAAATGATGATGTATCTCAGTCCAATCTGACTGAGATACAGGACACGCAATTGCCAGAAGGGGACGTTACGGTTCGTGTGGCATATAGCACACTTAACTACAAAGATGGATTGGCCATCACGGGTCGTAGCCCTGTGGTACGCACATTCCCTATGGTTCCAGGAATTGATTTAGCGGGTACCGTCGAAATAAGTAGCCATCCTCGCTATACAGCTGGTGACAAAGTGTTGTTGAATGGTTGGAGTGTGGGCGAGAAGTATTGGGGCGGTCTATCACAAAAAGCGCGATTAAACGGTGACTGGCTTATCCCGCTCCCCGAATCGATGACTGAACGTCAGGCGATGGCACTTGGCACAGCAGGATATACTGCGATGCTTTGTCTAATCGCATTAGAGCGTCATGGACTCACACCAGAGCGTGGCCAAGTATTGGTGACTGGTGCTAATGGTGGCGTTGGTAGCTTTGCCATCGCACTTCTAGCAAACCAAGGTTACTCTGTCACCGCCTCTACGGGACGTCTAGAAGAAGCCGAATACTTAAAGAGCCTCGGTGCAACGACGATCATTGACCGTGCGGAACTGAGTAGTCCTGGACGTCCTCTTGGTAAGGAGAGATGGGCTGCCGCAATTGATTCTGTTGGTAGTCATACGCTGGCCAACGTTTGTGCCAGTACCTGTGAAGATGGTTTAGTCGCTACTTGTGGATTGGCTCAAGGCATGGATTTCCCTGCTACTGTTGCGCCTTTTATTTTACGCGGTGTTAGTTTACTTGGTATTAATAGCGTGACGCGACCTTATGATGAGCGTGTAGAAGCATGGCAGCGTTTGAGCACAAGCTTGGATATAACGCAATTGAATGCAATCACCAGAGAGATTGGTCTAAGCGAAGTCATTCCGACAGCAAGTGAATTGTTGGATGGTAAAGTTCGTGGTCGAATAGTCGTTGACGTCAATCGCTAAGCGTTAATTTTTAATACTTCAACGTTAAAGTTTCGATGTTGAGCCTTTATTTGATACATGAATAAATGATGCATCGAAAAGCCTAAGATTGAATGATCAACATGAAAAAGAATTATTCACAAACGGTCACAAATATCGGTATTTATTTTTTGTCATCTGATGTGCTATCATCGTTGAACGAACTATCGTGGGTTTAACAGTTTTGTTATTGCCGACCATGACAATAGTCTAATGGCGGCGTGACAAACCTTGCAACTTCCAGCACGATATAAAACAACTCTGGTAAAGCGCATGAGCCTGTACTCCGACAACCTCATTTGTGCCTGATTTTTTGCCTATTTGGGCGTATATCATACTTTTTCGTCGGAGTAACAGGAGTCTAAGGTGTTCAATATCATGAGCCACATTGCTAACCCATCTAAATATACCCGTCGTTATCATCCACGTCATTCTCTAGCGCAATATATTATCAATCAAATAGAGTCGCTTGAGCTGCGCCCGCAAGATATCGTCAAGCAAATGGGTTATCCTCTTAAACATACTATTCCAGCCTATGACCGCCTGCGCCATGTACTATCGAGCAAATTCCTTGGGCTTGATGGTAGCTATATGGACAAGCATTTTACCGCTGATGAGTTTTTAGCAAAACTGTTTGCCGTACTTGAGATACCGTATCAGCCATTCGCAGAGGATATTGCGCAAATTAAATACGACTTGGAGAACCACTCTAATACGCTACCTAGATATAGCTTACGAGCGGAAGTAGATTTCACATTTGCGAGTGCTGATAACTGGATGTCTCGTGGCGCGGCTTCACGTTTTGCGCAAGTACATCTGCCTAGCGGTTTTGCCAAATTAGACGATGCTGCACGTAAATCAGTGATTCAAGACAGCATCTGCGAGCATTATCAGCAGTATGAGGGCAGTTTGCCATACGATGGTATCATCAAAGGCTATCGACTGACTATTGAACAAAACAACCACGTGGTCGACCATGCAAAGTATGGATTGCCAAAATCTAGCAGTATCTAAAATTTTTTGAGCGTATAAGTAGCGTGAGCTGTTAATTACATTGATTGAATAATCACATTGACCGAAAAAAATATAAAAATGCCTCACTTTATCGTGGGGCTTTTTGGTTTTTTACGTTATGTTTTCTTGTAAGAGTCGAAACTGCTAAATATCAGTTTTATAAAATTTATTTTAAGCTTTAGGCTTCAGGTTTAGAGATGGCGCGCCATAAAATCACAAATAGCGCGTCAAACTCTGCATTTAACGGTGTTTCTGTTTGGCGAATGGTATGCATTAAACCAAGGCGACTGATAAACCCCATAAACACATCGAAGAGTATGTGTAGTGGGACAGTGTCATTGAGCACTCCACGATTTTGTCCATCTTCTAATACCGCCAAAAACGCGCCAATTAACTCTTTGTTTTCATAGATTGCGATATTGCGTATACGCGAGGCAGAGACCGAAGACAGCACCATCACCGCATCTGGGTGCGAGTCTACAAAATCAAAGCAGACCCACAGTGTCTTGCGTAGACGATCTTGTACGCTATCAATCCCTTGCAGATGATCCATAATTCTAGCGGCCAATCTGCCAAGCACAATATCCATAATGGTATAAAACAGCGTTTGCTTATCCCCGAAGTACTTATAGAGCGTTTGCAAAGAGACGTTTGCAGACTTTGCAATCTGCGCCATCGTTACCTCATTAGCATCAAATCCTGCAAAGACTTTACGAACAGCTTGCTCAATTTTATCCAAAGTTGCGGGCCGCATATCGAATAGGGGCGCTAGAGATCGAGTTTGCGTGAGGCTATCTGAATGATGAGAGGTTTTCATATTTATCACTTCTTAAAGTATTGGTTATTTGATACGTTCTACCAGTTAAATGATTTGCTCGATAATTTAACGTGATTAATTCAATAAGTAATGAATATTACCATTTTTATTTAATTGATTGCGAAGTGGTTTTTCGTAGCCTAGTATAAGACTCGTATATTAATAAATACAAAGAATTTATAGTATATCTATAATGGTAATATAAATTACCATAAATTTTTTAAAGCGACTTAGCTATAGTCAGTTCAATATAATTTCGATACAAGGAAACCGAGTGCAGGTTATACATTAGTATGCTTAGCGAGGATGACGATGTAGCGGATTTATATAGACTTGACTATATATTTGTTATTCACTCCACCTTGTCAAGGATAGACATCATGAGTATCGAAAAATTTACCCCAAACTGGATGACCGAAGAGCATCAGATGGTGTATGACAGCGCCTTAAAAATGTTTCAATCTTGGGATCCCAAAGATGAGCAATGGCGCAAAAATGGCATGATCGATCGCGCTGCGTGGGAAGAAGCAGGCGAGATGGGGTTTCTGTGTGCAGCGATACCAAGCGAGTATGGCGGCGGCGGCGGCGATTTCGGTCACGAAGCGGCGCTTATCTACGCACAGACTGAGGCCAACCAATCGGGGTTTGGCGGTATGGTGCATTCAGGCATTGTCGCGCCTTATATTTTAGACCATGGTACTGAGGAACAAAAACAAGCATGGCTACCAAAAATGGCAACAGGTGAATATATCGGTGCCATCGCCATGACCGAGCCTGGTACTGGCTCCGACCTACAAAACATCAAAACCTATGCGGTAAAAGATGGTGATGACTACATTATCAATGGTTCTAAGACTTTTATCACCAATGGTCAACACGCCAATCTTATCCTATTAGCATGCAAAACAGACCGTGAAAAAGGCGCACAAGGCGTCTCACTTATCATCGTAGAAACGGACAAAGTAGAAGGGTTTGAGCGTGGACGCAATCTCGACAAGATTGGTCTGACGTCGCAGGATACCTCAGAGCTCTTCTTTAGCAATGTCCGTGTACCACAAAAAAATCTACTGGGTACGGTAGAAGGTATGGGCTTTATCCAAATGATGCAGGAGTTGCCGCGTGAGCGTTTAATCATTGCGCTATCAGGGGTTGGCTCGATGAAGTTGGCGATCAATTTAACTTTAGATTACGTAAAAGGGCGCGAAGCCTTTGGCAAACCTATTTGGAAGTTTCAAAATACCCGCTTTAAGATGGCAGAATGCTATGCCGATTATCTAGCTGCTAGCACCATGTGTGATGCGGCAGTAGATGCGATGTTAGATGGCAAACTATCTGTACCACATGCCTCATTAATCAAATATTGGGTCACTGAAAAACAGTGCGAAGTCATCGACGAATGCGTGCAGCTATTTGGTGGCTATGGCTATATGACAGAGTATCCTATCGCACGTTTATATGCTGATGCGCGCGTGCAAAAAATCTATGGCGGCACCAATGAGATTATGAAAGAGCTGGCGTCACGCTTTATGTAGATGCTTATATTATAAGACTACGATAATTATTGTTTATTTAAAAAATAAAAAAAGGATTTTTTATGACTGAGACTGCTTATATTTATGATGCGATCCGCACGCCACGTGGCAAAGGAAAAAAGGACGGCTCCTTATATCAGGCATCACCGATTTGGCTGACGCGAACTTTACTAAAAGAGATGCAGCAGCGCCATAATTTAGATACCAGTTTGGTCGATGATGTGGTACTTGGCTGTGTGACGCCAGTGGATGAGCAAGGCTCTGATATTGCCCGCATTGCTGCTATCGATGCTGGCTGGGCACAGAGTGTGGCTGGATTAACCTTGTCTCGTTTTTGTGCCTCTGGTTTAGAGTCTATTAATTTAGCTGCTGCAAAAGTTATGTCAGGTATGGAAGGCATGGTAGTGGCAGGCGGTGTGGAGTCTATGAGCCGTGTGCCGATGGGCTCTGATGGCGGTGCTTGGTACATGGATCCGCGTGTGAATGAAGCGACGCATTTCGTGCCACAAGGAGTGGGTGCAGATACCATCGCAACGCTCAAAGGCTTTAGTCGTAGTGATGTCGATGCCTTTGCCACCGAGTCGCATCGCCGCGCGGCACAGGCATGGGAGAGTGGCTATTACGATAAGTCTGTCGTTCCTGTCACCGATATCAATGGCATGATGCTGTTAGATAAAGATGAAACCATCCGTCCTAATACCAATGTCGAAACCTTAGCGGGTCTAAAACCTTCTTTTATCATGCCAGGCAAGATGGGCTTCGATAGCGTTATCTTGGACAGATACACCACGATTGAAACCGTCAATCATGTGCATCATGCGGGTAACTCTTCAGGCATTGTCGATGGGGCTGCTATTTGTTTGGTCGGTAGCGCGGCAGCTGGTCAAAAAGCAGGGCTAAAACCACGCGCCAAAATCACAATGGCCTCAGTCATTGGCTCAGAGCCTGCCATTATGCTCACAGGTCCAACGCCAGCTTGCCAAAAAGCCCTCGATAAAGCAGGCATGCAAGCTTCTGATATAGACCTTTGGGAAATCAACGAAGCATTTGCTGCTGTGCCGATGAATACTGCTGATGATTTTGGCATCTCGTTTGATATCGTCAACGTCAACGGTGGTGCGATATCCATGGGTCATCCGCTTGGAGCAACTGGCGCGATGCTCATGACGACCGTCCTTGATGAGCTAGAACGACGCGATCTACAGACCGCGATGATTACGCTATGTGTAGGCGGTGGTATGGGAATTGCCACTATTATCGAGCGTGTTTAACTTTTTCTAAAATGGACCTAAAAACTAATTAGACTAAAACGCAGTATACAAAGAATCATTTAAGGGATAAAAATGATGACAAATAACCAGACAGCAGATAGCGTAACAGCCATTAATGAATTAGATAACTTCTCTGCCCAGCGTGATGACGACGGTATCGTCACTGTCACAATTGACCAAAGCAAACGCAAAATGAATGTCATCGGTGACGGCTTTACGGAGTCGTTCGCCACGATAGTTGATAGTTTCATCAATGATGACGCCGCCACAGGCTTAATTCTCACATCGGCCAAAGAAACCTTTGTGGTTGGCGCAGATATCGATCAATTGAACCAGATAAAAACAGCTGAGCAAGCATTTTCACTGACTGAAGAATTAAAAGGTAGTTTGCGCAAGCTTGAAACGTCAGGTAAACCTGTCGTCGCTGCTCTGACAGGAACCGCATTAGGCGGTGGTTTAGAGCTTGCACTTGGCTGTCATTATCGTATTGCCATTGATACACCTAAGACCAAGCTTGGTTTGCCTGAGGTGAAACTGGGCTTGCTACCTGGCGGCGGTGGTACTCAGCGCTTACCGCGATTGGTCGGTATTCAAGCAGCACTGGAGCTGATGACGCAAGGCAAAGAACTTCGCGCTGCTGCCGCAAAAGACATCGGGCTTATTGATGCAACAGCTACTGATCAAGCAGATATGCTGAAGCAAGCAAAAGACTGGATTCAAAATAATCCAAGTGCGCAGCAGCCATGGGATAAGAGAGGCTTTAAAATTCCTGGCGGCGATAGTAAGCATCCAAAGGTAGTGCCTATATTCTCTATCGCCCCAGCCATGGCCAATCAAAAGTCACATGGCAACTATCCAGCGATCACTCATATTATGTCTTGTGTGTTTGAAGGGTGCTTAGTAGACATTGATACAGGGCTTGAAATTGAGTCGCGTTATTTTGCCGCTTGCGTACTGTCCACTGAATCTAGAAACATGATCAACACCTTATGGACTCAGCTAAATAGCATCAAAAAAGGTCAGTCTCGTCCTCAAGGGTTTGAGCGAACCCGAACTAAAAAGGTTGGTATTTTGGGTGCTGGCATGATGGGCGCAGGCATTGCTTATGTCACTACCAAAGCAGGGATAGACGTTGTCTTATTGGACACAGAAATTGCCAATGCTGAAAAAGGCAAAGCGTATTCTGCTAGTATTTTGGATAAAGACATTAGCCGAAAGCGTGCTACCGAAGAGAAAAAACAAGCTCTCTTAGAACGCATCACGCCAACAGTTTCTTATGGTGATTTATCAGACTGTGATCTTATTATCGAGGCGGTGTTTGAAAACCGAGAAATTAAAGCCAAGTGTACCCAGCAAAGTGAAGCAGTGATTTCAAACACTGCCGTCTATGCATCTAATACCTCAACGCTACCTATTACTGGACTGGCAAAAGCCAGTACGCGACCAAACCAGTTTATCGGTCTACATTTTTTCTCTCCCGTAGATAAGATGCCGCTCGTTGAGATTATCATGGGCGAGCAAACCGACGATGCAACATTGGCCAAAGCTTTTGACTATGTCGTGCAAATAGGTAAAACGCCTATCGTCGTCAATGACAGCCACGGATTTTATACCTCGCGGGTATTTGGTACCTATGTGTCAGAGGGCATTGCGATGCTAGGAGAGGGTGTGCATCCGCGTAGCATCGAAGTCGCCGGACTAAAAACAGGGATGCCGATGCCGCCGCTAGCATTGCAAGATGAGGTGTCATTAAGCTTAGCATTACATGTCAGCGAGCAGCAGCAAGCGGATATGGTAGCCGAAGGTAAACCAATCGTAGTGCGTCCTTCTTATGACATACTAAAAACACTGGTCAATGAGCATGGGCGCGAAGGTAAGAAAAATGGCAAGGGCTTTTATGACTATCCAACAGAGGGTGATAAACATCTATGGCCTGAGCTGATAAATCTATACCCACCAAAATCAGAGCAACCGTCGCAGCAAGATCTGGTGGATCGTTTGATGTTTATTCAAGCCAATGAATCTGCTAAATGCTATGAGGAAAATGTCGTACGCTCAGTTGCCGATACCAATATAGGCGCTATCTTTGGTTGGGGGTTCGCACCGCAGCATGGTGGTACGCTACAGTTTATCAATGCAATGGGCATGGATGAATTCATCAAACGTAGTCGTGAGCTCTCGGCGAAATATGGCGAGCGTTTTGAGCCTGCTCAGATATTGCTAGATATGGCAGCCAAAGGTGAGGCGTTCTCTGATGACTGATGTGCATGTATCAAATCATGATCAAATGGGAGACTGTCTACAAGGGTTACGAGTGGTCGATCTGACTCGTAACCTACCTGGGCCTTTTGCCACACGTTTGCTAGCAGATTTGGGCGCGGACGTCCTTAAAATCGAGCCCAAACAAGGAGATCCTGCTCGGGTATTTGGTGAATTATTCGCAGCTCTAAACCACGGTAAGACGACCGAAAAATATGACTTTCATGATTCCGAAGCCATTGAAGCTATAAAAGCACATCTTAAAGAAGCTGATGTGATGCTAGATAGCTTTCGCCCAGGTGTCTTGGCAGAAATGGGGCTAGATGCTAAGACCTTGCATGCCATCAATCCAAAGCTAGTCATAGTGTCAATCACTGGCTATGGTGTAGCAGGCAATTACGCAAAAGAAGGTATTTACTTAGAAGGTACTTACTCAACAGATGGTTCTCAAGTGAATCATGACTGGGCCAATAAGGCCGGTCATGATATCAATTTTATGGCTATGAGCGGTGTACTAGATCAACTAAGAACAGCGCAGGGTGAGCAGGCCATGCCCAATATTCAGTTTGCGGATTTGGCAGGTGGTAGTGATACAGCAGTGATAGCATTGTTGGCTGCCGTATTTGCCGCGCAGCGTACGGGCAGGGGACGACACATTGCTATTAGCATGACGCACAGTTTGTACAACCATATGATTATGCCAAAGGTCACAGGCAAACTGATTAATAGCCTTTCAGGAAATGGCTTAAACGATACTCTACTGCCGCAGCATGATTTTTTGGGTGGTGTATTACCATGTTACCGACTGTACCAAACCGCTGATAAGCGGCATATGGCAGTTGGTTCCTTAGAGCTGAAGTTTTGGCAAGGGCTATGTGAGGTATTGGAACTACCGTCGCTTAAAGAAATACACTGGCAGCTTGGTATCATGCCCAATAGACCTGAGAGTGAAGCCGCGACCAACACAATTGCGAAAAAATTCGCCAGTGAAACGCTTGAGCATTGGCAACGTGTATTTGCAGCAACGGATGTCTGTGTGACCCCTGTGCTGAGTTTACATGAAGCTAGAGCTCACCCTTTATTTGCACATCAAGATGAGCATCATGCGACGTCAGGGTGGCAGCAAGTAAATTAATAATTAGTATGTAAGTAGTCTTAGAGAAAAGTGAAAACATGTACGTAACCCTTGAAGGCGATACCAAGCCGCTGCTGGCTAGCATCGTCTTTTTAGCCTGTATTATTCTGACTGCCTGTCTAAACCAGAGTGATTGAACTTGTATATTTATAACTGTCTATCTAAAATTGCCTGAATAAGAGACAATACGCCTATAAATCCTAAAGTCTTACGGTACTAAAAAAATAGTAGCACGTTCAAAGGCTCTTAGAGATTGAGCAACACAGACATTTAATAAATTTAACTTAAGCAAAAAGGCAGTTCTGAATGACCAAACATAACCCGTATAATTTTTTACCTTTGCAGCCAACAGGTAGAAACGAGACCAATACTGCTAATACTTATGCTCCTGAAGATATGATTAAAATATACGAGCAGCAGTTTCTCATTCAAGTGCCAGAAGAAGAGCTGACCGAGTTTTTGCCAGCGTTAAAAGCATTCTATGATATCGACAACCATACCTTAGATGTCAGTGCCATTATTTTTGATGCAATCGCAGACTCTGCTATCATTTACAATCATAAAATCAAAGTCGGCGACTATCAAATATTAGGTGAGTTGATAGAAGAAGCGATTGAATATGATGAAGAGAATAAAAGTGATGAAAGCACTGAGAGTGAAGAGATTCAAGCCTATACATTAGAGTGCCAACGTACTTTCTTCATTAATGATGTAGAAATACCTTATCATTTCAACCTATTCATTTATGGCGATGGTTATTCTACTTTGACTAAAAAAGAAACCGTACTAGAAAAAATGTACTGGTTTGTCAGAGGTAGGTTTGAAGAGGATTTGCTAGATGACGCTGAAGATAACGACAGCTTAGAAACTATTAATGCGCAACTAGCCAGTTTAGGTATTCGTGAAATGGATCTGACGACTGTAGATGAGATAATCAGCTATGTGGAAGGCAGTATCATTGACGATCCAATGGTGGACGAGCTTAATAAACTGTTGGATGATGCTGAGTAGTGTGGAAGATAAGTTAGTAGAGTAATCAGCAAAAGAACAGATTTGAAAAACTATATAGCTGAAAAACTAGAAAAAAGCCTCACTGCTCGTATGATGAATGGTGAGGCTTTTTAAACTCACAACCTCATAAATAAGTTCTTTCGTCATCATCCAAAATTACATGACGCGATACATTTCTAGGTTTTTACCCATCTCCCCTCAAAGGGTCAGTCGATTTCCTATATAATGTAAGCTATTTCGTTATTGTTGATCCATTCAATTTAGGCTTTTTTTTTAGCAAAAAACGCTTCTTATCAGGTAAAACGGTGCTTTATGTTCAACGCTTCCTCGACTCGTTTAAATAAATACATCAGCGAAAGTGGTATTTGCTCTAGGCGAGACGCTGACCGCTTTATTGAACAAGGTAATGTATACATCAATGGCAAACGTGCGTCGGTAGGTGATCAAGTGGTTGCTGGTGATGCAGTAAAAGTCAACGGGCAGCCTATTGAGCCACGGGAGCCTGATGATTTTATTTTTATTGCATTAAATAAGCCAGTGGGCATTGTGAGCACCACAGAAAGCTCTGAGAAAAATAATATTGTCGATTTTGTGCGACATAGTTTGCGTATTTTTCCGATTGGCCGTTTGGACAAAGATTCTCAAGGTTTGATCTTTTTGACTAATAATGGTGATTTGGTCAATAAGGTATTACGTGCTGGCAATAATCACGAGAAAGAGTATCTAGTTACAGTAAACAAGCCGTTAACAGATAATGTTATCGAAGGTTTGGCGGGCGGTGTGCCGATGCTTGGCAAGATGACCAAAAAATGCCCAGTGACTAAAGTAGCGCCTAATGTCTTTAACATCACGCTCGTACAAGGTTTAAACCGTCAAATTCGCCGTATGTGTGAGCACTTTGGCTACGAAGTCGTCAAGCTTGAACGTACGCGGATTATGAATGTGAGTCTTAAGGGGCTTCCTGTTGGTGACTGGCGAGACTTAACCCCAAAAGAGCTGTCTGTGTTGCTTAAATCTGTAGAAGATTCTTCTTCGCAAGACAATCACTCAAACAAGAAATCTCGCAATACGCCACGAAAAAAACCTCGTACGGATGCTTCGTCAAAGTCAAAACCATCTACAAAATCGGCAGGTGTAGCGAAGGGGCGTAACAAATACGCCAAAGATGATGCTAGAAAACCAGCAGGTTCTAAAGGTAGGGATGGACGTTCTACTGGTCGTGGTAAGCCGTCAGGGGGTAATGGTAAGTCTGGAGGCAGTGGCAAACCTGCTACCAATGGCAGGCGTCCTTCAAAGGGACGAGGCTCTTCACGGTAATAATTTTTCACAATGTGACGGCTATATTTATTTTTAAAATGGCAGTAAGCTAAATAACTTTAATCTTAATGAGATAATATTATGTTTAAAATAAAAGTAGAGCGCATTGTCAAAAAACCGATTGATGAGGTATTTGAAGCACTGAGTGACCATGCCAGTTATAGCTCATTTAAAGCGGTGGGGGTTGCTAAGTTAGTAGCCGAAGGTAACGAAGAGCGCAATGGCGTCGGGGCTTTACGTAGCATTCAAACGGGACCTGTTAAGTTCTGGGAGCGGATTACAGCGTTTGAGCGTCCTACTCATATGCAATACCAAATCGAAAAATCTAAACCCATCAAAATGCAGCATGATAAAGGTATCATTGACTTAAAAGACTTGGGCGATGGCACCACACACGTCACTTGGGTATCTGAGGGTCGATTGATTGTACCATTGCCATTAGTCGGTCGCCTATTTGACCGTCAAATGCAGAAACAAGGAACTATAGGGTTTAGTAGCATACTCAAATCTATAGAAAGCCGCTAGATTAGCGGCAATGTTGGATTTTTTGATATGATTATTTAGGACATGCCCTAGTGATGGCTTATTTTATTTGAGCCATCACTATCAGTTTTAATCCGTTTTATTCTTAGCAGCTTCAATCTCGTTAAAACGCGCTAACTGCTCTGGCGTTGCTTTCTGTTGATATTTCTCTTTCCACTCAGCATAAGGCATACCATAAACAAGCTCGCGCGCATCCTCGTATTCAATCTCAATACCACGCTCTTCACCAGCCGCTTTATACCATTTGGATAAACAGTTACGACAAAAGTCGGCAAGGTTCATTAGCTCAATATTTTGTACATCTTTACGTTCGTCTAAATGAGCTAGTAAGCGACGAAATGCCGCGGCTTCTAATTCGATATTTGATTCTAATTTTGCCATAAGGTTTTCCCTAGTTATAATTGAGTCATTTCAAAACTGAAATGATACTAACGATATAAATATTGCGCAACCTGTATGGGCTCAACATCTATAAAGTTTATGAATGGCTCAGTCAGTCGTTAATCAGAGTGCACTGTAGTGATAGTCAACTCTAATAGTACTATAACTCTCACAGTTGAAAAGAGACTTCAGTTTTGAAGATTGGGCACGAAATGGTCACGTTTTGGTCATGGTGCTGACTTTTAGGCTTTGTAAGTATTTGTAGTGGGAAAAAAGATTCGAACTCTCGACTCCAAGAATGGGTAATGGTCCAAGAGGCGCTATCGGTGATGCGAAAGAAGGGGCATATACTAATAACTCCGGTAGTAGTATCACAGGCTCAGGAGGGGGGTAACGTAACCAACACGGGCAAGTTTGATGATAGTGGTAATGAAATCTATAAAAGAGACAGTGGTGGTTACTATGTGATTGATGATAATGGGGTTCAACGGACAACCAACTCGCCTAATGAGCATGGTAATACTTTAGGAAACCAGCCTACCGAAATTTACCAAAAGTATGATGCCGAGGGAAATTACCTAAAAACAGGCATTTCACAAAATGCCAATACTAGATACACAGATGCTGAAATTGACGGTGGAAGAATTAGAGTAATCGGCGAGCGTCCGCGAAATAAAGCTGTCCAGATAGAGCGTAATATAACCGAACGCCATCCAGGACCAGATAATAAGGAGTCATGGGCGGGCAAACGCGATCCCTCTCACCCTAAATACGACCCCAACTATATACCACCACATATAAAAAACAATACTGACGATTAAGGAGTATAACAATGTATATGATTCAATTTGGTGCTCAAAGTGGCAGTACTCAAGCTGACAAAATAATAGGTTCTTATCATCTTTTGTTAAACAAAATATTTTATCAGAAACAGGACGAAAGTGATTATTTTAAAACATTGCTCTTCCTATCCATTGTTTTTAGAGTTAGTGGTAAACATCAAAACTTTGAGTCTGAAGGAGCAGAATTTCTACAAAAGTCAGCAAGTAGGAATGTTTACACTATTGATTTCACCATTCCACAAGAGCGCTGGCAGAATAAAACCGATGTAGAGTTACGCTCATACATTGCCGAAGGGGTCAGATCCTGTTTTGATTTATTAAAACAAAAAGCTATAGAACTTGGTGAAGTCATAGATGAAGATAAGTTAGAGCGTGATTTTGAGTATGGCATGACGCAGTTTATGACTTTGTCACTCCCTGAGCTTAAAGGTAGGTAACATGAAATTATGGATAAGTTCGGAATATAGTGGTGATATTGGTCATGAGATGAGAACCGCAAGAAACTTCGTAGAAGATGAAATAAACGTAAAAATCAACGATAAAGACTATGATATTGACTTAGATAAATGGCGCTGCATAGCAATTTTAATGAAAGACAAAGTAGATCAAGAGCGATATTGTGAAGTCATAAAATACTCATCCAAGACTAAAAAAATGGATTTTAAACTACAAATTGACTATCCTGAGTTTGTCAATGGAGATGCCAAGCGTCAGCAACAGCTTATCTACGAGATGCTCATGCGTAGTTTGGATTTATTACTTGAAAAGGGATTAAACGAAGCAGGCATTGAAAGCTTACGTCAAGATACACAAAGCGTTGCTTTAAAAAATGGCTGGATAATCGCTCATTAACATTACTGATTGTAGTGTGGGATGAGCCGTACACATAAAAGTTAAGCGCAATTAGATCAGAAAGCTACGATACTTCATGCATCGTAGCTTTTTTTATGTTTCTCACCAAAGCCACTGTTGGCCAAGGCGCTATTGTCACAGGGGACGCACTCACAGGTAAGGACAGCTTAGCAGGCGTCAACCGTGACGCCTTGAATACTGAAACAACTATTAAAGATGTGCAAACAGGTGGACTGGCTGTCGATACGGGTATTGATACGCGTGTGTTGACTCAGGCGGGTCGGACTGAGATTATTGATGAGCAAAAGGAACTTACCTAAGAATTTGAAAGCTATTGCAGCTATTACAGGTACGGCAGGGCTTGCTGTACCTGCCATTACTGCGGGACTATTTGATAGAGGGAATGGCAACCCTGACAGTCAAAATAAATCAGGCCTTTTATGTATCTAACAGTCCACAGGTATCATTTACCGTGAGGAAGTTGACGAAATAGGCAATCCAGTTTTAAACGAGCTCATTTGGTGTGATATTAAAAACTTTTTATTCATGGCATCGTTGTATTGTTTAGAAAAAATTTCGATAAAACTGTCTCATTACAGTAAAGTTGCAAATAGCTGGATTACTGACTTTAAGCAGTCTAATAAATTATATCTTTTAGATGTGAATGATTCTGATATGGCATATTACTTAAAAAAAGATATGTTTTACTGTTTGTCAAAAGGAAGAAGTTATTTAATTACTTATAAGCTTTACACCGGGTTTTGTGAAGAGTTGAAAGATAAGCGAATGAGTCTGTGAGTAAGTGTCGTAACACATAAGCTTAAGTGGAGTAGCCCTCAAAAAACAAACAAAAAAAAGCCTCACTTCCTATTTAAGGAGTGAGGCTTTTAGTGCTTTTTCAAGCCATATTTGGAGCGGGAAACCCCAACCTTGGCAAGGACGCCGACCAAAACCACTGTAACATATATTAACCCTAAGCCTTTTACTTTAAAGAGATTGGGGTTTTTTATTATTAGATAAAATTTATTATATATAGGTTATTTTTTGGATAATATATATTTATGGACACTGTTGTATTGTGGTAATATGACACCAACCAAATATTAATTATAGCATATCTACCCTATCGGCGATAATTGATTTTGTACGGTACATGCAACTGACATATGGACATGATCATGGCAAAGCTAGCTAATAAGACAATGAGACGAAGCGTCAAGAGTATTAACGCATTGGATGAATTGATAGTGCACGAATGTGCCATCAAACCGTACCAAATATTCTGTGAGTTAATTGAGGCTGAGACTAATGAGTTCGTCTCAAGTAACACGCTGTTGTTGGAAGTCGTCGATGAGTCTGATCAGTATAGGTTTTTTGATGGATTTAGAGAGGTAAGTATTCTGACGAACAGCTCTGAGATATCTATTAGAAGAGTAATTCTATCCAATGCCGAAATAGAGCGGCGCGCTTGGTCTTGTCTTATGAACGAGTTTATAAACTTAGATCCTATTAATCCAAATATTTTCAATGCTATAAAAAACAGTATGCCTATTCAGGTGCAAAGAGCGCTATTTGATAATTCTCTGACTATACAACGTATTTTAGATATTAAAAATATCGAGCGTTATCAATATGATTATCAGGTGAATCTCATGCATAACCAGTACGCTAGTGAAATCCCTTCATTCTCCGAATTAATTGATGAGGTGCGCTATGCTGACAGTGAGTAATGTGAAAAAGTTAATACCAGCCACTGACGATGTTTATACCGATGATCTTAGTAATTTCTTTTTAACAGTCGCCAATTTAGTCTCAAATGAATTTATGGACATCACCATTGAGGTTGAACAATTAGAGTTTTTGACTTCAGCATGTTTAAAAAAAATATACGACTCATACAAAGGTAAGTTGACTAAGCCCGAAAATTTTACTCGAGCATTTATTGCTAGTACTTATCATCTACCAGAATTTAATGTTAGTAACCCAAGTAAAGAATGGTTATGGGTCGCTAAATTGAGCCATTTACTAATCTATTTTGCTCAAAATGACTTACCTAGACGTATTGGCGAGACAACGGCTGAAGCTAGAAAATGGATGAATCCAGCAAGTGGTAATTACGGTATTTGGAAGCATTGCTATTTGACACTACAAGCTGATACGTTACAGGCTACCTATGAAAGGTTTGAAAGTTATCGAGTCGAACTAGAAAGCAATAATACTCCTACTCTCAAGTCATTTATCAAAATTTATCGAACTATTGACTTCGCATTCAACAATAGGGATAGCATAACGCGCACTTCCTTAGGCAGAAAACAGACTAAACAGAGCAAAATTGATGAGCCAAAAATTGAGTATGTGACGCAAACGGATGTAGATGATGATACAGATGAGCTAGTATCAATCACAAGCTTTGAGAAAACAGAGAGTGGTAATGATATTAATCGTGAGCGATTAGATGATCCAATTCCTGATTTCAATTATATCGAGCAAAAAACTCTAAAAGAGACCGAGAAGTTCTCAAGTAATCAGATTTATCGAAGAACGCGAGCGAAATTTGCGCATGCAAATAAAAATGAGAGGTTTGTGAGTAGCAATATCCGTCAGTTACCGTTAACTGCTATTAAAAATATAGCATTTAAATTGTGGCAGTGGTTCGATGACTATAATGACAGTGAAGCTGATAGGGACAAAAAACGAGCTATAGCTTATTTGCTGCTTTCTCTATACACGGGTCATTCAGTCGCTAGATTGGCTAATGATATTAATAATAATTATAAAGAAATCATTGATATTAGTGCTCGTAAAGCAAAGTACGAATTTATCATTAATCTAGATATCACGCCACTACGCATTAGAACGACAGGAATAGAGTCAGTTATTGCTAACCGATTGACACAGTTCAAGCTACCAATACCTGAGGCATTGGGCATCTTTTTAACCTATAAAGGTTATCCGGATTCAGCCTTGATTAATGAGATCATTGCTGATCTACGAGTAACTTTAGAGCTGCCAGTTATTAGTTTGGTTAGAATTGAAAAGTCGCTGTACACCATTATCATTTATGAAGTTGGTAGTACTCAACTAGCTATTATCATTACCTCACGTAACAGCAGAAAAAGAGCTGATACTTGGTATAGCTCGCACGATATTAAGAAAGTGAAAGAGGTCTATCACAATGCGATTCAAATTCTAACAGACCGCTGCCACAAAAATAAATCCAGCGTCGTTGAATATTTATCCAAGGTAGTCCTTAGTGATGATGCTATTGGTAGTCAAAACAGCCCTGACTATCCGATAGTAAGTCTATTCATTAATTATCTTTATCAAAAGGTAGTAACCACCACAAATTATAGAGAAAAATTCAATTTTTACAACTTATGGTTATGGCATGTGTCCCTTTTACTAACCTCAGTAAGAGCAGTGGAAGGCGCACCAGGTTATTTAAAACAAATAAACCTGCAAGCAGGTATCGCTTGGATTTCTGATAAAGAGGAAAGGGTAACAGGTAATAGTCAGCGAAGGGTACCTATTTGCTCATTTTTAACAGAAGGTATTCAAAATTTCTTACGTTACTTGGGAAACTTTACTAAACGTTATGGACGCTTAAATCCTAACTTCAGTATTGAAGTTAATAAAATTCTGGCGTCTGAGCGCCCACTATTAAATTTTATAGATAAAAAAGGGAGCTTTCATTCCTTGCGGCCAGCTATTGTTAGTCAAGAATTGGGTGAGAAATTTCGCTTTAAAATAGACTGGACACGACACGTTGGGCAAAGGTTTTTACATGAATATGGGTTAGATGAAGCAGTCATCTTAGCGATCTTTGGTCATGAAATGATAGGACAAGAAGCGTGTAGAAGAAACTCAGCACTGTCGATAGGGCACATATTAGCTGCTAAAAATACTTATCACCAGCTGGCAGTGAAACTTAAGCTACAGCAGGTTGCTTTATGACAAAGACACAGCAAGATATTCTATACGGTCATCTAAGACGGTCAGCAAAATCGCAGGATCAGCGCAAGCAGGCATTACAGCACACTAAAGAGCTGTGTCAAAACGCGTGGGATGTTTTTGTTGAAGAAAACCAGTACTCAGATGCGATAACGGATGAGAAAATTTACGATTTATACGAATCAATCTACAAAGAGATTGAGGAAAATTTGCCAGTACATCTACTACCATTTGCATTGTTCGAACGCATGCGTTTTTTTGATAACATTAATGAATCACGTAAAAAAAGACACCTGTCGTTATTACCAAAGCCAATCATTGCTGTACGTCCACAGCGCCCGAAAAACATCAATGATTTTGATGAGTTTTTATATCTGACTAAAGCCCAGAATGTTGTTGCACAAGCATTTGATAAGTGGCAGCAGAGAAATACCTTTTCATTACTTGAGAGCGTCAGCTGGTTTTTATTCTCACTCATTAGTTTTGCAGGATATAACGATGAGAAGATACTTCAAGAGATTTATGACTATCTAGAACAAAAAAAGCCTATTTATCAGATGTCTGATGAGATGCTTGTCATGCCGATCAGACTACTATCATCCAACTATGGCAATGAGCTTGTTACTACAGAAAATGATTTAGATAAGGTGTATCACACACGCCTGATCATCATAGATGATATCAGTCGCTTATGGCTGCTCAAACTACAACGCCAGCATCAAGCGCAAAACCAGTTTCCTAAATACCATCAAGTGATAAAAAGACTAGGGGAATTTATTGGAGAGAAATTCACGGTTAAGTCCATCCATAGATCTAGCTACTTACGGCATACTGCAATCTATTGGCAAACGCTACCAGAAGTGTATTTAGACGTTCAATTGGTTCAGGTGCTAACAGGCCAGCAAAAGCAAACATCAATATCAACATCGCAACTACTGAGGTATTTTCAGAGCATTAAAACACCCAAGGTGGTTCTGTCTGATGAGCATGTTAGTAAATTAATGATCGGGCCTAGTACTAGTAACAATGGTGATAACGCACTTGATGCTGTCAAAGTCGAACGGTTCAGGTCTGATGCAGTTAAAGAGATACGCACGATACTTAATAACGCTAAAAAACAGGTTCAACCACAGCTAGTAAGTCTACTAACCCAAAACCTATATCCTAATCAACAACGACTGGTTAGATGGATGTTGGATCTGTGTATTAATGGAAGAAAAATTAATACTTTAAAGCGGTATTTGTCCGAGATCGGGAATGGATTTATTGCGGGGACACGCACTGCTGACTTTTTGCAATGGTCAAAACATGACTATCACTATATATATAACGAAATTATTGTAGAAAAGAACCCAAATAAATTAGGATATACAAAAACAGTTATTTGCTCACTGCATGGTTCTTTAAAAAAGCATACTCAAGCGCCTGAAATTGACATCGTAGGAGGCGGTGATGCACAAATAGTGTCGAGCTACCTAGTTCCTCAGAAAGTTTATCATACTATTCTTGATTGTATCGCTGAGCAACAAGTGCTGAGTGAGTACTATAAACAAGCGCTTAGTATTGTAATAATACTGTTATACCGTACTGGCATGCGTATCAGTGAGATTTTGGGACTACAAGTTACAGATATCGAATATGACAATCAAAGCTTTACTGAATATAACGTTATTGTTCGCCCTAACGCGCATCGAGACTTGAAATCAGATGACGGCACACGGCGAATATATTTATCAGTATTACTTTTGTCAGAAGAGCTAGAAGATTTTAAAAGGTTCTTTCACTTAAAAAAGCGACAGTCTTCTCGTTACTTATTTACTTTAGCGTATCAGTCCTCTGTTATGTCTCGTTATAGTATTGAGCAGCCACTAAAACGTATACTAGAAAATACTGCTTATCACGACATTACTCCGCACAGCTTTCGTCATAATGCGATATCAAATATGGCGCTTATACTTAGATGTAGCCCAATGCTTGTCATGCAGTTCACAGATTATGATGAAGTAAAAATCTATGATATTAAAACTCATTTTTTAGGTAGGGTGCGCAGTGTCTCGACAAATTACTGGGACGCACTAATGGAGTTTGCCGGTCATGCCGATTTATCAACAACCTTTAGCTCATATATCCATACCGCTGATATCATCGCAAGTCATCAATTGCAACAGGCCAAATTGACCCTGCCTTTGGATGTTGTTAATAAGTTGATTGGCACCAGTCGTATGGACTTAAAGCAGCACAATAAATACGCCTTGGAGAGTAGAGATGACGCTGTCAGTCTCAGTAACATTAGACAATATGTGAATCGTAAGATTGAGTGTAAAAGGTTAATGTTTACTGATAAAGTAAAAGCGCCTCAGTCAACTAGCAGCAGCATTGTCGATAAGGATAAAAAGCATTATTCAGCAGTGTTTGGTAGATATAGCCGTGAAATGATAGAAAAGCTTCTATGGGACATTGAAGACGGTCAAACGTTAGGAGAGGCCAGTATTTTAAACTTTAGGTACGATGATGCGTTGATGATTTATGAGCGAGCATTGAGCCTGGTCAAAGATACTGAGGGTAACCTAAACCATAAACTGGTCTCTAAAAAACGTAAACAACGCTCTGACCATATTTTACTAGCGCCAACACCGCTGCATTACCATGAAGAGCAAGCCTTAGTGAACTTATGCTTTGATAATCTTGAAAAATTATATGAGGATAAGGAGGGTCGGCGTAAGGTGAAAGAGATGCTTCAAGTATTTTATGAGAAGGTTAATAGCTCTAAAAGTGAAATTCGTTTTACTTTTAAGCAAAAAAAGAATTTTTATAAATACTTAAGTACTATGTGTCAGATACTACCAAGTAAGCATTGGCGTGTTAATATCAGCTGCCTTAAGTCAGAGCTTTATCTCGCTGAGAAGAATAAAAATGTATATCGCTCTGTTGTTGATAAATCAGCTAAGCTCAAAAAAATAGAAGAGTTTGAAAAGGACATGCCTGAATTCGAAGGTGACCTAATTTATTTAGACACTTACAACGGTTATTCATTAGCACTTATTAGTCCGCTACAGAAAAAGGGTAAGGCAAAATTATCTTCTGCTTTGATGAGTTATGTTTTGCATTTTTTGCTCATCGTAGATGGTTTGACTGATTGATAGCTCTCAATTTTATATGTACGGATTTGACGGCAGGAGTCATAGCTCAACGAACCAGAATGGTGCAGGGGTTGAAGTTAGAATTATCAGAAAAATAAAAAGTTCTTCTACTGATGCAAAAGCTTATGAGTCTTCTGGCGTCTTGAAATTTTTGGGAGAGGTGTTAGTGATACTGATTGAGTCATATTAGAGGTAGATTTAATTTAATATGATGCAACCAAAAAGCGACTATATATAAGATGTGCTGTGCTTTAAAAATGCTAACTTTTTAGAGCTACAACCCATCTTTGAAACCACAAGAGATGAGTTGAATGAGCTTCGAGGTGGTGAGTTTGATACTAAAAATCGTTTGGTAGTTTGGTATTTAGGACTATAAATTAATATTGTTAGATGAGTTTTTTAGAGATATATAAGCACAAAGGGCTGATTCCTTTTGTGTTTTTTTTTATGTTATTAGCAATCTTATCTAAAGATTCTGCTTATCAGATCATTCCTCAGTTTGAGATTAATCTCCAGATCTTGACATTATGCACATAGAGTTGACCTTAGTAACTCTACATTTTGACCGCCTAAGTCAACAAATTTCGTGGAAAAACTGGTCTTGTTGTACAAAAGTTCTTTGAATTAAAGTATAGTCTTACATTAAGTTTCTAATATAATACATTACTGTAACAATTATAAATATAGGTCGATCATATGTCTTCTCATTCAAACAACTATAAAACAAACCTTTGGCAGATTGAACAATTAGAACCTAAGATACTTTTATCAGCGGATTTAATGCCTGGTATTCATGAGATTGAAGGAAGTATTGAACAGCCAGGGGAGAGAGACGTATATGAACTAGTAATAACTGAAACCAGTCGTTTCCTATTTGATGGAAGTTCAGGCGACAATGTTAACTGGTCCCTAAATAACTTAGATAATAACCATTCTTTTACATCTAAAGACATAAATACTAACAAAGATAAGTTTGCAGAATTGAGTGTTGGCAAGTACGAGTTGACTGTTGATGCAAATAGCAGTCAAGTTTCTGATTACAAGTTTAGAATCCTTGGAGAAGAATCTGCTCTATTATTAGAAACAAACGTACCTATTTCGGGAGAGCTGACATCTTCTACTCAAGCACAGCTATATCGTATTCCTGTCACGAAAGGCGATAGTTTGTACTTCCAATCAAATACTGAACTGGATCAAGGGATATGGTCTTTATTTGATGATCAAGGCAATAAAATTGTTTCAGGGTCTTCATTGATTAATGATGTTTCAGGCATAGCAGTCGTAAGAAATGGCAATTATTGGTTATCAGTTGAAAGCAGAACTTCTATAGAAAGTGCAACATATAATTTTACACTTCATCAGCATACTGAAGATGTTTCTTCCATAAAAGTTAATGAAAAAAACAGCCTAACTGTTATTCCAGGCTCAGTACATGAATACGATTTTTCTGTGAATTCTAAGCAGTTAGTTGGTATAGATTTCTTAAACACATTTGACGAAAATAGCGTTGACTGGATAATCATTGATACTTTCAATAACACACAAGTATTAAGTTCTTCCACGCAATATTTTGACATGCTAGATGAAGGGCGCTACAAGCTAAAAATAACAAATAAAGATAGGTTTTCTGGTGCCATAGATTTTAATATCAGAGCGTTGGATGTTTTGACCGCAGGACAAGACGTTCCTCTCACTATATCGTATACGCCTGAAGACTCACTCAAAGCTCAAGTATTTGCTTTCACAGCGAATGAAAGTAAAAAAGTAGTGCTAAGTGTTGATGCTGCGACCTCAAATGTCATAGATTATAGCTATCTTGTTTTGGATACTAACTATCACTTAGTACTTAAAGGGGAACTCACAGGTACTTCAGCTGATATTGATTTAATAGAGGGTGACTATTATGTATGGATTGATAGCAATTCAGAAATAACCACAAACCAAGAAATTAATATTTCTCAGAAAAAGTCTACCATCAATGACTTAGGTGTTTTTATTGGAGAGGGCTTCAACTTAAACCCAGAACTTACCAATGCAGGAGAGCAGCTTAAATATCGCTTTGCAGTAGAAAATCCTGTTGCTCTTACTACTTACGTAACAGAAGGCAGTAGTGCGCTAAGATTTAGCTTGAAAGGTGCAATAGCTGGGACTGTGTTCGAAAGTATAAATTTTGAGGATTTCAGTAATAAACTTAGCCAAATACATTACCTAAAGCCGGATGATTATCAATTGATCGTTGATAACACTAGCCTATCAAATGATACAGTAAATGCTAAGGTTTTCATCCAAACCTTGGAAGCAGCAGTAACTACTACCTTAAAACCGAATGATATTATAGACATAAATAGTATTCAACAGGGAGAAAGCAAGTCATATTCTATCTCATCTACACCATATGATCAGTTCAATCTTGATATTCAGGATTACGTTGCTGAGTCATTTAGGTTCACTGTTATTGATGCTTTTGGTCAAGAAAAACTAATTAGTTACGATTATTTCAGTGAGGAAGAGGCTTTATACAGCAAACTGTCTTTTGACTCAAATCAGGCCCGAGGTCCTTTATACCTTATTGTTGAACGAGTGAACGTGGATGATATTATCAGTACTAAAGCTGATATGATTCTGAACAAGGTGACACTAGGTGCTGACTCTATACTAGCAACGCCTATTGAGATTAATAATGAGCAAACGGTTAGCTTCAGTGATGTGGATTTTAATAATCTCCAGAGCAAATACCAATTTGAGTTAAAAGAAGCTGGATCAATCATCCTTGACACCAATCTTTTTAACAACAATGGCTCTAGAGTCACTCTCTTTGGACCTACAGGTGAAGTGTTCAATGAGTATATTTATAATGAATCTGATTTTGCAACAGACACATTGGCTTTAGCTGACAGTGCACCAAAAGGAGTCTACTACCTAGAGTTTGATGTTGATAGTAGCGTTCAAAACTTCGATTTTACTATCCAGACGTTACCTATATCTACATTACCTCCACTGATACATGATGTCTCAATTGGCATATTAGAGATATCTGAGCCAACACAAATATCTCATGCTTTTAGCTCTTATGGTGATTCTGCAAAAATAGATTTCTCAGTTGATAGTCAGGCTCATTGGGTCATAGATATGAGTTCAAGCCTAGATAGGGAATGGATGCTGATTAAAGATGGTCAAGTTATCTATACAGGCGTCGATGGCAAGATTATAGATCTTGTGCCAGGTGAATATAGTATTGTTATAAACGAAATAGAATATACAGTACCTTCACAAAGACCCGGTAATGAGTTTGAAGTATATGCTGTGAGCAGCATTGAAAGTGATAGCGTATTACCTTCAGATAATGACTTAATCCTTGATGGTTTTAGCCTAACATTTTTAAATGAGATCCTTGCTAGTGATGTCCTTGTTGATGAGTCTATAAGTATTGATGTTTCTAAAGACTACTATTTTTTTAAAGCTACGGACGCGCCAATAGGGGTATACGAATATTATTTCGAGGATGTTTCACGTGAGGCAACGACTTGGCCGGACAATGTGATAACTGATGGTACGCAAAATATAAGACTGAGTAACGCTAATGGTTATTTTTACATTAAGTCAGAAGAGAGTATAAAAGATTGGGATAATGCTGTCTTAAATATTGAGCACTTCTTTCCTGAAAATTCAAAAAATCTAAACGAGATTGATCTTACAGAAGACTTAGTTTTAGAAAGCAATCAACCAGTAGTTGCTAGATTTAACCCAGAGCAACAAGGCTTGTTGTTCATTGATTCAGTGAGTAACGATAGAGAATCAAATAGTAACTTATTTGTCCTGTTTGAAGGTTGGGGGGTGAATGAGTCTCCAAGTATGTTGCCGCAAGAACTTAAGAGTTGGACTGATCCTAGGTTTGTCTTTGCCAATCAAGAGTATTCATTACTTCTAGACTACTATAGTTATTCTGAATTGGCAAACACAAACACCGTTCGTTTCCTAAGTTCGGCAGATGCTGAGGCTTTAGCAGTTGGTGAAACTAATAACCTAACCATCCCTGATAGTCAGAATATAGGGCTATATACCTTTGAGGTTACTCAAGATCAAGCAGTCACACTCAATGAGCTTGAAGGTGCAGATGGTTACACCTATCAAATATATGATCAAAATGCACAATTGGTATATGACAATTCCCGATTCAATACTTTTGGTGATGTTTTTCTCACTGAAGCAGGTACATACACCTTATCTTTGCAAAAAAATATAGATGGTGATAGGTTCGTTGAGGCATTTCCAGAAGGTGTGGTTTTAGAGAGTACTTCTGAGCTGAATGAAGTCCCTTCTCAAAACGAGTCTTCTACAAACGCTGTTTTGCCTTTAACATTGGAGATCATCGCCTATCCGCAAAAGAGCTATGATCTAGGCACGCTAGATATCGAAAATACGGGTAATGCACATTCTATTGATATGCAAGCTGAGCAGTTTAGTAAGCTGAGTTTCACTATTGAAGATGATGGATTTTGGCAGATTGATTTGTTAGCGGAGACTGGTTTCGAGTTTGATCTTTTTCAGGGTGGTAGTGAAGATGGGTCTTTAGTATTATCTAGCTACCCTATGTTTAATGGTGGCCCCGTTAGAGGACCTATTGAGGGGCCTATCTATTTAGAAACATGGGAAACATCAACTGATGAAGTACCACAAATTCTCCCTCAGATTGTTGAGGTAGAATCTGAATTTGAAGACAATAAGCAATATTCTGAAGCCGTGTATTTACAAAAAGGGCAATACACTTTAATCATCGATAACCAAAGTGCAGCTACATTGCAGTTTGTAGCTGTGTCAGTAGATACACTAGCAACACCTATTGTAAACAATGAGCCACAAGACATTGTATTGTCTGAAAGTCAAGCTGCACAATGGTTCGTATATGATAACACCAGTAACTTGCCTATAAATTTCAGTTTAAATGCTCAAGACGACACTGGTTTTAACATTACTGTTTACGATCAAAGTGGACGTGTGTGGTTACATGAAGTAGCCGCTGATGATCTCTTTGTGTTAGAAAGACTACCAACTAAGCTATATATTAAAATTGATACTGAAAATGCCTCACCAGCACAAGCTACCTTTGAAATAAAACCAGATACGTCTGTACACGCTGTACAACCTACCATGGTGGTGGTCAACGAGCAAGCCCAATGGACTGCACCTACCAAGGAATATAGCTTTACTCTGTCACAAGCTGACTTTGTCATGATTACCATAGACGAAGGCGGCTACAACCAGCGTGTGACGTTATTAGGAGAGCGTGGTGAAGAGTTATACAGTGGGAACTTATATGATTTCAATCGAAGCTTATGGTTGCCCGCAGGTAACTACAAGCTAGCGTTTAGCTATAGTGCTGGAGAGCCAGCAGTGTTCGAGATAATTGATGGCCGCTCAGCTAGCCAGCTTGCTATAGATGTACCTTTCGCAGCCAATCTAACAAAAGAGCAAGATAGCTTATTGCTTAAAGTAGTATTGGATAGTGAGAAGGACAATTACCTGCATCTATTTGAGGACGCAAGTTATAACAGTACATTCATAGTTTATAACAATCATGGTGACTATGTAACCAGCATCAATGCTCAACAAGCTGCATATTATTCACTCAAAGCACCTTATAGCGGTGAATATTATATCGCGTACAGTAATAATACAAATGCAGCAACATCACTAAATTTTGAAATCGCTCAAAAACCTAGAAGTGTGCTTCAACCTTTGGTATTAGGCACAGAAAAATCATCTGAGTTCCTTGGTTTAAACAGTAACAATCAGACATATTACTACAGTTTTGAAATAAGCGAAATTGATAGCACCCGTTTGGTCATTACACCAAACTCAGAACTAGATATTGAACTGTATGATATCTATGGCAATCATATTCGTACATTTAATGATTATGACAAGCAGACTATTCGTTTAGAGTCAGGTCGTTACCAGTTACGTGTCTCTGCAGAGAGAGACTATGCTATACCAACAGCCCTTTCTTTCACTGCTGACTTGATTAGTCCCATTGTGGCAGGTCAGCTGACAGAAGCTGATGCAGAACCTTTGAGTATTGTTTTTGACGATGCTTCTAAGCCAAAGACTATCAAGATGGACTTGGTCGCAGGAGAGCGCTATCAGATCACTTTCAATGGTAGTTTTAACTACTATGATGATGTCAGAACGACCTTACGGTTTAATAACGACACTGTTTCTACTAACACTTTTCGACCTTATTATTCTGAACAGAAATCCATATTGTTTACTGCCAGGCACACTGGTGAGTATTATTTAGAAATAGATACGGAATACAGCTATAGTACAGCCACAGATATTACTCTCAGCAAAGGTGAGATCTCAACTGTAGCTTATGAAATTGGAACCGCTTTTGAAGCTAAAGACTTTATTGCTGCAAATGTTGTTAACCATAGGTTTACTCTTGCTGAGTCGGGTCAATATATATTCTCTAAGTATCAGCAAAGCTATACAGATATTAGACTATTGGATAGTCGCGGCCAAATCGTCGATTTTTCCAGTAATGCTACTCGCATATTAGAAGCTGGTAGCTATACCATACAAGTTAGTAAGACAAGAGATTACTATAAGGATTACGCTTATGGTTTTACGCTCGCCAACACTGCCGATCTTGATGAGTTGACTTTCAATCAAAAGTCTACTGCAGCTAACATCAACTACCGTACGCCGATTATTAAGAAATTCCAAGGCAAACAAGGTCAAACCGTCATTTTTGAGGATTTAGGGTATAGTAATTCACTATTGGTAGTAGATAGTGATGGCAACACTCTAGTCAATACAAGCAGCGACACGGTTAAAGCAGTATTACCCAAAACCACCGAATACTATGTCATCTCTTATGCAAGCTCATCTAGTTATGATCGACTAAGCAATCGCAGTCTCTTCGTACGTGAATACGATACCATTGAGACGACGCTATCAACCAATGAAAAGATCGTTGGGAAAATACAGCAAGGTGGTGATGTACATCGTTATGTCATTAACGTAGATACTGCAAAAAATATTGCTATTAATGCGCTTTCAGGAAGTTATTCTGCGCGTTTGCTTGGCCCTTATGGTGATGTTGAAAGTAGCTGGATTAACTTAGATAGCAGATATATCAATCATTATTACTTGCAACCTGGCCAGTATGTTGTAGAAGTCACTGCATCAGATATGACCACGCCGAACTATGAGTTTGAGATTATTGATGTTGCTGATCAGGCAAAGAGTCTGACTATTAATAATGACAGCTTGACAGGAGAAATTGCAGCCAACGAACGTGAGGCTATATACAAATTAGACGTACAAGCTGGGCAACAATATCAAGTGAATTTGGGTGGTATTTCCAGCAATCAGCTACGTTATAAAATTGTTGATGAGCAAGGAAGAATGTTAGCCTCTGATGCTTACGATTATCAGACGCAAACCTTTACCCCAAGTATATCAGGCGACGCCTATCTTATCGTTAATAAGTTCTATGCACCTACTGATACACCAGTAACGTTTACGGTCAATAAAAATCACGTACTGCGCCAGAGCAAAGCGCTTCAGCTCGATACACTAACTAACGGAGCGTTCAATACTTCGCAGGATCAAGACAGCTATTCATTCCATATGACTGAAGATGGCTATTTGAACCTATCAGATATTACTTCCTCCAATACCAACATCACATTGCACCTCTTAAATCCAAACGGTAGTGAAATACGTACGAAGAATAGTCTTAACGGTATTAATAGTGACATCACTTTTTTAAAGCAAGGCGATTACGTACTTAAGATATCTAGTAATGTTAATGGTGAACATCGCTATAGCTTTACTGCTGCTACCAACACACTCTCAGACATTTTATCTGCTCAAGGTAGTACTTTGGAGTCTGCCATTGATGTACCACTAAAATCTAACCAACCTTATAAGTTAACACGATCATCTACCATAGAAAGCCCGACGTATTACCGTTTTATGTTAGCGGCAGATGATGTCGTCTCTATTGCTGCTGCATCAGCACAAGCTGAATTTGGCATAGTAGATAAAGAGGACACTATCATTGCTAGTGCGACAGAAGGTGGTCTGACCCATCTTGCAATAGCTAATGGAGTTTATTACCTAAAAGTATCAGTAGGGTCAGACTTGAATAGCGATGATACAATTGAGTTAGTGTTCAATCGCCAATCAACTAGTAGTGCAGAAAAGGATGCTGGCGACACGCTAGTAACAGCTACTGAGGTAGTGACTACGCCGCACGAGAGCAGGCAATTTATTTCTGTCATTGGAGATGGTGAACAAGCGAAGAAAGATGTCGATATGTATCGCTTTATGGCTGCGGCCGGTGAAACGCTATATATAAATACTGATAGTAGCTTTAGTGAATGGATAAATTTATTCGATGAAAGTGGTAAGAAGATAACGTCAACTACCAACAGTATTAATTATAAAATTACAACTACAGGTGTCTACTATCTAGGCGTTAGCGGTTATTCTAACCGTAATTACAACCCTCAAATTGTAGATGATGGTAGTGTGGACTCGGGCTCTACAGGTTCTGTGAAGTTAACGATTGAACGTCAGGCTTCAATACAAGTAAACAATCCAGTATCTGGTTTTACGACTGCTGCTTATGAAACGCCAATCAATAACTGGCAAGGTAGTATTAAGCAAAGTGAAGTTAAAACGTTCAGTCTGGATGTGGATAATGATGGTTTATGGTATTTAGATAACTTATCTAATGATTCAATAACTTACAACAATAGTTATCAGCGAGTATTGATTACTGATGATACGGGTAAATTAATCATCACTGATTACGATACGCCTGTGTATATGACTAAAGGGTCTTATCAGCTGACACTATGGCAAAGATCATCAGAATCTTCTACAAATTTTGAATGGAAAAATCTTGATGCTCAAGCTAGTGCTATCAATTTGGCTGAAGCCAATCGTGTATCATCACGACCTAATAATGAAGTAGTCAGCTTCGTGTTTGATGCAGCAGTAGGAGACGAGATTTATTTCAATACGCTAGGCAATAACTCGACGAGTTCCTATGCAAGAGGAGATTGGACCTTATATAACGAACAAGGTCAACAAATCCTATCAGGGAGAGGATATGAAGACTCTTATCCTGCGAAAATCATGTCTGATGGGCATTATTATCTGATCTTTGATAGTCGTAGTTATACCAATGGTGGTAGTTGGGTCGACTTTCAAATAGATAAAGTCCAACCGCCTGTAAATAACGATGTTGAGCTTAATCAGGTTGTTTCGGGCAAGCTAACCCCTGCTATTCAGCAGCATGAATATCAGCTAACCATTACAGATGCAAGCCGTATATATTTTGATGGGATCGACTCAAATAGTAACGTTAATTGGCGACTGGTAGATATTCATACTGGTCAAGATGCTATATCAAATCGTCAGGTATATGAACGTAGCGAGAGCTATCTTGTAGTAAAAGGCGACTATAAACTGATTGTCAAGACAGACTATGAATCTAATCAGGATTATAAATTTAAACTACTACATTTAGAGCCGTCACAGACGCTTGAGTCAGGTCAACTGGTACAAGGTCGCCTCAATAAAGACGGTAGTGCTGAGCAGTTCAAACTGAATGTTGAAGCTGGGCAGCGCATCTATATGGACTTCCAGAATCTTCTCGAACGACAATATGGCTATCATCATGAGGGTTGGACTTATAACTACAACGCACGCATTAGTGTGATTGATCCTTATGGCCGTCATCAGTCAGTTCAAACGTTAGGTGATAATGAGTTTGTAGCGACTGTTGATGGTGACTACACCGTCGTCATTGAGCAATATGGTAATAAGAATATCGACTTGCCCTATCGCTTTATTACGTTCGTCAACGATACTTATCAACCAAGACCTATTGAGCTGGAAACAATATCACGTGAGATGGATCTTGTAGTAGATAATGTGCAAGTGTCTTCAGCAATACCAAATAGTGACATCACTTCTAGTAGTGATGTCCTGATTGGCTGGACAACCACAAACCAAGGCACTAAGCCTACGCTAGGTAACTTCGCCGAGCGTATTATCATTAAAGAAATTGCAACGGGTAATATCATTGCGCAAAAGCTAGTGACTTACGATGAGGTTACGCAAGGATCTATTCTTGCTACCGAGTCTAGACAACGTCAAACGAAGATCCGATTGCCAGAGGGCGCAGCAGGCACAGGTCAGTTTGAAGTCATTGTCGAGACCGATATGACCAACACGCAAGCTGAAACTGGCAGTGATGAAGAAAATAATATCATCAAGGCTACCTTTGAGTCGAAATTGGCTGAGTACCCCAATTTAGTAGTGACCGACATTCAATTAACACCTGCTGATAGTTGGCAGTCTGGCCAGACCATCACAGTGAATTGGGGTACTAGAAATACCGGTACAGTGCCTGCTTTAGGAAACTGGATAGAAAAACTAAGTATTGTCAATACCACCACCAATAAAGTGGTGGCGACCGTCGATGTTGTCGTTAGCGATGCCCTCATTGCACCAGGTGAGGTGCAAAATAGTCAAGCGAGCTTCATATGGCCTGCAGGTATTGATGGTCTCGGTCAGTTTGCCATTAGTGTTATGACAGATGCCTATCTACAAATAGAAGAAGGCGACCAATCAGTTAATAAAGCAGATAATACCTCTCAAATTGTGGTGTCGGCAGGGCCAGATATTGTGATTGGTGACCTAGTCATTGACAATGATGAGTTGCAGGCAGGTGACACGGTGACCTTGGGTTGGTCTGAAACCAACCAAGGAAATATGCCAGTTCCTATTAGCTATCAGGATAGAGTAACACTTTATAAAAAGAATGCAGATGGGTCGGTAGGAGAAAAGATACTAGATACGTCGGTGTCCTTTGATGATAGCGAAAATTTGCTACCTAATGAGAGTAGACAACGTCAGTACAGCTTTAAATTACCTGAAGGACTCAAAGGTAGTGGTGACTTTGTATTATCAGTCACAGCAGATTCCAATTTGTCAGGATACGGACTGATATTCGAAGTTAACTCAGATAGTAGTGGGGAAGACAACAATACCTTAAGCAAAGACTTGTCTGTATCTGAGAAAAAATATGCTGATTTATCTGTGTCTACCGTCACAACCCCCAGTTCCGTCAAGTCTGGTTATGCTGCCCAAGTCAGTTGGACTGTTACAAATAATGGAGAGTCAGATACTCAAGGCAATGGCTGGGTGGATCGGGTTGTTCTGATAAAAAATGGAAGTAATGCGCAGTATGGTACGGTACTAGCGCAAGTAGCCAGAACTGAGCCACTAAAAATAGGTGAGTCCTATACTGTTCAGCAGTCAATTGATATACCTCGTAACCTTGCAGGGCAGTATCACCTTATTGTAATAACAGATGTCAACCAAAGTCAGCTAGAGCCCGAGACTGTTAGCAACAATCAGAAAAATTCTGCAGATTTTGATATCTTACAAACGTATGTAGATTTAATACCTTCAATTGTTTCTCTCCCAGAAGCGGCGAAGGCTGGGCGCGATTTGGAGATATCATGGAGTGTGCTAAATCAGGGCACGATTTCAACCAGTGCTAACTACTGGGTTGATGACATTTACCTCTCTAAAACAGCAGTCCTCAATGGAGATGCGATAAAGATTGCCTCCAAATCTCATACGGGCACCTTAGCTATTGATGCAACTTATGAATCCTCTATGAAGATTCAAGTGCCCAAAAATTTACTGGGTGATTACTACGTTATCATCAAAACAGACGCCTCTGGTAATACCTACGAGCCGAATAAGACAGGGAATAATATAGCGATCTCTACAGGTGCTATATTCGTTGGTGAAGAGCCAATACCAAACTTAACCGTTAATAATTTATCAATCGATGACAAGGTGCAAGTTGGGCAACCAATTGAAGTTACCTTCGATCTGTCAAACACTGGCACAGATATTATCAATGCCAACACTTACCATAGAATGGTATTTACCAATACCAATGATCCAAGTCAAACCGCTACTATCACATTACCGCTAGACGCAATCGTTTTGATGCCCAATAGCACTACCGCAAAGACTGCTTCAATTAGAGTTCCGCAACTAGTAAATGGTGACTGGACGGTTAGATTAGAAGTTGATTATTCTGGTTATATTGTAGAGTCAGAAGAGAATGACAATACCGCAACCACTACCATGAGTGTCGTGTCACCAGACTTGACTGTAGGTCAAATTAGTACGATAGGTAAACTTCAAGGTGGGGAGCCTATCCAGATAGATTGGGAGACAGTCAATGCAGGTGAAGCTATAGCAGAAAATGTCGTTGACCGTATTTATCTGTCAAAAAACGATAGTATTGATCGTGACGATATTTTATTAAAAGAAACCATTCACAGCTCGATTGCAGCTGGTGATAAAGTCCTTAGTAGTATCAATTACGACATTCCTGTCAGTTTAGAAGGCTCATGGTACTTCATCGTTGTAACCGATGCGACTAACCGTAACACCGAAAATGGTAGTGAGGGTAATAATAGCGCGCAAAAGTTACAACAAATTGCCATAAATGATTATGCTGATCTTGCGGTCACTTCGGTACAAGCGCCAAAGCAGACTATTGCTGCTCCTGCAACCATCCAAGTGGATTGGACTGTAACCAACCAAGGTATTGGTAGTGGTAAAACGTTAAGCTGGACAGACAGTATCATCTATTCTGCCAATGATGTACTAGGTGATAGTGATGATATTATCTTAGCCACTAAAGAGCACCATGGTGAGTTAGCAGTTGGTGAAAGTTATAGCGACAGTATCAGCTATCAGTTTGGTCCTGACTTTACGCGTCATGGGCGTATATTTGTACAAACTGATAGTGCTGGTTCAGTTTGGGAAAATGATTTAGACAATAACAATGTCATGATGAGCAGTGATGCTGTAGATGTCATGCCGACTAAATATGCTGATTTAGTGGTTGATTCAGTGTCGATACCTAGTACTGCAACCAGCGGCAATACCATTGATGTCTCTTGGCAAGTGAGTAATCAAGGAATTGGTATCACTGATAAAAATCAGTGGACAGATAAGGTATGGCTTTCTGAGAACCCTGATGGTAGTGGCAAAATATGGAATCTAGGATACCTAAGTCACTTGGGCGTCTTGAGTGCTGGTGACACATATAATAGTACGATTCAGGTTGTCCTTCCTAATGGGTTAGAGGGTGACTATACATTACATATTAAGACTGGTGGTGTATTCGAGTTTACTCATTATAAGAACAATACTACATCCGTCTCCATACCAATTAGCTTGTCACCGTCAGCGGATTTGGTTGTTAGCAATATCTCTCTTCCTGCAGAAGCGAAAGAGGGTGATTTAATTGAGCTGTCATGGCAAGTAAAAAACCAAGGCAATGCTATTGCACAAGGACAATGGGTAGACGAAGTAAGGCTTATATCTACATCAGATGAAACCAACATCATATCACTAGGTCAATATAACTATGTAGAGCCCTTAGAAATTGGAAAAACATATACTCGTCAGGAACAAATTAGACTACCGCAAAAAATGCAAGGGGTTTGGCGGTTAGAGGTTGTTACCAATAAAAATAACAGTATCTACGAGCATGGTGACTTTAGTCAAAATAATAAAAAAGTGTCAGAGGATGCTTTAGCGGTAAGCTTATACGCTCGCCCTGATTTACGCGTTACAGATGCTGTGGTTCCAGAAGAGGTAACAGCAGGTACTAGAACTGCTGTTAAATTTACCGTAAGTAACTTAGGTTCAAAATCGACCAATAAGCAATGGCAAGATGCGGTTTATTTATCATTGGACGGTAAATTAAGTGCTGACGATACTTTGATCGGTCGTATCAGTAACCCGTCTGCATTGGCACCAACAGAAAGCTATACTTCTGCATCAACAGATATTGATATACCCATTCATTATCGCGGTGATGTTTATGTCATTGTAGTTGCTGATGATACTTACAAACTAGATGAGTATCCTAATGAAGTTAATAATCATCTTGTTAAAAAGCTACATGTCAATGCGGTACCTTTTTCTGACTTGGTGACCGAAGAAGTAGTCGCCCCAGATCAAGTTGCACACGGTTCAACGATTGATGTGCGCTATAAAGTTAGTAATAAAGGCTCTGCGCCCACGCAAGGAATAGAGGCTAAAACAGATAGTTGGACAGACACAGTTTGGCTAACAAAAGACCCAACACGCCCGCGTTCTGTCCGTGGCGATATTTTACTGGGTAAAGTTATTCATACAGGTAATCTGAAAGTTGGTGAAGATTATTTAGGTGATATTCGTGCGACTATCCCTGAGGGCACTCTATCAGGTACTTGGTATATCACCGTATGGAGTGATACGTACGATGTTATTTTAGAAGATACATTAGCCTCAAACGTCAACCCAAATGACCCAGCGGAGCTGGATAACAATAACTATTCGTCTAGAAAAATAGACGTATTAGGATATACGCCTCCTGACCTAAAGGTCATAGAAGTGACCGCTGATCAACAGGTCAAGGCAGGTAGTGAGTTTAGCTTTAACTATACGGTACAAAATATTGCCGATGCGTTCGAAGAAAAAATGGCTGACCAAATTAACAATTGGGTCGATGAGGTATGGTTATCCGATAGCACAGACTTAACTACTGCTAAAGAAAAGTGGTTACTGGGTAGCTATAAGCAAAGCCGAGGGCTGGGTAATCTAGAGAAGTATACCAACTCACAAACAGTGACATTGGCACCATCAATAGATGCTAAGTATCTTATTGTGAGAACCAATACGTCTGCAAGCTATAAAGATTCAATTCAAGAACTTACGAAAGCGAATAACGAGCTATTGACAGATACTGAGGTCAATAGTCAGCCTTCAGATTTACAAGTCACTAAAATTATCACTCAACCCGATAATTTTTCAGGTGAGCTTACTGATATATCTTGGACAGTTACCAACCATGGCGCTGATGTTTGGAGTGATAGTAAAGATTGGCAAGATATTGTGGTTATCAGTAAATACCCTGAGATGATACAGGGTGAATATGAGGTTTTAACCACTTATACTCATAAAAACATGGCTGGTCTCAAGAATGGGGCAAGTTATACTGCTAACGTAAAAGCATCACTACCGGTAGGTGCTGATGGTGAATATTATATATTCGTTATCACTGATGGCAGAATAGGGTATAGGACATCGGCAGTAAGTGCTCAAATAGAAAAACCAATGGGTAGCACAAACATAGAAGCACTTTCATTATATGGTGGTAAGAAATATAACCCAGATGCGACAACAGGATCAGTATTTGAAGGTGATCTAAATAATAACAACATTAAGCGTGCCACACTTAATATTGAATATCGTGAACCTGATCTCGCTATAGAAAAGATAGAGGTATCGAAGCCTAATCCTAAAGCTGGTGAGGAAATCACTGTTAAATGGACCGTAATTAATCAAGGTACACGAGAGACTCGCAGTGGCTTTTGGTTAGATGGTATTTATTTATCCAATGACGATGATCTTGATAAATCTGACCACCCACTAGTCGATAGAGGCGAAAAAATTGAAACAGATACGCGAACCAAAATAACTTCAGTCGTCAATAGAGATGCCGATGGTAATATCTGGTATTTGAAGCCTGGTGAGCGTTATACCAATTCAGCAACCTTTAGACTACCGACCAATATCGGTGGCGATTTTAAGTTAATTGTAAAGGCTGATACTGAGTTTTATAAAGGTGGAGATGCAACGAGCAGCATTAGACAAGGACTACAAACTATCGATGGCAGCCGAAATACGGGCTTTGTTCAGGAGTTCGGCGATGAGGGTAATAATGTTACCGCCATTGATCTACCGATTACTTTTGTTGCACCACCAGATTTGCAAGTTACCTCTGTCGCCACACCAACCAATGTTATTGCAGGCCAGCAGTTCTCAGTAGATTATCAAGTTATCAATAAAGGCGGCGCTGTACCTGACAATCAGTATGGTTGGAATGATCGTATTTATCTCTCCAAAGACCGTTTCTTAGACACGCAAAAAGATACTTATTTAGGTTACGTCAGTCACAAGGGTGGTCTAGATAAAGATAGTACTTATGATGCCAGTCTAAGTCTTAAAGCGCCGATAGACTATGATGGGGCTTATTACGTCTTTGTATTAACTGATGCAGGCCATAATGTAGCTGATACAGGTCGTGTCGTTGAGTTTGACAACGAAGGCAATAATGATAGTGCGGCGTTACAGCCTATATTAATTACCATTCCTGATGCGTCAGATTTAGTAGTGACTGATACGACAGTACCGGCGTCAGTAGCAGTTGGTGACGAGATTGAGGTGACTTACTCAGTAGAAAATCAGTCTGATAATCGAGCCTATGGAAGCTGGGCGGATGCTATTTATCTGTCCTCTGATAATGCTTGGGATAAAGATGATATTTTATTGGGTCATGTATACCATACGAATGGTCTAACCGCTAAAGAAAGCTATACAGCTACCTTAAAAAGTTATAAAAACGCTAAAGGTGATTTGGTAAAAATCACGATGCCACCTGTAAAAGACAGTAATTGGCGAGTGATTGTTCGTCCTGATGCTTACAATGAAGTGTACGAAGGCAGTATTCGTTATACCGGCGATGGACTGGTATTTGCGCCCGGAGAAGCGAACAACTTCAATGCATCGGCAGCCAGTGTTGCGGTGACAGTTCCAGAGATTGAGTTAGGTGTTAAGGAATTGCTGTCACTAAATGGTGATGATACTAAGTTATATAAAGTAAATGTATCAGATGGCGAGACACTACGAGTTTTACTGAAATCTGATAATGATAAAGCGGTCAATGAGGTCTATGTCCGTTATGGCGACATCCCAAGTGGTTATAACTATGATGCGGCATATACCGATGCAATGTCAGCCAATCAACAAGTTATGATACCCACTTCTAAGGCAGGTGATTACTATATCTTGGTCAAGTCTCGTGCCGTCTCTGGTGAGCAGCCTAAAGTTAGCTTACTAGCAGAAGCAATGCCATTGTCTATTACTGAAGTCACACCGGATCAAGGTGGCCGCGGTACTGATGACCATCGTTGGGTGACAGTAGATATCAAAGGCAGTCAGTTTGCCGCTGGTGCCTTAGTGAAGCTTGTACGACCAGGGGTGTTCGAAGTTGAGCCAGAACGCTGGCAAGTCATTGATGCTACCCATATCCGTGCCATATTTGACTTACGGCAAGTACCTTACGGACTGTATGACATTAAGGTGATCAACACTAATGGCGAGAGCGTCACTGAAGCGTATCGCTATTTGGTTGAGCGCTTCATTGAGCCTGACGTCACTATCGGTATCGGCGGAAGTCGTGATATTGAGCCAGGTGGTAAGAATGACTATAGCGTCTCTTTACAGAGCTTAACCAACGTAGACACACCTTACGTGCGCTTTGATGTTGGGACAAGTGAGATGGGTTATAGTGACAACTTGTTTGAAGGTTTGCCTATACCTTACATCATATTCTCCTCTAATATTGGGGGACAGCCAGATGGTCGATATGTTGATATTGCCAATAACCAACAGTATGGTGAAACCCCAGCTGATGGTAGCATGCGCAGAGATGTACCATGGGCTGTTTTGGACAGTGCTTTAAACACTAATGGTTTGAACCTCGCTCCTGGATATGCTTTTGATGTAGGGGCTGGTGGATTCGTAGGTAGCACCTTCAATATCAAAACGTATCCTGGACTGAACGAATGGCTGGCCTATGATTTTGAAGGCTTTCGCAATCAAATGTATATGATTAGACCAGATTGGAAAGAGCAAGGTCTACTAGATAGTGGTGTTCAAGATCTCGATAAAATAAGCAAAGGCTTAACTGCGAAGTTTTTGAGTCAAGAACCCAAAGAACACATGACCACAGAAGAGAGTTTATCACTACCATTTAGGTTTAATATTTTCGGTAGCGCGACGCCGATTACGCGCGAAGAGTTCATTGCCGATCAAATAAAACATGCTGACAAAATAAGACAAGCGATATTGATTGATATCGAAGCTAGTGAAACTTTACAGTTATTAGCCTCTGAAAAAGATCAGTGGGAAAAAAGCTGGCTGGCAGCGCTAGAAGATGCTGGTCTATTGCGTCCCATTGACGACGCCCCACCAATCCGTGAAGACGTTAAAGTGGTTAGTTTAAATGCAACCTTAGCAACAGGGATTTTAGTTGGAAAAGCGGGCGATGAGTTTGTATCTCAAGCCGACTTGGTAAGTTTCTTTGCCAAGGTTCAGCAGTGGTATGGTGATACAGCCAAATGGTCAGGCGACCCTGATGCCAAAGTAATTGATTATGATTATTCTGAGTTTCGAGAAAATCCTGAAGGTGAGGGCGTTTTTGTGCCCGTACCATCATCTCCTGACTTTGAGCAATTTGATTTAGGTGCTAGTACCGATACACATTTCTTAAACTTCAATGTCTATGCGGGTGGTAGAGCAGAGCTTGAATATTTGCGTCATATTGGTATGTTAGACGAGGATTTTAGACCGATTGGGCCGCAAGCATTAAACTTGACCCAGTACTTATCACAAATCTCTGAACAAAATGACCAAAGTGTTTTATCTGTCAAAGGTCCTAAAGCGTTATCGAATGCAGAGGGTGTGAGCTACTTGCCAGCTGATATTGCATTGCCTTTCACCATCAACTTCGACAATCAAACAGAACAAGTCGTTAATGAAATTAGAATTGTCTCTGAATTAGATGACAGCCTAGATCCTTATCGTATCAGAATAAAAGATATAAAAATTGGTGATATTAATATTCGTGTGCCTGGAGATAAAGCAAGTTTCCAAGGTGATTTTGACTTTACAGCAACAAAAGGATTCATCCTTAGGGTTAGTGCAGGCATTGATGCAGAGAGTAGCGTAGCAACATGGTTGCTGCAAGCGATCGATCCAGAGACTGGACTGGTTATCACAGATGACGTTAGAGAGCTGTTATCAATCAATGACAAAGGCTATGTGAGTTATACCGTCACTAATAGTGTGGAATCAGAACACGATGATGATATAACAGCTAGCGCTAGAATATTTTTCAATGGGATAGAACCTTTTGATAGTGAGTCACTGAGCTATAAGTTGGATAAGCTAGCGCCTATCAGTGCGATTAGCGCAAAAAGTATTAGTAGTACTGATTTGCCAACTTACCAAGTGAACTGGCAAGCAACTGACGAAGGTGCTGGTGTTAAGCACGTGACCGTATATGTAGCAAAAGACGGCGGTGATTTTAGAATATGGAAAAAGCAAGCTGTCGGTAGTGAAGGCAGTGCTATATTTACTGGAGAAGTAGGCAGTAGCTATGAGTTCTTGACAATGGCGACTGATTTGGCAGGTAATACTGAAACGGCTTCAATCAGTAATGCGGTACTACCTGACGATGGCAGCACAGCAAGCCTGTTAGAGCAGCTAGGGATTCAACAGCAGCTTGAACAAACCAAGCAGATGCCGCAAGCAAAACACGACCGGGCCTACCAAGACAACGCCTTATATGAGGTTGTTAAAAAGGGAATGCCAGGATATGTTGCCAATCAAGCACCAGTAGGCGAAATTACTCAGACCAGTGACTTACAGTCAGTATTGGCACCCTTTGCTTTGAGAGGTTTTGCGTCAGGCTACTCATCTAGTAGTGCTGATATCGGCGCTACGGCAATGGTGCAGCTGACCAATGGTCAGTTGTTAGTCAGTGCAGGCGAGCTGCGCAACGAGGTGTATCGTTTTGATGGTAAGGATGGTGGTTACAGTACTTTGCCTTTATTTAGCGTTGCTGCCCCTATCTTAGATATGGCTATAGATAAGTTAGGTCAGCTCTGGGTCATGACAGGTAGTGAGTTGTGGTTAGTTGATGTTAATACAGGCGATATAATTGAAAATTATAGTTTGCCATCGAATGAGCCATTAACTCATGCTATAGCAGTTGATCCTACAACAAATAAGCTTTACGTGAGTAGCGGCAACGGTATTGAGGTGCTGGATACTACAGAAACGGACAGCAAAAAAGCGTGGTCACACTTCTCGAATAACCAAGTCAGAGACCTAGCTTTTGGACCTGATGGTCGCTTATGGGGCGTTGTTTGGACAGGTAAAGAAATTATCTCTGCCGCTCATGGTACAACAGATATCGTTAGCTTCCCAATGTCAGGTCGCTACAAAGGTCGAGCAGAGATCGAATACACACTTACAGGTCAAATTGACAATATTGCTTTTGGACAGGCAGACACCGCGCTTGCAGGCTTGCTTATTGCTGGTAGTCAGTTAGAGCAAAGTGCAGAGGTGGCTCACAGTGCTTCGCTATGGATGGTGCATCTAAAAACTCGAGAGGTCACTGAAATTGCAAAAGGCGGTACACGTTCTGAAGCAGTAATGACTACAAGTGATGGCAGAATCCTGCTAGCGCAGACAAATTTTATTGATGAAATAGCGCCAATCAAAGCGCCAAAGGTTGTACGGTCATCTATCGATGATGGTGCTCTATTGCCACTACCATTAAATCAGATCACGGTTACGTTTGATCAAGGCATGTGGCTAGGACAATCAGGTCAGGATATACAGGACGTTGGTAGTGTTATCAATCCTAATAATTATAGACTAGTGTCTGTAAGCGATGGTAGTAAGCAGTCTTTGCTACCTGAGCAAGTGATGTGGGATGCGGCATCGCAATCAGTCATTTTGACCGTTCCTAATCTTACCCCTGATCAGTGGCGTTTAGAAGTATCGTCTAATGTACTGAGCCGTGCTCAGATTCGGCTGGATGGTGTCTATGTGGTTGGATTTACCGCTGTAAGTGACTTTAGCAATCGGGTCGATATTCAGTTTACAAATACTCGAGCAGATCGACTCACAGGTTCGGTGAGTTATGATGTGAGTATTACCAATACTGGTGTTGATGACATCAAAAATGCACTAATGCTACTGCTAGATCCAGGTCAGTACTTCGCTGATTCTATTAGCGATGCAGACAAACTTGGGGGTGCCCAGCAAGGACTATGGGTGATAGATGCCACCCAAGCACTAGCTGACATGGGTGGTCGACTTTCACAAGGTGAAACTCTAAAAAATATCACAGTTACGATCAGACCTACGTCTGACTTTACGACGACACAAGCAGCAGGTGAGTTGGTTAAAGCTCAGCTGTCTCATCATGTTTATGCCCTACCTTACGACAATTTACCTCCTAGCATAAAAGCAGTTGTGGTAGATGATGCAGACGTAGACACCACTCAACTATCAGATACAGATGAGCTGCTAAGTGCTAAAGCAGGAGTAGCTTGGCAAGCTAGCCTTGCTGGTCTTGATAAGGATGGTCAAGTATTTTCTTGGTCATTGGTAGATGCACCAAAAGGCATGTCTATTACTATGCAAGAGCAGGTAGTAGAAGATGACGATGGTAACTATCAAAACCAAGTTACTTTGTATTGGACACCAACTGCCCCAGATTTGGCAGACACTAGTATTCTAGTGCGCGTTGTTGACAGCCGAGGGGGTGTTGCTTTAAAACGCTTCAATATTAGCGTAGAAGGCGGTAATCATGCCCCCGTGATTGGCCAAGTCCGTAACCTCCGATTGACAGAAGGTCAGTCGTTACAGTTACCAATCAATATAGTGGATGCTGACGGTGATGCTGTTACGGTAGCGTTTAAAAACTTGCCGAATGGCGCACAGTATGATGCCGCTACTCAAACATTAAGCTGGTTACCAAGTTATGATCAAGCTGGGATCTATGACAATATTAGGGTTATTGCCACTGATGGAAAACACACTCAGTATTACGATTTTAATATTGAAGTGGTACAGGGCTACGCCAAACCTGTATTTGAGATGATTGAGACACAGCAACTGCGTGAAGGTGAAGCCTTTGGTATTCAGCTTGCAGGCAGTATGCCAGGTGGGCTCAATCAAGCAGACGGTACGCGTGTAGAGCTTGAGTATTACGCTAGCGTATTACCAGCAGGTGCCAAGTTAGATGGCAAAACAGGATGGCTCAGCTGGACACCTGGTTTTACTCAAGCTGGCTTGACCGAGGTTCCTATTCGTCTGATTGCGACTTATCATCCTGCAGATGGCGCGCGCGCCGTCACTACGGTTGCAACACAAACACTTAGCTTAGATGTTGCTAATGCTAACGCTGCACCTATATTTGAGCCTGTACAGTCGTGGCAGATCATTGAGGGACAGCCATTACGTATCAGTACGTTTGCCTTTGATCCTGACAATCCAAACTTCACACCCAAGATCCGTCTGCGTGAGGGCGCAGATGCCATCAGTGAAGATGGTTCTGATATAGCCTCCACAGTCACTTATCAGGTTGAAGGGTTACCAGAAGGTGCGGTCTTCGATGAGGAGACTTTAGAGATTAGTTGGAGACCAAACTACGAACAAGCGGGTACTTACTACATTACTGTAACTGCCACTGATGATGGTGATGGTACTGGCATACCCGCTGTTAGTACGATGACTGTTCCTGTTATTGTAAATAATGCCAATCGAGCACCGATATTCAGTGAGCTTGATAGCATTACCGTACCAAAAGACAGTATTCTTGAAGTACCCGTCAGTGTGCTAGATGTTGAAGGTAATGCGTTGTCCTTGATGTTAAATGGCTTGCCAGATTTTGCAACTTATGAGCAAACAGGTGAGACACTTTTAACAGAAGGTCGCATAGTATCAGGAGTCATTCGTTTTGCGCCTACGACAGGCGATCGTGGTAGCTATACTATTCAGCTCACTGCTCAAGATGATGGCGATGGCGATGCCAATCAAGCAATGATTACCAATACCTCTTTTGTGGTTACTGTGACCAGTCTGACAGAAGCTCCAGTCATTAATATACCCTCACAAGTGGTAGCAGTAGCTGGTCAGCAGCTATCTATCCCTATAGAGGTGACTGATTTAGATCAAGATGCCTTAAGCTTTATGAAAGACAGCCTGCCTGCAGGCGCTAGAATCATTCAAGAAGCGCAATATGGTAAGGCGAGATTGGTATGGACACCGACACCTGCACAAATCGGTAAATATAACTTAACCTTTGCAGTATCTGATAGTGGGTTACCACCTGAGAATGCCGGCTATACCTTACCAGAAGGAACCACGCCGGTACCAAATGTCGCTACAAAAGACATTACCATTATCGTTAAGTCTGAGAACCAGTCTCCAGAAATACTTGACGCTGTCTTAACAGGAGAAGCGCATTTACTAGGCCAAGTTACGGCAAATACCGATACTATCAGCATTGAGGCTCATGAAGGACAAGTCTTTGGCATTGAGCTATTTGCTCGAGATAATGATTTGGATGCAGCTCATTGGAATGTGTCAGGACTGCCCAAAGGCATGACCGTGACAACGCAGCCTATGAGTAATGGGCAAAGCAAACTGCTGCTTTCTTGGTTGCCAGGCAAGTTTGCCGCACAAACAAATGCAGGAGTATATGATCTGGTGGTCACAGCATCAGATGGTACGGCAGTTGCGAGCCAAAAGATATCCATCAAGGTTGCCAATACCAACCAGTCGCCAGTGCTATTGTCTATGCCGATGCAACTGATCTATGAAGGTCAGACATTAAGTTTTAACCTCTTAGCGCAAGATGGCGATAATGACGCAATCCGTTATAGCCTTGTCTATGATGATAATACCCCTGATGGCGTGCTGTTTAATGCAACCACAGGTTATTTTGAATGGACGCCATCGCTGCAAACGGTTGATAATGCAGTACAAGCTGATGAGGCTTATGAGTTCACCTTTGCAGCGACTGATGGACAAATACGTGTTCTAAAAACGGTACAAGTACGCGTCTTAGATGTCAATAAAACACCGACTATCAATGCCAGTAACCATGCGTTAGTAGTGGGAAGTGAGTTTAGTTTGCCCATCATCCGTGAAGATAGTAATCAAAGCCAAGGCATTAGTATTTATGATGCCGATGGCGAGGCACAAACAAACAATCTAACGGTCAGCTTTGCAAACTTACCTGAAGGTGCCTCTTACAATCAGCAGGGCGGTGTCATCGAATGGATACCAGGCCCTGGACAAGTGGGCGATTATCAAGTAACCGCGACGGTAAATGATGGACACAATACGGCTTCCTACATTTTTACCTTGAGAGTGGTGGCTGATAAGACCAGCATCCGTCCTGATATCACAGTTAACCTAACACCAAGCACGCCTATTATGCCAGGGCAATTAGTCACAGCAACGGTACGTGCAGACAGCTATGCTGCGATAGCTGACATCCAAGTACAGATGCGCGGGCAGGCACTGGGTGGTAGTAATCCTGAGGTATGGCAAGACGTCACGCTAGATAACGTTGGTCGTCTCAAACTAAAGCCAAGTATGCATGGCCTTATAGAGATAAAAGTAACGGCTACCGATATTGATGGCTTTAGCCATAATAGTATTAGTCAGGTTCGAGTCAAAGACTCTTCTGATAGTACCGCTCCGGCATTGACGTGGTCTGAGGTGCTAAGTACAGCAAATACTTCTACGCAGCCTATTACTATCAACAACACAACTGCCATCGCTGCCATCTTACAAGATGCGCAAATGATGGGGTATACACTTGAAATTGCACCAATGCGTGTCGGTCAAGCCACTCAAAGCTTGAACTGGCTCACATTATCAGAGCAAAATTACCGCGCAGAGAATCTTAACGATGCTATTGAGCTTAAGACATTAGACCCTGCTCAGTTTGTCAATGGTGTCTATCAGCTACGACTAACCGCATGGGATCTGGCAGGTCGCGTGAGCACTAAGCTTGCGAACGTGTTGATCGATAGCCAAGATAAAGTAGCAGCGACTACCCATTCGGATGCTATCTATCAGCTTGGTAATCATACTATTTCTTTACTGCGTAGCTTAGAGAATACCGATATTCGCCAATCTGGTACTCAAGACTTTGGCAACTGGACGCTACCACTACTAGATACTCATCTTACTCATGATCAAGCAGACAGGGACGCCTTAGGTGCGACCGCGCCTTGGCGGGACGGTACAAGATTATGGATGCAACTACCAAATGTCATAGACAATACAGCAGCAGGCTTGGATGCCAGTGTCGTTAGCAACCTGCGCTTTACGCTCCAGCTTGACGAGCAGACAGATGGACAGTATCAGCCAGTATTTAACGAGAGTGAAGGTTGGGGTTTACGAGTTGGTACACTCGATAGCCAAAGTAGCGTGACGTTAGCGACGCAAGGCGATCGCTTATACAATGCAGATACTGGGCTGGCATGGATACCCACCAGTTTTGTATTGACTAATACAAAAGGGGACAGCTATCAAGTCAGCCAAACAGGCAGTATCGAGCAAATTCGTTTTGCCGATGGTAGCCAATGGTTAGTGACAAATAGTGGCATTGCACTGGTCGGTGATAGCAGTCATCAATCTCGCGTGCAGTTCATCCGCGATACTGAAGGTAGAATTGAGCGTGTCGTTGGTATGAATGCACAAGACGATCTAACCAGTATCGTCTACCGTTATGACGCGCAAGGTAACCTAATCATTGCTCGTCCATTGATGACAGGTGACGCAGGAGATCGCTATGGCTATACCGATGACGGGCAACTGCTTGGCGCAGATGCTTCAGCCTATCTTGGTGCGGCTATCGACTGGAGTGATGACACGACTAACACTTGGACCGGTGATCTCACCAATGAGGCAGTCGCACTGAGCTATGGTATCCGTGAGTCTGAGCTTACCAGCACACAAAAGGTTGCAGGCGCGACAGGCAGTATTATCATTGCGGTAACTCATACGACAGGTAGTACCATCAGTAGCATTGGTTCAGGAACGCAATTATTAAGTAGCAAAACGGGTACTAACGGGGTTACTACGTCTTTAATTCGGATAACTCAAGCAGGCTTTAAGCAGTTAGAAGTGACAGGGCAAGGTACTACTAAAGTAAGTATCCAACTTGCTGGTGATATAAACCAAGATGGTAATGTTGACAGTCTCGACTCTGCACGGTGGGATGCCGCTTTTGCAGCAACAAATGCTACAGCAGACTTCAATGGTGATGGTAATATTGATGCCAGTGATCGGCAGATATTGTTTGCCAATTACGGTTTTAAAGCCAATCGCGCGCCCGTGGGTGTGCTTAGTGAAGAGGAACGCCAAGCATTTGATCGTACTCATGTCGATTTGGGTACGCAGGCAAGTCTTAATGATATCGCTCAAGACCTAGAAGGCGATGCTGTTTTCTGGCAAGTGATAGGTGGTACTCATGGGGCTGGTAAGCTGCTTGCAGATGGTAATACTTTGGTATTTACACCTGAGACAGGTTATACAGGCAAGGCGACAATAGCACTACAGGCTGATGATGGCTTTAGTACCAGTCAACCGATAGAGCTGACGGTTAATATCAGTGATGCCCGTTTAGTTATGATCAATATTGAGCGTATAACAGGCCTAGGTATAGGCAGTGGCGATAGGCTACAGCTCACTGGTGACTTTGAAGATGAATCAGGTGTTTACTTACCTGCTGATTATGTACGTTTTGTGTCTAGTGATGACAGTGTGATTTCTGTTGATGTGTTAGGTAATGTGCAGGCAGTGGGCGCAGGGCAAGCGGTGGTTAAGGTCATCGCTCGCGGCATCGAAGGGGTCAATGCCTTTAGTGTGAGCTTAGATGGTTATATACCAAATAGCTATGACGATATCGAAGTCGATGTCTATCCATTAGCAGTCACACTGCCATTGCAAGGACAAAGGCAGCTAAAAGTAACGGATATCGATGGCAATCGTATTGATGCTGCTGATAAGGGTACAACTTATTATATCAGTGATGACAGTATAGCGACCATTACCGCTGACGGTATGATACATGCGAAGCAGACTGGTACTGCTAAAGTATCCGTCATCAACAACAGTAGACAGTATGATCTGCTACTCAAGATAAAAGAGCCAATCACTGGTACGGCCACCATCACGCAAGGCGATGGTACAGTAGTGCAAGATACCAATGGCAATCAGTTGATGATAGCACCTGGGTCACTTGCTGATGGTACTGAGGTATCTATCAATGAGGTGGCGTTAGATGATGTGGGGATGCCACTTCCTGCTCCAGATGTGATCACCTCGCTGACAGCTTTTGAGATAAATATTGGCGACGATAAATCTGATCTACCATTACAGTTAGCAATTAAAGTACCTAAACAAGCTATCAATGCGGAAACAGGGGAGCTTGAAGAGCTAGTTGCTGGTACTGAAGTCATGTTCTGGAAAAAAGGTACTATCCGTGACGTAGATGGTACTGAGCATGATACTTGGTGGCTAGTCGATAACGGCTTTATTGATGCTGATGGTATGGCACGGACGGCAAGCCCGCCATACAAAGGCAGTGGTTTCTCTGGTACTTACATGACTAGTTATCGTCAGAGTCAAGAACAGTATGATACTGGTGAAGTAGAAGTTAAGGGAGTTGATATTAACTCTGCCATATGGCATGCAGGAGCTGCCGCAGGTATTGCAATGCGCTTTGCAGGCGGAGGACTTTCTGGAGCAATGGCAGGTATTTCAGCGATTGGAATCTTTGCTTCGATGGCAACGTCTTCAACAGTTGTTTCTTATACAATTACTGGGGCTTATAAACGCGTATTACCATCTAACGCATTTGATATCGTAGATTCAGAAATCACATTCCCTGATATTCCTTCTTCTCAGTCATTCACACCAGTAATTACTAAGTTGAAATATCTTTCAGAGGATAGGAAGCTTAGTGTTACTGCAAAAGATGTCATTCCAAACGAGCAGTCTGCTGAAAACTTTGATGTAAAAGTTTGGCTAGTGCCTCGTGGTAACCAGATTGAAAATCCAACTGGTAACGATATAGATCCAGATAGAGGGCTAATCTGGCAAGGATTTAAAGTTACTGCAAAATCTACTTCAGATGAGCAAACGCTCACCATAGATCTGCCTCAAGGGGTTTCACTATCCATGCATTCTGTATACATAGAACGCATAGTTAAGGCATCCTCTGATGGCGGTAATGAGTTAATTGGTTTACCTATAGATAGCAATCCTGTTCAAGCATGGAAACTAGGTGCAGAGGAAGTCATTGTCACGACGAATAATGCCATACACATATACAATCATGAAAAGAATGAACAAGGAGTAACAACATCAACTAAACTTGTCAAAACTATTAAAGAATACCAGTTAGGCGATAAATTAGATAAGAAAGCCGTATATATGAGAGGCATAGTTTCTGATCAAATTGTTTATACTAATGATGGCACATTAGCATTTATTCTCTCTCCTAACGCTGTAAACAATAAAGATAAAATCTTAGTGTTAGACACTCAAACACTAGAAATTATTCATGAAATACAAACCGATAATTTTGAAAGTGGTTTGACCTCACTAGTTGTGGATAATGATTGGTTATATGTTTCTACTGGTGGTTATCATTCAGGTACAGCTGGTCGTTTAATGCGTATTAACATTGATCAATTAGATTATGATTTTATGACTGAAAAACAAGTCATAGACTTAGGTGTCACACCTCCTAACGGTTATTGGGATATGGCCATTAATAATGGTAGTTATCTTGCATTAACCTCTCCAAATTCTACAAATCGATATGGTTCAGGTTTCAACATGCTTGGAGGTAATGTCTATGTTATAGATCTCAACGATATAGACAATAAAGGTGATTACTCTGGTAAAGCTGTGGAGCTTACTGGTGATGACTTATCAGAAAGTAGTGTGCCAAGAGGTAAGCTACCTCAATACATTGCTTCAGGGTCTGGTAATGGTGAGTTCATTTTGTCTAGCAAAAAGGACAAATATAACGGCTTGACGACTATCACATTGAACACTGATGACAAGGGTAAATTAAAAGGTGATGCAATAGTCAAAAATCAATCATTACTTGAAGAGAAAACCTTTTTACAAAGACAGTATATTCAAAGAATTCAATCCGCTTCTGGAGTGGTTGTCATCACGTATACGGATGAAAAAGGAGTAAGCAACGAATACGCTATCGTTGGCGACGATTTTAGAGTAAATGATGCACCATTTTGGAATTTTGATGATGGTTTCGGTGCTGGTAAGCAGTTTGGCGGCAAACTAGGTATCGTTAAAGACCCATTCAATAAAAAAGAAGGACCAGTCTTTCTAGGTTCTACTACGCCTATTGCAGTACCACCAGGTAGTTTCCTAGTACCGGGTATGGTATGGGATTTAGAAATTGGTGCAGATGGCATGCTATACGGCAATGTATGGACGGATAACCATTTTTATAACGATAATGGTGAAATAGGGGGAACCTTCTTTAACAAGAATCTATTTATATGGGATGCTGCTAAACTCATTGAAATTGCAGAGGCTAGCTACTTGTCTCGTGACGGCAATACGGGCTTACCATTCGATGTGATACGTGGAGCAAGTGGAAAGTATGTTCAGGAACAATCTGTTGCACCACAAAAAATAGAAGGAACTCGTATAGGCGATAGCGATAAGACCGATTATTTTGGTTGGATACTTGGTATAGGAAGGTACGCCTCCAACACTCAAGTAGCACATTTACAAGCAACTGGAGCGTCTGAGTATTTCAAATTAGTAACTGACCCTTATTATGGTAAAGGCGCTACAGATAATGTCTATACTTCTGGTGATACACTTGGATTTGGTATCTCTAAAGAGGAGGTCGCTAAGCAAATCGCAGAGGGTACTTTCAATCCATTTACGTATTATCTAAAGTCGGGGATATACAATACGTGGGACTTTGCAACGCTAGGGTTTGTAGGCAGGCAGGGCGATCGCATTAACGATTTTGAATCTGGCAAAATCGACTACTCGCAATTCGTGCAAGCTGGATTTATTGATGCGTTTGGTACTGTAGGAAGTCTAGCGATAGGCGGTCAGGCTGGTATTCTCGCTGAAGCACGTTACGGTGCTGGCTACAGGGCATTGTTGGCTGAGTCTCTAGCATTTACGGCTACTGATCAATTTGCTCAGTCGCTTATATACAATATCTCAGATGGCAAAACAGGTGGCAATCAACTAGGGTTCGCTCAAAGTGTGTCATTAGATATGCTGATTGGTTCTGGACTGCATTTGTTAACGAGACTGGGTTCTGGTGCCAAAGTCATCTCTAAAGCACCGACAGAGGGTAATCCTCTTAACTATAAAATAGTACAACCGACTATTCGAGCAGATGTCGATGCTAAGTATTTATATACCAAAGCCGATACCACAGGTAGAAGTATGATACTGGGTGATGGTGGTAGATTTCAGTCAGCAATCTCGGGTGAGTATATTGAGATACCTAAGTTTGGAAGCGTTACCTCTAAAGGCGCTACAGAGTGGATAGAAAAACAAGCAAAAGAAATCGAAGCGATCAAGAATAAAATACTTAAAACCAATCCGAACATGGCTAAAGAAGATTTAGCGATAGCCGTGATTAATATTCGTAATGCATTTGTAAACTCTGCAAGAGCTTCAATTGCTGATAAACGAGTATTTACTCAGTTAGAGAAAAATAGACCGATATGGAGTTTAAAATCCAAAGAACAGGAGCTCGCTAAGCTTGGCTATAGTGGAGATGCTCTATACAACAAACTTATAGATGATGCTATCGACCCTAAAGCACTTAAGCTAGAAACGAAGCATGTACAATGTTTTCCAGCGGGAACTTTAGTTCACACTGATAAAGGCTTAGTGCCGATCCAAGATATTAAAGTAGGTGATATGGTGCTGTCACGTCCTGAGTGGGGCAGTAATAATGCGCCAACTGAATACAAACGCGTGATTAGATCATTTTGTTCAGGTGAAGACGAAATTATAAGATTAAGCTGTCAAAAGGATAGTGAGTACGGCGATCCAGATGCTCTAAGGTATTTTGAATTCATGACTCCTAACCATCCAATTTGGGATCAGACATTAAATGATTGGATTCCTGCCTCTAAGATTGAAATAGGTACATTGCTATCTAGTATAGAAAACGAAGATAATTTAAGAGTTTTAGAAGTCGATGTAGTTTGGGACAGTTATACCAAAGGTATAGGCATTACTTATCCCATTTATAGCGACGAGAGCGAAGTCGATTTTATGGTGAATTTCAATAATCAAGGATATAAAGTTCACTCTGACAAATTCGTATCCGACTATTATATCTCAGATGCTAAAGCTACCAAATTTGATTTGAAATACTCAAAAGAAGTTTTCAATAACTATGAAAATAGATCATGGGCAGGAAACCGTAAACCTATTAAGGTACCTGTTTACAACTTAGAAGTTGAAGGTTTTCATACTTATTTTATTGGTGAGCAAGCAATTTGGGTTCATAATGATAATTGTTTTTATGAGTATTTACCTAACTTAGTACGTAATCAATCTCCATTACCGAAAAACATACTACCAAGAACTACAAATGTTTCAAGAGTAGATACTTTACCTGATTATGTTAACTGGACACCTACTAATAACAATATTGATGAAATGTTTGGTAAATCTCCCGAAAAAGGCGGAATTTTTGCTGTACCTGATACATATCGAAATTCTTCAGCAGGATCTTTTGAAAGAGGTGTGTGGGGAGCTAGATTTGATAATGATCTTGGTAGATCGAATAGTCATATTGAATATGGAGTAGTGTTTGATCACCCTCGATCTCCTTATGCAAACGTTAAAAATCATAGAATGTACGAAGGAATTAAAAAATTAGATAATGGTAAAGTTCAAGTAATTGATAGAAAAAGGTATACATGGGCTAACGAAGACAGAAAGTTTGTTGTTGATTTAGATGATCCTAAGGTTAAGCCTTACCCAGTTTCATTGACATCAACTAACCTAGTAGAAGGGATGTATCGTGATGTGTTAGCTATGAGTAGAAACGTAGATACTATTGATTCAGTTATATATTCATTTCATACAAAAAATTCAGTTGAAGTATTCGATACAGCTCTTAGAGATAAAATTATTCAGCCTGATTTTGGTGGCATAAAACCTCCTAAAGATTGGTTGGATGATAAAGGAAATGTATTAGTTAGTGGACAAAAAATGCTTGAGGATGTTCAGAATGCTATCTTGTCGGGTAAGATTAAAGGAGTTTTTGATACGTTTAACTATCAGTTAGTAGACTTAGAGGGGTCTTCAACTACAGCGCTCAACCAAACTGATATCACTAAGCTATTACCAGTAGCGAAAGATTATTGGCTACAGGCTGGGGCATCGCAGCAAGTTCTTGATAGTTTGCGGTTTAACATTGCAGACCTTGATACCAATGTCGCTGCCATCACAGAAGCGGCTCAAATCACCCTTGATGCGTCAGGTGCAGGATGGGGCTGGTTTGTAGACAGTACGCCTGATCTTAATGAAGAGTTCTTGCAGGGTAGTAGTCATGGATTGGATGCTGTGGCGGGTAGCGAAGCCGCAGGTAAGCTTGACTTACTTACCGTGCTCATTCACGAGATGGGTCATGCCCTCGGTATGGAGCCTAAGCTAGATGACGACGTTATGACTCAGCTACTAGACCCAGGCAAGCGCCGTTTACCAAGCGAGCTTGATGCCTTGTGGTTACAGCGTAATGCTAGTGATCAAGTAGCCCGCACTGGTGAGCGAGTATTACAAGCCAAAGCATGGCAAGCACCAACGACCTTAGAGCAGTTAAGCAACAGCAATTTTGCCAATGCTGGCGAAAACTGGCTCCTCTCAGGTGACATTCGTTTTAACAATGTTAATCATAGTGCCACGTTAGTTGAGTCTGATAATGTTAACACTAGCCTGCGCCAAGCCTTTAGCCTAAATGCAGACAACCGTCTACTTAGCTTTACTATAGCCGACAGTGATCTTAATAAGGCGACTAAGCAAGCTGGCGATGCATTTGAAGCCGCACTATTGAGCGCCAAAACAGGCGAGGCAGTAACGAAAATTACTGATCTAACTCGTACCGATAGCTTACTTAACGTTCAAGCTGACGGCAGCGAGCAGGTTGCAGGTGGTGTACAAAAAGTCTTAAATGCGGATGGTACCTCTACTTATTACATCGACCTTACCAACTGGTATCAAGACCAAGTAACTCATGGCGCTAGCACGGACGTATTACTGAGCTTTGATTTGCTTGGTTTTGGAGATGCTGATAGCAAAATCACGATCCGAGATATCAAATTAAGCAGCGATCCTATTGCCTCTAATGATAGTTATGTATTAGAAGAAGATACGGTATTGACGGACAGTGTCCTTGCCAATGATATCTTGTTAAGTAGTGGCGTTCAGACAGTATCAGTGGTTACTCAGCCACAGCATGGCAGCGTGACACTAGCAGATGATGGTAGCTTTAGCTATACACCAGATGCCAACTACTTCGGTACGGACAGCTTTAGTTATCAATTTACCGATAGTGAAGGCAACGTCAGTAATATCGCGAGCGTTGAGCTAACGATTGATCCTGTTAATGACGCGCCTGTCATTGATATGGACGTACTACAAGGCTTGATTGATGGACAGGATGTTGTTGCTGGTAAGGCGGTCACGCTATCACTTAATGCGACTGGTACAGATGTAGAAGGTGATGCGCTCAGTGTCGTGATCACTCAGCAACCTGAAAATGGATCATTGACGCGCCAAGCGGATGGCAGCTATGTATGGCTGTTTGATGAAGAATATGAAGGCGCTGGCAGCTTTAGTTATGCCATTACTGATGGTGCAGACATATCAGAGCCAGTACAGGTACTATTGACTGTATTGCCATCGAACAAGCCACCAGTAGCCACCGATAGCACTCTAACTTTGCTAGAGGATGGCACGGTTATTATTCCATTGAGTACGTTAGGTAGAGACGAAGATGGCGATGCGCTGACGATCAGTATTACCCAGTCGCCAGTACATGGGTCTTTAGCACAGCAAGTTAATGCCGATGGTGTGCTTGAGCTTGTCTATACGCCGGTGCCTGATTACTTTGGTATGGATAGCTTTAGCTATACCTTAGCCGATGACAAAGTCAGCTCTAATGAGGCGACAGCTACCTTGATGATATCAGCAGTCAACGATGTGCCAGTGACGCAGGATGATAGCGCGATGACTGATGAAGATAGAGCAGTGACGATTAGCGTTCAGAGCAATGATGATGATATTGATAGTGCGGTATTGGCTACTCAGATCGTCACTAATGCTCAGCATGGTGTTATTGCTATTAATGATGATGGTAGTATCACTTACACGCCAAACGACGACTATCATGGTGAAGACAGCTTTAGCTATGTCCTAAACGATGGTGAAGCTATTAGTAACACCGCGACCATTCGTATTACCATCACCCCAGTCAATGATGCACCAGAGCTGACCGGTCAGCAGCTGACCATCGCTGAAGACACCAACTTAGTAATCAACCCACTGCTCACAGCAAGCGACGTGGATGGTAACGCCCTAACGGTCATCATCACCGCACAGCCAAGTCATGGCAGCCTCAGTCAGCAGACTGATGGCAGTTATATCTACCGTGCTGATGAGAACTATCATGGCACAGACAGTATTAGCTACTACGTTACTGACGGTGAGTTGCAATCAGCCGAGCGTATGATTGAGCTAACGATCACACCTGTGAATGACGCGCCAGAGCTAACAGGTCAACAGCTGACTATCGCAGAAGATACTGCACTAATTATTAATCCTTTAGCGACAGCTAGTGACATTGATGGCGATGATCTAACTGTCGTCATAACTAATAAACCAGTACACGGCATTTTAACTCAACAAGCAGATGGTACTTATATCTATCAAGCCAATGTTAATTATAATGGTTTTGATAGCTTGAGCTACTACGTCACTGACGGCGAGCTACAATCTGCCGAGCGGGTAATTGATTTAACGATTACGCCTGTGAATGACGCGCCAGAGCTGACCGGTCAACAGTTGACCATCGCTGAAGACACCAACTTAGTGATCAACCCACTACTCACAGTAAGCGACGTGGATGGTAACGCCCTAACGGTCGTCATCACCACCCAGCCAAGTCATGGCAGTCTAAGTGCCCAAGCAGACGGTAGCTATGTCTACCGTGCTGATGAGAACTATCATGGTACAGACAGCATTCGCTACTACGTCACTGACGGTGAATTGAAATCTGCCGAGCGGGTAATTGATTTAACAATTACGCCTGTGAATGACGCGCCAGAGCTGACCGGTCAACAGTTGACCATCGCTGAAGACACCGATCTAGTGATCAACCCACTACTCACAGCAAGCGACGTGGATGGTAACGCCCTAACGGTCGTCATCACCACTCAACCAAGCCATGGTACGCTTAATAAACAAGATGACGGTAGCTATGTCTACCGTGCTGATGAAAACTATCATGGTACAGACAGCATTCGCTACTACGTCACTGATGGCGAGTTGCAATCTGCCGAGCGTATGATTGAGCTAACGATTACGCCTGTCAATGACGCACCAGTACTCACCGGACAAGCATTGACGGTAGCAGAAGATACTGCACTAATCATTAATCCTCTAGCGACAGCTAGTGATATCGATAGCGATAACTTAATGACTGTCATTACAGCTCAACCTAAGAATGGTAGCTTAGTTCAACAAGCAGATGGTACTTATCTCTATCAAGCGAACGCTAATTACCATGGTAGTGATAGCCTGAGCTACTATGTGACTGACGGTGAGTTGCAATCAGCCGAGCGTATGATTGAGCTAACGATCACCCCAGTCAATGATGCACCAGAGCTGACCGGTCAGCAGCTGACCATCGCTGAAGACACCAACTTAGTAATCAACCCACTGCTCACAGCAAGCGACGTGGATGGTAACGCCCTAACGGTCATCATCACCGCACAGCCAAGTCATGGCAGCCTCAGTCAGCAGACTGATGGCAGTTATATCTACCGTGCTGATGAGAACTATCATGGCACAGACAGTATTAGCTACTACGTCACTGACGGCGAGCTACAATCTGCCGAGCGGGTAATTGATTTAACGATTACGCCTGTGAATGACGCGCCAGAGCTGACCGGTCAACAGTTGACCATCGCTGAAGACACCAACTTAGTGATCAACCCACTACTCACAGCAAGCGACGTGGATGGTAACGCCCTAACGGTCGTCATCACCACGCAGCCAAGTCATGGCAGTGTCAGTGCACAAGCAGATGGCAGCTATATCTACCGTGCTGATGAGAACTATCATGGCACAGACAGTATCCGCTACTACGTCACCGATGGTGAATTACAATCTGCCGAGCGTATGATTGAGCTAACGATTACGCCTGTCAATGACGCACCAGTACTCACCGGACAAGCATTGACGGTAGCAGAAGATACTGCATTAATTATTAATCCTCTACTATCAGCCAGTGATGTGGATGGTGATAACTTAACTACTGTCATTACCAAGCAGCCCGAACATGGCACCTTAGTTAAACAGGCTGATGGCAGCTATATTTATCGTGGTCATGAGAACTATCATGGCGCGGACAGTATCAGCTATTACGTGACTGATGGTGAGCTACAATCAGCAGAGCAAGTTATTGAACTAGCCATTACGCCAGTGAATGATTCGCCAGTAGCGAGTGATAGCTTAGTAACTGGTATTGAAGACACGAGTTATCTATTTGACTGGTCAGACTTTGCCATGAGCGATGTAGAGGGTGACCGTCTGACGTTACGCATTGTTGAGCTACCACACTTAGGTGCGATTCAGCAGCGATTGGCTGATGGAAGCTGGACAGCAGTATTAGCAGGCGCTATATTCGACCAGCGTGACATCGATGCAGGAATACTGCGCTTTGTTCCATTACATAATCAGTCAGGTGGTGCAGGCTACACCGCAGCGGGTTACGGTGATCAGCAGCAGCACTATACGGCTATAGGCTTCGTTGTGAATGACGGTCAGTTAGACAGTCAAATGGGAACGGTAACTATTGATATTGATGCGCTTACGGATGCGCCTATACTAAGTGCCACACCGAAACCGTCGACATCGAATGTATTTGCCACCGACTTTGAGGGAATTGCTAATAACAATACCAGCTCCACCTTATTGGTACAAGACATGCTAGATGGTTGGCAGTTGATTAAGCAAAACCCTAGATACTGGCAGCAGTGGAAAGAGCTATTTAAGCAAGGCAAGTTGCCTTATGGTAATGATGGCTTTGAGATATGGCATAACGGCGATGTCATGGTTGACAAATGGAATGTCGGACATCGTGTGAGTGCGAGCGACAATGGCGATGCAACTGGAGTAAGTAATACCAGTTGGCTAGAGCTAAATGACGCGACCAAACACAGTAGCCAAACGTTAGGCTTAGAGCGTGAGATCCAAACGGTAGAGGGCGCTGAGTATCAGCTTAGCTTTGACTATGCAGGTCGCAACGGATTTGATGAGCGCTACACAGGGATAAGTGTCTATCTGGGTACGACACTGCTTAAGCAATATAGTGCCACGAGTGCTAGAGACGCATTAGATTGGCATACTGTTGAGGTGGATTTTGTTGGATCTGGTCGTGCCGAGATGCTACGTATTGTCATAGACAGTGATGTCAATCACCCGCACGGTAGAGGCGCGATGATAGACAATGTTAGGCTAGATGAGGCAGTGAACACTTATAAAGAAGATCAGCCTATTGCCCTAAGCAGTATTCAAGCGGCTCTGATGGATACGGATGGTTCAGAGGCGCTGACATTGACGTTAGCAGGTTTGCCTATCGGCACTCACTTGGGCGATGGCAACCATAGCTGGTCAGTGACAGAAGAATCACCTATTGATATCACTGCATGGCAATTGGATAACTTACAGCTCACTCCGCCATCTGGGTTCAGCGGTGACATTGCTGCTACTGTGGTTGCTACCAGTACGGAGCTGAGTACCGGAGTTTCAGCCTCGCAAACACTAACGTTACCAATATCAGTAGATGCGGTAGCAGACAAACCAATCATTGAGCTGGTGGAGCGTGATATTCCGACTCGCCAAGTGGTTCATACCGATTTTGAAAACGTGACGAATTGGAACAAAGACAGTGACACGTTGTATTGGTTTAACAGTGGTAATACGGGTGGCAGTGTATGGAATGCAACTAGTGCTAAATGGGGTAAGCTCGTTGGTTTTGAATTCTTTAGCAAAGAAGACTATGTCACTACCGCTAACGGCAAAAAAACTAAGCTGACAGCGTCGCCTTCTGGAAACCACTGGCTCATGCTACACGACGGTGTCACTCTCGATGGTAGATACAAATCAAGCCAGCTGTTGGGTATTGATAAAAACATAACTACTATCAAAGACGTGCTCTATACTATCAGCTTTGACTACTCAGCTATGTTAGAACTAAAGAGTGATAAGTTGAGCCGTATTGAGATATATGCCAATGGTAAGTTGTTGGGTAGCCATCAAGGGGTTAGTGCTAACAATCTAAACTGGACAAACTTAAGCTATGACTTCATTGGTACTGGTAATAATACGTCAATACAAATACTACTAGATGGTGTAGCCATTAATGACCAGTCCTCAAAAGGTCGCATGGCTATGATAGACAATCTATCAGTAGTAGAGACGTTGACAGCGCGCATCGATGATCAAGGTGCTCACTTATATGCTCTGGCAGGTATATCAACACCATTACCGCTTATAGATATCAGTAGTAGTGATAAAGATGGTAGTGAAGCGTATTCATTACAAGTCGTTGTGCCGTATGGCGTGACGATCAGTGATGGTACGTATAGCATTACTAATCCATACCGTAATCCTATCACTATGGACTTGACGGGTATGGACTTGAGTAAGCTGACACTACAAACATCAGAACGCTACTGCGGTGATCTAGCGCTGACACTGATTGCAAAAAGTCGTGAAATTAGTAATGGTAGTGACGCCATGAGTACCTATGATATTAAGGTCACGGTACTACAAGGTGAGCCTGCTATTGTAAATAACGCGTACATCACAAGTACGCTGTCCCCATCAAGCGTACAACATGAGGCTGTGGTCGATATGCAAATAGATAACCCAGTACTTAACGTAAGGAAAAAGCAGGCATCTCCTCATGCTAGTGCGCCAGTATCTAATAAGCGGTCAAGCAAAATGGATATTACTATTGTAGCCGGTCAACCTATACGTTTTGATGACTTCGATGCCACGGATAACTGGTTGGCAAATATGGAGTCAAAGGCGCACACAAGGTGGTTAGTTTAAACAAGGGTAGTAACAAAAACTGAAAAGATTCTACGGCAGCTTTGGGTTTGTTTTCTCAGACAACAAAGCTGTCAAATAGTACGATACGTAAAATAAAATTGATAGATAAAGGGCAACACATGAGCTTCAGCGGATTATTTTTGTGGGACATTAAAGACGGCAAACCGGCCAGCTATAGTGACGCACAGGACATGGAAACGCAGGTATCACACAAGGCTCCAAGAAGCCGTAATCCCGCCTTTTTGGCAGTTGCCGAAGCAGTAGAGCAGTTTATAAAAGAAGCCAAAGCCTACTATGATGATGAAATCCTTAATATGTATAGTGACATGACAGACTGGATGGTCGGCTTTACTGACCCTGTCTTAAGCATTGATCATGCTCCTGAGGAGCTTGCCATTGAGTTTTCTGCGGTTATTATCAAAGCAGCGCAAGTGCATAATCTTGTAGTATTGCATCAAGAGATCGAAGTGGTGTTTTTACCTGATGGTACGGTATTAACCGAGAATACCCCTGAGATCTGGATAGATTATGCTAAGGAGACCTTAGCGGCATGGGCACAACAGCTTGTCACACTCAAACAAGAGAACGAGAACAGAGACACGTTGCCCAGCACCAGCGCTCCCCTAAAAAAACTCATCAACCAAATAGTACGTACCCGCCTAAAAGAAGCGGGTCTTACTAAGATAAAAAAACCGGAGCCAACCGTTTTTGCTGTGGACTGCGGTAGAATCCAGCTAACACTAGCTATGTTTCCAGAGATAGACCATCTTTACAAGATAGAGGAAGGAATAGTGAGAGTTGAGTTTCTTAATTTTCTATATATCTTTATCAATGACTTTAATCCCATAAATAAGGACAAAGCGCAGGGTTCTGACAATGAGGATAGCAGTACTCTAAGGGACTTCGTCAACTTTAAATTACGTACAACACCTAAAGCCTTCTATAAAGATGAACACGAGACAATCGTTTATACCTTACTAGAGTATGAAAATGAAATACATCGCTGCGTAGATATGTTTCTGTATTTTTATAAGGTGTGTGGTAGCTTACCGATGTTATATGAGATGTTGGTCACCAACAAAGACAGTAAAGAGCTAAGCCTTTATAAGCAAGGGTATGAGTGCCAATATGTAAACTATATTCCTAAACCAGATACGCTGTTAGTAATGGCAAAGTTAACCAAGCAGCCTAACTATGACGAGCTAGTACCATATTATCGCCAAGCTTATATTGACCATAGAACCGCTATATACTTGAATAAAAAAGAGTCTTGGGAAAGAAATGAGCAAGAACTATCAGAACGAAATCTAAATTACAATAAAATAAAATTTCAAGAGATGGTGAATTCGCAAGCGACTTTTGAGCAGGAAATTGACAAGCTCATTACTTATTTAGAGACGCTAGATGTGGATGCCATATTGAGTGCATCGGCTAATAAAGCTCTGGGGTTTTGATAGCGGTCGGCTGATCTTTTATTTTGGTGATCACTGAAAGCTTAATCAAGATACTAATCGTTGATATATTTTAAAATATCGATTTTAATTAAAACTGTGCAAATACTTATGAATTTTAGAAAATCACATGTAAAGTCCATATTGTTCATAGTGGCTTTTAGCATGATCGCGCCAGTATATGCTTCGGTTGGTCAATCTTCACCCACGCTAGCACAGCTTCAACAAGCAGCGATTAAGCGTAACCCTGAGCTGGCAGTGCAAAGAGCTGCGCAAGAAGTGGCAGGAGCGGAAGTAGGCATCGCTAAAAGTGAGTGGTTGCCCTCTGTTTCTGCCAATATTGACAAATCTTATGGTAGAGGGTCTGGTAGCTTTTCTGATACCAGAGTCTCCAATAGACGCATCAATGATGCTGGAAAAGTTGGATTTAGTATCTCCCAAAACCTATACGATCCCATCTTGAACATCAGTATAGATCAGGCAAATCTGAGTGCAAAGTCAACTGATTTTGCTATTGACCAAACGTACGATGAGCTGACCAATCGTATAGTCTCACTATTTTTAGATATTTTGGCCACACAATCTGAGATAGTTCTTTTGGAAGGTCAGCAAGTTGCTGTCAATGAGCAAAGAAAACAAGCACAGTTAAGCTTTGAAGTAGGGACAGTGTCTATTACTGATGTACGTGAAGCCGAGGCCAAGCATGATCGCATTGCTGCGCAACTATCCGCATTGAAATGGCAAATGCAAGCAAAACAAGCAGAGCTTACAACCTTGAGCGGGGCTAAAATTGAACCCAGCACTTATGCATCAAGTATTCAGGCGCTACCAGATGTCGCCGAAGAAGATCTTACCTTATGGCTTGCTGCTATGGGTAGTCAAAATAGCCTATTAAAACAGTCTGTTATTGATTATCAAATCGCTACACTCGAAAAAAATAAATTGCAATATAAGCATTATCCAAAAGTGCAGTTGGTTGTGGAAAACAACCGTAACTTAGGTTCTTGGTCTAGTGAAGGGCAAGAGGATTACACCAATAGTAAGTGGGACTGGAGCGCAGGCGTGCAGGTTCAGTTTGGCTTATTCAACACGAACACTAGCAATGCCCAAACGACTAAAGTGCTAGCAACTCAAAATCAGCGTTTTGAGACTATACGCGCATCTCGAGAGCGTTTGAATATAGAGATGCAACAAACTTTTTACCAAATATTAGCGTCTATTGCTGAATACCAAGGGCTAAACAAAGCCAGTGAATCAGCAGAGACAGCATTGCTAGCAAACATGCTGGGTTATCAAGTTGGTATGCGTATTAATGCCGATGTATTGGATGCCCAATCAAAGATATATGAAGTCAATAGAGATCGACTAGTAGCATGGTCTAACAGCTGGCGTAACTATATTAAGCTGAATCAATTGGCAGGTACACTGACAGTGGATCAATTGACTCAAATGGATGACATATTGCGCCAAACTGTAGAAAATAGTAGCGAGCTTGAGAAAATAAATGAATAGTAATCAAGAATCAGCCGTACCTTTACCAGATCTCTTATCAAATTGGCTCAAACGTACTCAAGTCTCAGGACTAGATATTGTAGCGGTAGCGACTCATAAACTACCGCAAGCAGGCAGTTTGGATTTCATTGATGTGTCGACAATGAGTGCATCAATATTCTCTCAACGTCCTAAAAGAACATCAGCATTATTAGCATCATTGAATGAATCCAAAGTACCTTTGGAGGAAGAGAGTAGCAGTGATACGAAAGTAGAAAGTACGTTGGATGATCTAAATTCAACACTACGGCAAGCGTGGAAATCTCACATTGAGATTATTAGTAATGATCAACCTCTCAAAGTACAACGTATAGATGAGTTAGTATTAATAAGCTGTTTGGTAACACAATCATCAGAAGGAATAGCGTGTATAGGTTGTGTGGTGGCACCACCATTTAACGATCATATGTTAGATACACTACAGCTAAGCTTAGGATGGTTATTCTTTGGCTTTATACGCAGTCAATTTGGTGAAGGAGAGCGTGCTAAGCGGTTACTTGAAATAACGAGTGATGTATTGTCTCAGTCAGATGCTCAGTCAGCGGCTCAAGAGTGGGTGAACCTTACCAAACAGTGGGCAACTGATTTAGGAGGTGATGGCTTAGGTTTTAGCCTATTTAAAGTAAAGAATTATAGTCCTAAATGGTGGGTATCTGCTAACGTATCTTGGGCAGTAAAAGGATCGCCAATGATGCAAGCTGCACTTGAACTTGCTTCCATTGCTATTACCGAGTGTCAGGTACAACAAAATAAACGATGGTGGGCATATCCGATGCACTACCGTGGTCATGTATCGGCAGTATTGGTGGTACAGCAAAGCGATTATGCTGACCCCTTGAATGACAACCTAAAAACGATGTTACAAGCCAATGCTGATTTTATCGAACCGGTCTTTAGACGATGGCAACAGTCTGAGCAAAATTTAGTCGCGCATAGTTATCGGACATCCTCGGGTTTTTTGGAGAGGCTCGTCGGAAAAGGCTATTTGGCGTATAAGTTTTTAGGTTTTATACTAATCCTATCGATACTAGCAGTAACGTTGATTCCTGTTGAAAAAATTATCAATGCACCATTATATTTAGAAGGTGAACAGCGTTATACCATTACAACGCCTCAACAAGGCTACATTACTGAGGTGTTAGCTCGCCCTGGTGATACAGTAAGAGTCGGTCAGACATTAGCAAAGCTTGAAGACAAGGACCTCAAGATAGAAACAGCGGAGCTGGCTAGTCAGCTAGAGCAGGCTGAAGGTCAGTTTCGACAATCTATGGCAGCGCTAGATGCGGCTGCTAGTGGACTTGCTGTGAACCAAAAACAGCAAGTCCAGTCAAAGCTTGATTTGGTTAATGAAAAAATCGCGCGAACCAATATAAAATCTCCTATTTCAGGCGTGGTAGTGAGTGGAGACTGGCAACAAAAAGTAGGTACACCAGTAGAAGTCGGTTCAGAGCTTTTTCAGGTGGCAGATGTCTCAAGTTATCGGGTAATTATGCATATACCAGATAAAGATATGAGTGAGTTAAAGGTAGGGCAAACAGGGAAAATGAAACTGACCAGCTTACCTGAGCAGACTTATGAATTTACTGTTACTAGATTGACAGCAGTTGCAGAAGTTAAAGATGGAGAAAATGGTTTTGTAGTCGAAGCAAGATTGAATAAGACGCCTATCCAGATCAATCCAGGCATGCAAGGGGTTGGTAAAGTTATAGTGGGTGAAACCAATTTGGTTAGCAGCTGGACTAAGTCATTAATAGATTGGATACGACTGAAAGCTTGGTCAATCTGGTAGGATAGCCGCTTACTTATGCAAACCTTATTTTCAGAACATTGGCATCTGGTCAAACACGTAAAACCAAAACTAAGAGAAGCCGTAGATGTCTTTCCTAGACGCCTTCGAGGTAGGTCATGGATATTTTTACATGACCAAGCCACTCAAAAGTTTTTGAGACTAACTCCTGAAGCGTGGATGATCATTAAGCTCATGAATGGCCGAAAGGACCTAGAGGCTATCTGGGAAGAGAGCTGTCTGGAGCAGCAACAATTGCAGCAAAATCAGCGATTTTATAATGATAGCTCAGAAGTCATCAGTCAGAATGATCTAGTGGGTTTACTAGGGCAGTTATATAGCAATGACATGCTACAAACCCAGATGTCAGCAGACTCTACTGAAATTGTGAAGCGATATCGTAAACAAAAATTTCAGGCATTTAAACAATCTTTTTTAAATCCAATAAGTATCAAAATACCTCTATGGTATCCAGATCAATGGTTCAGTCGTCAAACTGCGACCGCCTTGCGTATTTATACTTGGACCTTTTTCGTTTGCTGGTTGGCGGTTATTGTACCTGCTATGTTTTTGGTAACCTCACATTGGGAAGCACTTACTGCCAATCTGTCCGATAGAATTTTATCCACATCGAATTTGTTTATTTTATGGTGCACCTATCCTATAGTTAAAGCGGTTCATGAATGGGCACATGGAATGGCAGTCAAGGCATGGGGCGGGGTAGTACGCGAAATAGGGCTTATGCTAATCATTTTTATGCCAGTGCCTTATGTAGACGCAACCTATTCTTATCGATTTACCTCTAAATGGGTCAGAGCATTAGTTGCGGCGACGGGTGTAATGGCGGAGTTGTTTTTAGGAGCCCTCGCCTTATTTGTGTGGTTAAACGTCGAGTCAGGATTGGTAAGAGCCTTTGCTTTTAATGTTATTTTCATTGCAGGTGTTTCAAGTCTACTGGTCAATGGCAATCCATTGATGCGTTACGATGGATACTATGTTTTGACAGATTTAGTTGAGATCCCCAACTTATCACAAAGGGCTAAAAATTACTGGATTTACCTATCAGATCGCTATATGTTTGGCGCAAAGGATGCCAAGCCTCCTATGGGCTATGACAAAGAGCGTTTATGGTTGTTTGTATATGGCTTTATCGCTCCAATTTATAGGGTGTTCATCATATTTACGTTGATATGGTTCGTCGCTCAAAAGTATTTCTTTGTTGGCATTCTTATGGCAGCTGTATCTGCTTGGATGTCTTTTGGTTTGCCCATATATAAGGGAGTTAAGCACATCTATAAAGGTAACTCTCTTATTAAAAAAAGGGTGCAAGCGAAACAACGTTTTTATCTTTTTTTAGTATTAATAATTCTTTTACTGACCGTTGTTCCTTTTCCCTTTTATAGTGTTCAACAAGGTATCGCTTGGTTGCCTGAAAGCAACATTATAAGAGCAAATACTAATGGAACGATAGAATCTGCCGATATATCAGCCAGTAATCATATCAATAAATCAGAACGAATTGTATTGCTGAGTAATCGTGAACTCACACAGCAATTTGAAAACATTCAGCAAGAAATATTGGCGCTAACTTTAAAGATGAGGCAAGCACAATCTACTGATATTCAAAGCTTTTATGCTCTAAAATCTAAGTATGATGCATTGGAAAAACAAGAACAGATCTTAAAAAAAGAGGTTAATGCTTTAGAAGTATTGTCTCCTATTAAGGGGGTATGGTATCCAAAGTCTATTGATAAAATGATTGGAACGTATGTTAAGAAAGGCGATGTTTTAGGATATGTAGCACCTAAACAAACTCAAACTATCAGGATGGTCGTTGAGCAAGATGTCATGAACCTTATACAAGAACGTTTAAAAAATATTGAAATTAAATCTACTACTGACTTAGGGAAAAGTTATGATGCAATAATTGTACGTCGAACTCCTAAAGCTGCATTTGAGCTTCCATCGGCTGCTTTAGGGATTAATGCGGGTGGTAATATTATTGTGGACCCTAGTGATACTAGTGGCAAAAAATCAGTAGATCGAGTGTTCGATTTAGAGTTATTGGTAAATCAAGATCAGCTTCTAAAACAAGAGCAACCTTTAGGCTTTAACGATCGAGTTTACGTTCGTTTTGATATGGGCTATATGCCCTTAGGCTGGCAGTGGATGATTAAAGGCCGTCAACTTTTCCTTAAGAAATTCAATGTTTAATTCAGTATTATTACGCAAGTTACGTCAAAACCCTTTAGTCCTTTCAGAGGGAGGAAGGGAGGAGAGCAATCCCAATCATCCTAATAAACTCATTAGGACTTTTTCTAATTTACAGTCATTTTATGCAGTAAAAAGTTATAGACGATCACAAGCTACTTCAAGCGCTAAAGCTATTAGGAAACTAACGCAACAATATGCGACTTATGACGACTTCAAGCTACGACAATGTTTTGAATTAGCAATAAAGAGCTTAATCATAAACAAAGATATGACGCCTCAATTAAATATAGCTCAAGCATGTGTGGGTGAAGCTATCTATCGGACATTCGGCTTTTATCCTCATGATGTTCAGTACTTAGGCGCTCGTGTACTCTTAAGTGGGCAACTTGCAGAGATGCAGACAGGTGAAGGTAAGACTGTAGTCGCTGCCATAGCCGCTACTATAGCGGCAGCTTCTGGTGCAGCAGTACATGTGTTAAGTACAAACGAATACCTAGCTACTAGAGACTGTGAAGAGATGACGCCTCTGTTTGATTTTTTTTCTATCTCTAGTGGGTCCATTTCTTCTGAGATGGAAATTGAAGAACGTCAAAAGCAGTATGCTCTCCAAATATGCTATGTTAGTGCTAGTGAGCTTGTGTTTGATGTTTTAAAAGATGAGCTCAATATAACGAATGGAGAAACAAGAGTAAAAGCGAGCTTGAATAAATTCATTCATAATATCTTAAGTAATAGCGATCAGCATATCGTTCCAGCATTACATTTTTGCATTGTGGATGAAGCAGACAGCGTGCTGATAGATGAAGCAAGCACGCCTTTAATTATTTCGCAAGAATCTGAATCTATTATGGAAAAACTTGTCTTGCGATGGGCTTTAGATGAAGCAAGAAAATTAATAGAAAGTAAAGATTTTATTGTTGATTTGGTGAACAATGATATTGAGCTATTAAAGAATTTTGAGCGCAATATATCATTGCCTCCTGAAAGTGTAAGGCCTATGTGGCATACAAAAGCTTGGCAGAAGTTAATCCTCAAAAAAGCTTTAAATGCATTGCATCTATTTCACTTAGATGAACATTATATTATCGCGGAAGAAAAAATAGTTATCGTTGATGAAGCGACTGGTAGACCAATGCCAGATAGAAGTTGGGAACAAGGTCTACATCAGTTGATTGAACTTAAAGAAGGGTTGGATATTTCTAATACAAGACAAACTATCGCCCAAATTACATTCCAGCGTTTTTTTAAGCGGTACATACTTTTGGCAGGATTGACAGGAACTGCTGCTGAAGTAAGCCGCGAGATGTGGAACGTCTACGAGCTCAAGGTATGTATTATACCCCCTAATAGAAAAAACCTTAGAAAGAAAATGAGCACAAACTGTCATTTAACGCAGGATGATAAATGGAAGTCTGTGGCAGATGAAGCTGTCAAAGTGGCGAAAAATGGTCAACCAGTACTCATAGGTACACGTAGTGTAGAGTCTTCAGAAAAAGTACTGGATTTTATCAATAAGAATAATAATAACGAAGGATTAACCATCCATCTTCTTAATGCAAGACAAAATGAGCAAGAGGCCGATATTGTTGCTCGAGCAGGATTAAGCAAAACAATTACAATAGCTACCAATATGGCGGGACGTGGAACAGATATCAAATTGGATGAGACAGCTAAAAATAGTGGGGGATTGCACGTTATTCTCACGGAACATCATGATTCTAAGCGTATTGATAGACAGCTGATTGGGCGCTCAGCTAGACAAGGGAATCAAGGTTCTTACCAAGAGATTGTTTGTTTCAATGATACATTGTTATTTGCTCATAAAAATATTTGGCAAGTCATAGGCAGTAACATATCTTTCCCGATATTGAGAACATATCTATATTCACGAGCAATGAAAACTGCTCAAAATCGTGCACAGCAAAGACAATATGAAATTAGAATGAATACGTTAAAACAAGACCGCACTCGTCAAAAACAAATTGGGTTTATTGGAAAGTTAAAATGATTAACAATGATAAGTTTCGAAATAGTACTGCTGCTATTATTTTTCTTCTGTTTACTCCTCAATTTGCGCAAGCTTCAGGATTTGGGTGCATGTTAAAGCCCATAAAAACTGTAGACATTCGCAGTCCTGTAGTAGGCAGATTAAGTAGTGTGCAAGTAGAGCGGGGCAATTACGTTAAAAAGGGGCAAGTGCTTGCACGGCTAGACAATAGCGTTGAGCAAGCTTCTACAAACTCGGCAAAGTATCGCTCACAGACTCAAGCTCAAATCATTGCTGCCCAAAATCGAGTAAATGCTGCTAGGCAAAAAATGGAAAGAATGAAAATCTTATCCGATGCAAAATTTATGTCTACACAGGCCTTAGATGATGCAAATAACGAATTGAAAGTCGCTGAGTCTGAACTAGATGCCAGTATTGAAAGTCAGACCCTAGCAAAGTATGAGTATAAAACTTCACTATCAGAGTTGAATCGGCGCACTATAAATAGCCCGTTGAGTGGTGTAGTGATAGCAAGGTACTTAGATGCTGGATCGATAGTTAGTCCTACTGATGGTGAGCATCCTATCCTGACCCTTGCACAGACTGATAGATTAAAAGTTCAAATCATTGCACCAGTCAAATATTTTAATCGATTTAAAAAAGGTGGCCTTATAACCATCTCTCCTGAGGCACCTTTCAATCGTCAAATAAAGGCAAAAATTGCTGTTAAGGATTCAGCCGTTGATGCGGCTTCCGGTACTTTTAGCATGATATCTTATATAAACAATCCAGGAAATAAAATACCAAGCGGTATATTGTGCTCAGTGAAGTATTAAGCGTTTGCCATTAGGTATAGCAAAGCATTAAAAGGTAATATTCTAAGTACATAAGCCAAAGCTAGCCAGCTTAATGATTTCATTATAGAAAATTTGATTGGCTTATTCAGTTCTACCAAACTGGTACTAATTTTTAAAAGCTTATATTTCCAGTGGCCAAGGTGCTTTTATATTTAGTTATAGGCAGCTTGCTTGCTACATACTTCTCAATCAGTGATGAAGTCTGCTGTGAGTTCTTCATAAAAGGCCATACCTGAATCAGACAGTACAAAGTGCTGAGTGATAGGGTTTTCAAACATGATTTGGCGCTCAATTAGAGTCGATTTAATGCTTTTGAAGAGATCTTCATTCATACCAGCTCGTTGTAGTATTTCTACAGTATCTGGTAGTAATCCAATCTTATCAATATCAGAAAGCATTAATCCACCTGAAGCGGAACTGAGTTTATCAATCTTATAATTATGTGAGGTGACGTACTTACCTATAATTAATAGCAAACAATATGCTTTCATTGCAATTTCAGTTTTGCCTATATCATAGGCATTGCCTTTAACTATATAAATGAACTCTGTGTTGGCAACCAAACTAAAGCCGCACATATCATACTGGTTCTTATATAACTCTAAGTTTTTGATGATTTCTTCAAACATAGGGTTTGATTCAAAATCACCATGTGAACCCAGACGTCTTTTGTTTATGATACGGCCATTCATCAAATGGTCATATATCTCAATACTACTGTGTAAATCAATCATTCACTTGTTCCTTAAGCTTGAGATCAGTCATATGCGGATTAGTTTGATTGTTGATCCGAGTCAGTACTCGATATTCCCAATAATAATTCCCGTCCTCTACGCGTCGACGTTCACTCAGTTGTCTAATTTTTGTTTTTGGAATAAGTGACAAGTAAAACTCAAGTCCGTACAGTACATCGACAAGCGTATACTCATTGATCGACGTTTTAAGATAATTGTCTAAGTATTGATGGATATCTTCGATGAACTGCTCTTTTTGTAGAGACGCGATATGTTTTAAAATATCATTCTTACGACTCTGTAGCGTTTTATCAGGCATTTTTGGAGCATGAGAAATATCAACTTTTTGTTTAATTGGTCGTTGCTGAATCTCTTCAAAGTAGTGCTTAAACTGTTGAATGCTTTTTTCAGGGTGACGGTCAAATTTAGCAGAAAAACTTAACTTGTGAGAGGAGAGTCCATCAAAACAGCCCATATCACTGATATCTTCAAGGTCCGCTGTGAGATATAGGTTCTTTTGTCCTCCATGACGATAAAGCTTCTCAAAGGTTTGCATCAATGCATTATATCTTTGTTCAATAGCCATGAAATAGCGGCGCTGTTCAGCCAAACTATACAAGTAAGTCAAAAGTCTATTAGAAAGTGATTCAATATCTTTATAGTATGAAGTAATCGCTGTTAATTTATAACGTATAGCGATAGCAATTGATTCATGACCACTTTGCCGATAGTAATCCATCAAAGCATCAATAGATTCTACAAAGTTTTTACGATTAACAAGTTGTATATCGGGATTGATAAACTCTAGACATGGCTTTATGTGACGGTGATGTAGCTGTTGAGCAGTCTCATATAATTCATTAATCGAATGCGTTTGCTGACCAGCTTCAAATTGACCATATTGGTTAGCAACTTCATCTACCTTATAATGCAAAACCCGAATATTTTCTTTAACGGTAGTTAAAATCTCACTGATTAAATCCCAAAATAGATTAAGTTGATCGCGGTAATCTTGAGAGCCAGTTTCACAATGCATGATGTTAATGGTAGATTGCTCGGTTTGTTGCCTTAATGATTCAAACTTAGCATGACTTAGCTCTTTATTTCGAGATACATCCAAAAATACTAGTAAATCGTATACTACCTTTGACATGACGAGCATGCCACTCACTTTATCGTGATGAGTAAAAATGCCGCCAGCAAGCAGATTATCTAGACTCAAAATGTTCTTTAGGGATTCTTTATCCTGCGATAAAACTTTCTTATTATAAAACTGAACGTAAGTGGTAAAAGGAAACTCCATGGCTCCGTCATGTGAGTTAATATAATCAATAAATTGAAAAAAATCGTACTTAAACTCTAGTACTTTTTCAATTAGTACATCACGGTTAATCATACTAAAGCCTCTATTTGGAGTGCTTGGTCGTCATCTATATTACCCCAAACCTCAACTGATTCAGGCAAAATGTTAAGTACACAGCTTGCTACCGTAGGCGGGTGCTGGAACACGTTGTAATCCACACGTATCCAACGCTTAACAGATTGACATACTGAGGCTCGTTGAGTCGGCGTAGCGCAAAATGCTGAAAAACCGTGTTTATCAATACAATCAATAATTGTGCTGGTGTTGTCATCATCTAAATCACCGATTTCATCAATGACGATAGGCATCTTAAAAGAAGCCCCTTGCATAAAAATTCGTCCGAGTAAAATAGCAATGATTGAAGCAGTAATAGTACTGGTAGTACCACCAGACTGTGATTTATCAGTCAAAACACCATTGACATCAATATATTCAAAATTAATTTTACTAATGATGTCGCGCATTTTAATTAGCTTGGTTCGTTTGTTCGCATGTTTTTCCATAAACGCCATTAGAGTGCGATAGAATTCATCACTCATAAGCTCGGTTTGGGTAATATCATGATTTTTCTGTAGCTTGCGAACGTGTTCAAAGTCTGCATGGCAGTGTAGCTTAATGCGAACCTGCTTAAGATTAGATATTTGATGTGTATTTAGCTCAGTATTAATTGCGGCCACATAGTCGGTCAGCATTTGGCTGGCGTCACTGATCTCGCGCAGTTGACTGCTGATGATTTGGTTATGTCTACTAATATTATTGGCTTGTGTTTGAATCTGATAATTAAGCGAGCTAAAACTATTGTTATAAGTAGCAATAATATCGCTTAATTGGGTCAATGTTTGTATATTAGTAAACTGATCAACATTGTCATTAGGTACCTTTTGTATAAAATTCTCAATTTTATTTTTAAGTTCACTATAATCACGGGTATGAGCGTTATTTTGCTGAGTTAAGTCATTAATAGTGCGCATATCTAAGCGGAGTGACTCATCGTGCCTTTGGGTATAGGCTGCTATAATCTCTGAAATCTCATTTTCGCTATAGTGGGTTGCACCTATGCTTGTAGTTACTTGATTTAAGCTATTAGTATAATGCTCAAAATTATCCTGCTGATTTTCGAGTTCTTGTCGCTGACTAAGAATACTGTTCAATTCATGAGCTGCTTGATCTTTTTCTTTCCCAAGTATTTCCAGTTGTTCAGATAGCTCTGACTTTAAATCTACTTTTTCTTCGAGCTGTTGCTTATCATTTTCAATATCTTTTAGGCTAATCTTATAGCGCTCTAAAGCATCAATCTGCTCGTTAAGGGTAACTATTTCTTTTTTAAGTTCTTCTAAGCTTTGCTGACGTGAAGCACCACTAGCATCATTAGTTGCATTGAGGAGCGTTGTTCTATTACTTTCATCGTCTTTAATCTGCTGTTCAAGCTTAGCAATAGAATGTACTAAAGACTGCCTTTGCTCTTCTACCTGAAACCTACGAGTTGTCGTATTTGGCATCTGGACTTGGTCAAAAAGGAGCTGCTGACCGGTTGTGCCAAACCAATTCGTAAATGATTTTATAGAGTCAATCTGATCGGATGTCAATTTTAATGCGAGCGCACCAAAGTCGTTATTTAGACTAAATAACACATCAGCTGTTTCAGCTGATAGCTGCGTCAACATAAGATTATCTATGTTCTCTAAAGTATCCTTCTTATGCTTAAGATTTTCTGTATTTTGATTGATACTCTTGGTCAATTCTTCTAATTTTTTAGTACTATGAATAGTATCAAGAAGTGCTGTTTGTTGACTTTTAAGTATCTCTCTACGTTCACTGAGTATTGAGGCCAACTCAATAGCATTAGTATCAGTATGCTGAGATAGAACTTGCTCAGCTAGATATATATTCTCTTGATATTTTTGTATGGTTTTATTCAACTCATTAGTAGCACCTTCTAGCTTGCTAGTTTCTTTTTTAACTTTTTCGAATCTGGAATCTAAATCTGCATGTGACTTTTGAACTTCGGTGAGTTTTTTAGATAAGTTACCAAAGCTATTAGCATAGCTTGCTTTGCTATTCGACAAAATTCCTGACAAGATAGTATGCTGCTCAGTCAATATTTTACGCTTTGCTTTTAAGTCTTCAAATTTAGATTTTAAGTGTTCATAATTCTCTTTGTTATTTTTTAGGCACTGTAGTTCTTCATTCTTTTGTAATAGCTTTTGGTAGTCTTCTTCAAGGCTCGCTAAGTCAGCATTCATGCGCTCTTGTGGTCGTCCACGCTTCATCTCAATCAATGTGGCAATAGCATCTGCTAAAGCTTCAGTACCACCTGTACCTGCATCAAATGCCATTTGATAGATACTGCGAAATGCGTGTACCGCTTTATTGGTGTTTTCAGATAGCGGCACAATACTGTAACGACTATGAGCACCTGTAAAGTTGCTATACATCAGTTCTGTCAGTTGCCTATCATCGCTTATATGTAAACCACCATGTTTCTTTTGAAATGCCAAAATAGTGGTCACACTTAAATCATTAGCAAAATTTTTGCTCTGATCATCCCAAAATAAATGTCTGATTTCGTCATAAGATAACGGTAAAAAAATACGGTAGTAGCGAAAACCTTTATCACGATATAGCACCATACAGGCTACACCAGCATCATTCTGGGTCTCCATTATCAAAAAAGACTGAGGTGAAGGAAAGTAGAACTCATAAGAGTCTTCTTTTGAATAAACGCCAGTTTTACCTTTAAATTGAAATTTCTTATGACAATTACTAAAGTCGGTCTCGGGATAAAGCATTAACTTGGTTGCGGCGAGGCTTGCTGTTTTGCCAGCATTATTAGCGCCAAATAAGGCCAGATGACTGTCTAGGCGAATCTCTGAATAAGCATGATTTGCAGAGTTAACGAATACGATGCGCTTCAGGGTATAGTTTAAGGTTTCACTTGCTAACATATCAGTCATATAAGTAACTCTCTTGTTCTAAGGTTTTATGAGTCTTGGTAATTACATCGCTTACTGCATCCAACTCAACATGATGCGAGCAAATATGACGAATGTCAGATACGGTTTTAGGCTTAGTAAAGCTAGCCACCTGACTCAATCGGTATTCAAGGTCATCTGGTATGACAAACTCAACCAGGCTATCGGGCAGTAATTTAATAAGATTACTAGTAATAGTCACGCCACCTAAGTCGATATCACCGCATACATAAAGTTTCTGATAATCTGATAGAAACTCTCGATGTAGGGAGTTGCTGATATCATTGCCTGCTCCGAAAATCACATCATAGCTTGAGCTGCTGAATTGGCAACGTGTCTGTAAGAATTCTTTAGTTTGAGTCCAATTTAAAAAAAGTTGTCTGTTCTCAACAATAACCGCTTCTTTTCCTTTCCTTGGTTTCGTATCTCCAATAGTTCGAGGATCTAAAGCCAGCTCATCAGAAAAAGATGGTGGATAGCTAGGCTTTCCCTTAGCATCTATAATTATAACGATAGGATGAGACATATTAGAAAACTGTAGTAAGTCTGAAAGGTGAGCATCATGTATCAATAGCAAATAAGATCCCATTACCTTGTGACTATGACTTAAGTTTTGACGAGCACTGCTTATACGGTCATCACCAATCTGATTGACGTAGTACTTTAGTACTTGATCTAGTTCTGTTGGCAAACTAATAACACGATAGGTATTTCCTGAAGACTTAGTGGCTCTGATATCACTTAGCTCAAAGCAAACCCCTAAGTTCAATGAATCTATTAGTTTCTTAAATCGTAATAAATTTATCGGTTTGCCATTCTCAATACTTGAAAGCATATTTTTAAGGCTATTCGCGCTCATTGCTTCTCCGACACTTCAATCTACATTAGTAGAAACCTTTATTTCTAGCCCTAAATGGCTGGCATGTTCAGTGCTTAATAATCTGAGTAATAATTTATCATATGACACGCTTGCTCTTACTAGATATCGACTGGTAAATAGAACATCTTACGCATTTGCTCTAGCAGAGATACTTTAAGCTATTATTGAATATTTTTCATGCTTGATTTATTTAGATGCGACAGTTCTTGCCGTATGTGATTGTTTTATGCCTATCAATTTTTGTAGGGTATTGGTATATTCCATAAATATTAATATTTGATTTGTATGACCACTGCTTTCAAATCACCTTTTCATGTTAATGCGGACAAACACACTACAGTATTTTGAAGTAGTGCTAAACTATAAAATTTTTAAAGTTACGATTAGGATCTAAAATGTACCCAACCTCCTCTAGTATCGATGTTTTAATAATGTGCGCATTAAAAGATGAGTATGACCAACTCATTGAAGTAAGTAATGGCATATCTAAAAACTGGCAAGAATTTAATGTTAGTAATAGGAACGCCTCTAAAGCTGAGTTTATGACCGATTCAGGTATTACTATTACTGTTGTTGCAACATGGGTTGCGTCAATGGGAAGAGAAAGTATACAAGCTGTTGTTGGACAATTAATCGGTGAGTTACACCCCAAATGTCTTGCTATGAGCGGTATATGTGCTGGCAGAAGAGAAAAAACCCAACTTGGAGATGTTATTTTTGCAGATCGCCTATGGTCTTATGATGTTGGTAAGCGGGTTGTCGAGAACGGTATTGAAGTATTTCAAGGCGATACGTTGCAATACAAACCAAGTGAAACAATAGTTCAAAATATGCAACGTACAAGTACGTTGTATAAGAATCAGGATATGGCATGGATGGAGTTAAAACCTCAGTATTCTTTAGAAGCGCAAGAAAACTGGGTATTAAAGCAGTTAGTTGATGGTAAAAACCCAACTGAACAAGATGACTTTTATAAAAAGTGTCCAGATTGGAGTAATGTTGTTTTAAGACTCAGAAAAAGAGGTTATGTTGAAAAACCTGTTAAGTTGACTGAAGTAGGTGAAGATTATATTCAAGAGTTATTATTATTTAATCCAAAGGGACTACCAGCAGAACCAGGTTTTTCTGTCCATGTTGCTCCTATCGCAACAGGAGCAACTGTTACTGAAGATGAACAAATATTTGATAATTTATCAAGCTATATGAGGAAAGTGCTAGGACTAGACATGGAGGGAAGTGGTTTAGCTGCATCAGCTGATAGCTACGATATACCATTTATATTTGCAAAAGGAGTGTCAGATTTTGCAGATCCTTATAAAGACGACCGTTACCGTACTTTTGCAGCACGTGCTTCAGCTGAGTTGCTTATTCTCCTATTAAGGAATAGTGAGTCTTTACTTACTAGTAAAGAAGATAAGTTACCAGAAATTAAGAGCGGTAATATGGAGAGTGATGACGTAGTATGTCTGCTTGCAGAGTTGTATCCAGACTTTGACGAAACCCAAGTCTTATGGGAAAGAGCAGGAGGTAAGCTGAGTGATCTAGAAAATAGATCACGTCCCTATAATCGCTGGCATGTCATATGGAAGAAAGTAAATCAAGGCTCACAAGTGACACCACAAGCACTTTTACAAATCATTCAAAAAGACAATCCTCAACACATAGCTATAAAATCTTTATTAAACGCTTACCAATCATAAAATTTGGAGTACAGTAAATGTCAAAAGTATTGGATGAAATCAATAGTATAGGTTTGATTAAAAAGCTGGATGGTATAGATAAGCGTTTCGAAGATATGGTTGAGGCAACCACATTACTAGTAGAAAGATTAAAAAAAGAGGAGTCATTGCTTATCGCATTTGTATTAACCAGTATAAATCAAACACCTAATAGTGATGATACAGCAATAGAAATTGCAGATGAATGTTTTACAGAAGTATGGAAGTCGGCAAGATCAATCTACATAGATACACCGTTTCTACTCTATCGCTCGATGCTTTTAGATTCTTGTCAACAAGTAGCGTCAGATAATCAAAGGTATGCTTATATACTGTGGAATACAATTTCAGACATACTACCCTTCAAAATTTTCGCAGAAGAAAAAGAAGTTTTTGAAAATGTATTTTTGCAATGGGCTAAAGAAAGCGAGGAGTACTCAAGTTCAAAGCTTTTAGATAATGAAAAAGATAATAAGATACCATTTCCAAAAAAGCTTCCTGCATTTAAACCTAGTAGTGAGCTAGAAACCATTAATGACTTTCAAATCATGTATACCAAACTATCTGAAGATTTTACAACGAGGGAAAGTCTTTATCAAAGCCAGTATCAGAGATTTGAGGAATATAGAGAAGCTATAAATGAGAATATTAGGTCTAACGAGAATCTTAAGTTAGACACGCTTTGGTGGAGTAAGTCTTTATATTCTGCTTCCTTAAATAAAAGCTATAAAGAGTTTGAAGGTAAAATGGCCTTAATTGTTATGGTAGGTGATTTACTATCTCTTATGGAAAATGCACCACCAGCAAGCGTGTCCTATTTACTATTTGAAACAGTTGCAAACTTACCTGATATAGATATTGAAAAAGAGTTTACTTTAGAAGAAATATGGAACTTTTATTCTCAAAATAGAGATAATTTTCCAAATCAGAGTATTGAACAGCTTACTCTAGGATATCAAGATAACTGGTCATTGAAAGACTTTATCTACTTTGCTTTTGATGATAATTTGTCGGATACTGATACAGCTATTTCCAAGCTCATTATCTCCAAAGATACGAAAATGACACTTCCTAAACTAGCTCAAGCTATTTTTCGAGAAGAATCTGCTGAACGTCAGGTAAGGACATAAATATGAGCGATAGTGAGATATTCGTAAGTGGTGTTTGTTCTAGAGAGGGAAAAGATTGCTATGTCAGCGATGGAGGAACTTGTGCTGAAGGTAAGGATCATCCTAGTGAATGTGACTGCTTTAAGGTTGAATCGGAAGAAACTACGGAAAGCTCTGAATTAAAACAATATGGCATTTGGTGGTCAGGTAATAACTTAGGAATACAAGACTTAAGTAAAATTCAAGCACGGGGTGAAAGTCGTCTTATTGGTGTGTTCGGTTCACATGACACTGGAAAAACTACATTTCTACTGATTGCTTATCTAAACTATATACGTAGAGGACTTGAATTAACTTATAAGTTTGCTGGTTCTAAAAGCTTGGTAGCATGGGAGAATCTGTCATCTTATTCAAGACTTGATACAACTAAGTCCACTTTCCCGCCTCATACTTCTCGACAGTCCGACAGAGTTCCAGGATTACTACATTTGGCATTAAGAGATAGTGAAAGCAATTTAATAGATTTGTTGCTTACTGATGCGCCTGGCGAATGGTTCACTACTTGGTCATTAAATTCAGAGGATCCTAATGCGGGTGGTGCGCAATGGATGGCTACAAACTCAGACATGTTTATCATAACAGCTGATTGTAATAAGCTGGCAGGAGAAAATAGAGGAAAGGCACGAAAAGAGTTACTTATGTTATTTGAAAGACTCGTTCCATTTACCAAAAACAAACCTACAGTTTTAATTTGGACTAAGTCTGATGAGTTAGCACAAAATCCGATCTCAGATAAAATGAAAGAAAGAATTAATGATAAGCTCTTATTTAATATTCCGCATGCCAAACAATATAGAGTGACCATAGAAAATTCAGATTCAGTTACTAATGTTCTACATGAGTTATTGATAGATTATGAGTCATTCAGAAAACCGATAATAATTTCTGAACCTATTGTGACCAATTCATCTTTTATGTGCTATCGAGGAAGTCATGTCTAGAAAAAACATATTAGTTATTGGTAGAGCTAACAGTGGTAAAACACACTTTGCGGGACAACTGTACGGTCGTCTCAAAGAGCCTCAAAGCTCACTAAAAATCAATGAAACCCCAGGAAATTTAGAAATGCTTGGAGAGGTTTTTGAAGCATTGAGTGAAGGTAAGGCTTCCGATCATACTGTGGCTGGTACGTGGGATAGCCTAAAACTATCATTGATAGATAAAAATGGTAAAGAGTTCGAGATAAACTGGCCTGAATACGCAGGTGAGCAATGGGATGCTATTTTCTCTACACGTTCGTTAGATGAAAAATGGAAAAATCAATTAGACGATAGTGATAAATGGCTTGTTATAATTAGAGTGGAAAATGAACCTACATTCCCAGATTTTCTTGAAAAATTGGCCAATAATGAAAAACCAGAAAAAAAGCATGAGTCACCTAATTCCACAAATTGGGACGCAAATGCTTACTGGGTAGAAAAATTGCAAATTCTATTACAATTATCAAAAACGCAAATAGCTAATAAAGTTCAAAGTCCTAAGGTGGCCGTTTTGCTTTCTTGTTACGATGAAGTAAATACTGAAAATGGTACTCCATATATGATTTTGGAGCAACGACTACCAATGCTAGCTTCGTATTTGGTCGCTAACTGGAACAAGGATAAATTAAGCATATGGGGGCTTTCCTCATTAGGAAAGGAATTAACAGAAGCGTCAAAAGATGACGATTTCATTGATGAAGGTCCAGAGACCCAAGGCTGGGTTATATCGCCAGATGAAACTATTGAGCAGAAAAATACTGACCTAACTTTACCGATTAAATGGTTGCTTAATGACTGACCTTAATTTAAATTTTCCTGTTTATGCCACCTACGGTGCAAAAGACAATAAGCATCAACTTATCCATACTACTAATTCCGAAGTACAGCTTCCAAATCAACTGCTATCTGTCACGGATAAACCAGCGGGTTATTTGCCAGCGAATGTAGTTTGGTATCCAGTTCTCGGATGCGAAGTCTTTAACGATTATTGGTGCTTATGGTGTACTTATCCCGATTCTGAAGCTTCTAGAGGGGGAATGGTTATAAGTAAGGTTGCCTTGTTACCTGTTAATCAAGCGATAAAATTAAACGATTTGACAGATATTTTAATGTCAATCATGGGTTCTGAAAAACTACCAGAAATTACTAATGAGCAGCTAAAAAACGTATTTGACTCATTAGTAATAGCAACTCACCCTGTTTTAATCTTAGAAAATTTAGCTTCTTTTGCCACTATCATTAAGGAGCTTTGGAGAGGTTTGTGGCCAGAAGCTAGGAAAAGGCTAATATGTAACGTCAAATGGAGTCCTTCTCAAACCTTAGCCGGCGACAGTGAATTCAATATTGTCGCATCTATAGCATCTAATAAGCTTCGATGGATTGAACCTTATACTGCTATTAGTACCGGCAACAACAATGAGGTTAGCGATACTAGAGCGGTAAGGTTTCTTTTAAACCAAGAGGATACTATTCTTGAGAGTCTCTTAGAGAACACCTTATTAGCCATAGAAAAACCTCCATTACAAAGGCTGAGAAAGTTATCAAGAACTATGGAGTTGATAGACACGTTTAACATAGAACCTTCAGTATCTCTTGCAATCAACCTTATTAGAAATAGCTTATCATATGAGGATACCGAGGGTAACTTAGATATATATGTAAACAAAGCACTCATATACCTTGCAGAGAATCTAGCAAGCTTAAGCTTTACGGAAGTAGAAAAAATACAAAATATAGTATTTAAAAGGAATCATAACTATAACTTACTATGTCTTTCGTTAGAAAGTTACATCGAAAATAAATTTACTTTATTGAAAGATGAAGATAAGAATAGGTTGATAGTCGATGCTATCAATAAAGCGGACAAATGGTGGTATACAGCCTTAAAAAAAGGTGTTGGTAGAGGGATTGATACATTGTCACCTAACTGGCTTCAACAGGCTAAATGGCTAATTGTAGAAGAAGATTTATCTACTATAGCGAATGATGTTATATCAAACTCAGAAAGTATTGAAAAGGGCATTTTAGGATTAGTTTTTGAAAGTGAGCCTAATGATAATGATATCGAAAAGCTAAAGAAATTTGCTAGGTCAAAAAACTGGGCAAAACTATATGCTTGGTGCTTATTCAAACTAGAGCAACCTATAGTAGCTCTGGATAAAATATTAGATTTTGAGCATCCTGAAGTAGTTGGTTTTGATTACTTAACTAAGTTATATAGTGAGAATGAATTACTAAATGCTTTTAGATCAATCAATGATAAGAGGTTGATTTCAAATATTGAGGATACAAATACATTCGTAGAAAAATTATTACCTTGTTTAGAACTAGATAAAGAGTTTGATAGATATTTGCTTTCACAGGGTTATCACAATAGGTTATCAATACCATTCAAAATTATTACTAACGGTGGAATAGACAGTATTTTATGTAGTGCTACTAATGGTCATGAAACATACGGATTGATTGGACTGCTAGCAGAGACAAAATTCGAAGAAAATCTTGCTGAGCGAGCACTATTACAGTTAAACGAAAGTTTTTCTTGGGATAAATTGAGTAAGTCCGATACACAGGTACTAGTTAATACGATAAGTAAGTATGTCGTTGAGAACGGTATCAGTAATTTGACTGATAAATTAGTTCAAGAAAACATAAAAGAGACTTTCTTAAAATCAGAAATAGCGCCCAAGGTAATGGATTTATTAATAAGATGGAATGTTCATGTTCATGAGTCTGAAGTAATTAATATCTTAGATCAATATACTAATAACAACTGGAGACAGTATGGTAAAAATTTAGGAGAGTTTATAAAAACACATAAATGGATATCACTAACTAAAGCTTTGTATAAATTATATGGAAATAATAAAATTGTTAATAATGCTCTGAAATATTGCTACAGTCTGTTACCAAAAAAACAAAAGTGGGCTTATTTATTTAAGTCTAAGATAAACCTTGATGAATTGCCAGACGATTATCTTATCAGTAGATTAGTTGACGAAGCCAGTTCTTTATATGGTTCAGAAGAATTAGAAGTGCTGTGGGAGAAAGCAGGTGGCAAACTCAAAGATTTAAACTCCAATGGAAACCTTGGCAAACAATGGACTAAAGCGATTAAAAAAGCAAGAAAAGGTAACATAGAAGGAGGTGTGCTTACTTTGATTGATATCATGCTAGAAAAATATCCATATAATACTGAATTCAATGAATTAAAAGCCTCGTTTGAAGCAAAAGTTATGTGAGTTTCTTCATCAAACTGCAGTTTCTATCATTGGAGTGATAGAGGTACCTGTGTTTCTCAACCTTGGTCACAAAATAAAGACTATCTTACCGTCATCGACTTTATTGGTAACTATAAAAATAATTTCATGGTACCTATCGCTTTATACGGTGATGAATCCTATAACAAGGATACACTGCGTCGCTTATTAGCTAGAGAAAGTTGCTTCATTCCAGGTTCGTCCACGGTAAGTTTTGACAGAGTTGCAAAAGAGCGTATCTATCAAGCGATTGATACTGCGAATCTACAAACCAAAAAAGATCTATTGAAAGACTATAACTTACTTAAATATAAGTTAGGTTACGCACCTATGATGATGGACTTTATTCGTCATGGTTCCCGGGATCCTTTCTCATATGTGGAGTATGCCAAATCTTTTTATCATTTTGCCAAACAGCAAGAAAAAGATACCTTACCGGCTTTAAATGATAACGAACTAAAACTAATTAGCACCTTCTCAAAAGACATTAATAACAGCAAGCGTATTGAAGAAAGTTTGGTGTTACGTGCTCTTCTTGCAGACGAAGTGATTACGGTTGATGCTTTGACATTGATTATAAAAGAGCGATACGGTTATAAGATGAACTCTGATGTCGTATCGTCATTGATTAACAACCTCAACTTAGGTTTTGTGACTGAAAAACATGAAAAGGAGTTAAAGCCTATAGGTGAAATTTATGGCTTCAATGTGGTTCAATTAAGAGAGGGTACGTTCTGTTGGCATCCTGACTTCTTAGTTTATTTAGCCAACGACACTTTTGAGAAGTTTTTAATAGATAATACAGATTATGCTATTCATCAATACAGTGAGCAGTTCAAACTGTTTAATTTTTTTGATGGTTTTCAGTTATATCGCAAGTATTCACGTAAAGATGTTTTTAGGATTTTAAACAAGTCAGTTAATCCTCTCGCTCAGAACGTTGGTGGGTATATGGTTAGCCAAGATAAAACCAATTGCCCTATCTTTGTGAACTATCATAAATCTGAGGACATCGCTGACACTATAAAATATGAAGATGACTTCATTAATGAGTCTGTATTTAGTTGGATGTTTAAATCGAGACGAACGTTAAACAGTCCAGAAGTACAGTTATTCAAAGCTCATCATAGTGGATTTCGTATTCCTTTATTTATTAAGAAACACAACGACGAAGGAAATGACTTTTATTATATGGGCGACATGTCACCAAGAGCTGAAAGCTTTGAACAAACCACTATCTCTGGCGTTTCTGTGGTGAAAGTCGAGTTTGATATGCATACAGAGGTTCGAAGTGATATCTATAAGTATTTAATTGATGAGTAGAAAAATTAAGTGCATAGCGCTTGAAGTTTTGGGTTCACTAATCAGATTTACAGAATTTTATCATGACTAAAAAAGTTAGCACCTATTATGTATAATTCAAAGCCGAAGCTGCCAAAAAAATAGTGAAAGATGACGCTAGTATCATAGCTATAAGAACATCATATTTATATTCTTTGACACAGAGTTGTGCATTGCTCTCTAATTGCAGGATATTCCTATCATTAAACAGTATCATACAAGATGCATTTTTATGAATACTACCGATAATAAATAATTAGGGTAGATAACTTTTGAACAAAAAAAGTCACCTATCTGAGCGCTCGAAAATATACTTTCCGTATAACTAAGGAACTGATATTCAAATTAGGCTAGCGACTAGCAAATATTTTTAATAGTGTTATACACGAGTTGAATTATCAGAAAAGAAATAACGTAAACACTGGAAATGGAGATAATAGTTCGATACCTTTACAGCATACCAAACTTGAATGGAACCACTTTTGAGGAAAAAAGGTTATGCAATCCATAAAGAAGTTTTTTGCTTATAAGCTAATATTTTTAGGGCTATCTTTTGGAATGACTGTATCAGCTATAGCATCAGAACAACCAATATTTGAGGCTTTTATCTTAGACCCGGCGAATTCAAATAAGTTTTGGCTAGTAAGTACAGCAGACCCAAATACAAAAGCAGTTGCAGATTTAGTTGATGCTGAGAGATATTTACTTAAAGTTAAAATTGATGAGTTTTTTTCTGAGAATGAAAAATTAGCAAAGCGAGGTGATTCTGATGCTCAACTATCTCTAGGATTGATGTATCAAAATAGTGATTCTATACCTAAAGAATATTATCTACCTAAAGATTACTACCAAGCGTTTATGTGGTTTGAAAAATCAGCTAAACAAGGTAATAGCTACTCTCAGGGAAAGCTTGGGCTAATGTATTACGAAGGCAAGGGTGTTTTACAAGATACTATTCAAGCAACAGAGTGGTATAGTAAGTCTTGTGATAGTGGCAATGAAAATAGTTGTTACCGTTATAAAAAATTAAATGAATAGACAACATCTATGTATAGTTAAGTCTTTATAAAATCGATACAGCCCATATCATGAAATAGTTTAGGTAGATTATTCTCCATCCAGCCTTGGCTTAGAAATTTAGCCTGTGCCCATTTTTTCTCGATAGGGTTCAGATCAGAGCCATACGGTGGTAACCATAAAATACGGTGGCCATGCCTGTTGAGGAGTTTTTGAATACGTTTATTTTTATAAAACCGAGCATTATCCATTACAATCACGAATTTAGTTTTAAGGCTTGGAATAAGTGTGAACTTGCACCAGTCGTAAAATATATGGCTTTTGATATTTTGTTCAAAGTAATCAAGCGCAAACAGCATCTTTTTATAGAGAGCACCGATGACGTTAGTTCGCTTTTTTGCTTGCCAGTTGTAGTGATTAATATAAGGTTTACCAATCGGTGTATAGCCATAAGGACGAATAGTTTCAGCCTCAAAGCCGCTTTCATCCATATAAATAATGGGATAGCCTTGAAGCATAGAACTATTAAGCTTACTCTAATACTCCGCTCTTTTTATTGGACAGGCTTTTGGATATTCCAAGGTCTTTTTTTTGGCTGATACCAAGACGCTTTAGAGCATTAAAAATGCCCGTTTTACTATAGTTCAAGCGACGAGCTCTTTCATAGTTGTAATCATCGGGGTATCTTTTTACGTCTTTAATCAATGCGTCATCAGGTATTTTAGTTGGTGCTTTATTCCTCTTTGTTGTAGGGGCTAAGTTCTGCTGCCAGCTGTGAATGGTGCTGGCCTATATATTCTTTATCAAGGCTATCTTGTGATTCTAGATTCTATCTAGCAACTAATTTTTAGGGTGACAAAAGAATAGTTATTTATTTAGAAGGTTAACACAGAAATAAAGTATTTTTGGATAGGTAAAGCTAATTACTAAAATTCACTCCATAGATTATTAGATCAAAGTAGAAAAATCCGATTTACTCAGAAAAAGTACACTGAGCCAGTATATCAAAGAAATATATAGTATTAGAAAAAATCAGGCTAACAGATAGTAATACATCACATTATTTGAATGTACCTTATATGCGTTTTAGTACGGAATGAGCCGAGATTAATTCAACTTTTGTTAAAAAAGGAATGAACTTATTATGGTAGAAAAAATTGAAAATAGTAACGAAAATAAATCAATAAAAATTGATTTAGATAAATTATTCAGTGATAGGAATATTCTTGCTAATGACCTTATTCATCAAAAAACAAGAAAAGATTTAGATAGTCTATTAATAAAAATGATAGATAAATCAACAGCATCAAAAGTTAGATATAGTAATAGTGCCATTGATAAGCAGTTAAATACAATACGTAGTAACAATACCATTTTCATTCACGGAAAAAGAGGTGCAGGAAAAACAACATTTTTAAAATCTATATTACTTCATCATCTCGAAAATAAAGATAAAGATCCTAAGGTGTTTCCTGTTGCATTTATCGACCCTACTTTAATTGATACTCAGCAACACCTCTTAGTCGATATTATCGTTAGAATGGATATGGAGGTTAAATCTAAATTAAAAAATTGTTATGATGAAAATACTCAGAGACAGTATCGTAAAAAGCTAGAAGATATGTCAGAAGGTCTTAAGCTACTAAAAAATTATGACCTTCATCAGACTGATGATGCTCAGTGGTTCTTAAGTAGAGCGCTTAGAGACTCTCGGCATGGGCAAAGTCTTGAAAATCACTTTAATGAATTTATTGAAGAGGTTTTGAATATCTTAGGTACGGATCTATTATTAATAGCTATTGATGATGTAGATACAGAAACAGCAGCAGCTTATCAGGTACTTGAGATACTACGCTGTTATATTACTCATCCTAAAGTTTGTGTCGTTATCACAGGAGATGAGGAGCTTTACAATTTTATCGTTTATGAGAAAAAACTTGAAAGTTTAGGTGGTTCTAAAGCTTCAACAAGTAATAATGATAGCCAAATCAAAGATAAAAAATCAATGGCGATGCATTTAACTCAGCAGTATTTATTGAAAATATTGCCTGTACATCAGCGACTTCAATTGCAAGATGTTTATACTCTTGTCAATGGACATTCTAATATTGAAATAGAGATTATTGATAAGAAGAATAAAAAAAGTATTAAGGATTATTGGAGAGAGGTTTTTTGCAACGGGTTGTACTTAACTGAAGATGAAGCCGATAAATTTATCAATGTCATACTTAAACAGCCGATCCGCTCTATTTTGCAACTTGCCTATAAATTGGAACAGGATAGTCTAAGTACTTCACTCAAACTTAACCCTTATCACTTAATTGACGGTATTAGTCAGGTGTTTTTTACTGAGTTATTTGGTGAAAGAGTTGAGGTTGAGGAGTTAAACAGACAAAAAGTTTCACCTAATGACATAGGTAAGACTATGGTCAAATTGTATGCTCAATATGGCGAACTCGAAACTGGATTCTACGCAAGGCCTGACACTAACTTTACCACTTTCAATATAGCGCAACTACTATTATCAGCAGCAATAGCAAATTATACGCAGCCGAATATTAGCAAGGATGATAATAACAATAGTATAGTCTTGGCGAATACTCTAAATGCAATGATAACGACAGGTGCTGCTTGTAATATATTTATGACTTACGTAGAAAATTCAGAGAAACTAAAAATTAAAGTATCAAAATCTGAAAAATACTCAGAAATTGAAAAAAATAATGATTTAATTAATCAGTATAGCAACTATATTGGATTAAATGGTAAAGACAACTTGTATAATATAGCAGCTCATTACAGTCCAATAGTCCTAGAGCATATTTCAAGAGGACAACTAATGCTAGCTTCTGGTGTTGTTAGGACTAAGCGCAAAAGCGATACTAAATTGAGAAAGTATTTAGAAACTGCTACAAAAGTTGCCAAAGATAAAGATGAAAATGAAAACAATAATTCTATAATTGCGCAGTCTGGAACTTTAGATAGATTGAAGGATACTATATTAAATAGTTCTGTCCTTAAGAAGGATGAATTTAAATCTAGTCTATACGCTGGTATAACAATCGTAGTTGCTTCTCATGCGATCAACTCCTCTTCAGGAACAAATGATTATATATCTTGTTATACTTTACTCTCTTTCATATCAGAGTTACTAGATCGTGATATAACAGATGATAATAAAGGTACACTCTATCAATTGTTACTTAAAAGATTAGAGATTCCAACTTACGGTGCTCCACCGTTTTTTAACTCTAGTTCTGATGTTGATTCTGATTCAACTAACGAAACAGATGATTTCCTTAATAGAGAAAACAATGGTGTTGATGATGAACACATTGAAGATGTAGCGCAAAAGCTATGGGAATGGAAAAAAATACAGCCTAACAGTTTTGGTGTTTCATCTGTCCTTCAAGGAAAAATATGGGCTAGAGTATTTTATTCACTCAATCGTGTGAGTGAAGAGTTTAGAAAAGGAAGTTTTTTTGCTAAAAAAAGAGTTATTCCTGATGTTAAAGCTGGTAGCAATGTGTTGTTACATGAATTTATGTGTATTTCTATCGCTGCAATAGTTAATGCATTTTTGATTGAGGAAAGTAGGTTTTCTTATCAAGGCTCTAAAGCTGATAAGGATAAATTACATGACATTTCTAAGATGTTACAGACTGCGGAAAACGTTGCTACGACAGTTGATAAGCTTGGGAATAGCTTAGCCAAAGTGACAAAGGTATTAGATTCAAGTAGTGATTTTTCTAAGTTCTTTCCATTAACCTTTGGTTTAATAACATGTCCTTTACTCATGCCTTATTTAACATACGACCTTAGTGAATTTGATGCTGCTGCCGAGGTTAGGTGGAAAGATAAAAGAGGTAACGATAAAATTGTTGATTTTATTAAGTCTATCTTAACGAGTAAAGAGGGTGAGAATATTAAAGGAATATTTGGATACGGTACTTGGGAGGCAGCTACGAAATATAATAATTCAATCGCTTCAACTAAGGTGGATATGTATTATATTAGTGCGATTCCAATTGCGTTAAGTAATTAGGTACATAGCTTATGCCTAACTTAAATCAGTATATTATCGCAGATAATGCTTTATACAAAGTCTTGCAACAAGAATTGCAATATCTGATTGAATCAACAAATCAGTTCGAATCTTCTATGAAGCAGAAAATGCGTCATCAAGTATATACTACATGGTATCAACGTAATACAACCCAACCTGACTATGTCTTTAATCGTCAGTGGACACAACTGGAGCTAACACAACAAGAGTACAAAAGCTGGAGTTTAGCGATATTTAAGCCTTTAGTAAAACATTATTTTGATAAAGGCGATAAAGTTAGTATTCAAACGCAGAAGTTTAATGATTGGCAAACTTCAATATCGAATAATAGTAGTTTACCTGTACTCGCTTGTAAGTTCGCCCATTTTAAATATGGTGATTGTATAAATGAGACTTTTCATTTACTTGATACACTCAAACAGAAGCTAGGTTATTGCCCATACTTATATCCTAACGAGCCACTACTTGAAAAATATATACGTGATGCACGGCTTTATGAAATACATATGCATTTGAACGGTACATCTTCGTTTGAACACTGCTGGTATCAAGCTTTAGTTCAGCCTGATCGTTTCATTCAAACACTGCAAGGTGGCCAAGAAAGTGAAAAGGTTAAGCTTCTCTACGTTATTAATCCTTATCTACAAACCCTAAGTGATTATCATCACTTGCTTTTGTTAGCACGTTCTCTCAGGGAAGGTCTACTCACATGGTTAGCTAATTCAAATGAAAACCCAAAAAATGATGAATTAATTGATATAAAGAAACAGATTCTACAAGTGATCAAAGGGGACGCCGATAATCTCACAAGTTACCTAGAATATGAAAGAAAGCAGTTTGGCAATATTGATGCTACTAAGAATGATAAGTTTATCTACGATTTGTCTAATCATGCACATATTGATACTCATATACGTGAACTGCATTGGCAAGTACGAGTACAGTACAAGCTTTTGAACCAATCTAAAGAAAAACCTGAAGTGTTTTTTGATATCGCTTATTTATTATATATCGTATGCATGAATTCTTTACATCGCTTATTTGTACAAAGAAGCGACCAGTATGGCTTTGATAATTTTCAAAAATTTGCTGAAGATAATGCTAGAGAGCTGGCAGAGAAAACCTATAAAAATAGATTTTTCCAATTACATGGCCCTTATCGTGATGGACATAGCGATATGGCGGTCGTTGAAGGAAGGTTTGCACCAAAAGATATAGCAGATAAAAATAGTAAGCTAATTAGAGAAATTCTTGTAGGATTTATTCAGTACAGTCAAGAAGTTGGTATCAATAACTTGACAGATCCATCGTCAATAAAAAATAGCTTAATTAGCCATGATTTATCTACACTTGTTAAAGAAGCTAAAAAGCAGTCTATGCGCTTATATTTAGTTGCTCACTTTATCAAAAAACCGGAGAAGTCTGATAACAGCTATAATTTTACATCATTAAGAAAAGATTTATGGAATAGAGCAACCGTGCTTATGAACATGTTAGAAGCTATCCCTGAGCTACGTACAGTTGTTCAAGGTATAGATGCAGCAGCAAATGAGCTAGATACACCACCAGAAGTTTTTGCACCCATATATAGTTATTGTCGACGAAAAGGCATTAAGCACTTTACATATCATGTGGGTGAAGACTTCGAAAATTTAGTTAGTGGCATACGAGCAATATTTGAAGCAATTGAATTTTTACAACTACAAAATGGAGATAGATTGGGTCATGCAACTGCTATTGGAATTCATCCTAAACTCTGGCAAAAAAGCACCCCAAAGAAAATTTATTTAAAGCGTGGAGAGTGGCTTGATAATCTAATATTTATTCAGAAAATGACATTGAAGTATGATTTACGAGGCTTTAATGTATTAGATCTAGATACGAAGATTAGTCATTTATATCATGAAATATATGAAAATGCTTCTTACTACATGAATGGTAATGAGTGTGATTTAATCCAACTCAATATACATATATTGCAACTGGCATATAGTTATCGGTATCTTGATCCTGAGAAAGTACAAGCCTACTTGAATGATAAGACAAATATTTTATCTCAAAAGGAATTCAATGAACTTGAGAAGCTCGATAAACGAGCCTTAGCACTAGCAGAAGTAACATGGTTCAATACAGCCGTTCGTAATCGTAGACAAGAGCTTATCCATATAGATAATAAGTCTTTTACCTATCAGCAGATAATTGAGCTACAGCAATGTGTGCAAAAAATTGTGTGCGAAAAAAAAATAATTATTGAAAGCCTTTTAACTAGTAATGTCAGAATCAGTCATTATCGATCCTTAAATGACCATCATATTTTTCGGTGGCTAAGAATTAAAAGTAGGGCTGTTAAAGGAGATGCGAAAATGCAAATCATATTAGGTTCAGATGATCCAGGAATTTTTGCTACAGACTTAAGAGGTGAATATTATCATCTATATTCAGCACTCAAAAATAAATTCGGATATACAGATTCAAAATCGTTAAAAGTTATCGAAAAACTAAATAATAGTAGTCAAGTTTATCACTTCCATTAGTCGTTTCTACTAGTTGTCGTTAGTCACAATATCTTCACAGCTAATGATAACTAGGATCAGAAGTTCACTATTTAATAAAGTAGTATTTCAATTAATATATCTGTTATCGCTATGACTTTTATTATTTTTATGATGTCTAAAAAATGGTTATAGAGCCGCTGTTTGCTGCCACAACTTGCACTAGTAGGGCAGTAGGCAGTTTATCTCAAAATCTATCTGATAGAACTTTACATAAACTAGATAATTGAATCTTGGGAAGTAGCAGTTAATACACATAATCAGATAGCTTTAACTATCTGGTTATGTGATTTCTCAAAGAGTTATCTAACGACTTAATGCTTCTGCCATAGAGCATGCTCACATATTGCACATAACCAACTGTCTTTTGCACGCATATAAGGAATATCAGCAGGTACTTCAATTGGACAAGCATAACCGCAGTATTCACATACAACATCGTCCAAGTAGGCATAACACTGAGCGATTGTCTCAAAAAGTATTTGAGGACTTACCTCATACTTTTCACAAAGCGTTTTCACATGTTTAATAAAGCCGCTCTGATTATCATATGCCCAGTAATCCTCACATATTTTGATATCGTATGGACTCTGCGTCATATTAGGCTGAAGTTTGACACTCACTATACTCTCCTTAGTAGCCGCCATAGCTAGAATACGGCAATAGCTCATAAAGCTCGCTTTGAAGCTTGTTGCTCATATCTTCCACAAAGTACCCATCCTGAGCATCCAAGCGCTTCTGAACCCACACACGCATTGCCATATCATTGTTAAAGCAGCGCTTCACTCCTAAGAAGCGTGCTAGATTATGACCAGATGAAATATACAACTCACGCATCAATGAGTTAGCGATAACATTCGCATCCGCACTAATTGCACCGTCAGGTTTAAACTCACCAAACAGCTCCTCATAATTAATGATTTTCATTGTGACGTCTCCTTGTCAGTTTGTGCATTCGTGATGAGTGCTTCAGATCCAGAGCTATTCGATGCACTTGTTAACTTCTCTTTGCTTGCCAGTAGCAAGTTATCCATTGCTGAGCCATCCTGACGCGTAATATCAGGGACATATCGGCTATACACTCGAAACAGCATCTCCGTACTACTGTGACCCATCTGCCGAGCTATCCACTCAGGATTCTCCCCAGCAGCTAGCCAAAGCGTCGCTGCTGTATGCCGAGTCTGATAAGCACGCCGATGTTTCAAACCGAGTAGGGCCAGTGTGGGTTTCCATACCCGTCTATTCACATTACGGTACTCCATCGGATTGCCCTGTGAGTTGCAGAATACGAACTCTGACTTACCATAGGTGCGAGCCTTCTGCTCTAACAAGGCATCGTATACCAGCTGTGATATCGCAATATCACGTTGTGAGCCTAACGTCTTGGTTGGACCCATCTCACCATTGACTAATGCACCTTTGATACTGATCTCACGACGATCAAAGTTAATGCAGTCCCACTTAAGCCCGTCAATCTCACTGGTACGCATTCCCGTAAAGAAGCGGATAGCGTAGTAGGGCCTATAATCAGCACGTACATGCTTTAAAAATAACCATACCTCGCTCAATGTAAAAGGGTTCACATCAGGACGCGCTTGTTTGAGATTCTTAATATTTTTATAAGGCATCTCAAACTCATGGCGATCTGACGCTTCTTCTAGTATCATACGAAGAAGTATCATGATCTGATTGATTCGTGCTACTGACAGACTTGACTGACCATCTTTACCGTAACGAACTTTGGCGAGAGAGCTACGGAAGGTCAGCAGGTCTGTTTTTTTTATGGCATGTACCGCTTTACCACCAAACTCAGGTAACAAATACTTTTCCAAAATAATCTGTATCTTTTGCCGATAGCTCGGTCGCCATTCAATCTTCCTCTCCTCAAAAAACGTTTCCGAAAACTCCTTAAAGGTCGGATTGCGACTGATACAAGCTTCGGCTCTATCAGCCAGTGCCGTCATCTCCTGCGCTCGTTCACTCTTTGGGAAGTAAGCAGCATAGTCGAAGATGCCTAGGGTAATTTCTGCTTCCATTTTTTCGATAATTTTAGCCAGCTTCTTTCGATTAGCTGGAGTGTCTGTGAGATTAGTCGTCTCACGGCAACGCATATTCATATATCGAAAATCTACGAATAGCTTGCCACGTCTCGATCTTATTGACGCCATTATTTGACTCCTTGTTTAAATAAAACTTACTGTAAAGCCATACCGTTGATAGCGCTCATTACCGGCTTGCACATATCCTCTTCGATACGCTCCCATACATACAGAATCTTGCGACCGCCAAAAGGACGAATGTAATGGATGTTTTCAATCAAAACAGTGTCTTTAAGTTGGTTACGGATAGTACGTGCATCGTATTTGATACGATCGGCTAATTCTTGAGTGGTGAGATAGGTCTGTGACATAATAGTTCTCCAGTCAGTATTAAATGGTTTTTAATAAACACTTTGTTGTTGCCAACGAGTACTATATTATCAGAAAAGTAGTCATTGGCAAGTACTTTTTACTTACCAATAAGGAATTTATTGTGATTTCATGTAACTTACCGGTTCTTTTAGCAGAAAGAAGGTTGCGTGTAGCAGATTTAGTGAGAATGACAGATATCAGTAAATCGACGCTGCATAGAATCTATAATGATGATACGACTAGAATTGAGTTCGATACTTTGAGTAAGCTATGTAATGTATTAGAAGTAACGCCAGGGGATATTTTGAAGTATGTTCCAGATGAACTTGGTGAGGACGACTCTTCAGGAAAAGAGTGAATTAACTATCACGATAACCGCTAATAGGGAATTTCTAGCTAAAGGTTTCCTAGTAGAAAATATAGCCTTTCTGGAACAGGCATTCTTCATCAGAAAGGACGCTTAAATGTTTTAGGTAATAATGTTGTATTCTTATAGCGGATGTCACGGTAAATTGTTTTGGGCACAAAAAATTCACCGGCTCGGTTGCTCTAAAATATATTTGCTAATATGGCAGTAACGTACAAATATAAACTATAAAATCAATTGCTTGAGACTTGTCATGACCTTTATAAATAAATCGTTGATACGTAAGCTCACCCTCTTTTTAGTCGCAGCTATGTTTTCTTTTTCTGCAATGGCGTTGGGTTTTGATCAGACTGAACGTTTGGCTAACCAAGGAGATGCTGAGGCTCAATTTATTCTTGGAGCAATGTACTACAATGGCGAAGGCGTACGTCAGGATTATATTAAGGCAGTTGAATGGACTCAGAAATCTGCCAATCAAGGTATTGGTAGCGCTCAATACAACCTTGGTGTGATGTACGACAACGGCAAAGGCGTGCGTCAGGATCATGTTAAGGCAGTTGAGTGGTATCAAAAAGCAGCCGGCCAAGGGAATACTTATGCCCAATTCATGACTGGTTTTATGTACTACAGCGGTAAAGGTGTGAGTCAAAACACCGTTATTGGTAAAGAGTGGATTCGCAAATCGTGTGAGAACGGCTATAAAGAAGGTTGCGATTACTATCAAATCTTAAATTAAAGATAGGTTACTAACCATTAGGCAGTTTTCGGACGAGATACAAGGGGTATCGAAAACAATTCATTCTCCATAGCAATCAGTGAACTTGTTCATTTAATATTAGGTTGTAGTCATCGCTTTTTAAGTGAAAATCAATATTAAATACTATAAATTTGAAACGCATTTCCAAAAACCTAGGCATCTAAAAAACACGTTTTTTCCTGAATTGAGGTTGGGTTCAAAAGTCAGCATAGTGCCAAATTTACTAGGTTAGGTGTCATGATGATTTTTGAACCAAAAATAGCTAGGTTGTGGTCAGATACGCATACGCAGTTTTAGGGCAGGGCACGGTTTGGGCACCAAATGGGCACCGCACCGAAAATGGGCTTTTTGATTGAGTAGTTAGACTTAACTATATTCAAAAAGATATTTCAAGAATTTCTCTACAAGCCCTGAAAATTAGACAAAAAAAAGCCTCACTGTTAAGTGAGGCTTTTTAAGTATTTGGAGCGGGAAAAGAGATTCGAACTCTCGACCCCAACCTTGGCAAGGTTATGCTCTACCACTGAGCTATTCCCGCTAATTATCAATTAACTATCGTCAGTTGATGAAGGCGTATTATACGCAGTTTTTTTATTGTGTCAACACCTATGACGAAAAAAATTAAAGCTATTAAAATAGGCGTGTCTTCTGGCCATAGATATATGTTATAACGGTTTATTATAATATGTATTCCAAAAGCTTTGTAGTACATAAATAAGCTAGGACGCACTTTATAATTTAACCGTTATAACATTCACAATTATCAATACTTACAAAGATAAGTCATAAGGATAAAAAATGAGTCAACAATATACCATCGCTGATTACTTGTTTGATCGTGTCGCAGAAGCGGGTGCATCTGAGATATTTGGCGTACCTGGTGATTTTAACTTAACTTTTTTGGATAACGTTCTAGCCTCTGACAAGCTACGCTGGGTGGGTAATACCAATGAGCTAAATGCTGGCTATGCTGCCGATGGCTATGCACGCGAGCGTGGGTTTGCCGCTATGGTGACGACCTTTGGTGTAGGCGAGCTGTCAGCGATTAACGCGACCGCAGGTTCTTTTGCTGAGTACGCACCGGTATTGCATATCGTCGGTGCACCAAGCACAGCGCTACAAGACTCAAAGCGCCGTATTCATCATTCGCTTGGTGATGGTGTATTCAATCATTTTATTAAGATGGTCGAGCCTGTAACGGTGGCACGAGCGCAGCTCACCCCTGAAAATGCTGCTTCAGAAATTGATAGAGTAATTCGCTTGATTCTCAAAAAGCATCGCCCAGGTTACTTACTGTTATCACCAGACGTTGCGCGTCAGCCTATCTATCCACCAACGACCAAGTTGATCGATAGCCAAGAAGATATTACTAGCCAAGCGGCATTATCAGATTTTAAGCAAGCCCTAACCGAGTTTTTGCCAAACAAGACCACGACACTAATGGCAGATTTGATGGTGCATCGTTTGGGCTTACAGTCACAGCTCAAAGCACTGATCGCTGATACAGATATTCCTTATACCACGCTATCTTGGGGCAAGACGCTGCTTGATGAAAATAGTGATCGTTGGGCAGGCACTTATGCGGGTGTTGCTTCGCGTCCAATTGTCAAAGATGCGGTAGAAAACTGCGAATGTCTCATTAAAGTAGGGGTGCAATATACTGACACTACTACCGCAGGGTTTAGCCAAGATATCAATGAAGATGTGGTCGTAGATTTACATTATGAGCGTGCTTCTATCAGTGGTAAGAACTTTGCACCGATTGCGCTAAAAGATGCGTTGCAAGCCCTACATGAAGTGATGACCTCTGGTATTAATATCGTACCAAAACCTTTCTGTGAAGAAGTTAAGCCGCACGAACAAAAAGGTAAAGACAGTGAGGCTATCCGCCAAGATGACCTATGGCATATTATCGCTGACCGCTTAGACCACAATAACTTGGTGTTTTCTGAACAAGGGACAGCCTATTTTGGTATCAGTGATGTGCGTCTGCCAGAAGGGGTGACGTCATATGGGCAGCCGATGTGGGGCTCAATTGGCTACACGTTACCTGCCAGCTTGGGCGCGGCAATCGCATCGCCAGATAAACGCAGTGTGTTATTAATTGGTGATGGTTCAGCATTGTTGACTGTTCAAGAGTTGGCGGTCATGATTCAAGAGCGTATCAATCCTGTGATCGTCTTAATCAATAATGACGGCTATACGGTAGAGCGCGCAATTCATGGCGAAAACCAGTACTATAACGATATTCCTAAATGCGATTGGCAAATCATGCCGCGAGCGTTTGGCGCGACAGAAGCAAATAGCCTATTACTCAAAGCAGAGACAGCAGGCGAGCTAAAATCTGCTTTTGACAAAGCTGCTGTGACTACCGATAAGCTTATAATGATTGAGGTGATTGCAGACAAGCATGATATTCCGCCATTGCTAGCAGACATCAGCGCCGCACTAAAGCCAAAAAAGGATTAAGTCATTCGTAAAAGCTTAATGAATAAAAGTAACAGCCCCATTTAGCAACTTAGCTAAGTGGGGTTTTTGCATTTTTTTATCATACGGATTAATTAATCAGCGATTGCTCTTATGTCAGTTTGCAGACTTTAGTATCATGGCGGATTGGGCTACGTTCAGCCTTGATAGTCAACAGGAGATGGACTCGTCGTGATTTGGTTAAAAATGCTTATCGGCGCATTGATGGTACTGGCGATTCAATTATTCGCCCAAACCCGATTTTTCTATTTGGCGGCACTTGCGCCACTATTTCCCACCTTTACGTTAATCAGTCACTTTATCGTTGGTACTGAGCGCAGTCCCGCTGATTTAAAGGTCGCACTGATATTTAGTATGCTTGGTGTCATACCGCATTTGATTTATACCTTTGTGGTATTTTTTAGCATCAGTTATATGAGTTTATACAAGGCACTGCTATTAGGTGTGGTCGCTTGGACGGTTGCGGCTGCGATTCTGGTACTGACATGGCAATACATTCAGGGTTAAGTAATATTAAGACGTAAACTCTTTTAGCATAGCAATAGCATTTTGTGGGCTTCACTTTAATATTTGAACTTTTTTATTGATTTAGTATTGGCTGCTAGCTCTGATGGTGATGCTAATATCGCCATAAATAATTGTCATTCATATTTTGAATAATGGCCGCTTATGATAGGCTCACTGGTGTAATATCTACTAACAGCAAGATAACGAAAAACCCATCGCAATCAATTACTATTCTTAATAATAAAAAATAGGGCTCAAAAAAAATGGATACCTTAAATATCCTGTATCTCGTAGGCGCAGTACTAATTTTCGCCAGTATCATGGCGAGTACATTATCGGCGCGCTTAGGCGTACCATTGTTGTTGCTGTTTTTGATAGTGGGTATGTTGGCAGGCGAGCAGGGTATCTTGGGTATTGAGTTCTCTCAATATGCGCTAGCCAATTTCGTTGGGCAGGCCGCCTTAGCCTGTATCTTGCTAGATGGTGGTTTACGTACGTCCTTTAAATCGTTCCGAGTGGGTCTAAAACCTGCGATTACGCTGGCCACGTGGGGCGTGTTGGTCACGGTCATGGTGCTAGGTGTATTTGTCACTTGGCTACTTGATGTCGATTGGCGCTTTGGTTTACTGATGGCAGCGATTGTCGGCTCAACCGATGCAGCAGCGGTATTTTCTCTATTACGTAATGGCGGCGTCAAGCTTAACGACCGTGTGCAAGCCACGCTTGAACTTGAGTCTGGTGCCAACGATCCCTTGGCTATTTTGTTAGTCACTGGTTTGATTGCTTTAAATGTTGATCCTGATGGTCAGACAGTATTCGGCTTTTTAGTTCTATTACTACAGCAGCTGAGCTTTGGGCTAGGCATGGGCTTGCTGTTCGGTTATTTCTTATCCCGATTATTGCCCAAGGTGCATTTAGCAGAAGGCATGTACGCCATTTTAATCCTCTCTGCTGGTTTGGCTGTGTTCGCCGCGACCAATCTCATTGGCGGCAGTGGATTTTTGGCGGTATACCTCACTGGTGTGCTAATCGGCAACCACAAGGTACGTTCAACTGAGCATGTCATGCGAGTGATGGACAGCTTTGCTTGGCTATCTCAGGCAGTGCTGTTTGTGGTATTAGGACTATTGGTCACTCCATCAAACGTCCTCAATGTCTGGCATTATTCTGTTGCGATCGCGCTCTTTATGATCTTTGTAGCGCGTCCTATTGCCGTCTATACCAGTGTCAAACCTTTCAAATTTAAAGACAGAGAGATCGGGTTTATCTCTTGGGTTGGTTTACGCGGTGCAGTGCCTATTACTTTGGCAATTTTACCCGTCATGGCTGGTATAGATAACGCCTTTATGCTGTTTGATATTGCCTTTGGTGTCGTGGTTCTGTCGTTGATTTTGCAAGGTACGACCATCCCGACGATGGCAAATCTATTTAAAGTACGTATTCCAACCAATAAAGACCCGAAAGAAGAACATGAAGTCTGGGTGTCCGATAAGGCCAGTATCACGCTGTATGAGTTTGAGGCAAAGTCGGGTGCATTTGCCATTGGGCGTCATCCTATGGGTATCTCCAAAGGTATCAATCCAGATGAAATCAGTGTCTTTGCGCTAGTCCGTAATCAGCAAATCGTAGTAGTCGATGATAACACAAAGCTAAAATTCGGCGACAGTGTCTGGTATGCCATGAGAGGTAATCACGCGAGCAAAATCGCCAAGATTTTTAATGACACAACATTAGATCGCAAAGCTATCGATGACTTCTATGGCGATTGGTTGTTATCACCGAGTGTTAAGCTTGGAGATTTGCCGTTTTTTACAGGAATTATGGCATCTGAGACTCTGGTAAAAACACTCAAAACGTCCGATGAAGACAGCGCAAAAAATATGTGGGAGCAGACGGTAGCTGAGTACGTAAAATCGCATTTAGGTACTGCGCCAGTGTCAGGCGACACCGTCGTGATAAGTGATGAATGGTCATTGGTCATTAAGGAAGTCGATGACAAAGGGAAGCTGAGAACCATTGGTCTAAAGCACCAAGATCAAGCAGCGACCGCTTAAATGTTTATCGTAACTTTGTAATGGCTAATGATCAAAATAGTAAGGCAATTAGCTATTAAAAGTATTCAGTTAGAAACGACTCACTAGCTACTAATAGCTTGAAAATAGAAAGCAGTTAAAATAAAAGGAGCCAGTTTTGCTGATAAATTAGGCTTTAGAATAATTCTCTGACAACAAATTTATCATTTTGTTCAAAAAATCTGCCACATGTTTGTGTAGGTTTTCTCTGTATGCCCAGTGATGCTTCACTTCATAGCTTGCCTCATCAGGCAGCAGTATTTTCATCAGCCCCATCTCTTCATAGCGCATTGCTAGATCGCGTGGCAAGTAACCAACATGGTGACCTGCTAGGATAAGCTGCGCGGTGGCTTCCATCTGATAGGTAGTTGCGCTCAGTATTTTTGGGCGAATATGATTGATACTGACATCAGTAATATAGCCTCGTTTCACCCAATGATGGTCTTGCTCTAATTCCTCAAATGTTAGCTTGTCAGGCTCATGAAATGAACGATGCTCACGCCCGCAGCAGACGACTTGTGTTTCGATAAAAGCAGGTTGAAAGGTCAATAGCGGCGGAAAGCTACCAAAATACCCCACACCAATATCACTCTCGTTACCGAGGAGCTTTTCTATCATGCTCTCAGGACTTTGCACGTCAATCGAAAAGTGTATCAATGGATTGTCACGGTAGCTTGCAGCCAAACATTGACGCAGCGCATCATAAAAAAGCGTCGGCATCTGATCGATTAAACACAGTCTGATATGACCACCACGCACAGAGTCTAACTGACGGATGTAGTGCAACTGATGTTGAAAGCTGGCAACGGCCTCGGTAAAGCTCAAACAAGCCTCATACACTGCCGCACCGTCCTCTGTGAGCTTAAATCCTGCTCGACCACGATGACACAGCGTCATTCCTAAGCGGTCTTCTAAATGCGTCAAATGTCCACTGATGACAGAAGTCGTGACATTCAAGCGTGACTGAGCAGCTGTCACGCCTTGGCACTCTACGATAGCCATAAAGCTACGCAGCGTTTTTATATCTATTTTTATTAGCTCATCTAGCATCGATCGCCACCCTATATCAAATTAATTAAATAGTAATGGATAAGAATTGAGTAATTTTCATCAACCTTACTTTTCTATATGTATTCGTACCATCTACTAAGAAATAAAAAATAAAAGCTAATTTTATCAAGGTTTTAAGATTACCTAACAAAACATTCTGCTTGTCAAAACTTCTGATAATAATATGTAAATTTCGTTTACTACGAAAAAATAGAAGTTTGCTTCTGAATTTTACCATGGTTCATGCTCTTATATTTATGTATTGTCAATGGCATGTAGCAAATTGTGTACTTAAACCAAATAGAACAAGGAAGTAACTTATGACATTCAATCAACCATTAAGCGGCAATGATATGCCAAGATTTGGTGGTTTCGCTTCTATGATGCGTCTGCCAACTCAAGCCGATGCTGAAGGGTTAGATGTGGCGTTCGTTGGCGTACCTTTAGACATTGGTGCATCCAACCGTAGCGGTGCAAGATTGGGTCCTAGACAGATTCGTGATGAGTCAAGAATGATTCGTCCCTACAATGTGGCCACTCGCGCTGCGCCTTTTGAATCACTACAAGTCGCTGACATCGGCGATGTGCCTATCAATACATTCAACCTGCTAAAAAGCGTTGATATCATCGAAAAATTCTATACCGATAAAATCGTCAGACACGGCGCGATTCCTTTAACGCTAGGTGGCGATCATACTATCGCGTTGCCTATTCTGCGCGCACTTGCTAAAAAACATGGCCCTGTCGGTATGGTGCATATCGATGCTCATGCTGATATCAATGATGATATGTTTGGCGAAAAAATCGCGCATGGTACGCCGTTCCGCCGCGCTGTTGAAGAAAACCTCATCGATGGCAATCGTGTGGTACAGATTGGTCTACGTGGTACAGGCTACAGCGCTGAAGAGTTTGACTGGTCAACTGAGCAAGGATTCCGTGTGGTACCTGCTGAAGAGTGCTGGTATAAGTCGCTAACACCGCTCATGGCTGAAGTACGCGAAAAGCTAGGAGATGGTCCTGTCTATTTAAGCTTCGATATCGACGGTATTGATCCTGCGTTTGCCCCAGGTACGGGTACTGCTGAAATCGGTGGTCTGACCTCTACTCAAGGTATCGAAATCATACGCGGTATGCGCGGCCTAGATGTAGTGGGCGGAGATTTGGTTGAAGTATCACCACCGTATGATCCATTTGGTAATACCTCGGTATTGGCAGCGAACTTATTGTTCGAGATGCTATGCATCCTGCCGGGCGTACGCTATGACGACAAGGTTAAGGCAGTTTATTAATAGCCATCATTTATTACCTCTATAATGAGCAGCCTTTGCAGCCAGTAATTAGTGACTAATAATCGGTATGAAAGAAAAAATACAAAGGTTGTTTTGAGGTATTGATAATTATCTGAATATTCAGCGAAATTTTTTAGGATGACTGACCCATGACCCAATTAACGCAAACGCCTTCTTCTTTGTCTGACACATCATCATTGACCTGTGGTGAGCTATTGGTGCAGTGGCTAGAGTATTATGGTGTAGAGACCGTTTTTGGTATCCCTGGTGTACACACGGTAGAGCTGTATCGCGGCTTGCCTAGTACCAATATCCGTCATGTGACACCGCGTCATGAACAAGGTGCTGGGTTTATGGCAGATGGTTACTACCGTGCCTCTGGCAAGATTGGCGTATGTTTCATCATCACTGGCCCTGGTATGACCAACATTATGACGGCGATGGCGCAAGCACTGGCTGATTCGATACCGATGCTAGTGATTTCTAGTGTCAATAAAGTCAAAGACACGGGTAGTGAGGAAGGGCATTTGCATGAGTTGCATGATCAGCAAGGCATGATTAGTAAAGTAGCATTGACGAGTAAGACTATTTGGCAACCTGAATCGCTACCAAAAGTCATTGCAGAAGCTTTTGCCTTATTTAATGGTGCGCGTCCTGGCCCTGTACATATTCAGCTGCCTATCGATATCATCACTGCTGATGCCAGCCATGTTGCTAAGCCGCCTAGTTTAAATGCTGTAGCAAATAGCCAAACCGATATAAATAGTTTGAGCCTACCGCAGGTCACAAGACCATTGCCGAATCCTACACAATTAGACCTAATCGTACAGTCACTACAAACCGCAAAAAACCCCGTAATACTTTATGGGGGCGGCTGCGTCGATGTCGATCACGATGCACAGCGATTGGCAGAGTTGATAGATGCGCCAACGTTTTTGACGATTAATGCCAAAGGCTTGCTGCCACCTGGTCATCCATTAAGTTTAGGTAGCAACCAGTCATTAGACGCAGGCCGAGCCGTGATTACCGAGGCGGACTGGGTATTAGCGATTGGGACTGAGCTTGGGGAGACTGACTATGATGTGTTCTTTAATGGTGAGTTTAAGATAAATGGCACGCTGGTACGTATCGACTGTGATGCCCAGCAATTGCAGCGTCCATTTAGAGCAGATATCGCGGTACTGTCCGACGCGCAGATGGCGATTAGTGGTTTATATAGTCGCTTAGAAGGTCAGACATTCGATCATCAAGCATTATCACGTGTCAATGAGGCAAAGCATGCCATCTTGAAGGACGTAATGACAGACTTTGCGGGTCAAAATGCATTACTGAAGCTGATTAGAGATGAGGTAGAAGACGTCATTTTCGTTGGTGATTCAACGCAGCCTGTCTATAGCGGTAACCTTGGTCTTGAAGCCTTGGCGACGCGTAAATGGTTTAACTCATCGACAGGTTTTGGCACATTAGGTTATGGGTTGCCTGCTGCTATTGGGGCCATGGTTGGCTCAAATCTACCTGTCGTCAGTCTAATGGGTGACGGCGGTATTCAATTTACGATTGCCGAGCTCATCTGCGCCGCTGAGCTTGAGCTACCATTGATTGTTTTGCTATGGAACAACCAAGGTTACGGTGAGATTCGTCGTTACATGGAAGAGGGCGGTTTACCACTAATTGGCGTCAATATCAAAACACCAAACTTTGAGCCACTAGCAGCAGGGTTTGGCGCTGGCTATCGTAGAATCACCGATAAGCAGCAATTGCTAGACGCATTAAAGACAGACACGAAGGGTAAACAGCCAATCATTTATGAGATTGATGAAGCAGATGACTTTCTAAAAGAAATGGCTAAGACAGTGACTTATTTTAATTAACAGTAATACTGGCGCTAATGCCACGGATAATAACGAGACTGATAGTCACAGGTCTAAAAAACGACAAAAAAATGACAAACTCTGGTTACGCAAGGAAAGACGTTCATGACGCCCAATGCTAGAGAAATGTCAGAAAGTAGACATGAGCAAATACCGCGTTTGTTGACGGAGCTTGCTGCTGTCGTTGGTACGACCAATGTATTGACAAAACCTAGCCAACAGCAGTCTTATGTGCAAGGTGCGATTGAGGCTGTCACGGACGCGACCGTAGCAGTTGTGATACCGCACTCTCTTGTGGCACTATGGCGCGTCATTAATATCTGTGCAGCTTTTGATGTGATTATCATTGCTCAAGCGGCCAATACAGGTCTGACGGGTGGTTCAACGCCGAATGGAGATTATGATCGATCACTAATCGTAATCTCTATGCAGTTATTGAGCGGCGTGCATTTACTCAACGATGCAGCAGAACTGGTTGCTTTGCCAGCCGCTACTTTGCAGCAATTAGAGTCTATTCTTGCTCCATTAGGGCGTGAGCCGCATTCAGTACTGGGCTCTAGTTGTGTGGGCGCATCGGTGATAGGCGGCATCTGCAATAGCTCGGGCGGGATGTTGGTGCAGCGTGGACCTGCTTATACTGAGATGGCGTTATTTGCCAAACGTAATACCTCAGGGCAGTTTGAGTTAATCAATCACTTAGGAGTTGATTTAGGTACACGCCCAGAGGAAATGCTTGAAACTCTACAGGCTGGTACATTCAATGAAAATCTGAATAGTACGAACAGTAAAGCATGTACCAACTACCATTATCAACACGAAGTCCGTGATTGTGAGGCAGGGACACCTGCTCGATTTAACAATGATCCCAACGGTCTGTATGAAGCATCTGGTTCAGCTGGCAAGGTCATTGTATTTGCGGTGAGGGTAGCGACCTTTGCCAAGCCTAAAAACGAGCAAACGTTTTATATCTCGACCAACGACGCTGATACCTTGACCACACTCAGAAAACAATGGTTAAAAAGCGAGTTGAAATTGCCTGTGTCGGCTGAGTATATGCATAAAGACTATAACGACATTACCATGCACTATGGCCGAGACACTTGCTTGAGTATGCGTAAGCTCCCTGCCAGCAAGATAGGGTCGCTATATCGACTGCAAGCAAAGATTGGCTACTATCTGGATAAGTGGCATCTCCCAAAGACGCTGCCAGATTGGATACTGCAACTAACATCTAAGTTTATGCCGCCGTCATTACCAGCCATTTTGACCACGCAGGCATGCTCATATAAATACCATTTGATTATAAAAGTCGCAGATGGTTTTGATAATGGCATTAATAAAAATTCTGATAAAAATGATGGCAACAATATCGCCGCTGCGCAGAATTTTTTGCAAAACCATCTACAGCAGTATCAAGGTGCGCTGCATATATGTACAGAGCTTGAATCACAATCGTTATTGGTATTTCGCAGTGCCGCCACCGCTGCCATGTTTCGTTATCATAATTTAAATCAAGATAAATTTGGCGAGCTGCTATCGACCGATATTGCCTTACCTAGAAATGCCGTAGATTGGGATGAGACTCTACCTGAACACTTGCAAGAACAAGTCAGAAAAACCTTTTATTTGGGGCATTTTTTCTGTCATGTCATGCACCAAGACTATTTATTGAAACCTAAGACCAATGCCAAGCAGTTCAAGGATGAACTGCTGGCATTTTATGATAAGCGTCATATTGAGTATCCTGCTGAGCACAATGTGGGGCATGCGTATCCTGCTAAAACTGAGCTACATTATTTTTATAAAAAACTGGATCCAACCAATTCGCTCAACCCAGGTATTGGTCAGACAGAGAAATGGAAAAACTGGCAATCATCGCCCATCAAGGAGAAGTTAAATGTCGAACTATATGGATAAGTCGCAGCAGCCGATTTTAGGGAATAATACGGTCGATCCAGAGACGCCAAAAGCAGGTCAGTGGCGAGCAGCAATGTGGAAGTTTTTATTATTCTCAGCATTGGGTATTGCGTTATTTATCATACCGTTTCAATGGGATGGTAAAGTCACGATTTTATTGGGTGTGTTGACCGATGCTCTACAAGCCGCGTTAGGCAGTTATGTGGCATACATTACAATGGCGATTGTGTCGATATCCTGTATTGGGGCGTTGGCAGTCAAGGTACTAAAACCCAATCTAGATGAAGGCTCGCTGACCAAAAAACTCTTTGATATTGATTGGTTTTGGCTAGCAACTCGATTTTTAGGCATGCTGTTTGTTTGGATGATTTATCTACAAGTCGGCCCCGAGTTTATTATCAATCGCAATACGGGCGGTGTCATTTTTGAAGATTTGATTCCTATTCTGATTCCGTTGTTCTTCTTTGCCATTTTATCACTGCCGTTTTTGACTGATTTTGGTCTGATGGAGTTCTTGGGTACTTTAGCCAGTAAAGTATTTATCAAGCTTTTCAAACTGCCTGGTCGTTCTGCGGTTGATGCGATGTCTTCTTGGTTTGGTGCTGCCTCTATCGGTTTGCTGGTCACCATGCAAGAGTATGACAAGAGTTTTTACAGCCAGCGTGAAGCCGCAGTCATCGCGACCACCTTTTCTGTCACTTCTATCGCCTTTACCTATGTGGTTGCCAAAACCATTGGCGTGGACAATAACTTTGTCTTCTTTTATCTGACCATCGCGCTAACAGGTTTCATCGCTGCGATTATTATGCCGCGTATACCGCCATTGTCACTCAAGCCAGATACGTATCACTCGGGCAAAAGCATGCTGGACGAAGGCATTCCTGCTGAATATACAACGTACCAATGGGCGGTCAATCGCGCTGTCACTCGTGCACACTCTATGCCTAGCTTGGGTCACGTGTTCAAGGGCAGTGTAAACAACCTGTTTGATATCTACTTTGGTCTAATCCCTGTTATTTTTGCGATTGGTACGATTGGCCTTGGTTTAGCAGAATACACACCAGTCTTTAACTGGTTGGCCACACCGCTAGTACCGCTGCTTGAATGGTTGCAGATTCCAGAGGCAGCAAAAGCAGCACCTGCCATGATCATGGGCTTTGCGGATATGTACTTGCCAGCCTTGGTCGGAAAAAGTATCGAGAGTGAGATGACACGATTCATCGTTGGTGCGGCCTCAATCACTCAGATTATCTACATGTCTGAAGTGGGTGCGTTGATTTTGAAGTCAAATATTAAGCTAAATGTATTAGAGCTATTTTTAATCTTTATCCTTCGTACGCTTATCAGCTTGGTAGTAATTACGTCTGTGGCGCATCTACTGTATTAGTGGCGTGTCTAGTATTCACAAGGCATCTAGCCTGACGATAATATACAAATGGTCGGTTTTTCTGTAGTCAGTTAAACCGACCATTTAGCCAATCATATTACGGACGTTACGCACATAAAAACAGTTTTTTAAAAAAATATAAGGCGATTGACCATCATGGAAATGCTGAATTCTATAGATTTGACCAGAGAAACTGCCATACAAACGGCGCAAAATGAAGTCGTATTAAATGCCGCTTATATCAATGGCAACTGGGTGACGATTGAAGCGCTTACGACTGATGCTGATGGTATATCTTCTAATAATATAGACTCTGATAATGCAGAAAACCATGCCCTATATGATCCAAATTCAGGCGAGGTGATTGCAACGACGCGCTTATGCACCAGTACTCATGTAGAGCCGGCAGTCCAAGCGGCTTCCGAAGCGTCTGCTAGCTGGTCACAGGTTAGTGTAAGTGAGCGTGCCCGCTATCTAAATGCGATTGCGGAGTCTATGGAACAGCAATTCGATAAGTTGGTTGGACTGTCTGTATTAAACAACGGCAAGCCAATTGAAGAGGCAAAGATAGACGTAGGGGATGCTATTGCCTGCTATCGCTACTATGCCAATCTCATCACAGATCAGGCCACATGGTCTAAAGTCTCAACGCTTGAGTCAGGTATACGCTTGTTAAAGACATACTCGCCAGTGGGTATTTGTGCGCTGATTACCCCTTGGAACTTCCCAATGGTGACGACTTCTTGGAAGCTGGCACCTGCGCTAGCGGCAGGCTGTACCTTGCTATTGAAACCGTCTGAAGTGACATTATTACCAGAGCTTATGCTAGGTAATATCCTATCTGAGATAGGCTTGCCAAAAGGGGTGGTTAATATCTTACCGGGTGCTGCTGAAGTGGGCACTGCTATGACCAGCCATCCGTTGATTGATAAAGTATCGTTTACTGGTAGTAATGTAGTCGGCGAAAAGGTGATGGTTCAAGCAGCAAAAGGCATCAAAGACATTAGCCTAGAGTTGGGTGGTAAGTCTGCCATCGTGGTATGCGCAGATGCTGATATTGATTATGCTTGTGATTTAATCATTGGCGGTATATTTACCAATGCAGGTCAGATATGCTCGGCCACGTCGCGATTGGTTGTACATCAAGATATCGCTGAGCAGCTGTTTGACACATTAAAAGTCAAAACGGAAAGTCTGCAAATTGGTGATGGTTTTGCGACAGAGACGCAAATGGGTCCATTGGTGAGCGAGCAGCAGCTGAATCAAGTTAAGAAATTCTTTGATATTGCGACAGCTGAAAATCTGGACTGTTTAACCGGCGGTGAACTATTAGAAGCATCTGGCTATTTTGTAACGCCAACTGTCTATACGAATGTGCCAACGACCAGTCAATTGTGGACGGAAGAAGTGTTTGGCCCTGTATTAGTCTGTGCAACCTTTACTGACGACGCAGAGGCTATTCGCCTAGCCAATGATAGCAAGTTTGCTTTAGCAGCAACCATCGTGAGCGCTGATGAGACTGCCGCGCTTGAGATGGCGCTACAAATAAAAGCCGGGCATATCTGGATTAACGAGCAACAAATCGTACTGCCAGAAGCAGGCTGGGGCGGATTTAAGCAAAGCGGTATCGGCCGTGAGTTGGGCGGTGATGGTTTGTCCGCTTATCAGAAGAGCAAACATGTATTGTTGACCGATTAATTGGATTTTTAACTAGATTGTCATTAGCCACTGTAGAGACCATTTACTAGCTATCAGCATGACTGTTGAATTATTGTAGAGTGATTGTTGATAGCTAAGTCGCGCCCTAGCATTACGTTTGTTTACCAGACCGTTTCTTATATTAACTTTACTGTCGCACCCATTCAGGATAAAATTGAGCAATCATTCAAGTTTTATAGCCGTGCCCATTTCTATATGAGGTCACGGCTTTTTAAATGGGGCACATTATGTCACGCACCGCACTTTACAACCGTCATGACGCCTTGGAGCGTGCGCTACAGCTTTTTTGGCAAAAGGGCTTTCATGCCACGTCTCTAAAAGATATCGAGCAAGCGCTCGATATGCGCCCAGGCAGTATCTATGCCGCTTTCGGTAATAAAGAAGGCCTGTTTCAAGAAGCGCTAGAATACTATGCGCGTCTAGGATTGACTGAGCTTGAGCGAGTGTTGAGCCATCATGAAACGCCTTTATTAGGGCTGGCCGCTTATATACGTCAGCTTGGTGGGATTCGTGATAAGGCGTTACCGAGCCGAGCCTGTATGTTGGTCAAAAGCTTACTGGAGCTGGGCGCGCGTGAGCAGACAGCGTTAACCAAGGTGGAAATGCTGCTGGCAGGTATGGAGACGCGATTTATAGAATGCTTTAGAGAAGCGCAGAATGTCGGTGAGATGGATAGTGAGCTTGATCCGGTTAGACTTGGTCGCCGCTTACAGGCAGAAGTCATGGGACTGCGTGCCTTTGCACAGCGTGACATAGAGAGCTCGACGGTACACGCCCTTGCTGAAGATATGGCTTTATCTATAGAAGCACTGCGACTCGATGATTCGGTAAATGCTTAGCGGTATGATGACTGGGTTTTGATACGGCGTATATCTCAGACGCTTACTTGGTAGATTCGAGCTGCTTGAGGGTATGATATCCACCATGTATACGAGTAAAAATAGTAACAGCGCAGGCAGTAGCAAAGATACCAGCAAGTAGCACAAAATGCTGAGGCCAAATGCAAAGAGCAATAAAAAGAGCAATAGTCTCGGTGCCCTCGGTGAGGCCGTTGAGATAATAAAAGCTCTTATATTTAAACTGAGGCTTATCTAATTGAAATTTTTCTGCAGAAATCGCAAAAGCCAAAAAGCTCGAACCTGTCCCAATAAATGCCGCTAACAACAAGGCACCTGCAATAGCGTTTTGTGCAGGGTTGGCCAAAATAAACCCGAGTGGTACCGCAGCATAAAACAAAAAATCGAGGGTGATATCTAAATAGCCGCCTGCGCTTGAGCTTTGCTGGGCATAGCGTGCCATTGCGCCATCCAGCCCATCAAAAATACGATTCAATATAATCACTGCCAGTGCGCCATACCATAGCTCAAACGCGAGGAGTGGTAATGCCAACATACCAACCAAGAATCCAGCTACCGTGAGCTGATCAGCCGTAATACCGAGCTTATGCAATGTCGCTACTATTGGGGTTAGCAGTGGCTTGATAACGGGCGTAATAAACTTGTCTAACATGCGAGCTGCCTTTTGTATTTTGCTTATTTTGATACTTTGATTGGGTTTTTAGCGTTGATATTTGACTCTGATATTTAAAATTATCGTCCTACATAAATAACTTTGCCATTGGCTGCTTCGGCGTCGCTTTGGTCGTGCGTGACCATAATAGCAGGCAGCTTATGAGTACGAATCTGATCGAATACCAATTGCCGTGTATCCATTCTTAATTGAGTATCAAGTTTGCTAAACGGCTCATCAAGTAGTATCGCTTTGGGCTCACTCAGTAACGTGCGTAGTAGGGCGACACGTGCTTGTTGGCCACCTGATAGATTGTCAGGATGACGATCTCCCATCCCTTCTAAGCCCACTTGCGCTAAAGACTGCGCTATTTTTTCAACTCGCTGTTTTTTATTTCCTTTTGGCATGGCAAAAGCAATGTTGCCTGCGACTGATAGATGCGAAAACAGCAATGCGTCTTGATACAGAACACCAATCCGGCGCAAATGCGCAGGCAGGTGAGTCACATTTTCATCGTTTAGCCAGACAGTACCAGTCGCGGTAAAATCGCTAGCCAAAGTGCCTGTTAGCCAGTTTAGTAAGCTGGATTTGCCACTACCAGAAGGGCCCATCACGGTTAGGATGTCGCCACCAGCGATGTGCTCATTGATACTCAATAACTGCTCGTTTTGACGAAACAGCTGTAAGTCTTTTATCTGTAGAGATGATGGCATCAGGAACCCTTTATTTGCGTTTTCTATGACTAATTATTTTAGTATTTTTAGCAGCTAGTTTTTTCATAACGGCTGTTTTCGATAGCTGATACTTTTCACAACTGTTCTTATTCATGAGCAGCTTGCTACCGCGCGCCACTTCTAAAGAAGTATTTGGGTAGCACCCAAGCCAATATAAAACCGATGAGCGGTAGCGCCATTTGCATAATGGCATAGACAGCACTGGTGCGCCTACTGGCTCCATTTGCCAGTGTCACTGCTTCTGTTGTGATAGTGGCAATACGTCCGCCACCCGCCAATAGAGTTGGCAAGTACTGGCCAAAGCTGATCGCTAGACCGAGCGCTATAGCAATTAAAATAGGGGCAAATAACTGCGGCAGCTTTATCTGAAAAAATACTTTCATTGGTGCAGCACCAAGGCTGGCGGCCACATGAGCGAAACGTGAGTCTAAGCGTCGATAACTACTGGCCAATGATAAAAACACGTACGGTAGCACGAATAAAAGATGGGCGAATACCACGTTAAAAAATTCTGATTGATGATTGGCCAACTGCTGTAACCATACCAAGCCGAATAGAAATGCGATACTTGGCACCAATAGCGGTAAGTAAATAATAAAACTGGTGAAGTGTGACAATGGCTTAGCACTCAGTTGCTCAGCTTCCAAGCATAGTAAAGTCAGAAAAACAGCAAAGGCAGTACTAACGGCACCAATGCTAAGCGTATTGACCAATGGTGTGCTCATTTGGGTAAAGGCACTTTGAAAGTGTAATATTACGAATTGCTCTGGTAGCATCGCCGGAAACCGCCAAAATCCTGCAAATGCCCATAATACAAGGCCAGCGAGTGACAGTAGCATAAAACCAATCACGCCTACGGTAAGTATAGCGGTGACTTTTTGCCAGATAGTATCTGCATAATGACGTTTGCCATTGACTGATGAAACATTAAATATTGCTTTGATCGCTTTTTCGCCACCCAGCCAAAAAGCGACTAAACCTGCTGTCAGTACGAGCTGCAATAATGCGCCTGCTGATGCCTTAATACGTAGAGTAAGATCAACATCATTGAACCATTGTATGATAGAGACAGCAAGCGTTGGTGGTGTGTTAGGGCCCAATATCAACGGCATCTCAACGCTCGCACTGGCATAGGCCAACACGGCCAAAATCGGTAAACGTAGAAAAGGATATAACAGGGGCAAGACCACTTTAAAGAAAGCAGTAATTGGGTAATAACCTAAATTGAGTGCAACGGTATATTGTTGGCGCAATTTTTTGCCAAGCTCAGGCTGAGAAAGCGCGCCCAGTGCCATTAATAATAAAAACGGCAGCTCTTTTAAGGTTAAGCCTAAGATGATACTGATACCGTATGGATCATGCGGAAACATACCATCGGGTGCCATCTCCCAACCAGTTAGCCATGGGGAGATGAGCCGTGCAAACATACCAGACGGCGCAATCAAAAACCCAACGGCAATGGCTGCAGCTGCATGAGGAATGACCAAGATAGGGCTTAATAAATGCTCAATACGCTGCAACCAAACACTGTTAAAAAACGCGGCCAATATCATCAGGGCAATGACAAAAGCGAGTAGGGTGCTGATAAGTCCTGTAGCAAGACTTAATGCAGCCATCTGCATGATGCCAGGCGTTTGCCACAGGTCTATAAACCCTTGCAGATTCAAGGTCGTCTTTTCTAGGGCAGGAAGCCAGCTTAGGGCAGGCAGTAGTACACAGATGAGGCCACAGAGTACCGGTAATATTAATATAAGAATTAAGAGTTTGGGACTAAAAGACACGATACGCGTAAACAGGTCTTTTTTCTCAAGCGTAATAGGTCTAGGACTATCACCTTTTTTCGTTATTTTATCAAAACCGTGGCTCATGGACTCACCCCATAACGTGCTTGCCAGCCTTGCTGAATGGCCTCTACCCAACTTGGATGCGGCTCGCTTACCGTGCGTTTGACACTGTCAAAGGGCAGAGCGCTTGGATGAGGCTGCTTGGTTTTGAATAATGCTTGTTGTGCAGGGCTAAGTGTAGACTGAACCAGTACGCTTTTGTCACCCCATACCGAAGGGGTTTGTTTTTTTGCTTGGGCTTCTGGACTCATCAAAAAGTTGGCTACTAATTGTGCCGCCTGAGGATGGCTAGCGTTATAAGGAATGGCGACAAAATGAGTATTGCTTAAGCTGCCGTCGCTCATGGCATAGCTGCGAATGCTCTGGGGTAAGTCATAGCGCTGTACGGCCGCAGGAACCTCTGGTGCTGAAAAGGTAAACGCGAGACTCAGCTCCGTATCATCGACCAAGCGCCGCATCTGCGCACCTGTCTGCACGAACTGCTCGCCCTTACGCCATAAGGTTGGATGAAAGTCATCCAAAAACGCCCATAGCGGATCTAATACGAGCGCGGCATTTTCTTCAGTGGCAGGCAAGTTGAGCTGTGCGCTAGTGTTTTTACCCGTTTGAGCGTCTTGTTGCTCATGCAGCATAACTAAGACGTATTTTAAGAAACTCATACCCAAAAAATCAGGCGGCTTTGGGTAGCTAAAGCGGCCAGGGTTTTTTGCTGTCCAAGTGGTCAGTTCAGTTAGCGTTGTTGGCGGTTTACTGGTCGATAAGCTGTCATAATAAAACGTCAGAGAGGCTTGTCCCCATGGTGCTTCCATACCGTTGGTCGGCACACCAAAGTCAAAGTTTACGGTTGGATTATTGTCCGGATCAGTCAACGCAAAATTGGGCAGCTTGTTTGCCCATTGCTTGAGTAGTAATGAGCTCTCACTCATGGTGGCAAAGTTAGCACCATTAATCCAGATGAGATCCACACTGCCTTGATCGTCATTATGAGCAGATTTTTCTGCCAGTACACGACTGACTGCTTCGCTGGTATCGCTCAATTTGACATGGACTAAGTTGATATTATATTTATCATCGACTTGATCGGCGACCCATTGTAGATAGGCGTTAATTTGCGGATCACCGCCCCATGCATAAAAGTAAACATCTTGGTTGCTGCCTTGGGCTTCTATCTGCTGCCAAGGTGATAGGTCTTGGTTAATATTGGCAGTAGTTGGCGATGCTGTGCTTGCTGATATACCAATACAAATGCTCATCACCATAGCGTAGGTGCTATATCGCGTAAGACGTTTGAGCATCGGTAAAGTGGTAATAACGCGCATTCAAGTTTCCGTTATGATTTAAATGTTAGTAAAGCTGGTAAAGATTTTATAGTCTGCCATGTCAAACCAAACAGATACCACAAAATCTAAACCAGCTTTATTGGAGTCTTTTAACACTTTGCTGCTAATTGCATCATTTAATGACGTTGATCAGCAAACTGCCCTTAATTAACTGATATTAACTAACTATCACTAATTAACCGCGACGCCAAGTATGGTATTTTTCTAACCAGCTTAATACGGTCTCAGGGGCATGAGCACGTTTCCACTCACCAGCGGCGTATTTGTTGCCTTCTGCCCAAGTAGGGTAGCTATGAATGGTGCCCAATATTTTATTGAGACCCAGACCATGTTTCATGGCCAGTACAAACTCAGCGATTAGGTCACCTGCATGTTCAGACACTACCGTAACACCCAATATTTTGTCTTTACCTTTTGGCGTAATGACTTTGATAAAGCCTTTAGCCGCGCTATCCGTAATGGCGCGATCGAGCTCTTCAAACTCAAAACGAGTAATCTCGTAATCGATGCCTTTATCAATGGCTTCTTGCTCGTTGATACCGACACGAGCGACTTCGGGATCGATAAACGTAACCCAAGGAATGACGCGATAATCTACTTTAAACTTTTTCAGGTTGCCAAATAAACCATTCACTGCGGCGTACCAACCCTGATGGGCAGCAACATGAGTAAACTGGTATGGGCCAACGATATCGCCTGCAGCAAAAATATTAGGATATAACGTCTCGAGATATTCATTAGTTACGATCGTACGATTGGTTTCGATACCTAGCGCCTCTAAACCATAACCTTCAAGGCGTGCGCTACGGCCAACGGCACAAAGTAGCTCATCATACTCGATATCGATTTCTGTTTCATTGTGTTTGACGATAATGTATTTTTTACCATCACGTATTTCGCAGCGCATTGCTTGATGTGAGGTCAAAATATTGACACCGCTTTCAGTAAGCGACTGGTGAGCAAAGGTAGACACTTCAAGGTCTTCTTTACCCATAATGCGATCGCTCATCTCAATTTGCGTCACATTAGAACCCAATCGAGCAAAGCTTTGAGCAAGCTCGCTACCGATTGGACCACCGCCCAGTACTACTAGCTTTTTCGGAGCTTCTTCTAGTTCAGCAAACTTAGTCCATAGCGTGTCGCTGGTTACGTAACCTGTTTCTTCTATACCTGGCAGAGGTGGTACAAATGGGCGAGCGCCAGTGGCGATCACGATAGTACGCGCTGTTAGGGTTTGCATACCGCCGTCATTTAGTTGAATTTCTACTGTCCATGGGTCAATCAATTTGGCATATCCTTTGACCACATCGACGCCCAGATTGGTATAGCGTTCAACACTATCGTGCGGTGCGATATCAGCCACTACTTGCTGTACGCGTGCCATCACTTTTTTGAACGAAAACTGCGGTACAGTATTCTCTAGACCGTAGTTTTCACCATGGCGAATTTGATCAGCGATTTTTGCGCTTTTAATGATGGCCTTACTAGGTACACAGCCATAATTTAGACAATCACCACCCATCTCACCTGCTTCAATCAGCGTGACTTTTGCTTTGACGGCAGCAGCAATGTAGCTTGTAACCAATCCTCCAGCGCCTGCGCCAATCACAATCATATTGCGATCGAACTTTTTAGGTTTGGTATGGTTTTTATAAACACGGCGTTTTTTAAACATGTTCAACACTCCTTTTGCTATTAATGGGAAGAAACCTAATAACGCAAACGAGACAATTAAGTTGAAAGATAAAATACCTGATAAGCTGTCTATCTGTGCCAGCTGTGTCCCTGCATTGACAAAGACAAACGTCCCAGCCAGCATACCGATTTGACTGACCCAGTAGTAAGTCCATGTTTTAATAGACGTCACACCCATCAGTAGGTTAATCAAAAAGAATGGAAATATGGGTACCAGACGTAAGGTAAATAAATAAAATCCACCTTCTTTTTCGACACCTGCATCAATAGCTGCCAACCGCTCAGGAAAGCGCTGTTTGATGGTATCACGCAGTAAATACCGCGATGCCAAGAAGGCAATGGTCGCACCAATACTCGATGCAAATGAGGCAACGAGTAAGCCCTGAACCAAACCAAATAGCGCACCCGCGGCTAGCGTCAAAATCGCAGCGCCTGGTAAGGAGAGGGCAGTAACGACAACATATAGTAAGAAAAACCCACCGATAATCAACAGCGGTGACTGCGCTTTGTATTCATTAAATTGCGCCATCGACCCTTTTAAGCCATCAAGCGTCAATAATTGATTTAGGTCAAAATAAAAAAAGCTTGCCGCTAATATCAATATTAATAGTATTAAAAATATTCTTTTAATCATGGAAAATCCGGCCAAATAAGGGAGCGAAGGCTAAAATCGTAGTTATTACTCAAACAGTAGAATACTCATCATCTGAATAACTAAACTTAAGTAACAATACCTAAGTAATTATAGTTGAGTAACGTGGCGATCAAATCGAATCATCTAAATCGCCTAACTACGATAAAAAATTTAAGTCGGCAGGCTTAATAGTATATAAATTATGTCTTGCTGTCTGATATTTATACTACTTAAGCAATAAACACTGCCGCTGACATTTATACTGGAGACGTATTTTTACCCAATGTTAGGGTGTCATAGTCTCTCATTAGGAATAGCGCCAAACAGGCTGCCAGCATTGGCCAGGCGGCAAAGAACAACAAGTTATCAAAAGGCGTTAAGTAAAGACCAAAGGAGGCAAAAGTAGAAGCGGCGTGTAGTAATAAGATAATGCCGTATGTCCATTTTTTGAATAGACCCATGACAAACGAGAAGATAAGAATAATTTGCAAGCTACCAATCAGGTAAACAATAGTGATGCCCAAGTTTTCTAGTGCGTAGAATTTAGCAAACACATTGGCGGCATGCTCAGGGTTTACGAATTTGTCGAGTGTCCAAAAGAAGAACACGATGAAAACACCAAGGCGAAGAAACAATAGTGAGAGTGGCAAATGTTTTGGCATGAATTATCTCTTTTTGAGAAAAAGTAAAAGTGAATTGGAACAAATTAAGCAAATAAAACGGGCACGATGGCACCGAACTATCAGGTAACAAACACAGGTAAAATATGAACAATGTTGAGTGATTACTCAAAAATAAACAAAGTATTACCACAAAATGTACTAAAAACGCATTGTAGTGGTTATTGAATAACTGTTCAAGTTGATTATATCCATATTCTGGCAATTATATGACTAGGTTACTTTCTTTAACCAAACCAGCAATGTTAGGTTAAAGAAGCCCGATTTGTGTACGTTTGATTGAGTCTATCGACACATTTAACGTTTATTTTGCGCTATAAAGATTTGCATAACCCGTATAAACGCAAAAAGCCCTTTATAGAACGTAAATTCCATAAAGGGCTTTTGAGGGAATGCTTATAACACTATAGTAAAGCCAACAGCAGTAAAATAATGCCTTACCACATCAAGTCATCTGGAATCACATAAGCGGCATACGGATCGTCTTCTGCCAATGTTTCCTCAGCAGTGTCGTTTGACACAACCATAAAGCCTTCCATTTTTGAATCGATACGGTCAGCCAATGGACGAGGCAATAGCGCGTAGCTCTCTTCCAAACGTGTGATAACCACGTGACCGGCCACGATTTGATCGTAGAGTTTCTGAGTGATAGCGATTTTCTTTACTTTGGACTCATCGACAAACTGATAGCTAACTTCACCTTCTGTCTCAGTAATCTGATGCTGCTTAATCATTTGGACAATATTGGCCTTTAATGCTTTCTCTTCCAATACGCGCTGTTTCTCTTGATTAAGCTTTTGATCCTTTTCTAGCTTTTGAGCTTGCGCCTCTGCCAGCGCTTTCTTTGCTTCGACGCTTTCTGAGTCACCAGTACGCTTGGCATGTTGCGTTTGCTTGCTGATCTTCTTGGCCTTTTTGCTATCAACCAAGCCAGCCTTTAATAATTGAGCCTGTAGGGCATTTTTTGCCATAATCCAATCACCTAAATAACGATACCGAAATCATAAATATTAAAAAATACATTGTAGCAAACTTTGCTAGCGCATGTGGTCAGACGATGATAAGACTTTATATATAGCTAGGTATCAGTCTGCGGTGAGCCATGCACGATGCTGTCAGTAACAAATTGCAATTATTGCAAAAGGGTCGCACACATCGCTGGATGAAGCTGTGTAAATTGGTTATTATCAAATGAAGGGGTAAATTTACTTAATAAGGTAATTTTTAAAAGGGTAACTATTATAAGGTAAATGAAACATACCCTAGTCGAAGAGCATAGCTTGGTTAGATCTAACAAGCTGTATAGGATTAAATAATTAATTTAAGGACAGATTATGACAACATCACAGCACATTTTGGCCTGTATTGACGGCTCGGCAGTGACTGAATCGGTTTGTGACTATGCAGCATGGTATGCCAGTAAACTAAACGTACCTGTTGGATTATTGCATGTCAGTGACATACCAGCATCGACCAGACGAGATTTATCAGGTGCTATAGGCATAAACAGCCGTCAGTTTTTATTAGAAGAGTTGTCCCAGTTGGATGAGCAAAGAGCAAAAGTCGTCAACAGCTATAGTAATGCGTTGGTACAAGATGCCAAAAGCCACATTCAAAGCAGTTTCGCTGATGTCAATGTTCGCGTTTATCAACGCCATGGCAAACTGCTTCCTAGTATTGAGCATTTCAAAGAAGAAAATCGTGCGATTGTGATGGGACGCCGCGGAGAGGATCATAAGAACAGTCGGATTAATATTGGTAGTCAGATCGAGACAGTCGCTCGCGGGTCAGATATTCCTATATTGATTTGCTCAGAAAAATTTGAAGAGCCAAGTTCTTATATGATTGCCTTTGATGGTAGTAAAACTTCTATTAAAGCGGCACGAATGGTGTCAAAAAGTCCACTATTAAAAGGTTTAAAAGGTCACATCGTGATGGTGGGCAATCATAATGACGCCGCCAAACAAAGTATGAGCGCCGCCGCCGCACAGTTAGAAGATGCAGGATTTGTCGTTGAAGCACATCACTTATCTGCTTCTGATGCGGTGGATGGATTGCTAAAATTTCAGGTAGAGAACAATGTCGACATTATGGTGGTGGGTGCGTACGGACATTCGAAATGGCAGCAATTGTTTCTCGGAAGTACAACGACAGAAATTATCGCTAGCACGTTATCGCCGGTCATTCTCGTGCGGTAATAACGTCATATATTTGTGTTTATCGTCTAGGGCGTGTCTTCAGTCTTATATTGTGGGTACGCCCTAATCATTTAATACCTTTGGAATACTTTATGCTTATCAATGCAGATTTTTCACAACGTGCTTCACTGGCCCCCGAAGCACATCAATGGATTAAGTCACCACAAAATGGTGTAGAGCGTGTGATGCTTGATCGTGTGGGCGCGGAGAAGGCTCGCGCTACCAGTCTTGTGCGTTACGCGCCAAACTCTTACTTCCCGCATCATCTGCATCCAGGCGGCGAAGAGATATTGGTATTGTCAGGCACTTTTTCTGCAGATGACACTCATTATCCAGCAGGTTGGTATCTACGTAATCCACCGTCTTCAGGTCATCGACCTTATAGTGACGAAGGTGCTGTCATTTTCGTTAAATTGAGGCAAATGTCGTCTGACGAAACGCAGCACGTGGCTATCGACACTTATAAAGATGCTAATTGGCAGCAACAAGGTAGTCGTACTATCTGCCCGCTTTTTTCCGATGGGTTAGAGCACGTTAGTCTACAGCGTATCGATGCAGGCGAGTTGCTATTCACCGAGACAGTCCATGGCGGTGCAGAAATATTAGTTGTAGCAGGCGAGCTAATAGAGGGTGGACAGGTATATCAGCAGAATAGCTGGATACGCCTACCGGTAGATGAAAGCGTACAAATAAAAGCAGGGATGGAGGGTGCGACCATATACTTAAAAACTGGCCATCTTAATCATGTCATCGGTTTAGACATTGAGGAAACTTAAATAGCACTTATTAATTGTATAGACAAAATATAAAAATAATTTGGTACCTCTAGTTCTTAATCATGACGTACCAAATTATCACTTCAAAAAAGTAATATATTATAAGTAATACTCACTTTCGTGTGAACTTCATAAAAAAAGATACCAAGTATCATCTTTTTTTTATCTGCCTTCGAAAAATTCTAACCTTCCAAATAGTTTCTTCTAGAAAATTAGCCTAAGTAATTAGATAAAGTGCTTTTAAATAGCGATTTTGGCTGATCTTGTCTTTTTACCATCAAAAATTCTATTTATTTCTATAATAGATGAGAATGAATATTATTTATATTTTTATTATCTATTTACTAAAGAATCTTGGTTTATAAAAAATATTCATTGTAGTTCTATTCTCTTATCAAACCTACTTGTTATCTATAAGGTTAACTACTGAAACGTATTTATACAGGTTAATCTAAAGATAATATACCTTTTAAAATCAGATTATATTCGAAAAATAGAATATTATTTACAAATAAGCAAACAAACTCTGTTGACCTATAAACCTAGCATATTATTATAAAAGTAACAGCATAAAATATATCCGTAGCTTGCTATGAAACGTATACAAGTATTTTCTAACGAAAAAATGAATATTTACAAAGTCTAATAATAAGTAACAAAAGTTCTCTAAACTATTTGTGAATTAGATTTTTGTTGATAGAATGCATCATTATGTGAGGTTGTTATTTCTTATACATTGATATTAAGGTTTAACTAATATTTTATTTAAATATGTGTTTTATTAAATATATTGATATTTTAGAGCGACTTTTTATACAAATGATACTGTAGTTTTTTTAATAAAAGATTATGTAAACAATACTAATAAACGAAAACATTATTCTAGATTGATATGTATTTAGAATTAATTAATCAAGGATGATCCTATGAGCACTATCACAGTTAAAGTAAATGATAAAATTCAAACAATTACTGAGCACAAAGTATTTACCCAGAGTAACCAACCCACAGTCATTCAAGCTATCGACAAAACAAACTATGAGTTTTTTGATGAAACAGCAGGCCGCGCGCCAAAAAGTATCGCTACTAAAAGAGTAGACAAAGATCTTCATGTTTCATTTGAAGGAGAAAGCGTAAATCCTGATCTAATTATTAAAGAATTTTACGATACTATTGACAGTGCAATTGTAGGTATTGCTGAAGACGGCAGTTATCACTATTATTCGACTGAAACAGGTCAAATTGTAGATTATGCAAATGAGTTACAAGGAAGTGATGTTCAGGACCAATTAGTTAGCGAGAACGTACAAACGAATACTTGGTGGCAAAGTTTCACAAATAGTGAAGAAAACAATCTTGCACCATGGTTATTGGGTCTAGCAGGACTAGGTTTAGCATCCGCTGCTTTTTCTAGCAGTGGCGATGATAGTGATGCTGATGCTGATGCTGATGCTGATGCAGATGCAGATGCAGATGCAGATGCAGATGCCGATGCCGACGCTGATGCAGATGCCGACGCTGATGCCGACGCTGATGCCGACGCTGATGCCGATGCAGATGCCGACGCTGATGCCGATGCCGATGCCGATGCAGACGCCGATGCAGACGCCGATGCCGATGCCGATGCCGATGCTGATGCCGATGCCGATGCAGACGCCGATGCAGACGCTGATGCAGACGCTGATGCAGACGCTGATGCAGACGCTGATGCAGACGCTGATGCCGACGCTGATGCCGATGCTGACGCCGATGCTGACGCCGATGCTGATGCCGATGCTGATGCTGATGCCGATGCTGATGCTGATGCTGATGCTGATGCTGATGCTGATGCTGATGCTGATGCTGATGCTGATGCTGACGCGGATGCTGATGCGCCTGTCATCAATGCAGTCACAGGCGATGACATTATCAATACGATTGAAGCAGGTGCTGGGTTTAATGTGACCGGCACTGGTACCGCAGGTGACATCATCACCTTAACCAATGAAGCA
>NZ_JBHOFX010000001.1:360236-382943 GCF_043419765.1 Psychrobacter nivimaris | reverse complement strand
ATCACCTTAACCAATGAAGCAGGTACTCAGATTGGCAATCCTGTGACCGTTGATGGTGATGGCAACTGGAGTGTGGCTGTGAGCCCAGCAGAGGTCACTGCCATGAGCGAAGGGGATGAAACCCTGACAGCCACTGCCACGGACGCCGTTGGTAATCTCAGCGCCCCTGCGATCAAAGACATCAGTGTGGACACGGATGTACCAACGGCACCAACTGACGCCCCTGTTGTTACTGATAACGTCGCCAATGACGGCAGCGGTGACGTGCTTGACCCTACAGAAACCATTACTGATGGCAGCGTCACTAACGACAATACTCCAAGTGTGACCGTCCCTGCTGATCAAGTAACTAACGGCACCCCGCAATTGGTCATTGATGGAGTGGTTGTACCCTCAACCTCTGTGACCAATGGCGATGGCAGCGTGACCTTAACGCCAACCACGCCACTGACTGATGGTGAGCATGACCTAAGTTACAATCTCACAGACGATGCCGGTAACGTGAGTGATGATGCGCCTGCTGTTAGCGTGACGGTTGATACCACCGTCATTATCGCTCAAGATGACTCAGATAATATCGATTTAGGTAAGTTACAAGTAACCACTTATCCTTCAGTAAATAACGATAGCGTCACCGTACTCGGTGTCGCCGAAAGCGATAGCGGTACAGATGGTACGCTTGACTTTACGGTAAGTGAAGGCGCTAATGGTACGGTCAGTATTGAAGTTAGTCAGACAGCACTAGTCGCAGTAGCGGATGCGGTCAACATCGAAGTCTACAATAGTAATGGCGACCGTGTTTATGTCGGTACGACTGGTGGTGACCCACTGGTAGGTGATGTAATAGGTCTAGAATTATTAGGATTGACTGGCAATGACACGTTAACAGCAGTCGTATCTGGTTTAGAGCCAGGAGATTACACTGTGGTAGTGCGCAAAAGTGAGAGTGCATTAACCACTTTAGTACAAGATGTGGAGTTGGCAGAGTTGGGTGACTCAGGCATTGTTTTAGGTCCAAATAACCAAGAGGCTGTCTTAAATGCAGTGGAAACCTCACTCAATACTGATTACCCTATCTTGCAATTGGGCACTACTGTCAAAGGTATTCTGTCAGCTGCATTGCTAGTAACGAATGAGCTGGGTGTCGATGAGTTGGTAACGTTGCTTCAAGACAATACCGTATTGAACACTTTGCTTGGTGGTGTGATTGACCCAGTATTGGATGCGGTTGCAGTAGCATTGCTTAGCAATACTTTAACGCTGCTTGAAACCACTGATGTCACAGCCACCCTAACTGAGTATGATTTCGATTCAAGTACAGCTATCACAGGCAATGTGATTGACCCTGAGGCATCGATAACGAATGAGTCAGGTGAGGATACGGTTACTGTCAACACTAAGCTGACGGACATAAGCAGTGATAATATAGTTTCAGAGCCAACGTCTCAGCTTGTCGACGGTGTCAATGTATTTACCATACAGGGACAATACGGTGTACTAGTGATTGATGAAAATGGTGATTATACTTACACGGTCAATGGTGATTATGCTTCGTCAGGTGAAACAGACGTGTTTGAGTACACCATCTCTAACGGTGCAGCAGGTAACAGCGATACCGCAAAACTGGTGATCGATATCAGCTCTACGGCCCCTGATGCACCAGTTACAGCGGCAACTATTACAGACAATGTAGCTAATGACGGCAGTGGTGATGTGCTAATACCTTCAGAATTCATTGCAGATGATGGCACCACAAATGACAATACACCAAGCCTTGAGGTTGCTGCTGGTGTACTTAGTGATGGTGAAACACTGCAGTTAGTGGTAAATGGTAACGTAGTTGATGCAGTGATCACTGAAAACGCCGATGGTAGCTATATTTTGACGCCGCAAACACCTTTAGATGATGCTAAGTATGAGCTAAGCTACAACATCAAAGATGCGGTGAACAATGTGAGCGGGAACGCACCTGCTGTGACAGTTACAGTAGATACGACCTCACCAGCCGCTGTAGACAATGAGTCCACCCTAAATGTGAATGTCACGCCCACCATCACCACGCAAGAAACACAAACAAAAACGGTAGGAGGGCTTTTAAATCTTGGCGTGCTTTCGGATACGATAGAGGTAAGTTTGCTTAGTAGTAACAGTGGGCTTACTTTTGTGGTACCCAATAATGCGACTGAGCAAGTAACCGTAGATGGCACTGGCTTTGCTACCTTAAGCGTAGGAGGTCTTACTGCTCTCTTAGGTCTTGGAGATATTGACTTTGATCTTTTGGTATACAGAGTTGAAGATGGTAGCAACGATGCTGTATTGGTACACAAAACAGAAGACTGGTTAGTTGGCAATGGTGTCTTGGCTGCTAGATGGAACGCCGATAATTTAGTATTACCAGAGTTTGAAGGTGGTGGTACCTATTATGTGACCTTGGGTAACAACGGGGGGCTTTTAGACGTTGACTTATTAGGCGGCTTATCCATCAGCACAGTGTCCGATGTGGTTACTAACTATAGCCCAGCTGGCAGTATTGACGGCTCGGTAGGGGGTAACGTTATCACTGACTTAGGTGTTGATGGTGCTGATACGGTAGCTACTGGCACAGTGGTATCAACAGTTAATGGCTCAACTGTGATTGACGGCACAGAAATAGTAGGTAGCTATGGCACATTGACCATTAATTCGGATGGTAGCTACAACTATGTGGCCAACGCCACATTTACAGGTACTTATGGTGATAAAGATATCTTTGAGTATACGATTACTGCACCAAATGGTGAGTCATCTTCTGCAAATCTAGAGATTACGATCGACTATGATTCTGAGAGCCGGGCATCTGCAGGTCGCGTAAGTGCCAGTAGCTTCACACTTGCTGATGATGCAACTTCTATCGATATTCCTGATACGTCATTGACTGTCTCAAGCGAAGGGCTTGATGTTTTAAGCTTTGAGGGCGCAGGTCAAGTCATTAGTTTAGCTGACATGATGCAGCCTGATATCATTGATATTGGTGGCATCGGGGCTAATACTTTAAATGTGGCAGTTAGCGATGTTGAGTCTACTATCTATATCAGAGGTGATAGCGATGATACAGTCGATCTAGAAGGCGATAGTTGGTCCAATGTTGCACAGATTACCTCAGAAAATGAGCTATATAATGTATGGCAAGTAGGTGCTGATACATCTACACAGATTTATATCGATACTGATATTACCAACATTATCTAACATTCAATAGTTGAACTTTTATCTTGAAAACGCTTCCAAAATGGAGGCGTTTTTTACAATATTTGTCTAATTTTTTTGAGCTATAGTGAATAAGTATAAAAAATAGCCTTAATATAATGGCTGTATATTTATATGCAAATACAACAAAGCATAAGGTGCTACAGGGCAATAAAGACATGGATGAACATATAAACTCGAATCTTCTAGTAAAATATTTAGAAGTATTTTTACCATCTATTTATGATAACTGGACGCAGTCACATCTCACGAAGCTAAATAACGAAACAGAAAGCAGCTCAGATGGCATAGTGTTAGATAATTTGGCCAATACTTTCATATTGTCGGTCTCTGATAGTCAAAAAAGAGCCAAAACAATTACCTTTATTATTGAACATTTAGTAAATACAGATGAAGTAGGTAGTACCAATAATTTTTCTGATTTTGAAAAAATATTGCCGGTGATAATGGCAAAGCTTGATAAGTTAACAGAGAAGTTTGATGATCCTATTGCTTGGCTAAGGCTTGAGTGGATCAATCAAGTCTCATTCACTACTTGGTCAAATTTTCAGCAAAGTCTAAAGGGCTTCAAACGCAATTATTACCGCTCAGGCATTGCATTTGAAGGTGTGCGCGAGCCATGGTTATTGCTAACCGAAATGGAGTTAAATGCCAATGCCTGCCTCTATAAGGGTAACACGATCTCTCATGCAGGGGTTAATGCTAATAATCTGAACGTGTATCTAAAAGCGCGCCATGGCAGTAGCCAAATTCCAAAATTTAGCGATGATTTACCCGTTATTAGCTTTAACACGGCTGGTGTGTTTATAGATGATCACACAGGTGAATGTCATCACCTTGATACTCAGCCACGCTTTAAGGGTCACCGTAAGTTGTTGCCACTATCGGCAGAGACGACTCAGCCTATTATTGAGATGTCTACAAATTATTTAGCCAGACAGGTGCAGCCTTCTGGCCAGTATGTGTATGGATATTTTCCTTGTTTTGGCCGCACGATAGATACTTATAATAGCCTGCGCCATGCCAGTAGCACTTATGCACTGATAGAAGGCTATGAAGCTTGTCATAGTTTTGACGCCTATCGTAACGATGAGGCTAAGCTTGCTTTGGCTAATATGAAAGTTAGTATTGATAATGCCATGAGCTACCTAATTGAGGAACTTATTCAAACCTATGATGACAAAGCGTATGTGATTGATACTGGCGGAGAGATTAAGTTAGGCGCAAATGCTGTTGCGATATTAGCAATCGTTAAATATTTGCAAGTGTTTAGAGGCACACCAAAAGCAGATGATTATCATGCGTTGGCAGAGCAATTAGCGCTAGGCATCATCGCGATGCAACAAGATGATGGTAGCTTCATACATGTCTTACATAGTAAAGATTTAACGCTAAAGGCCAAGAATCGAATCATTTATTATGATGGTGAGGCAGCATTTGCAATGATGCGTTTATATGGCTTGACCAAAGATGCACGTTGGCTTGACTGTGTCACTCGTGCTTTTGACTATTTCATTGAAGCCAAGCATCATCAAGCACATGACCATTGGTTGTCTTACTGTTCAAACGAGCTGATCATTTATAAGCCCGAAAAAAAGTATTTTCAGTTTGCAGTCAACAATATTGCAGGCTATACCGATTTTATCAAAAACCGTATCACTACTTTTCCGACATTGCTTGAGCTATCCATGGCGTTCCATAAAATGCTATTAAAGCTAGATGAGCATCCGGAGTTTCATGATGTGTTAGCAGGTTTTGATGTTCAAGGGTTTTATCAGGCATTGCATGCGCGTGCTAATCATCTTATAAATGGTTTTTTCTTTCCAGAAATGGCCATGTTTTATAAATCCCCGCAAACGATTTTACATGGATTTTTTATCCGCCATCACTCGTTCAGAGTGCGAATTGATGATGTAGAGCACTATCTATCAGGGCTTATTGGTTACTTTGATTTTTTAAAAACGGCCAATTACCCAAAGCTCGCTGCGAAAAAATACCAGTCAAATTACGATGTAATCCATGCAGATAACGAAGGCAAAAATCAGCCAGTAGAAGTAGGCAGTCAAGATATGAAATCTGTCTTATCAGCCAATATGGGGCAATAGCTTCTTACTGTTCTTTCAAGTATTTTGAATACAACGGTAAGAATGTTTTTAATACCAACAAGCTTATACACTCTCATCCGAATGTTCTAGGATTGAAGACAGGTAACTTGGTTGGTATAGGTTCGAATCTTATAAACTACTGGACTGATGATGACACGCATTATCTTAGTATTACTTTAGGAGCTGAAAGTCGAGACATATGTTATAGCATCTCCAAAGCAATTATGAATAGCTATGGTAGGTTTACTCCGTAAAGAGCGGCTTGGGAGGCTTCATTCAAATAGCAATTAATGTATGCCATTATTTACGAACTATCTTAAACTTATATTGTAGCTATACTCTTATTTTATGCTATATGTTAAACAATATTTTTATGCGAGTAAGACGCACGTTTTTATGTTCAATTATCCAAGTCTATTAGTAGTAATAGACTTAAATTGATTTTACGAAATATTTAATTAATATCTATTGATTTTTCGACGTAGCGTTATAGTTTTACTGATGATTTATTAAGTGTGGAGCTATACTGGCGAATTGAGGCCAACGAAACAGTAGTTCTAAGACTATCTTATATGACAGGTTAGACTTTATTTAAATTATTATCTTATTGCCTTATAAGGTAAGTTTTAGTAAGGTTTAGTGCATAAAAGATCAACATTTATTCAAAAAACATTCATAGAGCTGATCACTGAAAAATAATATGAAAAATTCGTCAAATCGTAAGCAGTTACTTCGTAATATTTCAGTGCGCCATTTTATGACCGCTTTGGCGACTGGTATATGTTTTACAGTGACTTCACACGCAGCAGTAGCAGATTTCCAAATCAATAGCCTAGTGGCGCAGGCAATTCAAACGCATCCTTTAGTGGGGTCTGCTCGAGCGAGTCAACAAGCAACAACCGAGGGAATTAATGCGGCCAAATTAAATCTTTTACCAACACCAAGCGTAAGCTCAGGTTACGATAGAGACAATGACTTTGTCTCAGAGGTGACCATTCGCCAGCCCCTATGGACAGGGGGTAAGCTCACCGCAGATGTCAATCAAGCCATATTCGATGATAAAGCTGCTGTAGAGTATATCTATGAGCAGCAAAACCTAGTGGCCAAAACAACGATTGATGCTTGGCAAAGCTATATCCAAGCTGTCGCTACGCAAAGTGTCCATGTAGAGAATTTAAAAGAGCTGAATGATTTTGAAGCCATGATGCAGCGTCGCGTTGGCCAAGGTGTGTCAGCTCGTATTGAGCTTGATCTGGTGACTAACCGTATCCTGCAAGAGCAAACATCTTATCAAGCGGCAGTTGAGCAGCAACGTATCGCAGCTGCTAGGCTAGAACAAATCATTGGTCAACCACTGTCTCAGATGAGTGTCACGAGCATACCAAATATTAAGGTATTGGTAAATCAAGCCAAGCAGCAATCCGTTGACTTTGAAAGAATGGCATTTGATAGAGCTGGCTTTTACAATCCTACCGTCGTAAAAGAACACTTCCAAATTGAATCCGCTAAGCAAGGTGTCGAAGCACAGCAAGCGGCTCGTTACCCAACCATTTATGCACAATATGAGCATGCTTACTATCATGAGGATAACGAAAACGATGGTAAGTTCTCAGTGGGATTGAGCTATGCACCAGGTGCTGGATTTTCCAATTTTGCGCTAGCACGAGCCTCACAGGCAGAGGTCAACAGCCTAGTGCAAAACCAAGAAGCTGCACGCCGTAATGTTATCGAAAACATTCAAGTACAGTATCAGCAGTTTGTCAGTGCCAAAGACCGAGAAACCTCGTTGGTCGCTGCTGTAGCAGGGGCACAAATTGTGGTCAGCTCTTATCGCCGGCAATTCATCGCAGGACGCAAGTCATGGCTTGAAGTACTAAACGCTGTCCGTGAGCATAACGATTATCAAGTCCAGCTGGTACAAACTCGCTCAGAAATGTTGGGTGCATTTTATAGACTACAAGTAGATTTTGGCATTATGCAGTGGCAGCAGTTCTCTCATAATCGTGACCCAGTGACTTTGTTTAGCCCAGCCAACTCTGTCAAGCAATGGCTCAATAAGCAAGACAAAAACAGCGCTAGCAGTCATTTCGGTTATGGAAACAACGCAGCAGAAGAATATATCGATATTAAGCTGCCCGAGACGGCAGAGCAAAGCTTGAACAATGGTGAGTATCTCATGTTAAATGATGATTACAGTATTACGCCGATAACTGATCAAGAGAATATGACAAATAAGTAAATCAGAAAGTCATATAAATAGGCGTAAATTATCCTACATACGCAACCATCTAAAATATTAAATAAGCGATTAATATGAGTGCACAATTACAAAAGACACCGTCTCAGTCTGTTGACCACCATGAGCTGCAACACTCAGAGCAGGTTGATCTGACCGAAACGCTGACTGATGCGATTAAGCATTTACTCGGACAGCAAGGCTATCCAGTAGATAACATACGGCTCCATGATGTCGTCAAACGTCATAGTGAGCAATCGGACAGGCAAGGTCAAAGCATTCATGAGTTAGGCGGTGTCATTGCAGTATTACAAGGCATTGGCATAACAGATACACCAGAAATACTAGAGCAGCCTGATGCCGCTTTTTTGCCCTTACTAGCGTATCGAACGGATTTAGGTTGGGGCGTGATTGACAGCCAAACGCCGCAAAAAAGCTGGAACTTTAGACAAGCAAACCAGCAGGTACATACGCGTGCCGAAGAGTTGACCTTGGTCATGCGTATTCGTCTAAAAGAAGATCATATTAAGCAGCGCAAGGCCTCATTTTCTGATCTATTAAAGTCTGATTTGGGTAATTATAAAGGTATTTTAGCTGAAGCCGTTATCGCCACTTTTCTGATTAACATGTTGGCATTAGCCGTTTCTCTATTTTCTATGCAAGTTTATGACCGTGTCATACCAACGCGTAGTGAATACACGCTGATCATTTTAGCCAGTGGCGTCTTCTTAGTGATTATGTTTGAAGCGTTTATGAAGTTTTCTCGCTCAAGAATCATGGATAAGGTCGTTGTCGGTCTAGACCAGTACCTATCTCGAGAAGTGTTCCAACGTCTACTCAAAGTACGTATCGATCAAATGCCGGGGTCAGTTGGCTCTATGGCAGCACAGCTACGTGGTTATGAGCAAGTACGTAGCTTTTTTACGGCGAGCACGCTTTTTGGTTTAGTCGATTTGCCCATGACCATTATTTTTATCAGCTTAATAGCTTTTATTGGCTCGCCATTAGTCGCTGTTGTACCAGTGATAGCGGCGGTCATCGCAATTACGATGGGACTGATTGCACGCAAACGTATCGATGCTATTGCATCAGAGGGCGCGACTGCTTCTTATTATAAGACAGGTCTGTTAGTAGAAGCTGTGGAAGGCGTCGAGACAATAAAAGCCGGGGCAGGCAGCTGGAAGTTCCTCTCGCGTTGGCTAGATGTGATGGATGTCACTATCAAAAACGATTTGGATATGAAGCATGCCAATGACAACTTAACGTATTTTACGCAGATGCTACAGCAAGTAAGCTACGTTGGTATCGTGATAGTCGGGTCGTTTGTCGTCATGCAAGGTGATATGACAATGGGCGGACTGATTGCCTGCTCGATACTTGGTGGTAGAGTGTTAGCGCCTGTTATGGCGATACCCAATCTGCTAGTACAGTACGCTCATGCCAAAGCGGCCAAAATGAATATTGAAAGTCTGTTTGCACTAGAGCAAGACAACCAAGGCGTTGCGTATCCATTATCGCCTACGCATATAAAAGGCGCGTATCAGTGCGATGGATTGTCTTTCAATTACCAAGGCAACGATCGACCAGCCATTACGGTTCCGCAACTATCGATTAAACCAGGAGAGCGTATAGCGATACTTGGGCCTATTGGTTCAGGTAAATCTACCTTGCTTAAGGTGCTGGCAGGACTGTATGCACCAACGGAAGGACGCGTGTTGTTAGACGGACTTGATATACATCAGATCAGCCGTGAGACACTTAGTGAGCGCTTGGGTTATCTGCAGCAAGACCATCGATTGTTCCAAGGAACGCTGCGTGAGAACCTGTTAATCGGTATGGCAGCGCCCAATGACGATGTCCTTCAAGAGACTCTAAATAGGACAGGGCTAATCAACTTAGTATCCAGTCATTCAAGCGGTCTTGACCTACCGATCAGTGAAGGCGGCAAAGGACTATCAGGTGGACAAAAGCAACTGGTGGCATTTACCCGTTTATTATTGACCAAACCTGATGTGTTCTTGCTAGACGAGCCGACGGCTTCCATGGATAATCGACAAGAGCAGCGCTGCCTACAAGTGCTACGTCAGGAGTTGACGAAAGGGCAGACGTTTATTGTGTCGACCCACAAGACAGCATTGCTAGACTTGGTAGATCGTCTGATCATTATGGATAACCAGCGTATTATTATCGACGGTCCAAAACAAGTTGTACTTGATGAGCTCAGAAAAAACGATCAAGCAAAAAATAAAACTACCGTGCAGCAAAAAGATAGAATCGTTGATAAAACCAGTCAACCGTCAAAAGAAGGTGCCGACGAAAATAAGCCTGCTACCTCTAGAGTAAGAAACATCAGCATAAAACCCATCAGTGCTAAACATTCAACAGACGATCAAGGGAAGTAGGCATGTCAGAGTATAAGTACACACCCACTAAACCCCAAGTTAATCGTTCAAGGTTGAGTATTTGGATAGCATTAATCGGGATCGTCACTTTAATTATTTGGGCATCATTTGCCAAGATTGACCAAGTGACCCGTGCGCAAGCAACGGTAATCGCCAGTGCTCGAACGCAAGAAATCCAAGCGTCAGAAGGCGGCGTATTAACTCAGCTGGCTGTCACAGAAGGTGAAGAGGTTAAGGCAGGTCAATTATTGGTAGTGTTGGAGGAAGAGCGTGCTAAAGCAGCTGTTGATAATTCCGCTTCTAAGACGGCTGCGCTAACTGCTAAGCTAGCAAGACTAAATGCTGAGATTTTTGAAAAACCGTTGGTATTTCCTAAAGGGGTACAGGACTATCCTGAGTACGTGCAAAACCAAAGGGCGCTATACAATAGACGTCGTCAAGCTATCAACGAGGAAGTCTCTTCCCTTGAGAAAATGCTAGTGTTGGCGCGTCAAGAATTGCGTATGAATGAGCCTTTATTAAAGTATGGCGATGTCAGTCAAGCTGATGTCATCAAGCTCAGCCGCCAAGTTGCTGATATCGAAGCGCAGATTAATAACAAGCGTAATAAGTACTTCGAAGAAGCACAGGCTGAAATGACAAAGGCTCAAGAAGAGCTAGATACAGAGCTTGAGCAATTGCGAGATCGGGCGCAAGTACTTGAAGAGAAACGCTTAATGGCTCCCACAGAAGGTAAAATTAAAAACATCAACGTGACCACTATTGGCGGTGTCGTCAAGCCCGGCGAAGTCATCATGCAGATTCTACCGACCAGTAGTGACTTGGTTATAGATGCCAAGGTCAGTCCCGCTGATATTGCTTATGTCAAAGAAGGTCAAGAAGCGACCGTTAAGCTTGATGCTTATGATTACTCTATCTTTGGAGCCATGAAAGGGACAGTCAACTATATCAGTCCAGACACGCTAATGGAGCAAACACCTAAAGGCGAAGAGCCTTACTACCGTGTTTTAATTGTGATTAATGGTGCTGAATTTAAGGGGCGCGGTGATGAGATTGTCATCAAACCTGGTATGACAGCTTCCGTCGATATCAAAGCGATGGAGCGTACGGTATTGTCTTATTTGACTAAGCCAATTACCAAAACCTTATCAGAAGGTTTGGGTGAGCGCTAACAGCTTAATATTGAACGTTTATTGACGAGATAATAAAAACCCCAGTTAATTGCTGGGGTTTTTTTATATAAAAGCACTGGGTCTAATTGGATAACCAACCATAAGTATTCTAATATCAATTAGAATCTTCAGGAAGTCTTTGGTTATTCGCCTCATTTCTTAACTGTTGTTGCTCATCAATTTTCTGCTGGTTACGCTTTTTGACTTCGTTGATAGCCGCACTCAATTGATCGTTTATCGCTTCCACTTCAGATTTTGCTGAAAGATAGTCTTTATCTATTTTGACGTTACTTTTTTGAGCAGGGACGTCTATATCCAGCAAGCTTGCATTGTTTTTAATTTCTTCTAATTTATCATCAGTGTTCGCAACTATAGACTGGGTATTGCTAACTGTTTGAGCATTTTGTGTCCTGTCCTTTTGCGGAGGAGTTTTGTTTGCTTGAGGTGATTCTATCGATGTAGAAGCTGGTTTTTTGGGCTTATTATCGATGTTATTGGCAGTTGAAGAAGAGGGTGATTTTCTGCTTTCCACGTTGGCTGTTTGCTCATCACTACTTGTTAGCTGAGATGCTTCAGGCTCATTACCAATCTCAGATTTTTTATTGACCGTGTCTTCTATACTGTCGTTAGTGTCATTAGATGTCTTAGTGCTGGTGACAGTAGTGGTATAGACCTTTTCAGGTAGATCTACATTGTTGATAGCAATAGGTTCAGTCGAGTTCGTTTGGCTATCAGCTACTTCTACTGAATCCGTCTGATGAGTGTTGAGATAGAAAATAAAGAAAACCCCAACGTGTACTAATACTGCAAGGCACAATGCCCAAAACCATTTTTCGCGGAACTTCATCATTATATGGCTTTACCTTTATCATATTAGTACACGTGTGACACACCTTGAGGTTATCAAATAATTGGGATTGTTGGTAGAGAGAATCGGCTAAGCCTGTTCAGTATTATCTTTAATTTCAGAGTCTCTATTTCCAGAGTCGTTGTCCTAAAGGTCATTGGTCTCAAATTAACTGTTCTCAAAGTCAGCCAGCATTTCTGTGATTAGCTGATCCTTTTGATGCCATATTTGCTCTACCCATTCAAACATCTGTGCTTTTATAGCCTCATCTGTTTCATAGCCGCCGTTTTTGATCGCAGTAAATAGGTCTTTGGGTATCTCAATATGTCGCACATCGACGCCTAAACGTTTGATATTGCCTTTCCATAGATCGCTATAAGTGGGTACACCATCAGGGTAGACAATCGTCATGTCCAAAATCCCATCAATCTCTTCCCCTAAGGCACTCATAGCCAGTGATAACCCGCCAGCGCGTGGTTTAAGTAAATGCGTATAAGGGGATTCTTGTTTATCATGTTTGCTAGGGGTGAAGCGAGTCCCTTCTAGATAGTTCAATAGCGTAAAAGGCTTGTCCTTGAGCAACGCACACGCTCGTTTCGCTTCTTCGATATCCTTACCCTTTAGTGCAGGGTTTTTAGCGATGGCTTCTTTTGAATGTCGACGCATCATAGGAAAGTCGAGAAAGTAGAAAGCCTGACCAATGACAGGGATGTATATGAGCTCAAACTTGGTAAAAAAACGCGTCAATGGCAAACGTTTTTCGCTGATATATTGCACGATACTGGTATCAACCCATGACTGATGATTGCTCACCAGTAGATACTTACCGTTGGTATGCACATCATCAGGCAAATTAATACGCCAATCTTTGCGCGGTAATACGTTATCGATCAATGCATTGTTACTATTGATCCAATAGTTCGTCACATCGATAACGGCTTTGTCAGCGATGGCAGCACCAGTGATAGCCTTGGTAGCACCCATTACCCAAACAGGTAGCCCAGCTAACATACTATTAAAAGTAATAACACTGGTTGCTGTCGTCAGTGAGGCAGCTTTGCCCAATTTTGGAGCGCGTTCATGTAGTTTTTGAACGATTGATTTCAATCGCATATCGAATCCTTTTACTCATACCTATGATGAGATATTGATAATGTTGCTGCATGATTTTAGCAGAAATCAATCTCAGTGTACGAGTGTTAACAACAAATAATAAACAGCATTGATAAATCATAACGTACAATCGTATCAAGATTTAGCCGAAACGAGAGGCAAATCAAACCATAAACACAGTCTGTTTTATTTATAAAAATAAACCGATAAAAAAGGAAATACAGATTACTTAAAAGGGAAAATGTTTATGATAATATTTCGAGCTCAAATATAGCCCTTATAGGCTGGCTAGTCTATGAGTTTCGTCTAGAACTTCTTTTTGTAAATTAACAGTGCTACTCACACATTAATATTGAGCAAATACTAATGAAGTTAAATATGAAGCGACTGCGTTTGATAGCAGTTAAGTTATCAACAAATAAAAAAAGGGCGTATCAAGAATTATCTCGATACGCCCTTTGCAATTTAACTGGTTAGATATTGATCAGCTAAATAATCGAGTGAATCAATACTCTATATTTACTATATCAATTAGCCGTGCATACCACGAATAGGGTAGTTGTTTTCTGGATTTCTAACAAAAGCCAAACCGTTTGCCAAGGCTTCAAGATCTGGTCTAGAGAACGGTGCATTTGAGATATCGACAATGTGCACTTTTCCTTCAGCATTGATAACGAACACAGCAGGCTCAGCGAAAGGATGATCAGTTTCTTTTTCTGAACGTGGGTCAGAGATATATAGACCTAGCGTGTTCATCTGCTCGATAGTCAGACCATAAGCCATAGGGAAGCTAACATCTATTTGATCTAGATGACCTTCTAACTGCTCTTTGCTGTCTGCAGATACTGCAATGATATCGACACCGACGTCATAAAAAGATTGTTTTACTGTCTCTAAGGTATTTAGATATTTTGTGCAAATTGGGCAATGCTTACCACGGTATACAACGACTAGTTTCCAGTCATGACCGTGTTCAGGTTTGCCTAATGAAGTCATTTTATCGTTTAATACTTGTACTTCCATTTCAGGAAACGTAGTACCGGCTTGAATTTTTTGAGCATAATCTGTTGACATAGTTCTTATCCTTTTTAATAGTATTTTTATGGTTAGTTGATATTTAACAGCCTTACAGTAGCAGTCTTAAGTGCAAAAGTACTGGACGTTTACAGTAGTCCCAAGTAGTAACAGGAAAAGTTAACATTACCTTTAAAATCGCTCAATAAGACTACTTAAGTAAGCTAGTAAGTCATAGACAAAGCGTCTATTTTTTCGCTTCTTCAGTTGTTTGAGCATCTAGTTTATCTTGAGTTTTTAGCTCAAAATCAGAGGCGTCATGACGCTCGTGTAGTTGCTCAGCAGGTTCACCCCAAGTGCGGTTTACCTTGCGACCACGTTGCACAGCAGGACGCTCTAAAATCTCAGTTGCCCAGCGGCGTACATTTGGATAGCTCTCAACTTGCAGGAACTCTCCTGCATTGTATGCTTCGCCTAGTATTAGATTGCCATACCAAGGCCAAGTGGCGATATCTGCAATCGTATACTCATCACCACCTAGATAACGATTTTCTGCAAGCTCTCGTTCTAGTACATCTAACTGGCGTTTTACTTCCATCGTGAATCGATTGATAGGGTACTCAAACTTTTCTGGTGCATAAAAGTAGAAATGTCCAAAACCGCCACCCAAGTAAGGGGCAGAACCTTGTAACCAGAAAAGCCAATTCATCACTTCAGTACGTGCTGCTGCATCTTTAGGCAGTAGTTTTCCGAATTTTTCGGCAAGATAGAATAAAATAGCGCCACTCTCAAACACACGGCTACCAGTCTCTGTATCCAAAAGCACAGGAATTTTTGAGTTCGGATTTAGCTCAACGAAACCTGATGAGAACTGTCCACCTTCACCAATTTGAATCAGGTGAGCGTCGTACTCAGCTTCTGTCACCCCTAACGCCAGTAACTCTTCGACCATAATGGTGACTTTTTGGCCGTTAGGGGTGCCCATTGAGTAGATCTGCAAAGGGTGTTTACCGCGAGGTAGTTCTGCTTCATGCGTTGGACCAGCGATAGGGCGGTTGACACTTGCCCACTTGCCGCCGCTTTCTGCATCCCATGTCCAGACGCTGGGTGGCTCGTAATGATTAGAGTTTGACATAATGATGATACCTTTTTATATACTGTGCTCAGTAGGGGGTAATTGGTAAATCAGATCCAGTTTATTGTTTTTATTCTGGCATGTCTGCTAGTTGCTTTAAGATGTTTTTGTAGTTTTCTACACCTTGCGCGCCGCTCACTAGATGCTGACCGTTAAAGATAACGGATGGTACGCTTTGAACACCTTGCTGCTTTGAGTGCTGTACGGCTTCACGTATCACATTGGCAAAGCGTTGATCTGCGATAACGGCAAGCGCCTCAACACGATCGAGCCCAATATCTGCTGCGACGTCTGCCAGTACGGTACTATCAGCCACGTTTTTATTATCAACGAAATGTGCAACGAACAATGCTTGTTTTAGGTCGTGCATACGTCCTTGCTGATCAGCCCAATGCAGCAACTGATGCGCGTTAAAAGTATTGTAGGTACGAAACTCGTCGGTAAACTGAAAATTGAATCCAGCTTCTGCACCTGCTGCTGTCATTCTAGCTCGGTTCTCTTTAACGTCCTCAGCAGTTGTACCGTACTTCTCCATAATATGCTCACGATAGTTTCGTCCTTCGTGCGGCGTATTAGGATTTAACTCAAATGGGTGCCAATGAATCTCGTGCGGCGTGTTGGTTTGTTTTAATGCCGCGGCCAATTGGCTATAACCGATAGCGCACCAAGGGCACACAACGTCTGACACGATGTCTATTTGTAAGGTTTTTTTTGCCTGTTCCATAGGATCTCTCATTAGCGATAAATTAAAATGAAAAACTGCTGCCCGAAGATGTTTCGAACAACAGTATGAAAACATCAAATGGACTGTGTCAGCGTTAGCTAAAAAATATATTAGTCAGCTTTGTGCCACTCAAATTTCTGGAATGGTTTGTCGACTGGGGTATTAGCTAGGTGATTCGTGTAGTTGCTCATTACTTTTTGAGCAGCACCAAGGATAACTTCAAGAATTTGGCGCTTAGTGTAGCCTGCATCTAAAAATGCTTGAACCGCGCTGTCATCAACGTTACCACGATTACGGACTACAGATAGTGTGAAGTCACGTAGCGCTTCTAGACGTGCAGTTGGTAGTGGCGTTTCATCACGTAATGCATCCGTGATAGCGTCATCTACTTTCATGCTCTTTGCAATACCAGTATGCGCAGGTACACAGTAATGGCAAGCATGTTCAACGTTGATAGTCTGCCATACAACAGTGGTCTCTTCATCATCAAAACTGCTGTCTAAAAACAGTTGATGTAGCTTTTGGTAGCCTTCTAGCAAGCCAGGTGCTTCAGCCATCACGGCGTGTAGGTTAGGTACCATGCCAAATGCTTTGATAGAAGAATCAAGTAAGTCTTTGCTTTCTGCTGGGGCTGTGTCTTTATCGTGTAGAGTAAATTCGGTCATAATATAATTCCTAATAATAGGTTTGAGATTTAATGTGTTTTAGAGTTTTCATGCTCGCTTCAAAGCAATCGCTGATTTACATTCAATTATTGGCTTGAGTATTTACTCAAAATTAGCAACTTTGCTTAGTCAACGAGTCAATAGAGACTACTATAAATGATATTGAGCAATCGCTCAATAATTATTTGAGTAATCGTTCAAGTAAATTGTAATGGATCAATTACATTACTCTGCTTAATTCATATTATTCTATTAAGATCAGTATCTTAATAAGGTAACACTATGTAAGTAGTAAGAGAAAATAACGGTAAAAAAGTGATTGTTAGCATTAATAACGTTATTTTCTCTAGTGTTACGGACAAAGCTTATCGAACTGTCGGGTCGTTGCGTAAAGATAATATTGAAAAAGGAGAGCAGAGATAAGCTCTCCTTTTTATTTCAGTTCCGCCAAAATACTAATGCTTATTGAAATGACTGAATGAATCGAGATTAATTAACTTCTGTCATCTCATGTAGAACGAGTGATTCAACCGCGCCTTCTGTTGCGGCGGAAAAGTCTTTTAGATGTTGGTTTTCCATATGGATTTGCCATAGCTCGCGGGTGGCCCAGCTTTCATGAAACATAAAGTGAGTGGGTTTCTCATTGTCTTGGAACAAATCATAACGAACACAGCCTTCTTCGCTGCGAGTAGCTGGTATGAGTTTTTCGAGCTCAGCTTTTACGAGAGCGATGCTATCGACTTTTGCTTTTATATGGGCGATGACGGTTAATTTAGTCATTTCTAATCCTTTAAATTGGTGTGATGGTTAGATGGGTTTTGAGGATGATTGTTGGTAAAAGAGTCTATATGCGAACAGAGTTATATCGACACTGTGTTTATTATATCAATATATAACATTACTTGAACGACCGTTCATTTGTGGTTATAGTGTATATCAGACAATAAAAATGTGCTTCAAATTTCGACGTCTATTTTTGTTATCTCATTACAGCTTTTATAGTCATTAGTATATAGTCGATTCAATTTAAAAGTAGTACAAGGCAACCGAACGTAGATGTATATTTAATACTTCAAGCGAGGTTAACGCAGTAATATTTTTATAGTGGAATGAATATAGTCACCAGATTTGATAGTCATTAGACGACTGTCTTCTAATAGGATAAAGTTATGCTTAAATTTTATTTTCATCAAACGCCAAATCCAATGAAAGTAGCATTGTTTCTTGAAGAAACTGGGCTGCCTTATGAACTTGTGGCAGTAGATACGTTAAAAGGTGAGCAGCATACACCTGAGTACCGCGCTATTAACCCAAACGGCAAAACGCCTGCGCTAGAAGATGATGGCAAACGCGTGTTTGATTCTACAGCTATCTTGATGTATCTTTCTGAAAAAACAGGAAAGCTGGCAGGACAACCAGAAGATCGTAGCGAGATGCTGTCATGGCTAATGTTTGTGGCATCTGGATTGGGCCCTTTTTCTGGTCAGTCTGTTCACTTTAGACATAAAGCGCCAGAGAAAATCCCGTATGCGATTAATCGCTACCTTCGTGAGGCTGAGCGTCATTATGAAGTGCTAGATACACACCTAGAAGGTCGTGAATATATGGTTGGTGATAGTTACTCAATCGCTGATATTTCTACTTGGGGCTGGATTGATAAGTCGACAGTTGTGCTAGGCGAAGGCGGCTTGGATAACTATCCGAATCTAAAGCGCTGGTTTGATAGCATTAATGCTCGTCCAGCGGTACAAAAAGCCCGTGATATTCCTAAAGGTATTGATTTCAAAACTGAGTTTGATGACGTTGCTGCACGTGCGCTTTATCCGCAAAACTTTGATAAAAACAGTTAATCGAAGCAAAGAGACTTAATAAGTCTTATAATATAAAAAGTGATTAAAACCAGTAACTAAGGTTGATTCTACAAACTTTGCCTTAAAATAGATTTTAAGGCAAAGATATTAAGGTGAAAATTATGAGTGCTCCGATAAAGTTCAATCGTGAGGATGTGATCGAAAAAGCAAAAAATCTCTATTGGGAAAAAGGCTATCACGCGACATCAATGCGCAATTTGCAAGATGTGGTGAATATGCACCCAGGTAGTATTTACGCAGCTTTTGGTAGTAAAGATAAACTATTTACAGAGTCACTGAATCGCTATGCTGCAGATGGTGCCAAGAGATTGGCCGACTGTATTGAGCAAAAAGACACAGTGCTGGATGGCTTAAAATATTTTATCCATACAGTGATTGTTTGTAATAGCGCTACTGCGCCTAGTGGTATGTGCATGATCGTCAAGACAGTCGCTGAGCTTACTCAAAACGATAGTCCAGATTTGCTCGCACATGCGACGAATATATTGGAAGGTATAGAGGCGTCGTTTGCCGTGCTCTTTGGACAAGCCATTGATAGCGGTGAGATTAGCGCAGAAAAAGATCCAGTTGAGCTGGCGCGTTATTTCCAAATTCAAATTATAGGTCTCAGGACTTATGCGCAGGTCACTAATGACAATGATGCAGTAGAGAAGTATATCGATGATATTTTTAAAAATATCGTATAGCAAGGCTGTATAAAAAGCAGATTTTTTAGTTATGACAGCTCGCGCCTTTTGTCGTTAACCAATCATCATAGTATTACTAAAAACCCTGATTGCTAGTACATTAGCAGTCAGGGTTTTTGTTATCTATTACTGTGCTTTCGGATTGTCATTGATGAACTTCAGCAGAAGCTCAGCCAACGTTTCACCCTGGTCTTCTTGCAGGAAATGACCCCCATTAGTGATAGTCGTATGATTTTGGCCTTTGGTACCAGGAATCAGCTTTTGCATGATGCGATCGCCGCCACCAGTTACGGGGTCAGAATCACTAAACAATGTGATAAATGGCTTGGTCCATTTGCTTAGCACGACCCAAGCTGCACGGTTGTTTTCTGAAGCAGGATCATCGGGTGTCGTAGGCACTAGGATAGGAAACTGTCTAGCACCTTCTTTATAGGACTCATCAGGGAAGGGTGCATCGTAAGCATCCAGTACGGCTTGAGACAATGTCGTTGTGGTACCGCTTTTAATGGCGCCTGCTACATTAAATTGCGGCGTCTCTTGAGAGAACTTCTGCCACTTGCGAAAGCCTTCGCCAGGATCATGATCTCCAGTCGGTAGCATCGTGTTGCCTGCTGCGATACGATCGAATTTATCAGGATGCGCTGCTACTAAACGTAGACCGATTAAACCGCCCCAATCTTGACAAAACAGTGTGATATTTTTTAAATCCAATTGATCAAGCACCGATTGCATCCAATCGACATGGCGCTGATAAGTGTAGTCAGTACGTGATGCAGGTTTGTCTGAACGTCCAAACCCAGGAAGGTCTGGCGCGATAACGCGGTGTCCTGCTGCTGTTAGTATGGGAATGACTTTGCGATACAGATAAGACCAAGAAGGCTCACCATGTAATAACAAGATGGGGTCGGCGTCGCTTGGACCTTCATCAAGGTAATGTACTCGCAGCTCACCACCTTCTGTATCATCGACCATCAAATAGTTCGGTTCAAAATCGTAATCTTGCAAGTTAGCAAAACACGAATCAGGCGTCCTAAGTTTTTTCATATATCATCCTTGGGTTAGAAAAATAACACTGCATTCTGGCACTGGTGTTAGATAGTCTATTAGAGGTGAGTCTCTAAGTGCTACTCGACTATCACTGGTAATGCTAGTGATAAGGCTATCTAACTATAGTCTATATTGATTAAACGTTCAAAATGAAAACTATACCCTACATGCATTCGTTGCTGCAAACATTAATGCTAGTAAAATTAGAAACGAAATACCATGATGACTGATTTTGGAACATATTAAGTATTCAGAAAAATATGACAGATATACACTTAATCTATTTGTAAGTTTGATTACTTTCCATCTATCGACTCTCTTACAAAAAGAATAACTTTTATTATATATATTCAATAATAACAATCGTTTTTTAAGGAATTGGATATAGTTAATAGATTACAAAACACAAATTGTTTCTGTGAAAAACGGTTGACTAATTTTTTGCAGCGTCAGATGGATGATGTAGTATTATTCCTATAGTAATCAACGATTAATATAAATTGAAATCTAGATTTCTCATGTGAAGTAACAGTTTAAAACGCTGCATCAGAAGGTTTTAAACTGAATTCTATGAAGTTGACTTTACAAAACACTTAAATTACTATCAATTAATAAAAACAGGTCATTTTTTATCCGAATGAACTCTACCGCGTTATAAAAAGACAAAAGTTCTCTAGTAAGTAAAAATCAAGTCCGAATTATCGACTATTTTGTTAAAAGATAAACTATATTTAGGCGGTATCCGAGCAAGAACAAACACATTGTCTCAAAGAAATTATCAATTAGGAATCTATAATGGAAAGAGTATTTAAGAACACTATCGCAGCTATTATTTTACCCACTATTTTGCTCGGTATATCTGGATGCGCTGCTATAAGCAATAGTGGAATTGATAACGAGGGCGACAGTCGTAGAGTGGGCAATGTCACGTGGAACAATCAAGTCGACACAGACGTTCGCAAGCTACTAGCAACAGAAGTTAATACCGATCAAACAAGATTGATATTTATTCGTAAAAATGACGATGATTTAGAGCAAACTAGTGCTAATATTTCTGTTAATAATAGATATCAAGTAAGCCTACACCCTGGTAATTATACAGCTGTTAACTCTTGCGTTGGTACAAACCAGTTAAGTGCTCATGCTACTGGTTTTAAAGACAATAACTTATTAGCAGATAAAAAAGACTATCAGCTTGATGGTGGTCAAACATACTTCTTCTACGTTGATATGGATGATACAGGAAAAAGTACACTCGAAGAAATAACTGCTGACAGTGCATTACAATTATTAGAAACCAAACGCTATCAAAATCATCAAATTAGCCGAGTAGTGCCTAATTGTGCAGCTCCTGTAGTATCTGAGCCACTAGAAACAGCACCAGTAGTACCTGTCTTGGCAGAGAAAGTGACAATCGAGCTTGAAGTATTGTTTGAAACTGACAAAGCTATTGTTCAGCCTGAATACTACTCTAAAATTTCTGAAGTCGCAGAGTTCATGACTCAATATCCAAACACCATTGTTACTATTGAAGGTCATACCGATAGTCGGGCAAGTGAGCAATATAACCAAGCTCTATCACAACGTCGAGTGAACGCTGTAAAAGAAGTGTTAATCACTCAATTCGGTGTAGATTCTGAACGTCTCAGTGCTGTTGGTTATGGTGAGTCACAGCCAAGAGCTAGTAACGAAACAGTAGAAGGTCGTCAGCTTAACCGCCGTGTTATTGCTGTTGTGGAAGAGCGTTCAAATAACTGATAGAAAAACGAATTTGTCATAAGTAAATTAGGCCATAAAAAATTCAAACAGTATTGTTGCAACTAAAAAAATAAAAGGTAAAAAAATGAATGCTATTGTCGTAAAAACGAATGATGCCACTCAGACTATAAGCCAAATAGAGATCATAACTAAAGATGGTACACCTACCGTCATTAAAGCCGTAGACAAAGTAAACTATGAGTTTCATGACAAATCTATTAACCGGGCTCCTAATCATATTGTTACTAAACGGATAAAAAACGACCTTCACGTATCGTTTGAAAAGGAAGGTAAAGATAGTGACCTTATTATAGAAGGTTTTTACGATAGCGCAGATAGTGCATTGGTTGGTATTGCCGAAGATGGTGAGTATTACTACTATATCCCAGATACTGGTGAAACCTATGATTACGTGACTCAGTTAAATATAGGCGATGTAGAAGGTCAAGCTTTAGGTGGTCAAGAATATGTAGCAGCTGCGATACCGTGGTGGATACCTGCTGCTGCTGGTATTGGACTGGTTGGATTACTGGCGAGTGGAAGTAGTAATAGCAGACACGATGACAGCAATACGGAAGAGGGTACTGCGCCCCTCGTAACAGATGATCGCCAAACCGGCACACTTGGTCAACCAGTGGTCATCGACGTGCTCAGCAACGACACCGATCTTGAAGGCGACATCGACC
>NZ_JBHOFX010000001.1:147884-360136 GCF_043419765.1 Psychrobacter nivimaris | reverse complement strand
CGCCAATCAGCTACACCGTAGACAACCTGACGGGTGACACCTCAAACGAAGCGACCGTCACCATTGACTATCCGCAAACCGCACCAGTGGCAGTGGATGACAGCGAATCGGGTGCTTCAGGTGCCACCGTTGAAGTTGACGTCGTTGGTAACGATAGCGACGCTGAAAATGATCTTGACCCAGCAACCGTCATCATCACCCAAGCGCCAGTTGGCAGCACTATTGCCGCTGACGGCAAATCGGTGGACGTACCAGGCGAAGGCACATGGGTTGTTGACCCTGTAACAGGGGCCATCACCTTTACCCCAGTCGCAGGTTTTACCGCGGACCCAACGCCAATCAGCTACACGGTTAGCGATAGCACGGGCCTGATCTCTAATGAGGCAACCGTTATTGTGGACTATCCACCAACAGCACCAGTCACTATCGATGACAGCGAAATCGGTGTTTCTGGTCAATTAGTTAACATTGAGGTATTGAGTAATGATTTTGATTTTGATGGAGATATTCTTCCATCGACTGTCATCATCACCCAATCACCAGCGGGTGGTACTATTGCAGCTGACGGTAAATCGGTTGGCGTACCAGGTGAAGGATCTTGGAGTGTTGACTTAGTAACAGGTGATATCACCTTTACCCCAGAAGCAGGTTTTACTGGTGACCCAACGCCAATCAGCTATACGGTTAGCGATAGTACTGGTTTAACTTCTAATGAATCTACTATTACCATTGACTATCCACAAACAGCGCCAGTAGCAGTGGATGATGAAAAGTTAGACCAAGTGCTTGGCGATGCTATTACTGTTGCTGTGGTCGGTAACGATACAGATGTAGAAGGCGATCTAGACCCAACGACGGTCATCATCACCGCCTCGCCAGCAGGTGGCACCATCGCCGCTGACGGCAAATCGGTTGTTGTGGCAGGCGAAGGCGAATGGAGTGTTGATACTGCCACAGGCGACATCACCTTCACCCCAGAAGCCGGCTTTACCGATAACCCAACGCCAATCAGTTACACAATTGAAGATACAACTGGTCTATTGTCTAATGAAGCAACTGTTACTATTGACTACGACCAGTTAACTAGAATTGAAGTTGAGCCGCCAGGTCGTGTTTCTGAAGAAGGGTTAGAAGGAGGAAATCCAGATAGCAATCCAGACTCAGCGCTTGATACCACTGATTCAGTAACTGATACAGATGGTAACTGGATTCGAGTAACTGATACAGACACTGACCTTTCAAATGCGGTTGTGAAATTTGTATTACCAACTGTTGATAATGGTATTACTAGTCAAGGCAATCCTGTTGTTTTCAGAATTGATTCAAGTACAGGTGATATTGTTGGTGAGTATGAATATATTGATAGCTTGGGTGCCTCTCAAACTCAGAATGTACTAACCATAAGTCTAAACGGTAATAAAGAAGCAATTACTGATGGCTATCAATTTGGATACAATGTCACGTTGGGCGCACCTGTAGATCATACTCAAGGTGATGATATTGAAGGTATTCTGTCGGTTGATTTTGGTATTGAAGTATACGAAGATTCTTCTGCTACAAATCCATTAGCCACATCTGACGAGTTGTTGGCCATCATCGAAGATGATTCTCCTGCGCCTCAGCCAGTGGTTTGGAACATTGATGTGCAACAAGAGACTGTCACCATTACCGATCTACAAACAGGATTTACTGACTCGTTATTTACTGATCCTACACGTCCTGTCACAGTTGATGAACCTTCTTATTTAGTTGCTGGCAGTCTTAACACGGCAGCTGGAAGTAGCGGCGATACGATCCCACTGCGTGACTATGGTGGTACGGTTGGTGTCTTAACTGCAGAGCAAGATGCCACATATCAGGCGGCAGATGGCAATCTTTACGTAGATGCGCTCGACGAAGCCATTTACTGGGGTGCACCGGCTGACGCAACGTCATCCCCTGCAGGATATACCACTTATGAAAATACTGATTATCAAGGTAATGGTTCAGAAGTTGACTTTGCATCTAATATCGATTTAGGTGATTTTTCCCATATTAACTTTGGTGTCTTTCCAGATGTAGGTGTTTTACTTGAGACTAAGTTGGATCTTAATTTCAATGTTGATGTCAATGGTAACTCTGAATCTGTCGCTGTTGAATATGAGATGAAGCATAATGAGACGCCTAACAATGCGACGGCTGCTACATATGGATTAGATCCTGCAAATTATGACGATGATTATGTCCAGAGTGATTTTATTGTCATACCAGATGCGACGCAGATTATAGATATTGCTGGTCAGCAGTACCAACTCGACTTAACTTTTGTCAATCAAGACCCTCTTGTTACTATTGATTCTGATAGAAATAAAACGTTTTTGAAGGCATATCAAAATAATAATGGCACCGATGATAACGGTGACGGACTAATAGATCAGTCAACATATGCGGTTGTTGGTGAGTCAATTAATACGTTTACAAACAACGGTGTTCAAAATGTGGGGAACTTCTATGACTTGAATGGTAACGGGACTATAGGAGATGAAGGAGATGCACAACTCGTTGCTAATTTGGACTCAGGTTTCAGGTATACCGTTATTGGTAATAGCAATTTTGCTTACATTGATTCTAATAAAGATGCTATATCAGATGGTATTGATTTTGATGGTGATAATATCAACGATGGTGTTCTAGATGCTGCTGGTAATCTCGACTATGTTGTCTTTAGTACGAATGGCAGACGCGCTGAAGATACCAATGGCGACGGTATTATTGATAAATACGACAGTGATGGTGATAACATTGTCGATACTGACTTCGCTTTAGATGATTACAACCCAGCTCTAGATGAAGAAAATACTTTTGTGGTAAACAGTTTAGAAGGCCAAGAGAATACCTATGATCTTATAGGTAAACTTACGCCGCTCAATCTATTGCCTGTACTAGATAACAACGTCGTTATTGAAGGTAAAGTGGCTGTTGGTGGTGATGCTGTTGATTATCTCACTACGAGTAGTACTGGTATCATCTGGTCAGGCGTATCAACCACAGATAGTGACACAACGATTGAAGTGATTGACACAGACGGTGATACAACTAACTATGAATTCCGGACCGATTATGGTGTGTTCGTTGGCTATGCTGATGGTAGTTATAAGTTTAATACCGCGGAAAACATTGCTAATATTGTCACAGCAGGTGTGGACGATATAGACGTATTTTCATTTGAGTATCAAGATTCTGATGGTGATACAGCTAGCTCAACGGTTACGTTGAACTACAATGAATATGCGACACCGCAAAGCCCAGACTCAATAGATGATATTCCTTCACGAACGACTGCTGATAATGACTATCTAGTAGGTACTAACCAAGCTGAAACGCTAGAGGGTGGGGCAGGAGATGATACTCTAGTAGGGTTGAGCGGTGCAGATATCTTATCAGGCAGTGATGGCAATGATATTTTGATATTTGATAGAAATGATGTTTCAATAGATGGCGGTGAAAACTCGGATGGAAGTCTAGACAATGATACGTTGTTAATTAATGACACAAATATTATTGCTAGTACTGATATGAGTCAAGTTGTTAATTTCGAAACTATTGATTTGACTAACGACACTGCTCAAACGCTCAGTATAAGTCTCAGTGATGTTGTTGACATAACTGATGGCAATAATCAGCTGTTCATCAAGGGCGATAGCGTTGATACTGTTAATGTATCTGATATGACTAAGGCAGCTACTTCTGATCAGGCAGGTTATGATTTGTACCAAGATAGTGGTAATACGGCGAGCCTATACATTCAAACCGCTATAGATGACAATATTATCTAAAAGTAATAGTTGAATCGTAAAAAAACGCTCCCAAAAGGGAGCGTTTTTTGTGCAAACTAATCGTGACGCCAGTAGACTTTTACTACGACATCGGTACGACTTAGCTCAAGTCGGTCTTTCAGCAATGGACGCAATGCTTTGGCAGTATTCGCTTCTAGTGCTCCCCAAACTTTATCAATCTCTAAAGGATTGTTAGTCAAATAATCGACTAATTTACTGTCAATTAGCGTGGCTAACTCTGCTCCTGAGTTTGGTTGATTGGTTACTATAGGCAATACGGTAAAGTAGTTATTACTACTGTTTTCAGTATCGCAATTGAGGCCACTGCGCATTTTTACCGTATCAAAATAGCTTTGATCGCCTGCATCTTGCGTCACACAAATGACCAATGGTGGTGTAGGGTTGTTCCATAGCTCTAGCAGTCGTGCTGCCGTTGGTATTGATGTTTCATCGACAATCAGTACCGCTTGACCGTCTCGTAAGTGATCTACCTTTTCTGGAAACTCTCGTTTTGTGACGACGGTCTCGCCTGCTTGCAGTGCTACTGCCCAGTTGCCGCCTGGCGTATCCCCATGCAAAAAAACATCGACCCAAGCTCGTACCCCATCATCAGCTTGCCATGCTTTTCTCAAAGTGTAATAACAGTGAGGACGAGCAAGGCGTATGTTCTCTTTTTCGCTGTCATCAGATTTATGTTTGTCACCTTTATTGTCATCAGTGCTGTCATTCATCAATGCGTTGGTCATTGCATTGTGCTCTAAATCAAACAAGTACGCGTAACCTGCTTCATTGGTAGGTACTGACGTCGAGCTTGTTGCGCCCTTAGCATTACTTAATTGAGCAGTATTATTTAATGGTGTATCACTATTTAATGACGGCATGCTCAATTCAAGGCGCAGCATATTTTTGCTGACTCTATAACTGTTTTGTACATCAAATACTTGCTTGGTCAGTTTGATTGTTTTTTTGCCTAGCTTTTTATCTGCTCTCTGTTTTAGCAAGATATATTGGCCTTGCAAGTCATCAAGCTGGGAGATAGAAGTAGCAAAAGCGATAAAGAAGGTCTGGTCATGGATCGAGTTATTTTGAGCGTCAGTTTGTTGAGTCTCTGAGTTTTTTGAACGAGTCTGTATGGCAATACCTTCAGCATAAATATCAGTTATTTGCGCATCGACCAGATCCAATTCGGCGGTAGATAATGAGGTAAATGCACTCAAGAATCCAAGTAGTTCGTCGAGGTGCTCTTCATTAATATGAGCGACCACACCTGCTATTTCAGGATCGTTTAGGGGAGTGTATTGTCTGTTCTGGTTATCGGTGTTTTCTGTAGAAGCTAAAAGAAGATTAGTCATATAAATACTCGCAATCAACAGGGCGTTGAAATTAAAGTGAATGAGTTTATAGTTAATGATAATTGTTTTTGTTATCATTTACGAGTAAAATCAATTTTTATTGTGGTTTGATCATCAAAAATCGGTCTATAACCGATGGCCGATAAACCATCATTTTTATGACATATTATTTTTATCAACAATGAGTGCTTATATGCTACGTGCAAACCAGCTGACTATCAGCCGTCAAGGAAATACTCTATTAGACAACGTGACTTGTGAGATTGATACCAATCAGCTGGTGGCTCTGGTTGGGCATAATGGGTCTGGCAAGTCGACCCTGATCAAAGCGCTAGCGGGTGAGATGGCAAGTAGTAGCGGCAATGTCACTTTAGATGAGCACAGTATCAATGACTATGGCAGTAAGGAGTTAGCGCGGCAAATGGCATATCTGCCACAGCAATTGCCAGAAGCTGCTGGATTTACTGTGCGTGAGCTGGTCATGCTAGGGCGCTATCCCCATCAAAAATGGCTGCAAAAGCCAACTCAAATAGATAAAGACAAAGTCGCGCAAGCATTAAAAGTGACTCAAACCGAAGCGTTTGCTGATCGAATTACTGCCACGCTATCAGGTGGTGAGCGCGCTCGTGCGTGGCTCGCGATGTGTCTGGCACAAGATACCCGTTACCTATTGCTCGATGAGCCACTTGCTGCGCTTGATATGCATTATCAAATCGAGGTCATTCAGCTCATTCGTCGTTTGGTGGATGAACAAGGATTAAGCGTGGTAATTATTATTCATGATATTAATTTGGCCGCCCAGTATGCCGATCGAGTCATCGCGCTGAAAAATGGCCAAATATGTCACAACGGCGATATCGCCAGTACCATGCAACCTACCGTGCTACACGATATCTTTAATGTCGATATGCAGCTACTCAGCCATCCTATTACTGGACAGCCTGTCGCAGTCGCCTAACGTTTGGTTTTTGCTCCTTCTTTTTAATTCGCCTACAAAGATACGCTTCTATGCCTCCCGTTTTTTATACAGATAAATTATCAAAACATCCAATAGTTACGTCAGTATCAGTAATGACATCACTGAAATGGTTCGCCCTCGCATTGTGCTTGGTATTGACGGCCTGTAATAGTCAGACATCCACGCAAAAAACCGCTACCTCAGAAGCAGAAAACAGTCATAGCGATAGGATGAATATCGTGTCTCCCGACTGGGGTAATGCAGCGACTTTAACAGCGATGGGGCATGCACCAATTGCGACAGGTGATGTTAGGGTTTGGGACAGATGGGTGGGTAGCCCTAAACTGCCAACATCGATAACAGACTTAGGCATCCGCTATCAGCCCAACGCTGAGCTAATCGCTCAACTGCCTGTCGATATGGTCATAGATAATTATTTTTATGAGCATGCACGTAACTTATACGGTGATGTCCCTGCAGAATCTGTGATGTCTGCTGCAAAAGGAGAGACGGCAACATGGGCTGACTATACCGAACCGACGCGGGAGCTTGGCGTGCTGATTGATAATCCGAAGATGGCTGAAGACTATATTGTACAAAGTCAAAAAGACATACAGCTGGCCAGTCAGCAATTCCAGCAGCGTTATCCAAAAGCCAAGAAATTCGCAGTGGTACAGTTTGCGGATGCTAATAACATGCGTATGTATGTGGCGAATAGTTTATTTCAGCCTGCGTTAGAGCAGGTGGGTAGAGAGCTTGTGGTATTGGGCAAGGGCAATCAGTGGGGGTTTGTGCCAATACGAATGGGAGATTTGGCGCAATTAGATGATGAGACTTGTCTATTAATTATCGATCCACTAAGCCCAATTACTAGAGCTGAAATTGATGACAGCTTGATTTGGCAGCGTCTGGGTTATGGTAATACCCGCTGTGTGGGAGAGTTACCACCAGTATGGATTTATGGCGGGATGTCATCATTGGTTAGCTTAGCAGATAACTTGTCAGAAGTTTCATTAAAAGGCGGGGAAGTACTATGAGCGCCAATGCAGATACTCACAACAACCAAAACAATAATATCAATAACCACACCGACAGTGCTCATTCAATGACATCAGCTTCTCAAGCAGCAATAGTTCTAAAACCCTCATCAACGTCATTGAAACAGTCATCAAAACTGAATCAGCCACCGAACCAACCCAATTCTCAAACTTCCTTGTTTGCCAATTTGTCTTGGCGACTGTGGGCCATGCTCATCGGATTAGCGGCGTTGTCATTATGGAGTAGTTGGGTACTGATAGATCAGCAGTGGACGCGCCCACTGAGTGATTTGCTTATACCAAGCTCGCAATTGGATATTGCCAATATGGCGATACAGCTACATATCGTGGCGACCAGCGTAGTGGCGTTGTTGGCTGGCGGGCTATTAGGTGTGGTCAGTATTCTACTGCAGCAATTGGTAAAAAATCCCTTAGCATCCGATACGACGCTAGGGGTGGGCGTGGGTGCACAGTTGGCCATGCTCATCGTCACGTTATTTTTGCCAAGCTTGGCTATTTATGGCGGAATTTATGTGGCCTTTGTCGGTGCTATCATTAGTATGGGTCTGGTATTTGCCTTATCAGCACCCAGTCGATTTAATCCATTGATTTTAATATTGGCCGGTTTGGTAGTCAATATTTTGCTGGCCGCAGTAGCCAATGTGCTAGTACTGTTTTTTGCTGAGCGTAGCAATGGCATGCTGTCGTGGGCGGCTGGGTTTTTGGCACAAAACAGCTGGCATACCAGTATCGCGCTAGTCATCACTGCTATTTTGATGGCGGTTGTATGTCTGCCATTACTGAAACCATTAACGCTGATGAGTCTAGATGACACGCAGGCAAAACGTCTGGGTGTACCTATTAATGGGATTCGCGCACTTGTTGTATTGGTGGTAGCCGTTGTGACCGCTTTAGTGATTAGTGAAGTTGGTTTAATTGGTTTTATTGGTCTTGGTGCGGCAAGTTTGGTCAATGCGCTGGGCATCTCTGCTATTGGTAAGCGTTTGGCCACTGCCTTTGGGTTAGGGGCACTGCTGTTATTATTGACCAGCAATGTCGCGTTACTGCTTGAGCCGATACTTGATATGCAGATTCCAGCTGGTGCCATGACAGGTATCTTGGGTGCACCGTTAATTATTTGGCTGATTTTGCGTCAGCGTCGCGAGCGGATAGAGACAGTGACGCCTATGCTTGCGGGTAAGCATACCTCCATTGCATTTTGGCGATGGGGTGTTGGGGTGCTCGCCCTTATCCTGCTTGCTTGTCTGTTTGTACAAGATATCAATGGTTGGGGGCTTAGTACAGATTGGGCGCTCACGCAGCAGTACCGCTTGCCTCGTAGTTTGAGCGCTGCGGCCACAGGCTTGATGTTGGCAGTGGCCGGTGTGCTACTGCAAACTTTAACGCGTAACCCCATGGCCAGTCCTGAGGTATTGGGTGTCAGTTCGGGTGCCGCACTTGGGGTCATTTTAGGGTTTTTATTATTACCAAGTTTAGGGCTATCCGCTGGAGCAGGGACGCTATTAATCTCAGGATTGTCAGGTGCGATGGCTGTGCTGCTATTGATTATTTGGCTAGCACGCAGGGTCAGCTCAGGTTATTTATTGTTAGTAGGTATAGGCATTGCCGCCATGATGGATGGGGTGATGCATATGGTCAAGCTTTCAGGAGATCCGCGTCTAGAAGCGATGCTCAGCTGGCTTTCAGGGACAACTTATAGTGCTCAGCCCAGTACGGTATGGTATCTCATTGGCATCGCTGCTATTTTATTTGTGCTCAGCCTATTGCTGATTAAGCCTTTGCGCGTTCTTGGACTAGGTACAGGTGTGGCGCGTAATTTAGGTGTGGCAGTTACGCCAGTGACTTTGTCGTTATTGGCATTGGTGGCAGCACTTAGTACGGCCAGCACGCTTGCCGTTGGCCCATTGAGTTTTATTGGTTTGATGGTGCCTCACTTAGCTACCTCACTGGGAGCTGTGAAGCTTGAACGGCAATTGCCACTAGCTGCACTTTTAGGGGCAGGGGTGATGGTGATAGCGGATTGGATTGGTCGTTATGTTATTTTTCCTTATGAGCTACCCGCTGGCACGATTGCTGCCATTATCGGTGGTGGCTACTTTTTATGGCTCATTCGTAAGGTGCCAGCCTCAGCAAGTAGGTAGCCGCTGTTTTTAGATAGTTCTTAACTAACGATAAAAGTGAACACAGATAGTCTAGAACTGTCTGTGCTTGGTAGTTGTGTGTCATTGATTAGTCGACAGTTTGTAGTAGCCTGCATTGCTCCTAATTAATCGCTCTTGATTCGTCGTTCTTAGATTCACGCTAGCTGCTATCTTTGTCATTTTTATCAACAGAAAATTTGCAAACTGGGTTGACAGCTAATCATTGGTAGTAGATACTACGCCTCATTAATAATAATGATTATCATTTACATTATCATTCAATATGAATAAGCGATATCTTGAGAAGTAAGCGTCAACACTTACTTTTGAATGTTTATTCAAGACTACTGACAATAACAAGGCTGAAGCTATGGACACGATCTTATTAGACGAATCACGTGATAACGAATGCTACTTAAATCGTCAAGAACAATTTGAATCAAAGGTTCGTAGTTATCCACGTAAGCTGCCCTTTGCGATTCAATCAGCTAAAGGCGCTTGGATTACCGATGTGGAAGGTAATAAGTATATCGATTGCCTATCTGGTGCTGGCACGCTGGCACTTGGGCACAATCATCCTGTGGTCATAGAAAGCATCAAAGCGCTGTTAGACAGCAACCTACCGATGCATACATTGGATATCACCACACCGTTAAAAGACAAATTTAGCGAGTTCATGTATAAATTGCTTGCTACCAATAGCGATGAGTATTGCTTACAGTTTTGCGGACCAACAGGTGCTGATGCGGTAGAAGCGGCTATTAAACTGGCGAAACAAGTCACTGGTCGTTCAGGTGTGGTTAGCTTCAGCGGTGGTTATCATGGCATGACGCATGGCGCGCTGGCGGTGACAGGGAACTTGGCACCTAAACAAGGTATCGAAGGTCTGATGAGCTCGGTGCAATTCTTGCCTTATCCTAATATGTATCGCTGCGCGTTTGGCTTGCCTTTTGAGCAAAGCATCCACGCCCATATGCGCTACTTTGAAAATTTCTTAAAAGATGTAGAGAGCGGTGTGGTGAAACCAGCCGCAGTCATTTTAGAAGTCATACAAGGGGAAGGCGGCGTCAACCCTGCACCAATAGAGTGGCTGAAGCATGTGCGCCGAGTGACAAAAGAGCTAGGAATCATGCTGATTATCGATGAAGTACAAGCGGGGTTTTGCCGTACCGGACGTTGGTTCGCTTATCAATATGCGGATATTGATCCCGATATGATAGTGATGTCAAAAGCAATCGGTGGTGGACTGCCACTTGCGGTATTGGGTATCAAAAAACAATACGATGTATGGCAGGCGGGCAATCATTCTGGCACGTTTAGAGGCAATCAATTAGCCATGGCGACTGGCCTTGCTACCCTCAATTACTTAAAAGACAACAACGTTGCTGACTATGTTTTAGAAATAGGTGCATGGTTCATGGCGCAGTTAAAAATACGCCAACAGCGCTATCCAAAAATGGGTCAAGTCAGAGGGCGTGGTCTCATGATTGGCATAGAGATTATCAATCCCAGCCTACCTAAACAAAATGATGGTAGCTATCCGGCAGACAGTGATGTGGCTGCCAAAATCCAGCAAGCGTGTTTTAAGCATGGTTTGGTGATTGAAAAGGGCGGACGCGGTGGCACAGTACTGCGATTATTACCGCCACTCAATATAACCAAAGATGAGCTGCAGCAAGTCTTGCAGAGGCTTGATATGGCGCTAGAAGACAATCAATAGTCTTGCCAGCGCTTTAGCATGATTCACACTTTTATAAAAAACTCTGATAACAACTCTAATAACGACTCTAATAATAAGTCACTTATTTGCGATTTATACATTCGTAGAATAAACAAGTGAGGACATTTTGCATTTATTAAATCAGCAAAGCAGTGAACAATATGTCACGCATATGCAAAAAACCAGCGCTGTCATCAAACAGTGGCTAGACGACAATAACGTGTATTTGGGCGGCACACCGCAACAAGTGCAAGCAACCAATGCCTTTAGTATTCGTGAGCAAGGCCGAGACATCGACACGATACTCGCGGATATACAAAGTAAGTTTTTGCCCAGTTGTGTGTCGACGGCCAATGCGAATTGCTTAGCTCATTTGCATCCGCCCACACTAGTCATCGGTCAGATTGCTGAGATGATTATAGCGGCCACTAACCAAAGTATGGACTCGTGGAACCAAAGCCCAGCAGCGACCTATATCGAAAAAGACTTAATCCATTGGCTGTGTCAACGTTGTCAGTTTGGTGACATTTCTGATGCCCTCTTTGATGAACGGACAGGTCATAACGCTGGTGGCGTCTTTACCAGTGGCGGTACGCAAAGTAATCTGATGGGTCTACTGCTAGCACGCAATCAATTCTATAAGGCTAAGGGCGTTGATGTGCAAAAGGACGGCCTGATGGGTCAGCTTAGTGGCAGTATTCTATGCTCAGACCAGGCGCACTTTTCTATTGAAAAAAACGCGACACTGCTGGGTCTAGGCCAACGTTCCGTCATTAAAGTAGCGACCGATGCATCAGGCGCCATGCTGATGTCTGACTTACAGCATCAGATAGATCGTCTAGGCGCTGGCAATGTGATGGCCATCATCGCAACCGCTGGCACAACGGATTTGGGTGCTATTGACCCTCTCATGGCTATTGGCAAAATTTGCCGTGATGCACAGATATGGCTACATGTCGATGCAGCATGGGGCGGGGCATTGCTATTATCACAGCGCTATCGACACTTGATTGACGGTCTGAATCAGGCTGATTCTATCACCTTAGACTTTCACAAGCATTTCTTCTTGCCGATCAGCTGCGGTGCTTTTCTCTTACGAGACAATCAAAATTTCGAGAGCATTCGCCATCATAGTGAGTATTTAAACTCTGCTGATGACGAACAAGACAATATCCCAAACTTGGTGACGTACTCTTTACAGACCACACGCCGATTCGATGCCTTAAAACTGTGGATGGCGCTGGACTTACTGGGAACGGATGACTATGCAACCTTGATTGATAACTGTCTGGATACTGCCAAGCAAGCGGCACAGCTGATTGATGCAAATGAAAATTTTGTACTGGTACATGAGCCCATTATCAGCAGTGTTTTGTTTTACTTTATACCTAAAGATACCGTGTTATCTGACGATCAGCTCGCCCAGCTCAATCGTCACATTGCTCAAGCGTTATTGGTCAATAATATCGCCAATGTGGCCACCACACAGTTTGAGCAGCGCCTTTGCCTTAAATTTACCATTCTAAATCCCAATACCCAAATCAATGATATTGCAGACATCATTGAGCAGATGGCTATTGCTGGTTTTAACCGACTCAATTCTGACAACCTGAACGTTGATGGGAGAAAATAACATGATGCAGCATAAAACGCTTGATCGTCTCACACTACAAAATCTAATCAATGCTTATTGTTTTGAAACTGGGCGCGGCGATATTATTGCCGTAGAGCAGCAGGATGATATACAGAAGCAGGCCTCACAAAATAAGCCTCTATTAGTGCTAATGCTATTGCCTTCGAACACGGTAATGGTCGTACCTATCGACAGAGTGAGCCAATTGGGTCAGCATCGTTTGGCGGGCACGCCGCTTATATTGAATAAGCAGGTAAGCATACGATCAGACTCGAAACTAGACACGCAATTAGACGACCCTTTACAAAACAGCCGATGGATAAAGTCTTCTGCTATGAGCCTAGCGTCTTTGATTATTGAAGACATCGTACATCGTTATAAAGACAAAGCGACGCTAGATGCCAATGGTGTATTAAAACGTTGGATTGAGAGTTATGAGGGGCTACAGATTATTTTAGAGCATCGCAATGATGAGATTGATGACATCATTGACTATCAGCAAGATTTTATTCAGACCGAACAAAACCTTATTTACGGTCATGCCATGCATCCTACACCCAAAGGCCGTGCCGGCTTTTATGGTGATGAGTGGGCGAAGTATGCGCCCGAGACCAGTAGCAAAACCAAGCTGCATTATTGGCTAGTGCACCCCAACTGCATTACAGAAGAATTCGTAGATGGCGAAAGTATTACCACAGCGCTCAAATCAAAACTACAAGTTGATATGAGCGGCTATCAGCAGCAACTTGTCGATGAGCATCCTGACTATAAGCTGTTGCCATTGCACCCTTGGCAAGCAAGGTTTTTGCAGCAGCAGCCGTGGTATCAAAAGCTGCTAGAACAAGGCCAATTGTTTGACTTGGGGGAGCTCGGTTGGCATTTGCATCCAACGACATCAGTACGCACGCTAGCGGCCTTCGATGCGCCTTGGATGTTTAAACTGTCGTTGTCTGTGGCGATTACCAATTCGGTGCGGATTAACCTGCCCAAAGAATGTAAACGCGGGATGCATGCCTGCCGAATCTGGCGTAGCGACTATGGTACTCAGCTCAAGACCGAGTATCCTACGATTGCGGTATTGAATGATCCTGCTTGGATTGCCTTACGTGTCGACGGCAAAATCATTGATGAGACCATTTGTATCTTACGTGACAACCCTTTTACAGAGGATACGCAAGTCACCAATCTTGCCAGCTTAAGCCAAGACCATCCAACCCGTCTCACCAATCGTTTAGAGACATTGTTTAAGTCCATCCATAAAAGAACAGATGAACCTCTAGAACAGGTGGCTATCCAATGGTTTGATACTTATTTGCAAGTTGGTTTTATACCGCTGGTTCATATGTATTATCAGCATGGTATTGGGTTTGAGGTACATCAGCAAAACAGTCTGATTGAGCTAAAAGACGGCTATCCTACTAAATTTTGGGCCAGAGACAATCAAGGCTTTGGCTATATTGCGGAGTACGCCACGCCACTCATTGACGCTTATCCCGAGCTGATTAGCGAAGGAGAGTGCGTCATTCCAGAAGACTTTGCTGACTCACGCTTTGCCTATTATTTAGTTGGCAACAGTATATTTGGTCTTATCACTGCTATTGCTCGTACTCAGCTTGTGAGTGAGGAGACATTAATCACGACGTTTAAAGAATGTCTAATGGCGTTAGAGCAACAATACCCACATCGTTCGTTATTTGACTTGTTGTTGCGTAGCCCTACATTGCCGTTCAAGGGCAATCTACTCACCAGACTCTATGCGCTCGATGAGCTAACCGCACCTGTCGAAACCCAGTCTATTTATGTCGATATCCCAAACCCTATGATGACGTAGCACATCATATTGAGACAGCAAAGATAAGCACACGATAAAAGTTAGGGTTCAACAAGAATTAGGGCGTGTCCTCAATTCAATCGATAGTTATCTAAATGGGTTAAAAATGGCTAAATCTTGTCAAACAGCGTCAAATAGCTGACTAATATCTCGATATTATCTGCGCTATTTTCCTTGTTTGACTGCGATTTATCTCATTTTTATCACCATTTTTAAAATGAGGACACGCCCTAGCATCAGAATTAACGTGACCACCAAATCACTAAGGGGCGACCGTGTTAGACATTATTGGTATTGGCGTAGGGCCGTTTAATTTAAGTTTGGCGGCATTACTGACAAAGACCGACGTAACCGCCAAGTTTTTTGAGCAAAAGGCTGAGTTTAATTGGCATAAAGGCATGATATTGCCAAACACTACGCTGCAAGTGCCTTTTATGGCAGACTTGGTGACATTGATAGACCCAACCAGTCCGTATTCTTTTTTGAATTATTTGCATACTCAGCACCGATTGCTCAAGTTTTACTTTTTAGAAGAGTTTAAAATTTATCGTAAAGAGTATAACCACTATTGCCAATGGGTAGCAGGGCAGCTGGATAGTCTGAATTTTGATGCGGTAGTGATAGACGTGGTGTTTGACGATAGCAATGATGGGTTTTTAGTGACAGTCTCTGAAAAAGGCACACAAAACACCTATCATGCTAAAAATTTAGTCATAGGTACGGGCACACAGGCCACGCTACCACCATCGTTGCAAGATATTGCCAAACAAACACCCAACCGCTGCATGCACACCGCCCATTTTGCAGACAATTTTGACTTGGATAGCCTCAATGCTAGTAGCCTTGATCTGAATAGTACCCAGACAGACAACAAGCTGACCAAAGTGTTGGTGTTGGGGTCTGGGCAGTCCTCAGCAGAGGTGTATCGAACGCTGTTTGATCAGCAGTTTGATGGCGATGATAGTACTAATGACGACCCTAAGTTTCAGCTAGATTGGATGACGCGCTCGGCAGGATTTTTCCCCATGGAGTACTCGCCATTAGGTTTGGAGCATTTTAGCCCGGCTTATACAGATTACTTTTATGATTTAGACGCAGCAACCAAGCCACAAGTCACTGCCAAGCAAGACCTGCTCTATAAAGGCATGGGCTTTGAGACCATACGCGATATTTACCACCGTCTTTATGAACGCAGTATTACCAATAAAGATTTGCATTCAACGCTGCTGTCCAATTGTGAAGTAATTGAAGCAACACTGACAACAATGCTAGAAGAACCAGAGCCGACAGACACTATAAAACTGGTGGGTAGACAGCGTGAACAGAATCAAGATTTTACTGCTGAGTATGACTGTGTGATTGCTGGTACAGGCTATCGTTACGGTCTGCCTGAGTGCTTAAATACGCTACTGCCTGCCATCGCGCATGATGATTTTGAGCAGCCAATCATTGATCGAGACTATGCACTGAAGTATGTGCTAACGGATCAAAAAGAGAATGCGACTGATGGTAAGATTTTTGTACAAAACCAAGAGGTGCATACCCATGGCGTTGGCGCACCAGACTTGGGGTTGGGTGCTTATCGAGCAGGGTGTATCGTCAATCAGTTAACAGGTGAGCAGACTTACGACACCGATGCCTTAAAAGTGTTTCAAAAATTTGGCGCGTAGTGTTTTATAAGCATTATATTGAACAGAAACGATATTAAAAAATATTAACCACATAGCAAAATAATAACTAGGAGCAAGTCATGCCGACTATCACCCAAAACCTGCCCGATACGTTTAGCATTGAAGCTTATCAAAAGACGTTTGCGTTGCGACCTGTCAGCTACCCAGATGATATGCCATTGCTGTATAAATGGATGCATGCTGAGCATGTGGTCGATCAGTGGCAGCTCCATCTCCCGATGCCGCAATTAAAAACCCATTTTGAAAAAATGCTGGCCGATGACCATCAGCGTCTCTATCTCATACTCTGTGATGGTAAGCCGATTGGCTATACAGAGATTTATGAAACGGCTCGTGACCGGTTATCTCAGTATTACAAAGCCAAAGAGACGGACATGGGCTGGCATATTTTGCTTGGCGATCCAGCGGTGGTTGGCAAAGGCTATCTCAAGCCAACAGGCATGATGATCAGCAAGTTTATATTTGAGCATACTGAGGCCAAAAAAATCGTAGTCGAGCCGGATAGTAAGGTTGAGGTGTATCAATGGATTGCTGATAGCTTCGCTTATCGCGTACAACGTCTGATTGAAATGCCAGAAAAAACCGCCTCATTATATTTTTGCAATCGCGACGAGTTCCTAGAGTCTAGAGGGTATCTGAATTTCTATGGTGCCACGGCTTAATGAGCAATGCCCCTATAAATAAGACATCTACCAATGAGTCGCCTATAAACGAAGCCTCGAATAGTAGTGGTAATGGCTTTACCGACAAACAGATACAGCAGGTGTTACTGACACTACTGCTCGGCGGTACGGTGGTCAGCTTTAGTAATAGTGCGCTTAATCCAGCCATTCCTGTTTTTATGTCGGTGTTTAATGTCGACATTGTGATGGGCGGCTGGGTGTTAAATGCTTATGTCTTGGCCATGAGTGTGGGGCTGATGCTCAGCGGCTATTTAAACAAAAAGTTCCCTTTTAAGATTGTTTACTTGGCGGCAATTTTCGGATTTATGCTAGGCTCAGTCATTGGCATGCTGGCATCTAGTATGAGCTTTGTCATCATTGCCAGAGCCATACAAGGACTGAGTGGCGGTCTGATTATCCCACTGTCTATTGGTATGCTGTATCAGATTTATCCGCAGCAGCAGCACGGCAGAGTAATGGCGCTATGGGGCATTGTTATTATGATGTCGTTGGCGTTTGGCCCTTTGGTCGGTGCTTACTTGGTTGAGCAGTTTGCGTGGTGGACACTGTTTGCCATTACCTTGCCACTCAGTGTGGCGGTCATGGCGATGGTATGGTGGTTAATACCTGATATGCGCTCACATGATAAAAAGAGCCCTTTCGATACCATCGGGTTTATCAGCTTACTCATTTGGCTATTGGCCATGATGGTGTGGCTGAGCACACTAAAAATAGACTTCACTGGTGGATTATTCAGCAGTGACGGCTTATTAAAGATAGCCACGTTGGGTTTATTATCTGTCGGATTTTTACTGTCCGCGATGGCTTGGTGGGCATACGAGCAGCGGCAGAAACATCCGTTATTGAACGTGCGCTTGTTCCGTAATAAAACCTATTTGCACAGTAATATCATTAGCATTACCCAAACAGTCGGTTTGATGCTGTGTCTCTTATTATTACCCGTGTTGATACAAGATGTGATGGGTGAGAGTGCTTTATGGACAGGTATTGTCCTGATGGTCGCGACGCTCGTGGCCAGTATCACCACGCATTACGCTGGCAAGATGGTAGATAAGCAAGGTGCCAGAGGGATTGGCATCGTAGGAATTGCGATTAGTGCGCTGTCTACTTTGATGCTGGCATGGTGCTTGTATCAGCCAACGCTTTGGCTATTAATGCTAATTATGAGTATGCGAGGCATCGGAGTGGGTCTGGCGTACCTACCAACCACTACCGTTGGGTTTAGCAGCTTACCAAAAGACGCGGTCACTGAGGGAGCTGCACTTAATAACATCAGTCGCCGTATTATCTCTACCATATTTATCACGCTGTCCACCCTTTATATAGACAGTCGCAGTGCGCAGTTATTAGTAGCAGGTAGTACTGACGGCATGGCAAGCTCGATTCAAGAAATATTGGTGATCATCGCGGTAATTTTATTATTCACGATTCCTTCAGCGTGCAAATTACCACGATCCTCATAAACAAATACCCCGTATCGGGGTTTACTTTAACTTATTAACGTAAATAATTATCATTCGCTTTATATGCATCTAAATTCATACTTTTATTTGATTCAATTTTCAGACAGGAAGCTTATATCTATGTCCAATCATCTAGCAAACTCTACCAAAAATAATAATAGTGCAAATGTCACTTATGCAACTAAACCGTGGCAAGCACCTGTTAATTCTAAAATCATAGCACGCGCTGAGCAACGGGTGATCAAGCAATTGCTACAAGCATTACTATATGAAAATATCATTGAGTTTGAATCTGAAAGTGCGAACAACGCTAATGACAGGGCTAGTAACGAGACGCTGCTGAATTTTGTTATCAAAGCAGGTGATGATATCAGTTATACCGCGCAAGGCAATATTCATTATAGTTTTGACATCATCCGCTTAAATGAGTTAAATGTGCAGCGAGTGGTTAATGGTGTTGCCCAAGACGCCATTCTTGAACATGTAATCAGTGATATCTTGCTCAACATTGAGGGTGCAGAACTCAAAGACAGTTTTATCAAAGAGCTGCGCCATACCTTAGTGAACGAAACACAGTCTCAGATACTGGCTTCTAATATACCTATGCCTATTGATACGCTTACTTATGAGCAACTCGAAGGCTATTTGACGGCAGGGCATCCTTATCATCCGTGTTTTAAGTCTCGTATTGGTTTTGATTTGCAAGATAACTATGACTATGGCCCAGAGTTTGATCAAAACATCGGCGTAGTATGGTTAGCAGTCAGAAAACAGCTACTGGTGAGCAATACTACTACTGACATCGATATAAATGAATGGGTGAAAGATTATGTAGGTGCTGATGAATTTTATGCACTTAATGCCAAACTCACAGAAGTACTTGCAATCGCAAATAAGCAAGACGAAGGTACAGCTACTCATGAAGTACACGAGACGGCTAATAATTATTGCTTAATACCTGCGCATCCTTGGCAATGGCAAAATACCTTAATTCAAGCATTACAGCCACTGCTTGCCACGCAAGAAGTTATCTACTTAGGTAGTGCAGGTCATCAGTACCGCGCTCAGCAGTCTATTCGCTCATTGACGATGCTTGGTAATGCTGATGACAATGTTAATGGTGATACTGACGTTAGTAATAATAAAGCCTACTTAAAGCTGAGTATGCACCTGATTAATACCTCAAGCACGCGTATATTGGCAAAGCATACTGTGATGAATGCGGCTGTTGTCACCACTTGGTTGAATCAACTGATTGCCGACGACAAGACTGCCAAAGCATTACCCATTGCGTTTTTGGGTGAGACCGTTGGCGTTAGTCTAGACCATGATGCGCTACGCACACGTGGCTACCAGCATCCAAATATGTATGGCGGGCTAGCTGCGATTTGGCGAGAAAACGTAAACCAGTATCTATCAAAAGGTCAAACAGCATTTCCGCTCAATGGCGTCAGCTATGTCAATGCTGATGGCTCGCATCTTATAGCCCCTTGGCTTGACAAGTATGGCGTAGAGACCTGGATTGCGCAGTTGATTAAGGTCACTGTCACTCCTTTACTACATATCTTATTTGGTTATGGTGTGGCATTAGAGTGCCATGCGCAAAACATCGTCTTGGCACATGAAAATGGTTATCCCATAAAAGTCTTATTAAAAGACTTGCATGACGGGGTTCGTTATTCACCTGAGCACTTAACCCAACAACACTTGCGTCCAGATTTTTATAGCTTGCCACCTGCCCATGCTGCCTTAAATAGAGGCTCATTTATCGAGACCGAAGATACCGATGGCATTCGTGATATGACGGTTGCTTGCTTGTTTTTTGTGGCGTTGTCAGACATTGCGATTTTTATGCAGACGCATTATCACTATTCTGAAGTGGCGTTTTGGCAACAGGTTGCTGACTGCGTGACCGACTATCAAGTCTCACATCCAGAGCATCAAATACGGTTTGACTTGTTTGATGTATTCGCTGAACAAACGCGCATTGAGTCATTGGCTAAGCGCCGATTATTCGGAGATAAAGCATTCCCAATTAAATATATCAACAACCCATTGTTTAAGAGTCGGGGGTAAGACGATGCATACCTTATTTCCTGTGCAAACTTCTGCGCAAAACCGCCACCTTGATGCAAATCCTGAGCCAGATATCGAGGCCATCCAATGGTCGCTGATTAGTCATTTGGTAGAGTGTTTTCTATTAGAGCAGTGGGTGGATGAGCAACTTATTCAAGTGACAACCACCGCTGAGTATTTAGAAAACCATCAGACGACTCAAGCTCAAGACGCGCATCAATTTTTAGAATCACTACCACAGCAGTATCAAGATTTTTTTGACCAAGATAACCCGTTAATGGTGATGCAAGTTGACCAAGATAGACAGTTATTACTATTGGTCGAGCCTGCTTATGCGTCACCGTGGCGATTGTCTAAATTCTGTCTGCCTGTCATACATAACGTTGATAGCAATCTCAATGTACATAGCGCTTGGCTAGAACTAGTAAGCTCAGCACAGCAGTTGTTAGATATCTTTTTATCAATGATGGATAGTGCCGCGTTATCTGACGTTGGTGTCTTAAAGCTAAAAGAGAGCTTAGAAGCCTCCTTTATAGCGCAGAAACAGTCAGCAACTGCAAACATCACGACGACAGTATGTCAGTATCCGCATTGGCATCAAACCTTGATTGCAGCGGAGCAGTGGGCATCACTGATGGATCGTCCGTTTCATCCACTGGCAAAAGGTAAACTGGGCTTTACTGCACAAGAGTATAAACGCTATATGGCAGAGTTTAATCAGCCCATTAATCTGGTATGGGTTGCTGTTGCCAAAAGCCATCTCATGGTAGCAGAGCATGTTAAAAACACAGCAACGCAAAATCCAGCGACTTATCTTTTGGACACAACGCAGCAGCAAAGGTTGGCAAAAGAGCTAGACAATAAAGGTATTGCAGACACGCACATTGCGATGCCCGTACATCCTTGGCAAATGACTCATGTGGTTGATGACATATATGCCGACGATCTTGCCAATGGCACAGTTGTTGCGCTCAAATTTGATGCGCTGATCACTTATGCTAGCTCATCCATGCGCAGTATGTTAATTGATACAGATACGCCAAATAGCATTAAGCTGCCTATAGGTGTATACGCACTAAACTCAAAGCGTTACTTGCCAGCCCTCAAGCTGATCAATGGTGAAAAAAATCAAGCCATATTGATGCAGGCAAGAACGTTAGACCCCGAGCTATCATCGCAGTTACGGTTATGGGATGAACGTCTTTGGTGGGGCTATATGTCTCCGTCTCATTTGCATGATAAAAGCGCTATTAATCCGTATTTTTATCAAGAAAAGCCCACGCATTTAGGCGCGATGCTGCGTCAACTGCCAGCAGATCTGTGTGACGATTCGATTCAACTGTTACCAATGGCAAGCTTGGGTATGTTGGTCTATAAGCAAGGTGTCAGCCATCACATTTTTGACGGGATTGTTCAGGAGGGTATTCATAGTACTACCCAGAATAGTAGCCAAAACAGTGCTCAAGACAGCTTTCAAGAAGGCTCGCCACAGAATAAAAAACTCGCTGTCATAGCATGCTTTAAGAATCTTTGTGATGTGTTTTTGGGGACGATGCTGCGCTGTCTACGCTTAGGGTTTGCGCCTGAGATGCATGGGCAAAATATTGTTATCGTATTAAAGGAGAATCGTTTTACCAGTCTGTTATTGCGTGACCATGACTCCGTACGCATCCATCTACCATGGCTGGCACGCCATAAAATATCAGATCCTAAATATCTAAGTCCGCCAGATTTTAAGAATCGTCTATATCGAGAGACGCCGCAAGCGCTGATATTCTATCTACAGTCGCTAGGGCTGTTAGTGAATATTCGAGCGATTATCGAGTCATTGGTTGAGCACTATCATATTAATGAAGATACGCTGTGGCACGAGGCAATGACTAGTATCGAGGAATCCTTAGTGACTATCGATTTTGATGACGATCAACGTCAGATACTTCATGACGAGTTATTAAGCAGTTCACATTATCCGCATAAAACATTGCTACTGCCTGTGATTGCACGTGGCGCTGATCCTCATGGCAGTATGCCAGCTGGAGAAAGTAAAACGATCAATTCGTTCAAGCGTGTCAAGAAAAGTAGTTAAAATTATGAAATACCATGATGAGAATATAATGAATGATATTGATATTCACGACCTTATAGACGGTTATAAAGAGATAGGTACCTCAACCATTGGTCATCTGACGGGAGAGGGTTATTTACCAGATATTACGCCTCTCAATCCTTGCTCAAATACTATAGTAGGCCGAGTGTTAACAGTGCAACTAACCTCTGATAACACGGATGTGATCAATCAGGCATTGATTCAAGCAGCGCCTAATGATGTGTTATGTATTGATGCTCAGATATTGGGCGTGAAAGCATGTTGGGGAGCACTACGCACTTGCGCCGCTATCTACGAGAAACTGTCCGCCGTCATTGTCATTGGACAGGCAACGGACTCAGTACAAATTCAGCAGCTGGGCTTTCCTGTATTTGCGCAGGGTATCAGCGCTGTGACTACGTCCAAGAGCAACCAAGCACAAGGCACGCTGGCGTCCGATATTGCCTATCGCTTCGGTGAGCAGACGACGACGATTCGTTCAGGCGACATCGCCATTATGGATAATGACGGCATATTTATATTGTCTGTTGATGTCGCACAGCAGCTATTATCAGATTGCCAAAAAAAGCATAAAGAAGATGAGGTAAAGTTTCAGATGTTTTTTGAGGCTTATCGTAACAATGAGCTAGATAAGTTATTCAATGACTAATGAAATTATCAGAGGTTAAATAGTCAACCATATCTGAAAGCAGTACAAATAAACGCTTACTACCAAAGTTTAAATACATATAGAAATAAAAACGATTATCATTTACAATGCGATTCACAAAGTTAGTACACACAGTATTATTATCTAAATATTAATCATATCACTGTTTATTTATTCAACTAAGTGAAATAACCTAAGTGAAATAATTATGAAAAGCCATCATCAAGTTGCTCTATCTGTTCTTACCCTTTGTATTAGTCAGCAATTATATGCACAAAACAATGTCAATGAAGCGGATGCCGTATTAGATGCACAGACCTCAGCGGAACTAGCTTCAAGTACTGTGTCTGATGAGACTCCCAATGTGACTTTAGACACTATCAATGTCACGGCTAAAGCCAGAACGGGCACGGCGCTGGCACAGAAAATTAGTGAGATGCCAGCAGTCACCCAAGTAATTACTGAAAATGAGATTCAGATGCAGGCAACGGGTGACCGTACTACTGGTGATATCTTGGCACAGTTAATTCCAAGTCTGGGTGCCAGTAGTGGTTCTACCAGTAATTATGGTACGACCATGCACGGTCGCCCTGTACAGTTCTTGTTGAATGGTGTGCCTTTAAGCAGTTCACGTAGTCTTTCACGCGAGCTAAATAGTATCGATCCTGCGCAGCTTGAGCGGGTAGAGGTGCTTTCGGGTGCCACCAGTATTTACGGTGCTGGTGCAGCAGGTGGCCTGATTAACCTTGTGACCAAATCTTTGGTCGGTTATGGCCCTATCAGACAGACTAGAGTCGGTGTCAGTAGCAGTCGTAATTTTGAGTCAGACTCATTGGGTTATCATGTAGGACAAACCTTAGGGTATGGCGGCGAGCGAGTGTATGGTCGCTTAGATGTTGATTATGATAATAAAGGCGGCAAGTTTGATAGCAAAGGCAATCGAATCAGCCCAGATGCCAATCAAACTGACCAGCAAGATACCGAATCGCTAAGTGTAAATGGTAGCTTGGGTGTAGAGCTCACTGACAGCCAACGTCTTGATCTTGCAGTGACTTACTATAAAGATGAGCAAAACACCGACTATGGCCCAGATTATGGTGATGGTTTGGCAGTGTTATTTGGCGCAAAACCTTCCTTAAGAGCTATCGATGGTGCCAACGTAGAGAACGAGCCTTATACCACTAAGACCTCAATGAACTTGAACTATAATAATGACGATATTGCAGGGTCAAACCTAAGTGTGACGGGCTATTATAGAGATGAGAAAGGCCGTTTTTACCCTTCTGGTAAAACCGCAGGAGACCAAGCGACTGAAGTATGGCAAGCCAATGGCCTAACTGATGAAGACACATTGAAGAAACTGGCAGGTGCTGCAACATTTGTCACTCAGTCAGAAGCTGACATCGAAGTAATGGGCCTACGTGCCGCCATGCAAACCGAGACGGAAATTGCAGGCAAAAAGACACTGTTTAGCTACGGCGCTGATTTCGAACGTGAAAACAGTGAGCAAACTTACTACGGTCAAGACCTAAATACGTTTCTTGCTAGTAATGGCTTGACCGCCCAAACCAATGGGCTTACTTATAACGGTGGACCAGATACTACCATCGATAAATGGGGTGCTTTTGTCAATGCAGATGTAGATATAACTGACAAGTGGCATACCAGTGCTGGTGTGCGTTACCAAAAATTGAAGTCAGAGACTGATACTTTTACGCCCATCTATGAGCAACTGCTTGAAGAGTATTTTAATAGCTCTGCTATCAGTGGAACAAGTGCAGCTTACGGCATTGACTATCAGGCAGGCGATGTAGAAAACGGCAGCACAGACCACGACAAAACCTTGTTTAATCTCGGTACTAGCTATCAATTAACCCCAAATGATCAAATCTTTGCTAATTTTTCACAAGGGTTTACCACAGCGGATATCCAACGTGCGCTGCGTGATGTGCGTGCAGGGTTTGTAGTTAATTCAGACAACGTACAACCGATCGCGATCAACAACTACGAGTTTGGTTGGCAAGGTAAACATGGCGATACCGCAGCACGCTTGAGTGGATTCTATAACGAATCAGACAAAGTAGTACGTTTTACTGATAGCTATACCGTAGAAGTCATCGATACCGATGAGCGTGTTTATGGCGTGGAAGGGTCACTTAGTCATGACATTAGTGATAAATGGCAAGTAGGCGGTAGTGTGGCGTACACTCGTGGTCAGTATGACAAAGATGGCGATTGGCTAGAGCTAGATGCAGTACGTTTAACACCGCTAAAAGGTACGGCATTTGCTCAGTATAACTTCGATGAAGGTAGCAATATTCGTCTACAAGCATTGGCAATCGGCGGTGATGATAAAGCCTTTAAAGACCAACAACAAGACCCTGACTCTAGTGCCTTACCTGTCACTGGTTATATGACCCTTGATGTGCTTGGACAAGTAAACATGCCAGTCGGCCGAGTAGATTATGGCGTTTATAACTTGCTTAATAAAGACTATCTAACGGTCTATCATCAAACCACATTTGGTGATTTAAACCGCTTACCTGCATCAGGCACGACTTATGGCTTAAGCTATACCGTCGATTATTAAAAAAACCATGCATTAAAAAACCCTTCAGGCTATATAAAGTTAGCGTGAAGGGTTTTTTTACGTCTTTATTTTAGATAATTGCTTTTGGCTAAATACCAGTTATTATTCGCTGCACTGTTCATAATATTTCTAAACTTGCATAAAAAAAGGCTTGCCGCATCTCTGCGAACAAGCCTGATTCAATATATGGTGGGCCCAGTAGGACTTGAACCTACGACCAAAGGATTATGAGTCCTCTGCTCTAACCAACTGAGCTATGGGCCCTAACGTTAGACGCACAATGATACCTGATTTTTTTAATTTTTCAAGTAAAAGATAGGCAGTAATCAAGATATTTTTTATTGAGCCATATTTTTGTATTACAGGTGACCACCAGCTATGGTTAGACTACGACCTCCATCCACGGTGATGATCTCTCCTGTGACATAATTTGCCTGCACAAGATACAGTACGCTATGAGCAATCTCATCAGGTTGGCCTATACGCCGCATAGGAATAGCGTCGATGATACTTTTTTGTTGCTCATTGTCAATAGCTTGGTCGCTAGTAGGGTCAGGTAAAATGTTGACCCCAGGAGCAACTCCGTTGACCCGTACTTCTGGCGCCATCTCTAACGCTAGCGACTGTACCATCATTCGATGCGCAGCCTTTGCCATGTTATAGACAGTATAGTTGTTAAACGGTCTATCATGCGCGTGTATGTCCAATAAGCTGACAATACAGCCTTGTTGTTGCTTTAGATAAGGTAGTAGAGCTTGGCTCAATAATAAAGGGGCCTTTGCATTGGTCAAAAGCAACTCATCCCACTGTGCATGATTGATACTACCGAGTGGGCTAGGATAAAACCGCGAAGCATTATGCACCAGTACATCAAGCTGTCCAAACGCCTCTACGATATTTTTAACAAAGCTGTCTAAAGCCATACCATCATTAACTATCGTTAAATCAGCAACGATAACTTTTGCACTATTAGTACGGATGTCGTTCAGATCATCAGCTAAGTCATTAGCATCTTGTTCACTACGGTGACAATGAATGATGACGCGGTAATCTTGCCTATGAGCTGCTTTAACAATAGCCGCCCCAATACGCCTAGCACTACCTGTGACAAGCATCACTGGCGCTTGGTTATTCATATTTTCTGTTTGGCAGGTATTAAGTTCTTGGTTCATAGCAATACTACTTTTTTCTCTAGTGTGCTTGTCTATATCATTGTTGTGCTTGCAAGTGTTCAATCCTGCTTTGGCGTAAGGCTGCACCTATAGCGGGGCCTTTAAGGTCTGGCGCAATGTCAGTCATACCGATGGCGTGAAAGCTATTTAGTGCTAGCATCATTTGGCGATGCTGTGTTGCCAGCTGTAACACATGACTGCACACTAGCAATTGAGAGAGCTTATCAGGCTCCTTATGCGCACCGCAGGCTTGGATTAGATCGATTTTTTCAGCCGCATTTAGACTGTTTATTGTGCTTAGTTTTTCAGCTTGCTGAGCGAATAAAGTTGCGAACTGAGTATGTGCTTTTGGGACTTTGGCTTTATTACCGATAGCGTTAATATTTTTTATAGCGGTTGATACGTTAGAGGTAGACTCAGAGTTTTCGCTATTAAATAATGATGAAGACAGGCTAGTCATTAGTAGCGCCCAACGCTGTGATAAATTTAAATGCATCTGTCCTGCAAAGTATAACGCTGTCTGCACTGTTTCTCTTATTTGGACATTGTCCCAAGCATGATGCAAAGGCGCGAAATACTCTGTGAGGGCACCAATTTCAAACAGTTTTTGCCAATAGACTTGCGGTGATAGTTGCATAGTCGCACGGCTCGACTCTTGCCAGATACGCTCGGCACTCAAGTGAGCCAGCTCTCCTGTATCGACCAATTGACGCATCAGCGTTAAAGTGTCATCCGCGATGGTAAATCCCAAATCGTAGTAACGGCTATAGAAGCGCACTGTCCGAAGTACACGTAATGGGTCTTCGCTAAAAGCACTGGATACATGACGCAATGTCTTACTTTTTAAGTCTTGTAGGCCGCCATAGTAGTCGATGACTTGTCCGTCAATCGGGGTATCATCGGTTAAGCTAGTAACTTCGATTGCCATCGCGTTGATGGTTAAATCACGCCTGCGCAAATCATCCTCTAGACTAACATCAGGACTGGCATGTACGCTAAAACCTTTGTAGCCTGAGCCTTGCTTGCGCTCTGTACGTGCCAATGCATATTCTTCATGAGTGGTCGGATGCAAAAACACAGGAAAGTCAGCGCCCACTTGTTGAAACCCTGCATCAATCATCTCTGCCACAGTAGCGCCAACGACGACAAAGTCCTTGTCCTTGATAGGACGCTTGAGCAGTCGATCGCGTACAGCACCGCCTACGAGGTAAATTTGCATAGAAGCCTCTTCTTATTATCGAGCTTTATATTGCTAGCCCAATTTTTATAAATCAAAAAAACAGCCAATGCTCTATAAGTTGCATTGACTGGTTTTAGTATAGCAGAAGGGCTCTGTCAATGGATGACAGAGCCCTTCTTAATATAGTCAATCTTCTATAAATTGGGTAGGGTGTCAGCCTCGCTCAGTCTACTATTTGTAGTACTTTCACTCGGCTTCCTTGTATCCAAATTATATTGAACTGACTATAGTGCATTCATACTGTGTATGGTATATGACTATTTTTCGTTTTCTAGGTCTTGCGCTTCAGTGACGGTCAATGCAGTCATATTAACGATACCACGCGCTGTCGCTGATGGCGTCAAAATGTGTACCGGCTTATTAGTACCTAATAGGATAGGGCCAATAGAAGCACTGCCAGTCGCTGTTTTAAGCAGGTTGAAAGCGATGTTTGAGGCATCAAGGGTTGGCAAGATAAGCAAGTTCGCTGCACCTTTCAATGGGCTTGATGGCATATCGTTTAGACGAATATTTTCGTTAAGCGCGGCATCACCTTGCATTTCGCCTTCAAACTCAAAGTCGACATTCATATTTGTTAATAGTTCATGAACCTTGCGCATTTTGACAGCGCTGGCACGATCTGAAGCACCAAAGTTAGAATGAGACACTAGCGCGACGCGTGGCGTAATACCAAAGCGACGTAGCTGATCCGTTGCCAAGACAGTCATTTCAGCCAATTGTTCAGCTGTTGGGTCTTCATGGACATAAGTATCAGCGATAAAGATATTACGATCTTGCATGAGTACCGCATTCATCGCATAGAAGTCGTTCATACCTTGTTTTTTGCCAATGACGCTTTCAACGTATTTTAGATGCAATTGGTAATGGCCAAAGGTACCACATACCATGCCATCTGCCGCACCATTTTCAACCAGCAAAGAACCAATCAAAGTCGTCTTACGGCGAACATCACGACGAGCAAGCTCAATGCTTACACCGCGGCGTTTGTTCTTCTCGTAGTAACCCTGCCAGTAGTCTTTGTAGCGAGGATCGTCATCAACGTTGACGATGGTAATATTCTCACCAGCTTTTAGACGTAGGCCCAGTTTTTTGATATTGGCTTCGATAACTGAAGGGCGACCAACCAAGATAGGTTGTGCTAACTTCTCATCAACGACCACTTGTACAGCAAGCAAGATGTTGTTGTCTTCACCTTCACAGTACACGATACGTTTTGGATCGGCTTTAGCACGAGCAAAGATTGGCTTCATCACAAACGCTGAGTTATAAACAAACTCAGACAGACGCTGACGATAGGCTTGCATGTCATCGATCGGTAGCGTGGCAACGCCTGAATCCATCGCTGCTTTGGCCACAGCTGACGCGATCTCAATGATTAGATTTGGCTCTAGAGGGCCTGGGATTAAGTAGTCACGACCAAAGCTCTGCATCTTTTCGATGTTTCTAGCACTGGTAGTTGGAGTGGCTTCAACATGTGCCATCGCAGCGATTGCTTTTACGCAAGCCACTTTCATCTCTTCGTTAACAGTGGTTGCACCAACATCCAATGCACCGCGGAAGATATACGGGAAGCATAGCGCGTTGTTTACTTGGTTTGGATAGTCTGAACGACCCGTTGCCATGATGACGTCTGGACGTACCGCATGGGCCAATTCTGGCATGATTTCAGGTGTAGGGTTGGCAAGTGCAAAGACGATAGGGTCTTTTGCCATACGGCGAACCATATCTTCTGATAATGTACCTGGCATTGATAAGCCTAGGAACATATCGACATCGTCCATGACTTCTTCGATAGAAGTAGCCGTGATATCACGAGCATAACGCTGTTTAGTTTCATCAAGGTTTTCACGGCTAGTATTGATGATACCGCGTGAGTCTGAAACAATAATGTTGTTCTTATTAACGCCAAGTGCGCAAATAATATCTAGGCAAGAAATGGCTGCTGCGCCTGCGCCTGAACAAACAATTTTAATCTCTTCGATTTTTTTGCCAGTAATCAACAAAGCATTTAGCATGGCTGCGGCAACGATGATTGACGTACCATGTTGGTCATCATGGAACACAGGAATGTTCATGCGCTCACGTAGTACGCGCTCAATTTTGAAACATTCTGGTGCTTTGATGTCTTCTAGGTTGATACCACCAAAGGTAGGCTCAAGCGAGGCAACCGCTTCGATGAATTTATCTGGATCGTTTTGAGCAATTTCAATATCAAAAACGTCGATACCTGCGAACTTCTTAAATAGAACGCCTTTACCTTCCATGACTGGCTTCGATGCCAATGGACCGATATTACCCAGACCCAATACAGCAGTACCGTTAGTGATAACACCAACTAGGTTGTTACGTGCAGTGTATTTAGACGCAAGTTTTGGATCTCTTTGGATCTCAAGACAAGGTACAGCAACGCCTGGAGAGTAGGCGAGTGCTAAATCACGTTGGTTGGCTAGCTGCTTAGTAGGGGTTACCGAAATTTTACCTGGGCGTGGAAACTCATGGTAATGTAAGGCAGCTTGTTCAAACTGCTCTTTTTCTGTACTGAGGTTATCCGTATTCGAAGTGGTATCGTCATTCATAATAATTGCCATGGTTGGAATAAATTGGAATAAATTAAATGGTGATAAAAAACAACGTCTAACCCTCCAAAAATCATTGAATGATAATAATTGAAAGGTATAAAAACGTTAAACGACTCACGACCATCAGAATCATGGTCGACGATCAAAGATCAGGTCAAAAAAGCAAACTAGCTAAAATATTCATTCTAGCATTATTGCTAATTCACTGCCTAGTCAACAACAATGAATTATGCGAATAATATAATAAAATGATATTCGTTATTTATCTCGTTGATAATGCCAAAAAATGCGTCTAGATATCAACCTTAATTTCATAATGTTTCAAAATATTACAGAATTGAAAGGTGCTAAGACAAGCAACTACTAAGATGAGCAGCTAATAGGCATCTGCGGTGTATCAGGCGCAGGCGCACTGCTATCTAAATCATTAGCGATATCTTGCACGCTATAAGGATTGGCTAATAAACGAAACACTCGATCAACTTCTTCAAACTGACCTTGCTCTGCGGCAGTAATTGCACGCTGCGCCATGCTATTACGAAGGACATAAACAGGATTGTTGGTTGTCATGTCATCAACTGTCTGCTCAAATGGCAGCTGCTCAATCTGTGCAAGATAACGTGCTGACCAGTCTTGCCATACTTGCTGCGCCTCAACGCTTAATTCAGTGGTCATGGTAGCCAGTAGCTTTTGCTCATAAGGATGATCTGCTGGTGCGACCAAACCGAGTAGGGCGCGGAAGCTATTGGTATAGTCGAGCAAGTTGTCTTCTAATAGCGTCAACCATTCAAAGGCCAAGCTGAGACTTTCTCTTTGATGCGGTAAGCCAAGCTTACGGCACAGACCTTGCTGATAGTGCTGCATAAAGGTTGCTTCATAAGGTGCTAAGCAATCAGCGAGCGTCTCACGAGTGACGCCTTCTAGGCGCATAAAGTGTGGCAGCCAGACATTTAGATTCCAATGCCCGATAGCAGGCTGATTCTGATAAGCATAGCGACCCGTATGGTCTGAGTGATTATTAATCCATGCAGGATTAAAGCGCTCCATAAAGCCAAACGGCCCGAAGTCCAAAGTACGGCCTGTGATAGATAAGTTATCTGTGTTCATCACACCATGAGCAAAGCCAATCAATTGCCAATCAGCAATCATACGGGCCGTACGCTCGACCACTGCGGTCAAGAAAGCTAAGACAGGCGTTTCGCTATTTCGGCACTCTGGATAGTAAGTATCAATCATATAGTCGGTGAACTCACCCAGTACATCAGGGGCAAAGCTGGCAATCCATTCGACATGACCTAAACGAATATGACTCTCCGCCACACGCATCAACGCTGCACCTGCTTCGATACGCTCACGGCGCACTCTCGTATCAGATACCACAAACCCCAATGCGTTAGACGAGGGGATGCCAAGCTGGGTCAATGCATGACCACATAAATACTCGCGAATGGTACTACGTAAGACTGCGCGCCCATCACCCATGCGTGAATAGGGCGTCAAGCCAGCACCTTTAAGATGCAAGTCTTGTGGCTGTCCATCATTATCGAGTACCTGCGCCATGAGCAAACCGCGTCCGTCGCCCAATTGCCCAGCCCACTGTCCAAACTGGTGACCAGCATAGGCCATCGATAATGGTTTGAAATCAGCTGGCACGTATTGACCGCCCAATATCTCAACCCAATTGGTCATCAGATCCTCATCGTCGGCCCAGCCCAACTGCTGTGCAACTTGACTATTGAAGTGACCGGCACGAGGATTGTCTAGTGGTGTCGGTGGCTGCTCATGATAAAGGCGCGTGTCTAGGTTGACGTAAGTGTTTTGATAACGCATACAGGCCGTTTCCATTAAAATATAAAAGTGAGAATATCACTATAGCATAGCTCTTATATGGCATCGTTGCACTCTGTCCATCTCTTGTAATATCTAACCAAAAAACAAAGTTCCGTTCTTTAATTAACTGAATATGATGGATGAGATGGTTATTGTTTTTGGATTAGAGAAAGCAATGGTTCAGCCAAGGTATTTGACCATTTATTATGATAATAAGGTCATTAGAAGTAGCTAAAATGACATAATCGATAAAGTATAAGCAAAAAAATCCCCCTATCTAGGACGGATAGGGGGATGGAGAAGCTTCAAAATTATAAAACTAATCAGAGATTAATTAAGCGGCTTTTTCATTCGCGCCAATAGAGCGGAAGGCGGTTTTTAGATTGCTGTTATGCTCAAGGATTTTCTGTTCAATTTTGGCATAATCATGCTTTAACTTATCGTCAACTTCATGCAAACGATCAGCAAACTCTGTTTTCTTAAGCTCGATAGTTTTTGCTTTTAGCGCTTGCCATTCTTCAACAGTCTGCGTAAAGGCATCATATTCAAACTTAATACGGTCTTGGAAGCTCTTCATCGCATGAGGAAGGTCAAGGCCGCTTACTGCTGCTGTATCGATCTGTTGTTGAGCTTTCTTGAACTGCATTTGCACTTCTGCATGTTTGATGGTCGTATCATCAACAGTACGCAGCTCAGAGGTTAAACCAAGTTTTGATAAACCCGCGATTAACCATTTGGTTGGGTCATATTGCCACCATTTCACGCCATTACGATAGTCGTATTGGAAGAAGTGATGGTAGTTATGATAACCCTCACCCCATGTAAAGATAGCCAAGAAAAAGTTATCACGAGCACTATTGGTATCTGTATAAGGACGTGTACCAAACATATGACAGAACGAGTTGATAAAGAACGTAAAGTGATGCGTCAATACCAAACGAAGTAGGCCTGCGATAACCAATGTACCCCAAACATCACCAAGCAACCAACCGATAGCGGCAACCATACCAACGTTCATGGCAACTACCCATAGACCGTAGTATTTATGCTGAATCTGTAAGACTCTATCTTTAGTCAAATCAGGAATGTTTTTGTAGTCGAACTTGCCGCTAGGGTAGTTACGTAGCATCCAGCCAATATGACTGAACCAGAACCCACGCTGTGCTGAATACGGATCATCCAAACGATCGTCTACATGACGATGGTGAGTACGGTGACCAGAAACCCAATCAAACGCAGAACCCTGTACCGCTAGGGTAGAACCAAGCAATAAAAAGTTTCTGACAATTGGATGCGCTTTATAAGCACGATGCGCCATTAGACGATGATAGCCTGCAGTAATACTGATACCAGTCCATACCATAAAGGCACCAAATACACCCCAAACAGGTGCGCTCACTTGGTGAGTGAACAAGTACCATGGCGTAATGATAGCAGCAGCAATCGGCGTCGCTACCAAAATAGTCGCCGGAATCCAGTTAATCGGTGCTTTGGTAAATTCAAACTCGCGCATATCAATGCTTTGCTCTTGCGCAGAAAGATCCGCTTGCTCAGAAGCTTTAGCATAATTGCGTTTGGCAACAGGCTGCTCATCAAGCGCCATTTGCGCTTTTTTCTCATCAAAACGAGTTTTAAAACGCGTTACTTGAGTGCTGGCGGTTTTTACAAGCGTGTCACCAGATTTGATAGCGAAACGTAAGCCTTTAAGCGGTAAGCCAAGTGCTTTTTTTGCAATCATATAATATCCCTAACGGTATTAATTTAAGCCACCATAGTACCTTAAAATGCGTGTAAAGTGAACACTTATACACTATAAAAATATTGCTAAATAACAATAACTTGTATGGATTATAGAATGTATTGGTCAAAAATACGAGTGACTTATCAGACATGAAGGAGAAGTGTAACAAGGAGGGTGGATATGTAGGAAAGAATGCGTTTATCAAAAAAATGATTAAATATCAAAAAAGTACGGATAAGTCAGTTAAGGCAACAGCAAATGACTTGGAAAATCCGTAATGATGACATCGGTTTCCCATTTTATGAGCTGTTCAATGGTGGGAATATCATTGACCGTCCAAGCACTTACAGGCAATCCATAACGGTGGCTATGCTTGATGACAGCTTGGGTCAAAAGCGGATAATGAATGCCCAGTTGAATACAGCCGAGTTGCAATGCGGTATTGGTCGCGCTTGCCAACGCTTCTGGCGTACGAATGAGTAAGCCGCGAGGCATATGAGATAATAGTCTGTGACGTTGCAAACGGTTATGTAACTCGACATCGAAACTCGTCAATACAACTGGTAAGCTGGCAAAAGGTGTATCAATAAATGCCTGCCGAAGCGCTGCAATCAACACCGCATAATTGGTACGGCTATGTGTTTTAATCTCAAGCTCAATAACGTTAAATCCACTAAGCGCAGGCGCTATGCTTGCGAGCGTCATAATGGGTTGACCAAACTGCAACTGGCATTGAATCTCTGTGAGCTTTAACTGATCAATGCGTGATTGTCGCCCGCACATACGCTCTAGATCGTCATCATGGAATACGATTAAGTGACCGTCAGCGTTTAGTTGTATATCAAACTCTACGCCTGCTAAGCCTCTTGACTTGAGGTTTTGAGAGTATTGAAAGCCTGAAAAGGTATTTTCTAACGCTTCACCGCGTGCGCCTCGATGACCTAGTAATAACGTATCTCTAAAATTTATCATATGCACCAATCATCGATGATTTTTATGCCCAATCATATAGCGTCATATCAACGGCGTCTAACGAAAACTGCGATGCAATCCGTACTTTTTTAAATATGACTTCTTAGAGCCCAAATCTGCGAATGTTTGTTATGTTTTTGCAACCAAACGCAGGTTTTTTCCACAATGAGGGGCACTATTTGTATATCCATGGGCTACACTAATGACCATTTGATTTAAACACCGTATAATGATGTGGTTTTCATATCTGTAGCAGCTAGCGTTGCGATTTGAATGTTGAACACTGTCAGTCAGTGGCGGTACGAACCTGTAAATTGGGAGTAGAGTTAGTATGAGCGTAGCAAATATAAGTTTGAGCAAGTGGCATAAAGTTGCTGGGATTGGATTGGTATGTGGTTTGGCGCTTGCAGGCTGTGATCGCTCAGATAAAGAAGACACTACTGAGCAGGCAGAGCTAACAGAACAAGAGACTGTCGACGCTGAAAATAGTGTTGCGCCTGCGATCAGTTGTGATGATCCTATGGTGCAAGATCGCCTTAAGTCAGCTCTAAAGAATACGCTCAATCAACAAGCACAGTCATTGGCTGCCAATTATGCAAATGATGCTGAAATCAGTTTAGCAAATGGTGTGGTTAGCGAAAAAACCAATGGCGTTGTTATTGACGTTCAAAACGCTGCCATCTTGCAACAAGCCAATGAAAACGGCATGACCACTTGTCAAGCAAGTGTCAGCATGACGCTACCAAGTGAAGACTTGTATCAAGCCAGTCAGGTACAAGCGGCCAATAATCAGCCAAGCTTACAATCACGTTTAGCGCAAGACAATATCCGTATCAATAACAATATGCTCGTTGATGACGCTTTCACTTACATCGTTGGTACTCAAGGCGGTCAAGTGCGTACGCGTATTGCAGGTCAGCCTGCTTTGATTACTGTCGTTGCAGATGTGATGGCAGGTTCTGTCTTTAAAACTGCAATGGATGAGCAACGCGCCCAACGTGCTGCTGAGCGCCGTGCAACACAGAACAACGATACGACTCAAACAGCGCCAATCCGTCAGCCAAGAACCGTAACGCCAGTTGAGCCAATTCGCCCAACTGAACCTACGCCGCCGCCAACTATTAATAAACCTGCTGAAAGTCAGAGCAGTTCGACTGCAAACACCCAAGCAGCTGCTGCCGAGCCTAGTAAGCCCGCCACGCCAAAAGCCGTACCTAAAGATGAAACCATCGATATGGTCATCATTGAAGACAACAGCGCGACTTATTAATTTACCATTGTAATAAGAGGTAGCGATATCCAGTAGAGCGAATTGCTATCGCTGAATAATAAAAACCCCGCAACAATCGTGTCGCGGGGTTTTTGGGTTTAAATATTTATTGTCAAATACTTAGTTTGTATTATTGATTGTCAGTGAACGTTTTCAATGCTTGACTGTCCCACAATACCTCAGAGACTTTTTCTGGGTCTGTACAAAAGCGTGCAGCGACAAATAACCAATCAGATAAGCGATTAATAAAGCTGACGGCAGTACTGCGAATCGCTTGTGGACGCTGCTGCTGCAATATTACAGCTTGACGTTCAGCGCGGCGACACACACTACGCGCCACGTGTAATTGACTCACCAATATAGAACCTGTCGGCAAAATAAAGTCTTTTAGCGGTGGCAATGTGGCATTCATCATATCTATTTGCTGCTCTAACCATTCAATATGAGTGGCATTAACCCCTTCATACTCTGGCATAGCAAGCTCGCCGCCTATATTGAATAACAAGTGCTGAATGATGACCAAGGCTTCAGAGAACTCTTTCTCTATAGATTGCCCTTTATTGTGTTTTAGTTGCGCACGTACCAAGCCAATATGCGAGTTGAGCTCGTCGATGTCACCCATGACGCTAAATAGATCGTCCGCTTTACTAAGGCGGCTGCCATCAGCCATACCAGTGCTGCCGTCATCTCCAGTACGTGTGTATATTTTGCTTAAGCGATTGCCCATCTTTACATCCTTAACGGTTTTTATGATTGAATAGCGTTAGTTGCACGCTCATTGTAGTATTTTACGCCTATTTTCGCTAAGATAATGGGTTACGTTTTATATCAAGACGTTTTTTGGTCTGAATTTTTTATTTTCTGGATTTATAGTCACAGTCGTTGGTATGGCTTATTCATACACCGCGGCTGAGATTTCACATTTCTCTATTTTATTTACGTTACAAGGCTTTTTTACTATGACCACACCACTTGCAGATGCGATGTCCCAACTTGCCATTTACGATTCATTGACTGGCAGCAAGCGTCAGTTTGTACCACTCAAAGCAGGGCAGGTTGGTATGTATGTGTGCGGCATGACCGTTTATGACTATTGTCACATTGGTCATGCGCGAGTGATGGTCGGTTTTGATATGGCCGTTCGTTGGTTGGCGCGCTTGGGTTATGACGTGAATTACGTACGTAATATCACTGATATCGATGATAAAATCATTGCTCGTGCTGCTGAAAACGGTGAAGAGATTGGTACATTGACGCAGCGTTTCATTGAAGCGATGCATGAAGACGCGACTGCCCTTGGTTGTGAGATGCCAAATGCTGAGCCACGTGCAACCAATCATATCGATGATATGCAGAATATGATTGAGACGTTAGTCACTGGCAACTACGCGTATGCAGGCGATAACGGTGATGTCTACTATGCTGTTGATAGCTTTGACGGTTATGGTAAATTATCGAAGCGCAATCTGGACGATATGCAGGCAGGTTCGCGAGTCGAAGTTGAAAATGATAAACGCAATCCATTTGACTTTGTACTATGGAAAGCGGCAAAACCTGACGAGCCGCAGTGGGCATCACCATGGGGTCAAGGGCGTCCAGGCTGGCATATTGAATGTTCAGCGATGTCGACTAAGTGCTTAGGTAGTACCTTTGATATTCACGGCGGTGGTCATGACTTACAGTTCCCGCATCACGAAAATGAAATCGCGCAGTCTGAGGCAGCGACTGGTTGTGAGTATGCACGCAACTGGATGCATGTTGGTTTTATCAATGTCGATGGTGAAAAGATGTCTAAATCATTGGGCAACTTTTTTACTATTCGTGATGTCATGGCAAAGTATTTACCTGAAACGGTGCGTTTTTTCTTATTATCGAGCCATTATCGCAGCCAAGTTAACTTCTCTGATAGCGCCTTAGATGAAGCACATAATAGCCTAAGCAGACTATACAATGCACTAAAATTGGCTGAGCAACAAAAAGGACAGTCAATCGTAATCAATGAAGATTTAGTGGCTGAAGCTTACAATAGCGCGGTTGGTCAAGACTTCGTCAAGGCGATGAATGACGATTTCAATAGCTCGACGGCTATCAGCGTCTTATTTGGATTGGCTCGTGATATTAATAAAGCAATCAAAGCGGAAGACGTCGATACCGCATGGCAATTAGCCCAGCAACTAAAAGCATTGGCGCAAGTATTAAATATTTTACAGCAGCCAGTGCAGCAGTTTTTGCAAGCAGTGACTGGTGATCAGGCAGAAGATGGTCTAACGGATGCCGTTATTGATAATTTAATCATCGAACGTGCAGAGTCTAAAGCCAACAAAAACTTTGCTCGTGCTGATGAGATACGTGAGCAACTAAAAGAGGCGGGTATTGAACTCGAAGACAGCCGTGCTGGCACGACATGGCGCCGCGCTTAAAATAGTTTTTGCCGCTTATAAGGTAAATAGCTACAAATCTTGTAATAAATTAAGTCAGCTTTAGGCTGGCTTTTTTTTGCTTACTGAATTAGGTTAAAGCAGCACCGATATATTTTTTATACTTTCCTTTTGTAGACTGATGGCTTTGAAAACATGAATACTCTTAAAGACAATCCTATGAACAATCATTGTGCCGTTTTGCGCTCAGATGATAATCATCAAGTAGAGGTAGAGAAAAGTCGTTTTAAAAGTCATGTGCTGCAAGTATTGTTGGGCTTTTTTATTGTTGCTATAAGTGTGATCTATACACCTGTTTATGCAGCAAATGATGAAAATGGACAGAGTACGAGCGAGCCGGAAAAACAAACACCTAGTAAGCCTGATAGTTTTACTGAATATGCCGCTCAGCAAGTAAATGCGCTTAAAGGTGAAAGTGTCAGCATTTCTGGTATCACTGAAGAGATATTCGACCCTACTGAGCGTAACGCAGTGGAGCAGGCAGGCAGGCTACAAGGTGATACGGCACTGACCGGAGAATATAGTGAGAGCTACTATATACTCGATAAACTAAATGCTGGGTTGCCGCCGTTATCTGAGCCACCTAATTTAGAAACACCGCTTGCAGCCTTAGAGTTTTTTCAATCAGCATTAATGAAACAGCAGTATGATTTGGCCGCTTACGCGCTAAACATGAACTTGATTGATGAAAAAAGTCAACGTAGCCGTGCGCTTGATCTTACAAAGCGACTGGATTTCTTATTATCCGAGAAAGAGCTCTATGTATTCGACGATATGCCAGATCGTCCCGATGGCTTAATTGAACCACCGCTTGGTAATAATAGCAGTGTCATGGGTATTGCTAGACGCTCTATTCAGCTTGGCTATGTTGATTATCGCGAGCGCCGTGTTCCTATTTATTTGCAGCGAGTGCGAGTAGGGGATGAAGCCCCTGTTTGGGTTTTTTCGGCGCAGACAGTAGGCAATATTGATAATCTCTATGAGCAGTATCATCCAGCCGAGTTCGAGCGTTATTTGCCTACTTGGTTAAAGCTAAAGTTTTTTGGAATTGCGCTATGGGAATTCTCAGCGCTGATATTGTTCTTTTTATTAACCATGGGTATGGGTTGGCTACTGAGTAAAGGTACTGGAAAAATCATCAATCATTATATCGATGATGAAAAATACAGCATGCATGTTGGCAGCACTAATGGTGTCGCCGATTTGGTTAACAAACTAACAGTACCACTAACCTTTACCATCAGTTTTTCACTGGTTTTTACCTTAGTTTCTGGTGGTTTTCCTTATTTAGATGCAGTCGCCTCATCTACTCGTCCACTTATTTGGATTGGACTGGTATTTAGTACTATGTGGTTGGGTATTCGTATCATTAACTTTTTTGCCAATCGCTATCAAGACATGCAGATTGAGAATCTAGCTGCAGAGCATTTCGATAAAGAACGTCGTCGCCGTACTTATGTATCGATATTTCGCCGTGTCTTTATTTTCGTGATGATTTTGGGAAGTTTCTGGATAGGTCTGAGTGAATTTGCCAATATGGAAGGCCTTGGCAAGACGTTACTGACTTCAGCGGGTATTGCAGGTGTGGTTATCGGTATTGCGGCACAGCCAATATTAGGGAATATCATCGCTGGTGTACAGGTGGCAGTGACGCAGCCAGTGCGAATTGGCGATAGTGTGATAGTGGATGGTAATTTTAGTACGGTTGAAGACCTGCGTTACACGTATGCAGTGTTAAAAACATGGGATGAGCGTCGCTTGATCGTGCCAATGCGTGAGCTAATCACTGAACGAGTGGAGAATTGGTCGCATACAGAAGTTCATCAGACCTGTCCTGTGTTTTTGTATATCGATTATGGCGCAGATATCGACGCTATCCGAGAGGCGTTTATATCGATGGTCAAGGACAATAAGCTTTGGGATAATAAAACGGAACCCGAAATGTATGTGGTTGATGTGACCGAAAATACCATTCAGCTGCGCGGCGCTGTTTCATCAGTAGGGCCTATAGAAGCATGGACGCTGGCCTGTGAAATACGGGAGCAAATGCTTGGTTATTTGCATGCGCAGCAAAACAAATATCTACCTACAGAGCGCTTTACGTTAACAAAAGACGACTAGAAATTGGGAGTAGCGATGAGCTTTGCGAACTTGAATAGCTTTAAAAGCGAGGTATTAATGGTTTGAGACATGACTGACATCGATAAAGACGCACTTGTGTAAAATAATCTGACAAATATAGTGTGTCAGCGAGGCGCTTATTTGTTATAATGTGGCGTTATTTTTATAGGATAACTGAGTGGTTGGCGATGAGTCGGCACTGTGCTTGCAGCTGCAATGATTGATACGCTTAACCCTGAGCTCCTACCCATCAAAATAACCACCACTAGGGGTCTGTATGTTGCGAATTGTCGATGAAGCCTTAACCTTTGATGACGTTTTATTATTACCAGCCTATTCTGAAGTTCTGCCAAAAACTGCTGATCTGTCTACTCGTTTGACCAAAAACATCACACTTAATCTTCCGTTAATCTCTGCGGCGATGGATACGGTGACTGAGTCTGAAATGGCTATCACTATGGCACAGCTTGGTGGCATGGGTATTTTGCACAAGAGCATGGACATCGAAAAGCAGGCCACACAAGTACGCCGTGTCAAAAAATTCGAAGCGGGTACCGTCGTTGATCCTATCACTGTACATCCAGAGATGACGATCGGTGAATTGCTGCGTTTGACCCAAGATAACAATATCTCAGGTGTGCCTGTGGTCGAAAAAGGCACAGATAACGTTGTGGGTATTGTTACCCATAGAGATTGGCGTTTTGAGACCAATTTGTCATTGCCAGTTAGCCAGATTATGACGCCTAAAGAGCAGCTAGTAACTGTACATGAAGGTGAAAGCAACGAAAATATCAAAAGATTGTTGCATGAGCACCGCATCGAAAAAGTCATCGTTATTGACGATAACTTCCGCCTGCGTGGTTTGATTACTGTTAATGACTTTGCCAAAGCTGAAAACAATCCAAACGCGTGTAAAGACGAGCAAGGTCGCCTACGTGTTGGCGCAGCTGTTGGTACTGGTGCAGACACGCAAGCACGCGTTGAAGCATTAATCGCTGCTGACGTTGACGTTATCGTCGTTGATACTGCGCACGGTCACTCAAAAGGCGTGATCGATAAAGTATCTTGGATCAAGAAAAACTACCCGCATGTACAAGTAATTGGTGGCAACATCGCAACAGGTGAGGCTGCAATCGCTTTACGTGACGCAGGTGCTGATGCAGTAAAAGTAGGTATCGGCCCTGGCTCTATCTGTACCACCCGTATTATCGCAGGTATCGGTGTACCACAAATATCAGCTATTGATAATGTTGCTAGTGCTTTAAAAGACAGCATTCCATTGATTGCTGACGGTGGTATCCGCTACTCAGGTGATATGGCAAAAGCAATCGCTGCTGGTGCATCATGCATCATGGTTGGTTCACTCATGGCTGGTACCGAAGAAGCACCAGGTGAAGTTGAGCTGTTCCAAGGTCGCTACTATAAAGCGTATCGCGGTATGGGTAGTTTGGGTGCGATGTCAGGATCAAACGGTTCTTCAGATCGCTACTTCCAAGATGCAAAAGATGGCGTAGAGAAGCTAGTACCAGAAGGTATTGAAGGCCGTGTTCCTTATAAAGGACCAGTTGCGGGTATCGTTAATCAGTTGGTTGGTGGCTTACGTTCATCAATGGGTTATACGGGTTCTGCCACTATCGAAGATATGCGCACCAATCCGCAGTTTATCAAAGTAACCTCAGCGGGTATGAAAGAGTCGCATGTACATGATGTGCAAATCACTAAAGAAGCACCGAACTATCGAGTAAACTAGATCGTTCTGTAAAATGCTTATCTTTTGTAGATTTACATCGTATTGATGTTAGCTGAGACGTAAGGCTGCAACGAGCTTAAGATACAAACAGCCAACAATGCTCTGTTATTGTTGGCTGTTTTTTTTGTAAAATACAGAAACAGATTATTACAACAATAGTATTGCCTGCGTATACGCTTGGCCTTTTATTTTTTTGACTTGAGGAACATATAATGAGCTATTTTGGCACTGATGGAATTCGCGGAAAATTTGGTGAATTGCCGATTACACCGGACTTTATCTTAAAACTAGGCTATGTCACTGGGCTTGTACTCATAGAAAAAAATGAAAATCCTACGCGTAAGCCAAGTGTAGTGATTGGTAAAGATACACGTCTGTCAGGCTATGTGATAGAGGGAGCATTACAAGCAGGTTTTAATGCGGCTGGTGTTGATGTTTATATGCTTGGTCCATTGCCAACCCCAGCGATTGCGCATTTAACCCGTAGCTTTAATGCAGATGCTGGTGTGGTTATCTCAGCCTCGCATAATCCTTATTATGATAATGGTATCAAGTTTTTCTCAGGTGACGGCAAAAAACTTACTGATGAGATGCAAACTGCAATCAATGATAAATTAACGGCAATTATGAACGACGTTGGTAGTGACGTTGCTATGATGCCTATTCTTGATCCTGCAAATTTAGGTAAGAACAATCGTATTGATGATGCTAAAGGTCGCTATATTGAGTTTTGCAAAGGCAGTTTTCCTTATCAATATGACCTCAGTCATCTGACGGTAGTAGTGGATTGTGCCAATGGTGCAGGCTATAGCGTAGCACCTAGAGTAATGCGCGAGTTGGGGGCCAACGTGATTGCCATCAATAATACGCCAGACGGCATCAATATCAATGCTGAGTGTGGTTCTACCCATCCTGAAAGCTTACAAAAAGCTGTGCTTGAGTATGACGCAGATGTCGGTATTGCACTTGATGGTGATGGCGATCGTATCGTAATGGTTGATGAGACGGGTAAGCTAGTCGACGGCGATGGTATCTTATATGTACTTGCTACTCAAGGTAAAACCAAAGCTGAAGGTGTTGTCGGCACGCTCATGAGTAACATGGGGTTGGAGCTGGCGCTAAAAGATGCAGATATTCAGTTTACCCGTGCAAAAGTGGGTGATCGTTATGTGATGCAGGACTTAGAAGCTAATGGTTGGATATTGGGTGGTGAGCCATCTGGTCATATTCTTTGCTTAGACAAAAGTCGCACAGGGGACGCTATCATTGCTGGTTTGCAAGTATTAGCAGTGATGCAAGCCAGAGAGCGTGCGCTAAGTGAGCTTGTTGAAGGTTTTGAAGTGTTGCCGCAAAAGCTAGTCAATGTACGTTTGTCTCAAATGCAAGATCCATTCAAACATGAGGCGTTGGTTGCTGCTTTTGATAAAGCACAGGCAACGCTAGAGGGTCGTGGTCGTCTGTTGATACGTCAGTCAGGTACAGAGCCTATGATTCGCGTGATGGTAGAATCAGATGATGAAATAGAATGTGATGTAATGGCTAATGACTTAGCTGATCTTATAAAATCGGTACTAGGCTAATAGTATTTGAGGCAATAAGTGGTATTCAAGATAGCAACTGGTATTTAAGATAATGACTAGTACTTGAGACAACAACATTATAGTTTTCAAATAAGGAACTGCCATGAGCATGGACTTTACCGACCAACGCCTCTCATACGAGAAAGGCGAGCTTGACCAACAGTCAGTACCAACGTCACCATTTGAGCTCTTTAAAGCTTGGATGAATGAGGCGCTAGCGCAAAAGGTGCAAGAGCCTTATGCCATGAGTTTGGCAACATGTGGCACAGATAATAAGCCTAGCGTCCGTATTGTGTTACTACGCGAGATTACTGAGACGGGTATTGTCTTTTATACCAATTATGAAAGCGCGAAGGGGCAGGATATCGCAGAAAACCCTAATGCCGAAGCGTTATTCTTTTGGCATGAGCTGGAGCGTCAAGTCCGTATCAGCGGTAGTATCGCTAAAATTGATGCTAATAAATCGGCTGCTTACTTCCAGAAGCGTCCCCATGATAGTCAAGTAGGCGCTTGGGTCAGTCAACCGCAAAGTGGTGAAGTGGCCAATCGTGAAGTCATGGAGCAAACGTTTGAACAGCTGCAGGCTACACATCCTGACAATACTACCGTGCCAACGCCAGAGTTTTGGGGTGGGTATGAAATTACGATTGAAAGTATTGAGTTTTGGCAAGGTCGAGCCAATCGGATGCATGACCGAATTGTGTATACGCAGAGTAGCGGCGATGACAGTGAAGGTAATGCAAGCTGGACAACCAAACGCTTATTACCATAGTTGCTATAGTTTGAAGCTATAGATTATAGAAAACTAAAAAAGCCACTCTAAATCCAATTTCTTTGGTATCTGGAGTGGCTTTTTTACGTTAGCTATTTACCTTATCTGACATTATTTTTTATTTAAATTTTTATTCAACCTTTCATTTAATATTGGTATCGACATCCACTGAGACAGACATTCCAGGGCGTAAGCGTGCCAGCTCAGGCTGGTTTTGGTCTAAGTCGATGCGTACAGGAATACGTTGAGCAATTTTTATGTAGTTACCTGTCGCAGGGTTGGCTGCAGCAGCACTAAACTCGCTACCAGTCGCTGGCGAGATATTACTCACGTGACCCGTAAATTTGGCGCCGCCAAGCGCATCGACATGAATGGTCGCAGGCTCACCGATTGCCATATTGGCTATTTGAGTTTCCTTAAAGTTTGCAATGATCCAAATGCCTTTTGGCACGATATACATGAGCTGCGTACCAGCGCTGACGTATTGACCTTCTTTGACACTGACTTGGCTTAGCTGGCCAGATTCAGGTGCAGTGATAATAGTATTGTCTAGATTGATTTGCGCTTGCTTGACACCTGCCTCAGCATTTTTGATATTTGCGTCCAGCGATGAGCGACTGCCGCTAGTCTTTTCACGGTTTTCTTGAGCGGCTTGCAAATTAGCCTCTGCTTGCTGTACACCTGCTTGTGCTTGAGCCAACTGCGCCTTGATATGAGCCACCTCCGCCTTTGATACCGCACCAATAGCATCCAAACCTTGGTAGCGGTTTACATCTTCACGAGCGCTCTGTACGTTGATTTTGGCACTATATAAGTCAGCTTTGCGTGCTTCGATTTGTGCTTGGCTGGTTTGTGTGTCTTGATCGTTGGTAGAGCGGTTGGTGACCGCCACCTCAGTATTCGCTTGCGCTTGTTCGAGCTGCTGCTGAAACGTTCGATCGTCTATCTTTATGAGTAAGTCACCCGCTTTTACATTGGCGAAGTCTTGCACTGCTACTTTGGTGACATAACCAGAAACCTGCGGGCTAATAATAGTCGTCTGACCTTTGACAAAAGCATTATTGGTTTGCTGTACCGTTGGGGTAAATGGTGGGAGCTTCCATGCATACAAAATCAATGCCACGCCAATGACAATCAATAAAATTAATAAGCCTAAGTTTAGATAGGATTTTTTCTTGGGCGACCAACCAGTAGTATCGGGGATTGGCTCTTTTGGCGGCATTGGTGTTTCATTGCTGTCTGAACTGTTTTCTACATCACCTTCTGCTGTCTTAGTTACTGATTGCGAAGAAGTTGCAGCAGACTCTTCTTTACCTATATCGGACGCTATAGGTGTGTCTGTTGCTGGAGCGCCAGTGGACGTCTGAGGTGTTTGATTAAGCTCATTTGGTTTTTCTTGGCTCATGACGTGCTCCTAAATTTTCAATAAATATTAAAATAGACTGGCTATAAATGAATGGGGTGAAACATTATTAATAGAATAAACTGAGTTATTTTGACTCACGCATTTTTGCAATAACCGCAAGTTCTTTAGCAAGTGGATTACGCTTGTGGTAACGGTTATAAAAATAGTTAATCAATAAAATGCCTGTAACGAAAGTAGCAAAACTGGCCATCAAAAAGAACAGATCGCTATAAGCGGAGACAGTTGCTTGGCGTTGAATTCCTTGCAACACTTGGCTCATCGCGGCCACATTCGCTTGCGCTGTATCCGTCGTTTGATTTGATAATACACTGCGAGTACCAGCAATTTGAGCGCTAAACGTAGGATCACCCAAATTCAGTGAGCTGACCATATCTGCATAATGGACCTGTGTACGAATGGTCGTAAATGCCTGAATAGCCGCTGCACCTGCCAATCCGCCAACCGTTTGGGAAATACCAAAGATAACCGAAAAACTAATGATATAAGCAGGGCCACTAGCAATAGCTCGCAAGAATCCTTCGAAAACCAAAGGTCCCATGAAATATACCGCGGCAAATGCAATCAAAAACTGGCTAATATAAAACATATAGGGAGCGGAGTTGATAGAGACCCCAACGTCCATCCAAGAGCCCAAGGCAATCAATGCCACTGCAAAAATAACAGGACGGCGCAAATCCATTGGATTGGTACTAAAAATACTAATCACCAAAGCCAGCACACTGGCAGCCATTATGACAGCATAAAAAGTAACCAGCTGATCGTTACCATAACCCAAATTAGCAAGTAGGCCTGCAGCACCGACATTTTGTTCAGATAGCAAAATTCGCATAACAGCGCCGGTAATCATAAAGGCAATAATATTGCGGCTACGCATCCAGCGGACTTGTAACATTGGGTTTTTGCGATGTGTTTCAATCCATAGAGCGATGCCAATCCCAACAATAGCAATCATCAGTGGATAGACGAGCCAAGGCGTCGTCCACCATAAAATCCTACCTTGCACCAAAATTACAGCCAGTGCCGCCAAACCGCTCGCAAAAAAAGCAAAGCTTAAAAAATCGAGTTTCTCAAATACTTTTTCTGTATTGCCTGGTGGTAGCTCCAATATATTAATCAGCCCAAAACAAATCAGTGCCAAGCCAAATTGAAATAAAAATAAGTTTTCAAGCTGACCGTCGATGGCGAGATAGGGCGAGATGATTCGTGATAATGGAATACCAAACTGTACTAAGCCAAAACCCAATATCAAGCCACTGGTGCGCTTGACGGTTGGCATACCTTGCAAACAATAGAATAACCCTAAAATGGTCATGCCACTTGCGACCATACCGCTAAGTCCTCTGGCGACAATCTCTAGGTAATAAGGCTCAATTCCAATATTAGGCGTATCTAGTAGATGACTACTTATTAGCCACTGTAAACTCGTGGCGGCTAATAAAAAGAACAGAGTGATTTTACTAAACAGTGACATGCCAAATTGTTGGCGAATTTTGTACAGCAGAACGGTGATACAGGCATTAGTCATATTATAGCTAACAGATATCCAGCCACCTTCAGCTGGCGTTAAGCCCAGTTGACCCTGAATTTGAGTAAGATTTGCGACGAGTAGACCGTTTTGGAAGCTAGCAGTGAGACCAACGAAAATTCCAATCAGTAAGTAAAATAATTTACGGCGTGCAGGATGATCAGGGTTGGCAGGAGAGCCTACCATTATAGGTTGTTCGTGGGGCTTAAACTGATATTCGTTACTCATGGACGTACCATAATCTGTATAAGGAAATAGAATGGCATAGAACAGATTCCAGACGCAAAATCAGGTCAGTACGATGAATGTTCATAGCTTAAAAACAGCGGAGTTACTGATATAAATGCTGGTCAAACTGGAAAGATAACCTAAGAGATGCAGGGCATATTTTATCATAATCTTTATAGCGCTTTTGTCATCACCGCGTAACTCATCGGCGCTGCTGAATAAAGATATAGCAGTGTCTCATGCAATTTAACGAACATTAAAACAAACGATGCAACAAGCAAAAAATACTATACGCATAAAAAACAGCTCTATACAGAGCTGTCTTTGTGTATCGAAAAATTGGTCAGTTAATACATAATATTTTGGCTAATACCAAGGTATCAATGAATATCAAATACTAAATTGATGCATCGTATTTCGCTTCTAGCTGCATCGCACGCTGATAGCTATCAAGACCGGCCAGCTTTTCAGCATACTGTTTGATATGCGGATAGGCATCAAGTTTCTGACGCTTAGCAAGAATAATCAAATCAAATGACAGCATAAAGTCGGCACCGCTTAGCTTATCACCTACAATAAACGACTTACCTTCAACTGAGGTATCCAGATACTTAAACAATCTGGTTTTTTCTGTCTCGATATAGCCGTTTAAAAACTCATTGTCATTGATGCCTGCTTTGTTAGTAAATAATTCAAGCATTAATGGCAACATGAGCGAGCTTTCTGCAAAATCAATCCACTGTAGATAGTAGCCATAGTCTGAGCTTCCTGTAGCAGGGCGCAGACGCTCGGGCGCAAACCGTTCAATCAACAGCTCAGTGATGGCACCTGACTCAGCATAAATCTGTCCATCCATTTCGATAACCGGAGACTTACCGAGTGGATGTACAGCCTTTAGAGAGTCTGGTGCTAAATGAGTCTTGGCATCGCGCTGATGACTGACGACTTCATAAGGTACGCCTAGCTCTTCTAAAAGCCATAGCGTCCGTAATGAACGTGATTGATTGAGATGATGTAAGCGAATCATGGTATCGACCTTATTGCGTAGTGGATTTGACTAACCTTTCAGCTTCGCCATTAGACGCTTAGCAGCTTCTTCTGATGATGCAGGGTTTTGACCTGTGATTAGTAAACCATCTTCAACAACAAATGATTCCCAATCAGCCGCTTTTTCGTAGTTGCCACCATTGGCTTTCAGTGCGTCTTCTACTAGGAAGGGTACTACGTCTGTTAGGCCAACTGCGTCTTCTTCAGAGTTAGTAAAACCAGTCACTGTTTTGCCTTTTACTAAGTACTCGCCATCGACTTTAACGTTTTTAAGCGCTGCAGGAGAATGACAAACAAAAGCAACAGGCTTGTCTTGCTTAACAAAAGTCTCGATCAGATTGATAGAGTTTTTATCTACTGCCAAATCCCACAATGGGCCATGACCACCAGGGTAGAATACTGAATCGAAATCTTCAGCGTTCATATCAGCAAGTTTTTTGGTATTAGCCAAATGTTCTTGCGCGTCTTTATCGTCTTTAAAACGAGTGGTATCTTTGGTTTGCGTGTCTTCTGTGTCACTACTAGGATCTAGTGGTGGCTGGCCGCCAGCTGGAGAGGCTAGGGTTACATTTACACCGGCGTCAAGAAATGCGTAGTAAGGTGCAGCAAATTCTTCTAGCCAAAAGCCAGTTTTCTTACCAGTATCGCCTAAACGGTCATGAGAAGTTAGTACCATTAAAATGTTCATAATTATCCTTGTTTATTATTTATGTGTTAGTAACTATTGTGTTAGTAACTATATAGCCAACAGTCATAAGTTTTCCGTTACATCATTAGCCGTTTTTACTTAATTAGCCTAAATGCAAATAATGACTGTTAGCATTATTCCTGCTTTGTGAGCAACTTTCAGTAGTGATATTAGCAATTTATGTTGTTAAGTAGTTATTCACAACGATTGCTAACTGTCAGTAGCTGCTTAACTACTCAATGTTTAACCAGTAACTATTTAACGTCAGATACTTTGATTACAGTCTTACCAAAGTTATCACCGTTTAACATACTGACAAATGCATCTGGGGCATTATCTAGACCGTCAGTAATGTGCTCTTTGGTTTTTACTTCGCCTGACTCTACCCATTTGCTCATGGTTTCTAAGAACTCTGGGAAGTGGTCGCCGTACTCTTCAAAGATAATAAAACCTTTGACGGTTAAACGGTTGGCCAATATTTGACCCATTAGCATACCCAAGCGGTCTTTGCCGTCAGGTAAGTCAGTGGCGTTATATTGTGATACTAGACCACATACTGGGATACGGGCATGCGCGTTCAATAGTGGTAATACGGCATCGAACACTTTACCGCCAACGTTTTCATAGTAGATGTCGATACCATCTGGACATGCTGCTTTTAATTGCTCAGCGAAGTCGTCAGCTTTGTGATCGATACAGATATCAAAGCCAAGCTCATTGACCGCAAAGTCGCATTTCTCTTTGCCGCCTGCCACACCGACAGTGCGCAGACCATATTGATTACCCACTTGACCGACAGTTGCACCGACAGGTCCAGTGGCTGCTGCCACAACTAAGGTTTCACCTTTTTGTGGTTTACCGATATCAGTCAGCCCCATGTAACCGGTAAACCCTGGCATACCTAACACGCCTAAACCATAAGAAGGGTTTGACATGTTTTTGTCCAGTTTGAGGACGCCTTCGCCATCACTGACACTGTAGTCCTGCCAGCCTGAGTTTGATACGACTAAGTCGCCTACCGCGAAGTTATCGATATTTGACTCGACCACTTGCGCTACGGTACCACCCATGATGACGTCACCGACTTCTAACGGGTCTGCATAGCTTTTTGCATCGCTCATACGCCCACGCATATATGGATCTAGTGATAGATATACAGTGCGTAGTAGCATCTCGTTATCTTTTGGCGTAGGAATGTCGCTAGTTGCCATGTCAAAATTGTCAGCAGTAGGTACACCATTAGGACGGCTAGCCAATTTGATTTGACGGTTTGTTTGTTGATTCTGTTGTTTGTCGAAGCTCATTGTAGGACTCCTTTATATTTATTAATTGTCATTATTATAGTGGTGTTAAATGTAGTAGCTACTCAGCATGGAATAGCTACTACTATAGATAGCATAACGATATGTACTCATTGTTACTGTCGCGATTTTTCTTATAACTCTTTTGACAGTTCTTGCTATAGCGCTTATTAAGACGCTTTGCTAGTTACAGCGCGCTGCAAGATTCGACGTGATACTTCTAAGTCGTTGGTACCATGTTCACCAAGCTTGACCATGTTATGTACTTCAAGCTGCTTGATGATTGGATCAATCGCTGATTCCGTCAAGTCAACGTCTTCTAGGCTAACTGGCAAGCCAAGCTCGCGGAAGAAGTTTTCAGTGTAAACAATGGCTGTTTCGATAATGGCATCGTCGTCTAGATTAGTATCGGTAATGTTCCATACGTTACGCGCATACTGAAGCAGTTTTTCTTTTTTGCTTTCTTTTAGCTCACGCATCACTGATGGCAATACGATGGTTAGCGTACGTGCATGATCGATAGCATGTAACGATGTCAGCTCATGACCAACCATGTGAGTTGTCCAGTCTTGTGGTACACCAGTACCGATCAGACCATTCAATGCCATGGTCGCTGTCCACATAATGTTTTTACGTGTTTCTAGGTTTTCTGGATCTTGCTTAACAACCAGGCCTTCATCGATAAGGATTTTGAGCAAGCTTTCAGCAAAGGCATCTTGTACTTTAGCGTTTACTGGATAAGTCAAATATTGTTCCATTACATGAACAAATGCATCAGCCACACCATTCATAACCTGACGCTCAGGCAGGGTAAGTGTTTTGATTGGATCTAGAATTGAGAATTTAGGGAAGGCAAGTGGGTTACCAAACGGTAGTTTTGCTTGACGTTCACTATAGTTGATAACGCCGCCTGAGTTCATCTCAGAACCTGTGGCTGGAATAGTCAATACCGCGCCCAAATCGACAGCAGAATCGATGTTTTTGCAATAACCAGTTAAGGCATCCCAAGCTTGGTCACGTGAGACAGTGCCGTCTTCTTCAGTCAATGAAGAAACGAGTGCGACAAATTTACTACCGTCAATCACAGAACCACCGCCAACTGCTAATAAGAAGTCGATGTTGTGCTCATTAACCATATCAGCGGCTTTAAGTAGTGTGGTGAACTCTGGGTTGGCTTCAATGCCACCGAATTCAAATACAGTACGGTTACCGCTTGCCGCTAATGCAGTTTTTACCTCGTCTAAAGTACCAGTACGCTGTGCTGAACCACCACCATAAGTAATAAGTACACGCGCATTAGTAGGAACTAGATCTGATAATTGCTCGATTTGACCTTCACCAAAAACGATACGGACTGGATTGTAGTATTGGAAGTTATTCATAAGATTCCTAATTAGTAATAAAAAGTTTTTAATAAAAACGGTTCAATTAAATGGTTTTGACATGAGATATTGTCTGATATCAATCAATGAATGATAAGCAATGCTCGTATAGACATTCATTCTTAATATTTGTGCGCATTGTACACCAATTAGACCAGTCGTCTAGTGATATTTACAAAACTCTTGTATAACTGTCTAAGCCGTCTGCAAATGTCTTTAAGAAATTCGTTCAGAAAATAGAAGGCAATGAAGCACACTGAATACTCAAGCATAGTACTGACAGCTACTATCTATGAGCGTTATAAATATTCAATGTGCCTTAATGGTTACGTTAGAGGTGCAGTCGCTAGAAATCCGAACAGTTAACGATTAGCGTCCCATTTGGGTCGTTGTCATTTGCCAAATTTCTGCTAAAGGCGTATTGGTTTGGCTAATCTTTGCAATCAAGCTTGCGCCAAGCCATGCAAAATACCAACGCTTGGCCATACTCTCAGCCGAGATGTTATCGTGACGAGGGACAGACTCATCGAGCCAGCCAGCTTTGATCTGCTTGGCGAGCCACATGGTCGTCTGCTGATAGCCAGTATCGAGTGCCTTACGCATGGTTTCTGACATATCAGCTACCTCTGCGCTGAGCTTAACCACCAAGCACTTCTCATGGTCACAGCCGTTCTGCTGCGTGTCATACCAGTTTTGAAAATAATCATATAGCTTTTGCTGCGCACTGACATCTTGTGCATCGATGACATCTAACCGAGTCTTATATAAACTAAAATAATGATTGATAATGGCTTCACCAAAGGCTTCTTTAGAAGCAAAGTAGTGGTAGAAGGAGCCCTTTGGCACACCTGCTGTATCTAAAATTTGCTTTAGACCAACAGCGGTAAAACCTTTTTTAGCAATTAATTGGTAGCCAGTAGCAAGTAAATGAGCTTTGGTATCTGGGGTAGTTGCGTCTGTATTAGACATAAACAGGATTGTCTCCCTTAGTAGTCGCTTGTATTAGCATATGTATTAAACAGTCAGTTAAAACAGCTAGCGTTCATTTGAACGTCACGTTGATGGCGTATTGTAATAGGATATAGTTATATATGTTACGTTTTATCAACAATATTCACTGACAAAGTAGTCTTGTTTTATTAGTAGCTATGGTAGCATTAGACCAGTCGTCTAGCAAGGTAGGTTTTGTTGTTATCCGTTACCGTTAGTATTTATTGCTAAAGATCATTTTTCATTAGAGCTCTTTTTAATTGATAACTATTGATTGATCGCTCGGTAACGATTTTAGACTTACTACTTGCCAGATATTTTCTCATTAAGATATCGCCGACTTCATAGTTTTATTTTAATAATTGAAAACCAATACTTAACATAACAAATTAAAAATAAGGATGATTATGCCAACCAATACTACGAGTGCATACAGTGACTTCCATTTGCAGTTCATCGCTGGTGAATGGCAAACCGGTAAAGACGATAGCACCAACACCAATACCAACCCATATAACGGTGATACGCTGGTAGAGATCCAGCAAGCGACCAAGGATCAGTTGAACGAAGCCTATGATGCTGCGACCCAAGCTCAAGAAGCGTGGGCCAAGCAGACGCCAGCAGAGCGTTCTGCAGTGTTGTATAAAGTCGTAAACATACTTGATCAGCGCCAAGAAGAAATCGTCGATTGGCTAATCAAAGAGTCGGGCAGTACCCGTATCAAAGCCATGGTCGAGTTCGGTGCGACGCGCGCGATTACCCTTGAAGCAGCGACATTCCCTAATCGTGTACATGGTGAGATTCGTCCATCGAATACCCCTGGTAAAGAAAACTTCATTTATCGCGAGCCAATCGGCGTTGTCGCTGTCATTAGCCCATGGAACTTCCCACTACATTTAACTCAGCGCTCTATCGCGCCTGCCTTAGCACTTGGTAACGCGGTGGTACTCAAGCCTGCTAGTGATACGCCAGTGACAGGTGGTCTGTTACTTGCAAAAGTGTTTGAAGAAGCAGGTCTACCAAAAGGTCTATTAAACGTCGTGGTCGGCTCAGGTAGCGAGATAGGTGATGCAATTGTTGAACACAAAGCGCCAAGTCTAGTGTCGTTCACAGGTTCGACCTCAGTGGGCAAACATATCGGTGAGTTGGCAAATGGCGGCGAATACATCAAACAAGTGGCACTTGAGCTAGGTGGCAACAGTCCATTTGTTGTACTAAAAGATGCTGATATCGAACAAGCAGTAAAAGCGGCTGCCTTTGGTAAATTCTTGCATCAAGGTCAAATCTGTATCGCGATTAACAGAGTCATTGTAGAAGATGAGATATATGATGATTTCGTAGCGCGTTTCTTAGCGCATGTTAAAACATTGAACGTCGGTGATCCTAATAAGCAAGATACCGCTGTTGGCCCAATCATCAACGAAAAACAAGTTAAATCGCTCAAAGAAAAAATCGCTAAAGCGCAGGAAGAAGGCGCAAAAATGATACTCAGTGGCGAGATTGAAGGCCAAGTCGTACCGCCGCACATCTTTACCGAAGTGACTCGTGAAATGGATCTATCACGCAATGAAGTGTTTGGACCATTGGTTGGTATCATCCGTGCTAAAGACGAAGACGATGCGCTATCGATTGCCAATGATTCTATGTATGGTCTATCTAGCGCGGTGTTCACTGCTGATATGCAAAAAGGTCTACGTTTCGCTCGCGGTATCAGAGCTGGCATGACCCACATCAATGACATCTCAGTCAATGATGAAAGCAATACGCCATTCGGTGGTGAGAAAAATTCAGGTATCGGCCGCTTCAACGGTGAGTGGGTACTAGAAGAGTTCACTAGAACGCATTGGATCTCAATGCAAAATGAGCCACGTGAATATCCATTCTAACTGTCCTAAAATAGAATGCTAATAGCTAAAAAAAAAGACCGCTTTGATAGCGGTCTTTTTTTGTATGTTATTTGGCAACTTACCGATAATGACGTATTTGAAGTTGGTCAATCTCTTATCTGGCATGAAATCCAAGCAACCCTTCGATCTCTTCCATCGTCATTTGTCTCACCAGTGCTTGTTCTTCTACCGACAGGCGGTTGGTGTGCTCTTTTATCATTGTATGAATACTTCGCGATATCTCAGAGGTGGTCGCGTAATACATTTGAGGCTGTTCCTTTGTCAATCTCATCAAAAATCGATTGATAAGTTTACGCTTTTCATCTGATTTATTTTCTTCAGTCGTAGTATTATTTTGAGTCATGGTGTTCTCCTAGAGGTAAGCCATTTAAGCAGTCAGACATATGATAGTCAATGCTTATAAGTGGTTTCTGGGGCTGAGCGCATTGCCTTACAAGTATTAGGCTCGCATCATAGTTGAATGCTAAGTATGTTTTACACTGTATATGATATTTCAAGATTAAAAATAATAAATTAGCGCTAAACAGCCAGAAGGATGGGGTATGTCAAATCAAGCAGCGAACAACTCAGAGAATAACTCAGCGAACAGAAATGTCACATTGGTACTATTCCATAACGACTTGCGAGTGGCGGACAATGCCACTCTATTAAAAGCATCTGAAATCTCCACTGATGGAAGGCTGCTATTGGTTTATGCGTCATCGTTGACAGATATATTAGACGATAAAGACCATTACGATGCCTATTATTACGACAGTATGGGGCAAGCTCGTCAGCAGTTTTTGCATGAGAGCCTAGCTGATTTAAATGTGTCATTGATGCAGCGGGGTAATAGGTTGCTGTATTTACAGAAAGACGATAAAGCATTGGACGTCTTTACTCAGTTGAGTGATCTAATAGCGCAGCAACGAGTGACAGATATCTGCATCAGCCAGACGGCAGATTATAATCAGAACAAAGTACATGAGCTTCTACAGGCGAAATATCCAGAGATACAGTGGCATATACATACAACAACGACTTTGTTTGACGAATTACCGTTAGAGAGCTTACCCAAGAGCTTTACGCAATTTCGTAAACAAATCGAAAGTGACTATGATTTGCTGCATGCAGAAAAAGATATAGCCATTTCTCCAACGCCAGAATCACTTGCTCCATTGCCTGACAATATGCAGAGTAGGAACGAATACCTTTTTGAATCGCAGTTGTCTAATCAGGCAGAGCTTGATAAGCCATCACAGCAGCCATCCAGTTTTAGAGGTGGAGAGTCAAATGGTCTCAATCACTTAGATAGCTATTTTGATTCTGATGCGCCGAGCACTTATAAAACCACACGAAACGAGCTAGATGAGTGGGCGCATTCCACAAAGTTCTCCGGTTGGCTTGCAAATGGCTCGCTATCTGTAAATACAGTATTAAATCGTCTGCGTCGCTATGAGCGCGATGTCGTCGCAAATGATTCTACCTACTGGATATGGTTTGAGCTGCTGTGGCGCGAGTATTTCTATTGGTATGCTGTGACCCACCAGCAAAATTTATTTTGGTTTAAGGGCATCGCTCAGCACGCGCCTTCAACTCAATTGGACGAAAATCTGTTAGCACAATGGAAAAACGGTACGACACCGTATCCTATCGTCAACGCATGCATGAACCAATTGAACGCGACAGGTTATATGTCGAATCGCGGACGACAACTGGTTGCCAGCTGCTTTATCCATGAGCTAGGGCTTGATTGGCGTTACGGGGCAGCTTACTTTGAGCAACAACTTATCGACTACGATGTCGGCAGTAATTGGGGCAATTGGCAATATCTGGCAGGTGTGGGTGCTGACCCAAGAGGGTGCAGGCAGTTCAATCTCGACAAGCAAACCCAGCAATACGATCCAAATGGTGAGTTTATCCGTCAGTGGCAAGGCAACCCTCAAAAGAGCGATTGATGTATGTTGAAAACTCCCACTTAACAGGTGACAGCTATTATTAGAGTAATCATAAGATAGGTTTAAACGATGAAAAAGCCCAGTCCTTATTTAACTTTTGCAGGTGCTATTCCGTTTGTCGCCTGTGCATTTTTATTGATAGTAGACGTTGTTACCGTGCCTATGCTTGGTTCAGTACTCGATGTATTGAGTGCTTATGGACTAGTGATTGGCTCATTTATGGCAGGTGCGCATTGGGGCAATCATTTAGATTTAGCTGAAGACACTAAGTGGGCAGTTAGGCTTCCATTATATAGCAATGTCATTGCGCTTGGCCTTTGGCTTGGATTTTTAATCTTATCAGCCAGCAGTTTTATTTGGCTATTAGTGATTGGGTTTATAAGTCTGTTGGTTATTGATTATAGCCTTCATCAAGCGCAGATTATCAGTCACACATATTTTAAAGTTAGGCAGTATGTCACGGCGATAGTGGTCATATCGTTAGTCATCGCGGCATTACAGTTGTAAGTGGTATTGACTAAGTCATGTCTAAATAATAGCTAAAGAACAGCCAGCCTGATTTCTCTATTTTTATAATTGGGAAATTTATTTTAGAGATTTCCGCAAGCGTAGCACTTCGATGAGTAAAATATTTGATAGTTAGACTAAAGATTAATAACATTCATTTAAAATGAATTTTATAATTAAAGCCATCTATATTCTTTAAGAAGATGGCTATGCAATCTATCAAGTTACCTAGCAAACCACCAAGCTCTCCGCATCCTATCCTTAATATAAGCTTTCGCATATTTTTTAGTGCTGCTGCGCTATTTGCCGTAGTAACGATGCTGCTATGGACGTTTGTGTTTACTGGTCACACCGATATCGATGCACGGGTTTTGAACTCGTTATACTGGCACGGCCATGAAATGGTGTATGGTTATGCCTTGGCAGTGGTAGCCGGGTTTTTGCTAACCGCGGTCAAAACATGGACAGGGGTTATGATGCCGCATGGTTATAAATTGTTAGGTATCTTTATCTGTTGGTTGCTGGCACGTCTGAGCTGGTTGGGTTTTGGGCTTGGCATGACGCTCATAGGTGATAGTATCTCGTGGCTATATATAGCAGCCATTTTTGATGTAGTATTTGTCGCCTCGATGGCATATGTAGTATGTCGAGCAGTATGGCAAGTTAAACAATATAAGCAAATGGGTATCTTGGCAAAACTGGCCCTGCTGTTCTTTGGCAACGGACTCTGCTATTGGGGTATTATCAATGCTGATATGAACACAACCAAGATAGGCATTTATTTTGGGTTCTACTTGATCATTGGGTTAGTGCTAACGATTGGCCGCCGCGTAGTACCGTTTTTTATTGAACGTGGTCTTAGTATGGGTATAGATATGGAAACGTCAGAACCCATTAAGCTACGTAATAGTAAAGGACAAGATATCGCAAGCTTAGTATTTTTCTTCGCCTTTTTTATTAGTGATGTATTTTATCCAAATAAGTATTTGCTGACGATTACCGCACTTGGCGTAGCAGTGATTAATATCGTTCGTCTGATAGGATGGTATCATCACGGTATTTGGCAAAAGCCATTACTTTGGTCGTTGTACATTGCATTTTTAGGCTTGTGTTTGAGTTTCTTATTGAATGCACTACAGCCTTGGCTCGGTTATCCGCACAGCATCGCTATGCATGGACTGGCGATTTCTGGTGTTGGTATGATGACGTTAGCCATGATGACTAGAGTATCTCTGGGACATACCGGTCGCAGTATTCATCAACCGCCAAAAACGGTAAGCGTTATGTACGGTTTGATGGTCTTAGTATTTATTAGCCGCGTACTATTACCGCTAGGAGATATGAATCATTACCTAATGTGGATTATGGTGGCGCAAAGTGCTTGGATAGCGTGTTTTGTGCTATTTTGCATCAGTTATCTGCCAATGCTGGCACGTCCACGGCCTGATGGTTTATTTGGTTAAAGCGTGCTAACGATACTGTTTACAAATGCTATGTCCAAATGTTATTACCAAAAATGCGACTTACTTTGTCTAGGGCGTGTCATCAATTAGCACATTGATGCAATTTATGGCCTTAAAATGGCTAAATTTTCGCTAAACTGTGTCAAAGTTCTTGTCAATATGTTCATATTTACTGCGAACTTTTCCTTATTTAGCATGAATTTATCTTATTTTAATGCTCATAATCTAATTGATGACACACCCTAGCTTAATATATAAAATTTATAAAAATAGGAACGCAAGTACATGCGACTGACCAACTATAGTGACTACGCGCTACGCTCATTGATTTATTTAGCCGTGAGACCAGATCCATCATTGTTGGCTAATATTAGCGATATTGCTGATAGTTATGGTATTTCCAAAAGTCATTTGACCAAGATTATTCATCAGCTGGGCCAGCTCGGTTATATAGAGAGTGTGCGCGGCAAAAACGGTGGCATACGATTGGCACGTGTACCTAAAGATATTAATTTGGGCATATTGATCAAACAGATAGAGCCTGATTTTAATCTGGTAGAGTGCTTTGCCGTACCAGCGTCTCATAAGGATAGTGAGCAGGGCGCTCATCAGGCGGATTTGCCAGTGACATTCATTGAGGAAGAAAAGAATAAATCACTAGGCTGCGTGATTAGTCCAGCCTGTCAGCTTAAAAGCGTGTTTTTTGAAGCGCTCACCGCATTTGTTAATGTGCTTGAGCGTTATACATTAGCAGATATTCTTAATAATGAAGATGAGTTGGCTACTTTGCTATTTCAGTAACAGCTTCGATAATAGTGGCGATATGATTGTAACTAGCACACAAAGATGGGTCGCTACACTAGTAAATATAGTAATAGCGACCCATTTTTATATTTATTAAAAATATATGTTTAAGGTGTGAAAAATTAGGCGTTTTCTAGTTTTGGACGAGCTTTCTTAACGGCTTTCACCAGTGCTTTCTCAAACCCACCTTCTTTGAACTGAACAAGATAAGAGTGCGCAGCGCAGAAATTGCGAACATCACGCCATTCATGAGCTAAATTGGTCGCCCAGTCGCAATATTGCGCGCCAGCGTTTGGCTCGTTTTTCAGGGCTTTTTTAGTCGTAGGATGCAGTATTAGCTCAGGCAATACAGCTTCTAATAGCTTCGTTGGTGGACTCATAAAAGTATCATCTACGTGCAAGCTTTGACTGGCAGGATGATAAGCCAATAAAGAACCTGCATGAATCATCTCATTGGGCGAGATATAATAAATGCCCTCTGACATTGAAAACTTAAGCTCAGGATAGCGTGCAGCGACTGCGTCACTTTCTACCAAATCATCTGCCCAATTGATTTCTGGTACTTTTTTATGATGACGGCTACTGCCATAAAAGGTGGCTCGCGGGAAGTCTTTGGCCATTTGAGCACAGTTGACCGTATGAAACGGATGTACGTTCAGCACCGCTTCGACATCTTGACCATTATTGGTCAATGCCATAACCTCATCTCGCACATCACCCGTTAGGGCGTAACTGTCCAAAAAGATAAATTTCCCTGATGGTAGCTTGACCAACGAGCATTGAGTGCCGATATTTAGTACGCCACCGAGACGGAATGTTCCCCGTATGTTCCAGAATCCTGCGCCTAAATCATGAATTTGATCAGTCATTTATAGTTTTCCTCGTCTAGTAAATGAAATAAAACAAAGCTACTTTTTCACTGTAAGCTTCATCTTTTGAGTTGTTTTAATAATATGTTTGCTAAAGGTTCACGCTTTTATGATTTTTCAAGCTCAGGGCGAGCCAAATCAATCGCTGAGATAAGTGCTGTCTCAAACTGACCTTCCTTAAATACCACTAAGCCTGAATGTGCACCGCAAAAATGACGACCATCGCGCCACTCGTGTGCTAGCTCTACTGCCCAATCACAATAGTGCTTAGCTGCGTTTGGCTCATCTTTGAGCGCTTTTTTGGTAGTAGGGTGTAAGCCTAGGTTAGGCTGCACGGCATTTATTAACTTGGAAGGGGGTATCTCAAAGGTATCATCGACATAAATGCTCTGGCTAGCAGGATGATAGACCAATAATGAGCTGGCATGAACTGTCTCGTCGGGTGAGATGTAATGGATGCCTCGAGGTAGAGAGAATTGGAGTTCAGGGTAGCGTGCAGCAACGGCATCGCTTTCGACCAAGTCATCTGCCCAATTGGCTTCAGGTACTTGCTCTGGATGTCGGCTACTGCCATAAAAGGTGGCTCGCGGGAAGTCTTTGGCCATTTGAGCACAGTGTACTGTATGAAACGGATGAACATTGAGGACGGCTTCGACATTTTGACCATCATTGGTCAATGCCATGACTTGCTGACGCACATCACCAGTTAATGTATAGCTATCTAAAAAGATAAATCGCTCTGATGATAGTCTTATAAGTGCACATTGAACCCCAATATCAAGTATGCCATTTTTAATAAATGAGCCTCGAATACTCCAAAATCCTGCACCCAAATCATACATCTCATCAGTCATCAACATTGCTCCTTAATCGTTCATTTATTCAATCGTTTTACTTGTTTGTAGCACGCTATAGTCGGTTCAATATAATTTAGATACAAGGAAGGCGAGTGAAAGTATTACAAGTTGTAGACTAAGCAAGCCTGACACCGTATCCAATTTATAGAGGATTGACTGTATGATTATTAATTTTTATGGCATTAATGTCTGTAAGAAAAAAGATAGAAGCAATGTAAATGTGTAAAAATAAAAAAGAGTTGTTATTTAAATGTCATCATTAGCAGTGAAAGCTGTCTTTCCTTCCTTTTATAAGTAGATTAAAAAATAGCTTATAAACAGTCTTCGTAGTCATAGGCTGAGATACGAGGATCGTCTTTGTAGTTTTCATTACCACATAAGAATTTATCGAAACGGGTATCACCGTTAATATAACGCTGCATCCATGCAATAGCAGGCTTGCTTAATAGTTTCTCGTTAAAACGATGACTGGCACAGAAATGACTGCCGTTGTTAATCTCGACCTTCATTTTTGGACCGTCAGCTTTTCGATAAAAGGTATTGGTATATTTTTTATTCGGGGCGATACGGTCATTTTCACAAGCGATGAATAGAGCAGGCGTATCCATCGCGCCATAGCTCGTATCGTGATAGGGCGTTTGTGCAATGATGGCTTGCACCGTACTGCGCTCAGTTGCCAGTCGTAGCGTACCGCCGCCGCCCATTGACCAGCCAATAGCGCCCAAACGATTTTGATCTATCATATGACCTACTGTTTCATCAGCGATGAGATGATCGAGAGCCGCGCTCAATTGCTCAGCACGGCTATCTGGATTGTCGTAAATGGAGCTAGTATTAATAGTAATAACGACAAATCCCCAAGAGGCCAAACGCGGTCCCCACCATTTGATAGAAGACTCATAAGACACGTAACCTGGCACCACAGCGATACCACCTAGCAGACCACAGCTAGCAGCATCCGTTGGATAGTGTATGGTACCGCCACCAAAGCCATTGGCTGATCGGCGACTTACATGCTTGGTACTGACAGAAAACGGACCGTTATCACGTGTTTTAGTGAGCTCAGTAGCAGTGATAGCGTCATCCTTTATACAGTCTACTGCCGCTAGTGAGTTTGTAGCGTCGAGTGTTGATCCAACTGGACTGAGACCTTTAACGCTAGTTTCTGACACAGTTATTTCTGCTACAGCCATCGTAGAGAAAACCAATGTACTCATCGCGATAATAAGTTTTGAAAGCACCATATTTTTCATCATAGTAAATCGTATTTTAAAAGGTTGTGTGGTCGTGCACGCCTTTAGGTTAGAAAAAATAGACGTAGGTAGTGATTGTGAACGGTCAACGCTATCAATCGTTAAAGAAGTTAAATGCGTAGCAAATTAGTTAATAGCATCTAACCATACTATCCTGTATGTGCAATAAACGTAACGTTGATCTTGACCTCGTGAGTCGAAAACTGTCTTCACCGTCTCAAGTCGAAATGTGATTCCTAGTCAAGTTTTTCTACGATAATCTCGAATCCAAATAAAGAATCTATCAAGAGGCAATAACACTTTTAAACCTGAGTATATTAGTGAATGTGCTACCATAATTTGCTTGTCATTATGATAAGCATTTATCGTTTAATAACGGTGATTTTGCTTATACATTTAGCATAAGCAAAATCACCGTTATTCCTCTCTATCATCCACGCCAGTGACGGTTATTATTTGCAGTCATGGTATAACCAATATAGTCAGATCCCCTGTGAATAATTCTAAAGATCAGATCCAAGATATAACAGCTGTGCCACCAGTCACCTCTAATCATTCAACGTCGTGGATATTGAAGCTCACAATTGGTCTTATAGGTATGTTTGCTTTTTTGCAAGTGTACTCTATCCAAGCGGTGCTACCGGTCATGATGGTGGATTTTGCTGCGACTGAAGTACAGGCTGGCATGATCGTTGGTGCCACTGTATTAGCCATTGCCATCATGTCACCATTTTTGGGTATGCTCTCAGATGCGGTCGGGCGCAAGTCTTTTATCGTTGGTGCTTTATTGTTTTTAGCGATACCAACAGCGCTTATTGCCCAGAGCTCGAGCATTGAATGGGTCGGCATTTGGCGTTTTATGCAAGGATTGTCTGTACCGGGTATTACGGTGGTGACAATTGCCTATATCGGTGAGGAGTTTGAGGGACGGGCGATGACTGAGCTGATGTCCTTTTATGTGTCAGGATGCGTGCTTGGTGGCTTTATGGGTCGGTTCTTGTTGGGGCATTTGCATGAGCTGATTGGCTGGCGTCATGGCTACTATGTGATGACGGCGATGACGCTATTGGGGGCAATATGGGTTGGCAAGATGCTACCGTCATCTCGTCACTTTGTGGCCAATCCTAATTTTCGCTCAGCGATACAGACGCTGGGTGAGCATGTCACCAATCGCTATGTGGTAACAGCATGTCTGCTTGGCGCTTGCGTGCTGTTCTCCCTTGTAGGCTGCTTCACTTTTATCAACTTACATTTGGCAGATAAGCCTTATGAGCTTGGTACTGGTGCGCTCGCCAATATTTTTGCAGTATATTTGCTTGGTGTTATTATCACGCCATTATCTACGACATTGTTACGCCGATTTGGCTCAGCGCGTACAGTACGGGTGGCTATCGTCGTATCTATGGTTGGGGTGTTATTGACTCTGGTCACGCCGTTATGGGGGGTGGTTATAGGACTGGCTATTATGTCGTCTGGTGTATTTATTACGCAGTCAGCGACCATCAGTTATATCGCGGTCAATGTGAAAAAGGGGCGTTCATTAGCTTCGGGTCTATATTATATGGGCTACTATACAGGCGGTACGCTAGGGGCATGGCTGGGTGGCATAGCTTATGCGCGAGGGCAGTGGTCTCTTACCGTATGGTTGTTATTGTTTGTGCAAGTATTGGCGTTATTAATAGCCAGTTTTGGAATGATTAAAACCACAGTACGGGCAAAGTGATTGGCTGTCTGATGTAGCATATGTTTAGTTAGCTATCTTATGATACTTAATGTAAGACCGCTTTACACAGCGCCGCTTTTTTCTTACTATCAATAACGATGTTATTATAAAAATTAAAATGGTTAGCGCAGTAGATTTTATGCTGCTATTAACTTGATTGTTATTATTATTGTTATTTATCCCTTATAAGTACGACAAACAAGGAAGTCAGATCTATGTCAAACATTTACCACAGTGCACCATCTGCCTACGATTATCCATTACTGGTCAAGCAGCTATTAAGCCGTGCAAAAACGGTATCGCAAGATCAAGAGATTGTGTATGCGGACAAAAAGCGCCTGACTTATAAAGAGTTGTTTGAACGTATCAATCGCTTGGCCAATGTATTGGCAGACTTAAAGCTTGATGCAGGTGATGTGGTTGCCGTGATGGATTGGGACAGTCATCGCTATCTTGAATCTTATTTTGCCGTGCCAATGTCAGAGTACGTTTTACAGACCGTCAATATCCGTCTATCGCCTGAGAAAATCCTTTATACCATTAACCATGCCAAGCCTAAAGTGCTCATGCTCAATTCTGAGTTTGCGCCATTGGTTAAAGACTATCAGTTTGAAAACTCAAGTATTGAGCATATTATCTGGCTTGATGACAACGGCGTCACTGCTGAAGGTATCTTTGGTAGCAATCAAAGCCGTGTCACAGGCGAGTATGAAGCGTTACTAGAAGCTGCTAACAACGATTTTGATTTCCCAGATTTTGATGAAAATACCATTGCGACGACCTTTTATACGTCAGGCACGACAGGTGATCCAAAAGGAGTTTTCTTTAGCCATCGTCAGCTAGTCCTACATACACTAGCAGAAGCGGCAACCTTGGGTATGCTGCCTGATAAGCAAGGCGTAAGCTATGGTGATGTCTATATGCCGATGACGCCAATGTTCCATGTGCATGCATGGGGTTTTCCGTTTACAGCAACCATGGTAGGTCTAAAGCAAGTCTATCCAGGTCGCTATGCGCCTGATACGTTGATGGACTTAATTGTCAATGAAAAGGTCAGTATCACACATTGTGTACCAACGATTTTGCAAATGGTACTCAAAGAAGCACAAGATCGCGACGCTAGCTTTAATGGGCTAAAAATGATTATTGGTGGTTCAAGATTGACCGAAGGTCTAGCCAAGACGGCGATGGCCCAAGGCATTGAAGTTTACACAGGCTATGGGATGTCAGAGACCGCGCCGCTTATTAGCTTAACGGGTTTTAGTCTCGATGAGCCTGAAATGACTGAAGAAGAAGACATTGCCCGTCGTTGCATGACAGGTAAGCCAGTATTGATGGTCGATGCCCAAGTATGGGGTGAAGGCAACAAATCAGTGGGAACTGGACCAGACAATACAGGAGAGCTTGTATTGCGAGCTCCTTGGTTGACTCAAAGCTATCTTAAAAACGATGACGCTGGCAAAGAGCTGTGGGAAAATGGCTACATGCATACCCAAGACATCGCCTACATACGTCCTGATGGCTATATCAAAATCACCGATCGCTTAAAAGACGTAATCAAATCAGGTGGTGAATGGATTTCATCATTAGAGATTGAAACCATTTTATCATTACACCCCTCAGTGGCTGATGTGTCAGTGATTGGCGTGCGTGATAAGCAATGGGGTGAGCGTCCATTGGCTTTGGTGGTATTAAAGCCTGATGCTAAGGATACCAGTGCTGATGATATCAAAGCGATTGCAGAAAAAGCGGTAGAGCGCGGTATCATTCCTAAATATGGCGTGCCAAGTCAGTTTAAGTTCGTTGATGAACTACCAAAAACTTCCGTTGGCAAACACGACAAAAAAGTCATGCGTGAGATGTATGCCAATCAAACTGAGATTTAGTATTAGTATTAGTTAAATGTTCAAATATTTGTATTCGTCAAAATGTAGCGCGTATTACACGCTTAATAGTTGACCTTTCCGATAGGCTCTGCTACATTTTAAACCGATACAATATGTATCGGTTTTTTAATTCTGGCAAGGATGACCAGTATTTACTAAGACATGGTTTTTTATAGTTGAAGCATTTTAGAGTTGGTATCAGCCAGTTGCACGCAGACAGAGCGTCGCGCGAGGTGAATACCGTTACAACTTATTGAGTGCCTTAACTATAAAATACTATTGCCTCATTTCTCGTTTATGCTAAGGACAGCTACTATGAGCGACCATTCCCAATCCCCAGTTTCTACCCAAACGACAGACACGCCAAACTTCGCTGATATTTATCATGAGTCTATTACGGATCGAGAGCAGTTTTGGGCTGAGCAGGCGAAGCGTATCTATTGGCATAAAGAGCCTGAGCAAATTCTAGATGACAGTAATCTGCCATTTGCCAAATGGTTTGTCGGCGGTGAGACCAATCTTTGTTATAACTGTGTCGATCGTCATCTGGCAGACCGTGCAGAGCAAGATGCTTTTGTGTGGGTGTCATCAGAAATTAATCAAGAGTTGATAGAAACCTTTCCAGCGGTTGTTGATTCGTTTAAGGATTTGGGCAATAACGTTGAGTTTTATACAGACTATACCAAGCGTCGCCTGACTTATAATGACTTGTATAAAGAAGTTAATTATTTTGCCGATGTACTACAGCGTCACGGTATTGGCAAAGGTGACCGTGTCATTATCTATATGCCGATGATATTAGAGGCGGCTTATGCCATGCTGGCTTGTGCTCGTATTGGTGCCGTCCATTCAGTTGTATTTGGTGGATTTGCTGCCCATAACTTGGCTATCCGTATGGATGATGCCGAGGCAAAAATGGTCATTACCGTAGATGCAGGGCTACGTGGCGGTAAGGTCGTCAATTATAAAAACCTAGTCAATCAAGGCGTCGAGCAAGCGACTGTCAAACCAGAGCATGTGCTGGTGATCAATCGCGGTATATTGCCATTTGAAACCAAAGCGATCGATGTTGATTATGCGGCCGAGCGTCGTAATAGCTGTGAGGCAAATGCAGTCGTAGAGCCAGTTTGGCTTGAGTCAAATACCCCGTCCTATTTGCTTTATACCTCTGGTACGACCGGTACACCAAAGGGGGTTCAGCGCGATACGGGTGGTCATGCCGTCGCGCTGACAACGTCGATAGATTATGTCTATGATGGCAAGGCTGGCGAGACTTTCTGGGCGATATCTGATATTGGTTGGGCCGTCGGGCACTCTTATACGATCTATGCGCCACTGCTAGCGGGTATGACCAGTATTATGTATGAGGGCTTGCCGCATATGCCAAACCCTGGTATCTGGTGGCGTATCGTTGAAGCCAACAAAGTTAATATTTTATTCACTGCACCCACAGGCGTGCGCATGCTCAAAAAACAGGACGAAAGCTGGATGACGCGTTACGATGTCTCCAGTGTGAAGTCATTCTTTTTGGCAGGTGAACCGCTTGATGAATCAACGGCTAGTTGGTTGACTCAGCATCTAGGCGTGCCAATTTTAGATCACTATTGGCAAACAGAGTCTGGCTGGCCAATCTTGAGCCATACGCCAAAGTTCAATCATAAGCCGCACAAGCAGGGGTCACCTGGTTACCCGATGTATGGCTATGAAGCGCATGTCATCAATGAGGAAACGGGCGATCCTTGTCAGGCTGGCGAAAAAGGATTACTTGCAATTAAAGCGCCACTACCGCCTGGCTGCCTTACCACGGTATGGCGTAATGACGAGCGATTTATTAGCAGCTACTTTGGTCTGTTTGATGGTCAGCAGTACTCAACCTCGGACTATGCGGTGACAGATGAAGAGGGTTATTTTTATATCTTAGGGCGTACCGATGATGTGATTAACGTCGCAGGACATCGCATAGGAACACAAGAGATTGAAGAGGCCATCAGCACACATCCAGAGATGGCAGAGTGTGCCGTAGTGGGTATTCAAGACGAGCTAAAAGGTGAGCTACCTATTGCATTCTGTGTTCTAAAAGATCAAACGCAGATTGAAACCACCGAAAACCGTTTTCGCATCGAGCAGCAAGTGATAGGCGCTGTCGCCAAATCTTTGGGTGGCATCGCGCGACCAGCCGCTATCTATTTTCCGCAGGCACTGCCAAAAACCCGCTCTGGAAAAATCTTACGTCGCTCAATTCGTGCTCTGGCGGAAAACCAACCGACAGGAGATATGTCAACGCTTGATAACCCAACCGCTATCGATGCGATCAAGCAAGCGATGAAGGATTATTGATTGGTATAAATTAGCCTTATACAAAAATAGTGATGTTGTTCATCGCGTATCAAAGTCAGGTTAACTTTCAAAAGCTCATGAGTCATCATGGGCTTTTTTATTGTTGTTATTTAAACAATTTTTATACGAATACGTGCCATCAAAATAAACTTATATAAAAATTCGATAAAGCGCTTGACCGTAAAAATGGTTTATTGTTATAGTCAATAACGATACAAAATAAATCATTTTAAAATTTAGTTTTTAATAATGTTTTATAGACAAACACTCATCGCTTTTATTTTTCTAATAAATACCTAGGTGCCGTCACACGGTAGTCTCGCAAAAAAGATAAGGATATCTTATGCACCACGTTCAACAGCTCATCAATGGTCAGTTCGTACAATCAAACACCGATGAATGGATCGATATCACCGATCCTGCGACGCAAGAAGTCATCGCCAAAGTTCCACAAACCACTAATGATGAGATTAACCAAGCTGTCGCCGCCGCACAGACAGCGTTTGAGACATGGCGCAAAACGCCAATTACCACGCGTGCGCGTATCTTTCTAAAGTATCAGTCTCTGATTCGTGATCATATGGATGAGCTGGCAGAAATCTTGACCGCAGAGCAAGGAAAGACGATTGCTGATGCACGCGGTGATGTGTTCCGCGGTTTAGAAGTGGTCGAACATGCCGCTGGTATTGCTAACCTGCAAATCGGTGACTTTGTAGAAAACGTAGCGTCAGGTGTCGATACTTATAGTATTTGGCAGCCACTCGGTGTTTGCGCTGGTATCACACCATTTAACTTTCCAGCGATGATTCCGCTATGGATGTTCCCAATGGCGATTGCTACAGGCAACACATTCATCCTAAAACCTTCTGAACAAGATCCAATGGTGACTATGCGTTTGGTAGAGCTAGCGATTGAAGCTGGCGTACCAGAAGGCGTTCTTAACGTCGTACATGGTGGCAAAGCAACCGTCGATGCTATCTGCGACCATCCAGATATTAAAGCGGTTTCTTTCGTCGGTTCTACTCATGTAGGCAAACATGTCTATGAGCGTGCCAGCCAATCAGGTAAACGTGCACAGTGCATGATGGGCGCAAAAAACCATGGCGTTATCCTGCCTGATGCTAACAAAGAACAAACGCTCAATCAGTTAGCAGGCGCAGCATTTGGTGCAGCTGGTCAACGCTGTATGGCGCTATCGGTCGTCGTACTAGTAGGCGCAGCTGGTGAGTGGATTGATGAGATTAAAGCAAAAGCAGAAAGCTTAGTCGTCTCAGCTGGCAAAAATGACAAGGATTTGGGACCACTGATTTCGCCTGCTGCAAAGGCCCGTGTCGAGCATTTGATTGGAACTGGGGTGGAAGAAGGCGCGAGCTTGATTTTAGATGGTCGTGGCATTACCGTTGAAGGGTTCGAGAAAGGTAACTTTGTAGGCCCGACGATCTTTGATAATGTCACAAGCGATATGCAAATTTATCAACAAGAAATCTTTGGCCCAGTACTGTGTATTATGCGTGCTAATAGCTTAGATGAAGCGATTGAACTACTGAATGCCAACCCACATGGCAATGGCACAGCGATATTTACTCAGTCAGGGGCGGCTGCACATAAATTCCAGCAAGACATTCAAGTTGGTCAAATCGGTATTAACTTGCCAATCCCTGTGCCACTACCTATGTTCTCCTTCTCAGGGTCACGTGGCAGCAAGCTCGGTGACCTAGGTCCTTATGGCAAGCAAGCCGTCCAATTCTATACTCAGACGAAGACCGTGACTGCGCGTTGGTTTGATGATGAAGCAAGCCGTGGTGTGAATACGACCATTTCAATTTAATCGTCAGCTCACTGTTTTTTCAGTATGACATTTTGTGTTTTCGGTATGACGATAATGCGACTTGCGATACTATTAAACGCAGTTTTATTATCGTTATGCCGCTATCATGTCGCACTAATGTCTTATAAAATCTCTGACCAACATTTTTACTAGCGCTTTTATTAACGTTTATCTGAGATTTAAGCCCTCTATTTGATCTATAAGAACAAGGATGACCCTATGGATTTTTCATTGACCGATGACCAAGTCGCCTTTCGCCAAACGGCTCGTCAGTTTGCACAAAAAGAGCTAAAGCCAAACGCTGCCGAATGGGATCGCAACTCGCACTTCCCAATAGATGTTATTAAAAAATCTGGTGAGCTTGGCTTTTTGGGACTGTACACCAATCCAGAATATGACGGCTTGGGCTTACCAAGACTCGATTCAGCGATGGTATTCGAAGAGCTTGCATGGGGCGACACGGCTGTAGCAGCGTATATGAGTATTCATAACATGGCCGCATGGATGATTGGTGAATATGGCAGCGATACGCTATGCAAAAAATATCTACCTAACATGGTCAGCGGTGAGTGGCTTGGTAGCTATTGCCTAACAGAACCAAATGCAGGGTCTGATGCAGCTTCATTACGTACCAAAGCGGAGAAGCAAGGCGAGCATTATGTACTGAATGGTGAAAAAACCTTTATTTCTGGTGCAGGCTCAACCGATGTATTGGTGGTGATGGCACGTACGGGCGCGGCAGGGCCAAAAGGCGTGTCAGCGTTCGTCGTAGATGCCAATAGTGCTGGTATCGAGTATGGCAAAAACGAGCACAAAATGGGCTGGAAAGCACAACCAACAAGGACGATTAGTTTTAAAGACGTCAAAGTCCCAGTAGAGAATTTGATAGGTGAGGAAGGCCAAGGCTTTCGTATCGCTATGAAAGGACTGGATGGTGGTCGTATTAATATCGGTATTTGCGCGGTAGGTACGGCACAGGCTGCATTAGAGACCGCAACCAGTTATGTACAAGAGCGTAGCCAGTTTGGTAGCCCAATTGCTAGCTTGCAGTCGGTACAGTTTAAACTTGCTGATATGTTGACTCAGACCATTGCCGCGCGCCAAATGCTGTATCTAGCAGCTGATAAAGTCGACAACAATGATGGGCAAGCGTCTACCTACTGCGCAATGGCTAAACGTCTATCTACGGATCTTTGTTTCGATGTTGCCAATGAAGCCCTGCAATTACACGGCGGCTATGGTTATCTAAATGAATATCCACTTGAGCGCCATGTACGAGATTTGCGTGTGCATCAAATTCTAGAAGGCACCAATGAGATCATGCGAGTGATTATTTCACGTCAGGTCTTGCAAGATGAAGGGTTAAGTCAGCTTCGCTAATTTATCTCGTTTTACTGAAACAAGGATGTTTTATGACAGAGTATACCAATCTACAACTATCAATTGATGGCCATACCGCAACATTGACGTTGAATAACCCACCGGCACATACATGGACGATGGACAGTTTGCATGCGCTTAAGCAGCTCATCACCGACCTCAATGCCAACGACGATATCTATGCATTAATCGTGCATGGAGATGGTGAAAAGTTCTTCTCAGCTGGTGCAGATTTAAACAACTTCTCAGACGGTGATAAAGGCCGCGCCATCAGCATGGCAATTGCATTTGGTGAGGCGTTTGAAGCATTGTCTGCCTATCGCGGTGTCAGCATCGCTGTCATCAACGGCTATGCGATGGGCGGCGGACTAGAGTGTGCGCTCGCATGTGATATCCGTATCGCAGAAGCTCACGCCCAGATGGCATTGCCAGAGACGGGCGTGGGATTATTGCCATGTGCTGGCGGCACGCAAAATCTACCTATGTTAGTAGGAGAGGGTTGGGCTAAGCGCATGATACTGTGTGGTGAGCGGGTCGATGCAGATACGGCATTGCGTATTGGTCTGGTCGAAGAAGTTGCTGCCAAAGGAGAAGGGTTAAAAGTGGCGCAAGCATTAGCGCAAAAAGTTGCTAAACAGTCTCCTGTTGCTGTCAGCTATTCTAAATCGCTTATCCAAGCGGCGAGAAATACCCCGCCTGCACAAAACCTTATTCATGAGCGCGAAGCGTTCGTGAAGTTGTTTGATACAAAAGATCAGCGCGAAGGGGTACAAGCCTTTTTAGAAAAGCGTAAACCCAATTGGCAAAACAAATAAGCAGCGGTCAAAACGCTTGAGCCATCTTTATTATTTAATTTTGTAGGTCACTTTTATGACAGCAGCGACGAATGATATTAACTCCCGAACGTCAGTCAATAATGCAGCACAAGAAGCGCCTGTATTGTTCAATACTGAATCGACAGATTGCGGGCACTTGATTGGAGTCATGACACTCAACACACCCAAATCGCTTAATGCACTTAGCGTTGATATGTGTCAATTGCTCTCAGCGCAGTTAGAGCAGTGGCAAGCGGACGAGCAAGTGGTAGCGCTTGTATTAAAAGGTGCAGGGGATAAAGCGTTCTGTGCGGGCGGCGATATTCGTAAGCTCTATGACAGCATGTCTACCAGTGCACCAATGCCAAACCCGTATGCTACTGAGTTTTTTAGTCACGAGTACCGCCTCTATCGTCAAATGCACTTTTATCCAAAGCCACTAATACTTTGGGGTGACGGTATTATCATGGGCGGCGGTATGGGACTGATGGCAGGATGTAGTCATCGTCTAGTCACTGAGCGTACGCGTTTTGCCATGCCTGAAGTCACCATTGGACTGTTCCCTGATGCATCTGGTAGTTGGTTTTTGCAGCTTATGCCTGCTAAGACGGGGCTGTTCTTGGGTTTAACTGGCGCGATGTGCAATGGCAGTGACGCGCTATTGGCCAATCTGGCAGAGTATGCCGTTGCTAGCCATGACTATGATGCCGTCATACAGCGTCTTAAACAGAGCGACTGGCATGCAGTCGATAACACGAGCGGTGCAGATAAGTGCCATAGCAATAGCGCACATAGTATTGTCAGCGGGGCACTTGCTGAACTACCTATTGCCGAACTACCTGATAGTAAGCTTGCAACATACTGGCAGCCTATTCAGCAACTGATGAATAGTGGCGGTCTGGCTGATATCGATGCGTTGCTACAAAGCGATACTGCGCTCGCACAGCTAAACCAAGACTTTGCAGCAGACAGTTGGGCACAGCGCGCAGTCGCAACTTATCGTCATGGTTGCCCAGTCACGGCTGCATTAACCTATGCGCTGTATCACAAAGTCGCTGACTTATCGATCGAACAAGTGCTGTATTTAGAGACCAATGTCGCAGTGCACTGTGCAGCCAATCCTGATTTCAAAGAAGGCGTGCGAGCATTATTAATTGACAAAGATAGAAATCCTAAATGGTCGCGTTCATTAGCAGACTGTTTAAGTGTAGAAGGGCAGGCGTATATCGATAAGCATTTTGTCAATCCTTATCCAAAAGGTGAGCATCCTTTGGGCGATTGGCTGGGTGATAACGCTTTGAGTAGTCAGTATGTCCGCTAACTGCCTAAAAGAAATTTATAACGTAGGACATAAGTAAAATTCACTAATAAATACTGTTAAATAGTATGTAGCAATAGCTACATCATAAATCATCAAGGAGTGATGAGATGGGTATAAAGGATACAAGTACGATGGATAATAATAACTCTAAACCAAATGTCGCCTTCATTGGGCTTGGTAATATGGGTGCGCCAATGGCAGAGAACTTATTAAAGGCAGGTTACGAGCTATCTGTTTTTGATTTGTCTGAGACAGCTACTAAGCGCTTGAAGCAAGCAGGGGCTAGTGTCGCAGAAAGTCCTAAAGACGCTGCAAGTAATGCTCAAGTTGTGATTAGTATGTTGCCTGCCGGTGAGCATGTACACTCTGTATATTTAGGTGATAGTAGTTCTGATGGTCTGCTAGCAGAGTTGCCAAAAGGCACACTTGTGATTGACAGTAGTACGATTGCGGCGGCTGATGCAAGGACAGTAGCAGAGGCCGCAAGTAAGCTTGGCATCGACTTTTTGGATGCGCCAGTCTCTGGTGGCACAGGTGGGGCGGTTGTTGGTAGTTTGACCTTTATCGTTGGCGGCGATGCTGCCGCTTTTGCTAAGGCTGAGCCAATACTTGCCGTGATGGGGAAAAATATCTTTCATGCAGGCGAGCATGGCGCAGGTCAAGTGGCGAAAATCTGCAATAACATGCTGCTAGGTATTCTGATGGCAGGCACGGCAGAGGCGATTAATCTAGGCGTCAAGAACGGCTTAGACCCCAAAGTGCTATCAGACATCATGCTACAAAGCTCAGGGCGTAACTGGACACTAGAAGTTTATAACCCTTATCCAAAAGTCATGGAAAATGTGCCCTCTAGCAATGGCTATCAAGGCGGATTTATGAGCAAGTTGATGCAAAAAGATCTAAACCTTGCGATGCAGACTGCTCAAGACACTGAAGTAGAAACGCCGATGGGTGCCAAAGCGACAGAGTTATATGCCTCACATACTGTAGAGAATGGTGATAAAGACTTTTCTAGTATTATTGGACGTCATGATGTTTCATTATTGTCTTAAACGTAACTCTCTTAACTGTGTTTCTTTTGAATGTAACTTTCTTAGACATGCCAGTTCTTAAACATACTATTATTAAGAATTTTTAGTATCACAAGTAGATGGCATTAATTAAGAGAATGCATTTGCTAAAAAGAAAAAGGTCTACGCTAAAATCATAGCGTAGACCTTTTTTGATGGCTAATAGATAGTATTAGCTTTGCAGATCGTAGACGAGCGCCTGAACGTCTTGTGCTGCTTCTTGCAGTCTTGGTACGTGCGTCAGCAAATCATCTAATGAGACGCGTATGGTGGGCGCATGTAAGTAGAGTGAGGCCAGATAGCGTTGCTTTTTATCCAAGATAGGTACAGCCACTGCGACCATCTCAGAGATAAACTCCTCATTATCGATGCCGATACCAGTATCAGCAATGCGATCAAGCTCGGCATTTAATGCATCGATATCAGTAATCGTATTCTTAGTGAACTTATCTAATGGCAACCCTTGTAGGATTTTCATACGGCTAGTCGTAGATAATTGGCTTAAATAGAGCTTGCCAGTCGCGGTACACCACATAGGTGACTTTGCCCCGACAGGAAGATAAATCTGTAGTGGCAAGGTTGTCTGAGCTCGGTTGGTATAGATCATATCCATATGATAGGGAATGCCAATACCGCAGGTTTCTTTTAGCTCATCAACCAATTTTTGCAAAATCATCTGACGTTCATTAAAGAACAGTCGTTGCTGCCATAACTCAACGCTCAAATTGCGTACGCGCTTACCAGGGATAATACCGCCACCAATATCAACAGTCAAAAAACCATCATCGACCAAATTTTGAATCAATCTATGAATGGTCGGTTTAGGTATATCTAGCTCTTGTGAAAGCTCGAGTGGAGAAAGCGGTTTTGAAGCATAGGACACTGCTTCGATGATTTCTAGGACACGGGTAATCGAAGATACTTTAGGCATATATATGACTCAGTAGGAGTAAAGAAATAGAGCAGACAGCATCACAAAATTTTCATAAATAAGACAAATGGTGACAATACTGACGTTCTATAACAAATCTATTATAACAACTAATTTAGCATAATATTCGCTTGAGGCAAGCGTTAGTCGCGTTATATGAGATCATTTATATCGTTTTATTTGTTGGTGTAGATTCTCTTATATAAGTAACAATAGATACGTCAACTCACAAGCCACACTATTCTGTAAGGTTAAGCCATATAACTGTCATTGATTCAAAGTGCGTTCTAGATAATTATGTGGACATATTTTGCAATACCCTTACATAAACATTAAGCAAGCGAAGTCTCATGTTTACGCTGTTTGGTTACTTTAAGGACGTTATGTAACATAAAGGCGAATTTTTGCAGATTGGTGTAGCAATTATTACAGTACCTATGCAATCTTTACATAATGGCAAATAAAAACAGCATCAGTAGGGGTGACTTTTTAAGTCAGAATTGTTTTAATCACCTCAACAAAATGATGGTTTAACAAAAGCACAATCATCGTTTTTTATGGGCGGGTTTATTTCACACTTTAGGAGAATAATTATGAAATTGATTAAATTGACGGCAATCTCTGCTGCTGTTCTAGCATCAACTGCTGCATTAGCTGCTGATCCAGTTATCGTTGTTGATGACAATGCTGCAGTTGCATATGAAGCTGAGCCAGTTGCAGTTGCTTATCAAGCAGAACCTGCTTCTTATGCATACGATGCTAACGCTGGTGTAGTAAGCAACACTACTGGCGCTGTTGTTGGTGGGACTAAAGGTTTCTTCAATAAAGTAGTGAACCCAGCATCAGTTAGCGCTGAAGTTGGTACTTTAGGTTATGGTGCTAACATCGGTTGGTCACTTAACGAAAAAACTGAATTGCAAGCTGGTTGGGCAGGTGGCGATGTAGCTGACCTTTTCGGCGGTGATTTTGACGCAGACGACGTAAACTACGATGTAGATTCTGATTTTAGCAACCCGTACCTAGGTGTACAATTACGTCCTACTGGTAACTGGTTCACAGTTGGCGCTGGTATTATCGTTCCTGACAACGATTTTGATGTAACTGCTAACTCTGAAGGCGGTACTTACAAAATTAATGATGTGTCATACAACGCAGATGATGTAGGTACTTTACAAGGTACTATGGAGCATCGTAACAAGCTAGCTCCTTACGCTACTATCGGTTTCCGTCCGAACATCACAAATAACTTTGGTCTATTTGGTGAAATTGGCGCAGCTTACATGGGTAAAACAGATGCTACAGTAAATGCAACTGACCCAGAAAATGTTGTGAGAGTTTCTAACGGTGTTACTGATATACCTTCTGGTCTTAATGCGGGTCAAGTTGCTAAACTTGCTGAGCAAGAGCTAGAAGACAAAGATTGGTTAGAGTGGTTGCCAATCGTTAAAGTTGGCGCAACTTACCGTTTCTAATCACAGTTTAAAGACTGTCATTAGTAGAAAACAAAAAAACGATCCTTTTTAGGGTCGTTTTTTTATGCCTAAAATAAAATATTAAAAGGTATTCTAAAAATCAGGTTTGAACTTTGCTCAGAAGACCTTGATCAGAAAACGATGACAGTTTGCTGAGATTGTAACGCGGCAATGCGGTAAATAGATTGGCAGTTAGCATCCTCACTATCATTGGGTACAGAGGTAGAGTTAATCTCTTTATCATTCTCGATTAAGCTAGAAATAAGGTGAGAGTAATCTATACCCAAGCCTTGAGCTAATGTATATTGGTTGACTTTGATAAAGCTTTCTTTTATTTGCCATAACAGTTTGGCAGTGCGTTCACGCTGATCTGTAGATAGCTCCTGTAAAATGGCTAGCTCGCTCTTTGAATAGAAACGCTTGACTACATGCCACGCAATATTATTACTCTCGATATCGATACCAGCAGGACGCTGACGACTGATCACGACCGCTATTTTGCTGTGTAAACGTGTACAATTTGTCTGATTCGATTCTGTAGTTTGCTTTGAACTACCAGCTCCTGTATGGCTAAAGCATACGTAATGCTGGCTGTTGACGAGCCGATAAGGAAAGCTTGACTCATCCAAGGTGTCATCTATTTCTAATTTTTTGAGCAGCTCTTGCAATAGTTGCCTGACGCCTTGCCGCTGCTGCTGACGCTGTTTACGTGCTAGAGCAGGTACTAAGTGTTTAGGTGCTGTTGTCGCCACCTGATAGTGCCAATTTAAGCTACTGAACTTGATGATGTCTTTACACGATGTATTACATGATGATAACCATAATGACTTGTTCCACAAGCTTTCAGTGACTAAATGACTCACTGACTCGCTCACTTGAGCCGTCACACACCATGTCGTGGTGTCGAGTTGAGTATATTGTATCTGGGTGAGGTTAGAAGTCGGCATATATTAATAGTCATCAAAAACGATTATTGTAGAATTGAATATATAAGAATGTGTAATTATGAACGCTATGTATTTGATACATAGATAGTCATACAATAGCTATATTTAAATAGTTTATATCTAATTAACCTACTAAAAATCCAAAAAGCCCAGCAATATACTCTTGCTGGGCTTTCATTAAACTATCGAACGCTATAAATAACGCTAAATCACAATTTAGTAAGACAACTCGGCACGACGGTTTTGTGCATACGCGTCTTCAGTGTTGCCAGCTGCTGCAGGGCGTTCTTCACCATAGCTAATGACACGGATATTGTTTGCAGTGACACCTTGAGCAGCAAGGTAGTTACGAGCAGCTTGTGCGCGTCGCTCACCTAGTGCCATGTTGTATTCACGGCTACCGCGCTCATCAGTGTGACCTGCGATAACGACAGTCGCTGCTGGGTTTGAATTTAGCAGGCTTACGTGTTGGTTAAGGACGCTCGCTGATTGAGCAGTAATTTCGCTGCTATCAAAGGCAAAGTAGACCACTGCTTGAATATTCTCAGCGCCAGTGATGACAGCATTTGAGTTATCAACGATAACCGCACCATTGTAGCCAACTTGGCCACCTGGAATACCTAGTGGGGCAACGACAACTTCTGAGGTAGAACGCTTGGTAGCACAACCGGTGGTTATCGCAACAGCGCTTGATAGCACAGCAAGAACAGCGATCTTAGAAAAACTGATTGACATGACGAGCTCCTAAAATTTTAATTAAATTTGTTTTTTTAAACTGCTTCCGATAAAACTTAGGCAATCTCTATCTATAATATACTAAATGTTAATTTATGTAAGTATTTTTACTGTAAATTACGATAGATAAAATTGAGTGTATTACCAGCGGTGCTTGCCCCAGTTTTCAGGGTTAGCCCAGTAATCAGCATTGAGCCAATTTGGCAGTTGTTTGTAGTCATATAGATTAAATTGCCAAAGCGTCGCAGTAACGGTTGATGAGGTAATAGATTGAATGTCATCAATATTTAGAGATGGCTCACTCAATATATCAAATGGCGTAAAGCCATAAGGTTTCAAATCTATCGAGCTGTCCAATGCAATAAGCAAATGCGCGGCATACAGGTCACGGTAGCGCATCAATAGCGGCACATAGTGTTGAGTCAGCTCTTCTGACAAGGTAGGCAGCCAAAAGCAAGCAAGCTCATAACGATCGGGTACGTGTTGTTTAGCAAGATCTGATAACGTTGATAAGTGTCGTGCGTTCAGCCTCGCTTCAGTGTTCTCATTAGTAGATGTAGTATCGTCAAGTTGGGCTTGTAGTGCTAATAAGTCCGCATTGTTATGTGTTACCCATAATGCTTCACTATTATCTTTGCTATGTTCAGGTGATAGTTCTGTCTGAGTCGTCAGTGAGGGTAGTAGCGCGTCAACATACTCTATAAGCAAAGGTAGGGTAATGTCTGCGCGTTTCACCGTATTTTTTGTCATATAATAAGCCGTTAGTTAAATGATTTGTCATCAGTATGACTATTAAATCATTTTCAACGACATTATCCAATTGATAACGTATGTTTCATATTTAAATCATCTTGAACCGACGATATCTTACTATATATACTTGAAATTTAGCGATTTAGGTCAATCTAGCTATAAGCTTGATGAGAAAATCAATTTAGTATAAAAGTTAGCTTAATCATTGCAAAGCTTTATGCATGTGCTTAGTTTATTAAGCGCTTGGCTCATGTAGTTAGCCTCAAGATAAAGTCTTTCTTTACACTAGTCCCTTTTGCAAATAGCGAAATGATATTACTCATTATTATATTATTCACCCCTAGTAAAAATAACTTATAACCAAACCACCGATAATAATAGGACACCATATGTCTACTGCTGAAACTGATGCACAAATCATCAATCCTGAAATGCCAGATGTGCCGCCCCATGCGCCAAGTAAGATTAACTTAAAAGACTATACCAAACCAAGTTTTGATGTCGAGACAGTACATTTAGATATTAAGCTGTTTGAAGACTACGCGCAGGTAGACAGTAAGCTTGAGATGGTACGCCAAACGGCAGGGGATATTGTCTTATTTGGTGAGTCATTAGAGCTGCTAACGATTACGATGAACGGTAAGGCACTAACCACTGAGGATTATCAGCAGGAAGCGGGTAAGCTGACGATTTATAATGCCCCTGAGCGAGCTACTTTAGATATTCAAGTGCGTATCTGCCCACATACCAACACCGCGCTTGAAGGTTTATATATGGCCGGTAGCGGCGACGACACGATGTTTGTGACGCAGTGCGAGCCAGAAGGTTTTCGTAAGATAACTTTCTATCCAGACCGCCCTGATGTGTTGGCGATATTTACCACGCGACTCGAAGCAGATAAGCGCTATCCGACGTTATTGGCCAATGGTAACTTAGTCGAAGCAGGCGAAGTGGCCGATGCGCCAGACCGTCATTATGCCATCTGGCACGATCCAACCAATAAGCCAAGCTATCTATTTGCCTGTGTGGTAGCTGATTTAGATGTATTGACAGATTCTTATACGACCAGCGAAGGTCGAGAAGTCTTGCTTGAGTTGTATGCCAAGTCTGCCGATATCGATAAATGCGATGTCGGTATGCAAGCTTTGAAAGATGCTATGAAGTGGGATGAGGTCAATTATGGCCGAGCCTATGATCTAGATCGCTATATGATTGTGGCGGTCAGCCAATTCAATATGGGTGCAATGGAAAATAAAGGTCTCAATATTTTTAACACCGCTTGCGTGTTATCTAGCCCTGAGACGACCACTGATGCCCGTAGTTTTAGCGTAAAAGCTATTATCGCTCATGAGTATTTTCATAACTGGACAGGCAATCGTATTACCTGCCGTGATTGGTTCCAGCTGTGTTTAAAAGAAGGCTTTACCGTTTACCGTGATCAATCATTTTCAGCAGACCAACAGTCAAGCGCGGTACAGCGTATTGATGACGTAGCGACCTTGCGTGCCCATCAATTCAGCGAAGATACAGGTCCATTAGCGCACCCAGTGCGTCCAGAAAGTTTTGTTGAAATTAATAACTTTTATACGACAACCGTCTACGAGAAAGGTGCTGAAATTGTGCGTATGATTGCCAATACGTTGGGGCCAGATGATTTCCGTAAAGGCACAGATGAGTATTTCCGTCGCTATGATGGACAAGCGGTAACGGTTGAGGACTTTTTATCAGCACTCAGTATCACTGACGACAAAATAGAGAATTTTATTGATTGGTATCGTCAGCCTGGTACGCCAGTGGTATCGGGTTCTCAAACTTATGATAGCGCAGCGCAGACGCTAACCATCACCTTGAATCAACAGACACGCCATGTCAAAGGCTTTGATGCACCAAAACCATTGCCGATACCTGTAGCAACGGCATTGTTTGACAAAGACTCAGGCGCTATCGTTGCTGAGCGTATGTTGTTGCTTGACGAGGCGACGCAAACCTTTGTATTTGAGAATGTCGCAAGCGAGCCTGTCGTGTCATTACTACGTGACTTTAGCGCGCCAGTACAGCTTAATTATGACTATCAAGATGTAGACTTAGCATTTTTGCTTAAGCATGAAACCAATGGGTTTAACCGCTGGCAAGTAACTCAAATGCTGGTAAATCGTATTTTGCTGCAAGGCCAAGGTACGAAGAGCAGCCCTGATGTATACCTAGAAGCATTGGCGCAGACGCTGCCTGTCTTAGCGGCTGACGATGCGATGCTAGCGGCACGATTGCTTGATATTCCATCAGCGCAAGAGTTGGCTTCTGCTATTTCTAAAGACTACGATCCAGCGCTGGTTAAAGAGCAGCGCGATGGGCTATACAAGCAAGTTGCTGATAAGTTAAAAGATCAATGGGCTGAGCTGTACAATAACTTGCCAATGCAGTCTTATGAGGACAGCGCTGAAGCTCGAGGCATTCGTGCGCTGCGTAATGTCGTGCTTGATATGGCGTTGACTGCCAATGTGGATGATGCAGCAGACTGGGCACAGCAGCAATATGATAATGCTAGCTGTATGACTGAGCGCTTTGGTGCATTGAAGGCCATGGTCAATCATCAATTGGTAGATGCAGATAAGTACTTAGCAGACTTCTATGAGCGTTTCCAAGCAAATGATCTGGTTATCGATTTATGGTTCAGTGTCCAAGCTGCCGCCGACGATGTGACGCCTGATATGGTCAAGTCGCTACTGACGCACACGGACTTTGATTGGAATACGCCTAACCGTGTCCGTTCGGTCATCAGTGCTTTTAGCTCGCAGCCAATGGTATTATGGACGACAGAAGGTCTAGAGATGTATACAGGCGTGATTCAGAAATTAGATGATGCCAACCCTGTGTTAGCATCGCGCTTACTGCAAGTACTGGCTCGCTGGAATACGTTGGCTGAGCCACGTCGTCAGATGGCGCATGAGCAACTAACAGACTTGCGCAAGAACGTTTCATCTAAGCATGTGCTTGAAAGCTTAGAGAGCGTGTTAGGTGCTGCAAATAGTTAATTGAGAGCAGTGCAACATGTATCGAAGTGTAATATCAATTTTATGAAAATACTATTTCTAGAATAGGGTTAGCAATGACCAATTAATGAAACATGTATCATTGATGGTCATTGCTAATCAAGTTTAGAATACAGTGTTTCTTATAAAACGTTCACAAATAAAAAGCCCCTTTCGTACTAATACGAAAGGGGCTTTTTATTGTTTGCCCGACGATAAATTATCGCTGATAGCTATTAGCGATTTGGTAGTACATCTTTTACCATATCACGTAAGTCACGTAATGCTGTGACGGTGCTATCCCAATCTAGGCAACCATCGGTGATCGATTTGCCGTACTCAAGCTGGCTTAAATCAGCAGTCAGTTTTTGATTACCACCTTTTAAGTGACTCTCAATCATCATGCCGATAATTGATTTATTGCCATTTTGAATTTGTTCGGCGACGTTTTTGATAACCATCGGTTGTAGGTAAGGGTCTTTACCTGAGTTGGCATGGCTAGAATCAATCATAATCTTGCTATTGGTCTTGCCCTTTGCCAGCTCATTTTCAACTTGAGCTACCGCAGTTTCATCATAGTTAGGTTTACCGTTACCACCGCGAAGTACCACGTGCGCGTAAGGGTTACCTTTAGATTTGATGATAGAGACTTTACCATCTGACGATAGACCTAAGAAGCTATGACCTTCTTTAACCGCTTGCATGGCATTTACAGCTACCGTCATACCGCCATCAGTACCATTTTTGAAGCCAACTGGGCATGATAAGCCAGAGCTCATTTCGCGATGCGTTTGGCTCTCAGTGGTACGTGCACCAATGGCTGACCAGCTGATTAGATCTTGTATGTACTGCGGCGTATTTGGATCAAGTGCTTCAGTCGCGCAAGGTAGACCTTTTTCATTCAGATCAAGTAGCAATTTACGAGCCGTGCGCAAACCTTTTTCTATATCAAAGCTGTCATTCATGTCAGGATCGTTGATCATGCCTTTCCAGCCAACCGTTGTACGAGGTTTTTCAAAATAAACACGCATGACCACAAATACACTGTCTTCGATTTCTTTTGCCAATAGGGCCAAACGATCGGCATATTCGTGAGCGGCTTTGATATCGTGAATAGAGCAAGGGCCAATGACCACAAACAAACGCTTGTCTTTACCATCCAAGATATCTTGAATAGTATTACGACCTTTTAGTACGGTCTTATACGCGTCGTCTGACAGAGGCAGCTCGGCTTTTAGCTCGGCGGGGGTAATCAAAGGAATAAATTTTTCAATATTCACGTCGTCAATATCTGCATTATGGGTAACTGATGTTGTCATGGTTATATATCGTCTAGCTGATTTATAGGAATAATCATTATGCGGACAAAAGTGTTGGTTGACAAGGGTAGTCGAGCAGTTAATTGACTGATAACTGGAATGAGAAAACTAAAACTTAGTTATACTTATAGAGACTTAGCATGATATTTGACATTCTAAATGCACGTTTAGCATTTGGTTTTTCTATCTATTAATAAGAGTTGATTGAGTTTTTGGTGCGTAACGCTCAGATTTTATGCGTGAATTTCGCTATTTGTACCATCGTCAAGTATGATAGCAACATTAGCGATGGATGGCCCAAACTGTGGCATTAAAACAGTACGGATGAGTGCTTATATTATTCATAAAGCCATATCGCTGATTTATTACGTTATATTTTATAATAACGGTTTATTTTATTTTGTGTATTTCTAATATCGAGAGCTTGTCATGACAGATTCTGCTACGTCTCATCACCATACTGACCTCATTCATCAAGCCGAGACGAATTCTCAAGTAGCAAATATAAATGCTACGCCGCTAGTAATAGGCATCGTCGCAGGTGAGGTATCTGGCGACAGCTTAGGCGCAGATTTTATGCGGCAAATGAACAATCTACGTGATGATATTGTCTGGGTAGGCGTAGGCGGTACGAAGATGCAGGCGCAAGGGCTACAGAGTATTTTCCCATTAGAGCGTTTGGCAGTGATGGGTCTGGTTGAGGTCATGTCGCAGCTACCCGATTTGCTCAAAGCGCGCCGCGAGCTACTGAGCGCATTTAAGGCTGCTAATATTGATTGGTTCGTCGGTATTGATGCGCCTGACTTTAATTTGCGAGTATCCAAAAAACTAAAGCCCCAAGGCGTGTTCTGTGTGCAGTACGTCAGTCCTTCTATCTGGGCGTGGCGCGAGTCGCGTATCCATAATATTAAAGCGGCGACCAATTTGGTGCTATGCCTATTCCCGTTTGAGTTGCCAGTTTATGAGCGACATAACCATCCAGCGATCTGTGTGGGCCATCCCTTACTACGAACTATTGATCCGAACCTGATCGATATACCAATCAATCAACGTCGCAGTGAGCTCGTTTGGGACAATGATGGGTTGCAGCAGTTCTTCATCGAACGCTTTGATGATGTGAGTCAGCTTATTTGTGTGATGCCAGGTTCTAGGCGCGGTGAAATTACGGCTATTCTGCCATTGATGCTTGATGGTATCCAAAAGTTAATCCTATTAGATCCTAAGCTGTGCTTCATCATTCCAACGGTCGATCAGAACCATCAATATATCGTGCAAGAGGTGATCGACCAACGCTCAGAGCAGTTACGTGAAGCAATTGTGGTGGTTTACGATGATACCCAGCCAGAATTTAGCCAACATGCTATGGCGGCATCAGATATCGTGATGCTGGCATCTGGGACAGCAACGCTGGAGGCAATGCTGCTTGAACGGCCGATGGTAGTAGTCTATCAATTAAATCAGCTGACTTACCAAATAGCCAAGCGTCTGGTAAAAGTGCCATATGTGGCATTGCCTAATATATTGGCTAATGCGCCAATCGTACCTGAGCTGATTCAAGAGCAGGCGAGCGGTGACAATATTTGCCGCACCGTGATGCGATTGCTGCAACCACGCGCTTATGCCGAGCAATTACACGACTTACTAGTCACAAAGCAGTCATTACAACAGCAAAGTAACCATGAGCCTGCAAACAGCGTGATTGAACAGTGGTTTATCCAAAATACTAATACCGCCAATCCTAATTAAACAAGAAAGACCTTCTAATATTATGCATATTCAACACAGTACAGAAAGCCCAGTTCAAGTAATTGACATCAATATTGAGCACATTGATGTCAAAGGACAATATATTCAGTTAGCAGCGCCTATACGTTTATATGGGCAAATGAATACCGCTGAGCTGCTTACTCAATATCTCAGTTATGGTAACCAAGGGACAGAGCAATCAATACTACAAATCGGCGTTGATGAAGCAGGACGCGGGCCGTTACTAGGTAGTGTCAATGTGGCTGCGGCAATATTACCTGAGACTTGGTCAGGGCTCATTGAAGAACAACCGCTTAAAGACACGCCGTTGTCGATACTGACAGACTCCAAACAACTGAGTGAAAAAAAGCGCGATATCCTTTATCCATTGGTTCAGCAGCATGCTATCGGTTATATCATCGCCGATATACCAGCAGCAGTGATCGACCAGGTGAATATACTGCAAGCAACGATGCTTGGTATGCGCTTATGTACTGAATCATTGCTAGAAGTGATTTTTGAAAGCTTTTCGACTACTGGAAATGTTAACAGCACGTCGCTCGATCAATTAAAGATCGAAGTGCTATTTGATGGAAATCGTTGTCCTGACTTGAACTATGATAGCTTTAAAAAGTTAGAGGTGGCGCCATCTGCGATTGATTGTCAAGCGTGGGTAAAAGGTGATGCGCGTCATACTAGTATTGCAGCGGCCAGTATATTGGCAAAAGTAAGTCGTGATGAATCGATGTATACACTGGATACTCAATATCCGGAATATGGTATCGCCAATCACAAAGGCTATCCGACGCGTGCGCACATGGAAGCAATCGAAAAATATGGTGTCTTACCAACGCATAGACGTAGTTTTGCACCAGTGAGAAAGGCTCTAGAAATACAGTAGCTATAAAAAAGTGACCATCACGAAGTAATTATAAAAACGTGATCATAAAAAAGTGACTGTATAGCGGATACAAAAGAATCGTACTTTATAAATGATATCTTTGCCTCGAAAATAGCTTAAGCATAGTGTTGATTTATAGACCTAAAAAGAAACCTGTTACTTGCAATCAGCGAGTAGCAGGTTTTTTTACAAAATAATGAGCAAAAGTTCATAACTTGTAATACAATAGACATTATATTGAAATAAAACACTGTTAAATCAATCACTAACTACCCTGTAACTGATTTTGACTCTCATTGCTTTTCACAAACAGGTTATTATTTTATAGGATGAGCGATGACTTCTTATACTTCTCAGAAAAATCTTGCTGCAGTGCTATTTTTAACGATATTTCTCAGCGCTTGCGGCGGAGGCGGAGATTCTGATAGTAGTTCTACATCTGCTAATACACCAGACAGTTCACAAAATGATGAAACAGCCCAGCCAACCACGTCGGAACCTATTACTTCTGCTCCGATTATAGCGACACCAACTGAACAAAGTGGTGGTGCTCCTAACGCTGGTGGCAATGGGTCAGCTGAGAACAATGTACAAGCAGCATTAAGTGCGAATAATCAGTTCAGTCTAGCAAGAACCAGTTGTGGTCTAAATGGTTTATCTGTTGATACAGAACTAGATAATATTGCTATTCAGCACGCAAATTATATTAAACATGTATTTGCCAATAGCTCGCCAACCAGCTTTAACGCGCATTTTGAAAATGAAATCAACGATATTGCTAGTGTGACAGGTTCTAATAATCCTTTTTTCAGTGGGTTAGATCTGGCAGATCGATTGATCAATGCAGACTATGGCAACTCTCAATATGGTGTCACTGAAAACATTGCCCAGTCTGTCTATTACAGTTCGGCAGGCAATTTTTTGAGTATAGAAGCCGTGGCAAGCTCTATGGCAAAGTCGTTGTTGTCAGCGCCTTATCATCTACGCTCTTTAATGTTGCCAACCTCAGGTGTAGTAGGAACAGGAGTGGTTACCTATACGCCTAGTGGTAAAAATGCTGCTAACAACAAAGGCTATGTTTTGGTAAGCAATGCTGCAGGGATAAAAACCACGACAAATAAAACGCTTGAAGGTGTTTTTACGTACCCATGTCAAGATGTGACGGGAACAGTTACTGCACTTTATAACGAAACCCCAAATCCAGTCAGAGGCTCTGGGCGCAATTTACGTACTGATCCTATCGGACAGCCTGTTTATATCAACATGCCATCCGCTGATAAAGTTAAAGTGAGTAACGTTAAATTCCGAGATGTGCAGCGTAATATAGATGTGCCGATTCAATTGCTTGATTCTGACAATGATCCGTACAAAGGTACGAATTATGCGCTACCAACGAATGAAGCATTTATTTTGCCATTAACTGATGCGTTGAAAAGCTGTGAATCAGGTAGTAATAAAGGTGGTAACTGTGGACTTTATGGCAATAGCGAATATAAGGTCAGCTTTGATATTTTGGTTGACGATAAAATATTAGAGCAGCAGTCATTTACGTTTACTACTGGTAAGGTAAATTACTGATAAGCATCTAATACTCTCTAAATATTTACTGTAAAAAAGAAGGTCTGAACCAGTAATATGATTCAGACCTTCTTTTTATGTGATAAATTTTTTGTGTAATAACTTTAATTATCTTCGGACAATAATAGGAATGTGGCCTAAAACGATGAATTAGGCTGTTTTAAAAAATTCTTTTCATCTTCGGTTGAGTCGCGATTTAGTACCTCGTTGCGATGTGGATATCGCCCGAATTGATCGATAATTTGTTTGTGACGATGTTCAAAGTCCAATGTGTTTGCATCATCTAATTGTTCAAATAGTGGTAAATAACGCTTATGAATTATGGCCGACTCAGAGTGCATAAACGGTATGATAATAAATCTACGCCATTGCATTGGTAAAGTGTCAAAATAAGGCTGTTGAATGGCTTCTTGGGCGAGTGCTAACGCCATACCATCTTGCGAAAATGCACTTGCTTGTCCGCGACATAAATTGCGTGAAAACTGATCCAGCACAATAATTTCTGCCAGTCGCCCTGCTAGCGCTGTGATTGAACTATTGCCATCCAATGAGGACTCTGCGAGGCGCCATTGAACGCATTCACCTTGCTTTGCTGCCTGCCAAATGTCACCAAACTTATCCTGTATCTGCTTATCAAAACGATCGTTTTGTTCAAACCAGTAAGCTTCATTGTTTTTATCAAACCAAAAATCCAACACGGCGCGCGCATTAGGATCTAGATAAGTCAAATCTATGTTTTTCGGATCCAATTGTGATGAATGGGATCGACTGGCTGAGGTGGAATAATCGGTTGAGAGTGCCATAAGATATTCTAATTATGATGAATTTAGTCTACTATAGCGCAAATATTTATATCTGTCTGTCAAGATACCAACAGCAGAGTGTCTATTAGGTAATCTATTATGAATGCAAAAAATCTAGAGAATTCTATCAACGCGTCATTGCCACCAACGCCTTACTATGTGCTTGATGAAGCGGCCATCGTTGCCAATATGAAAATCATTGCTAGGCTATGTGAACTGTCTGGTGCAAAAGCATTATTAGCACTAAAATGTTTTGCCACATGGGGCGTGTTTGATGTGATGCAGCCTTATTTGCATGGCACGACTTCATCTTCGCTTAACGAAGTCAGATTGGGCTATGAGACCTTTGGTAAGAACGACGATGCCAGTAGCAGTGATAAGAAAGAAACGCATGCTTATAGCGTCGCCTATAGTGCAGATGAAATCCCTGAAGTACTGAACTATGCGGATAAAATTATCTTTAACTCAATCTCACAGCTCAACGCTTTTAAAGCGCAAGCCGCCGCGCAAAATATACCTGTAGGTCTACGACTCAATCCAAAGACTAGCAACTCATCGTTTTTGATCGCTGATCCTGCGCGTCCATTTAGCCGTCTTGGTGAACATGACAAAGAGAAAATTGCAGCAGTACTTGGTGATATCACTGGCGTCATGATTCACAACAACTGCGAAAATGACAGTTTTGAAGCCTTTAGTGAAAGCTTGGCGGATATTGAAGAAAGATTTGGTGATATTTTAGCGCAGCTTGAATGGGTTAGCTTGGGCGGTGGCATTCATTTTATCGCGCCTGACTATCCATTAGAAAAGCTAGCCGCACGTTTAAAAGCGTTTAGCGAAACCTATGGCGTGCAAGTGTATCTTGAGCCAGGTGAGGCAAGTATTCATGGCGCAGGTACATTGGTGACCACCGTGCTAGACACCATGCACAATCAAAAAAACCTAGCCGTCGTTGATGCGTCTATCGAAGCACATATGCTTGATCTACTAATCTATCGTGAGTCAGCACCGATTGCTGCGATTAACCATACAGCTGCCGATATTGCGCCTATTGGCAATCCTGCAGAAGCTGCACCGTCTGAAGCGAATGCTGAGTCAGCAGACCATACCATTATTTATGGTCGTTCTTGTTTAGCAGGTGATATCTTCGGCGAGTATGCATTACCGAGTAAGCTTCAGATAGGCGATAAGATTGCCTTTGGTAATGCTGCCGGTTATACGATGGTCAAGAAAAACTGGTTCAACGGTGTCAACATGCCAGCGATAGTCATCCGCCGGTTGGATGGCAGTATCGATATCCAGCGCGAGTTTGATTATCAAGATTATAAAGCCAGCTTGTCTTAACGCGATATTTCTAAGACTTTTCTATATTAGAAAACAAAGGCTTAGTCTTAATAACGGGTGATTTTAAGGTATCTGCTATTGATACATTATTTTTTACCGATAAGGGAATAAAAATTGTTATAATCGCGTCGGGCAAATAATGGAGTATTATTTGCCCGACGGGTGCGTGGGTTTTCCTCGGTCTTCCTTTTTAATTCACGCATATCATTCACTCGTTTCTGTTTTGCATAGCCGCTATCAATGGTATCGACAGGGACACAAAGGAGGATTGTTCATTGAACACAAACCAACAAGCTAAGCCCAACAAAAAAGACGTACTGATCATCGGAGCAGGCGGTGTCGCTCAAGTGGTCGCGCATAAATGTGCGATGCATAATGATGTACTTGGCGAGATTCATATTGCCTCACGTACCAAAGACAAATGCGATGCCATCGCCCAAAGTGTAAAAGAAAAAGACAGCTTTAAGCAGGCTGCGGTCTTGCATACGCATCAAGTCGATGCGATGGACAGCCAAGCACTCGTGCAGCTGATACAAGACACTGGAATACAAATAGTCATCAATGTTGGTTCGGCATTTATTAATATGACCGTACTAGAAGCCTGCATTGAGACAGGTACTGCCTACATAGATACGGCTATTCATGAAGACCCACGTAAGATTTGTGAGACACCGCCGTGGTACAACAACTATGAGTGGCAACGTAAAGAGCGCTGTGCAGACAACAATGTCACTGCCATTTTAGGTGCAGGGTTTGATCCTGGTATGGTCAACGCCTACGCGCGTCTTGGCTATGACATGATGGATGCAGGATCTGTGACGGATATCGATATCATTGATATCAATGCGGGCAGCCATGGCAAATACTTTGCGACCAACTTTGACCCAGAGATCAACTTCCGTGAGTTCACCGGTACGGTTTACTCGTGGCAAGACAGCAAGTGGCAGTCTAATAAAATGTTTGAAGTCAAACGTACAGACGATTTGCCAGTTGTGGGTGTGCAAAACAGCTATCTAAGCGGTCATGATGAAGTGCATTCATTGTCAGCCAATCTAGATGTACCAAACATTCGCTTTTGGATGGGTTTTGGTGAGCATTACATCAATGTCTTCACTGTCCTACAGAGCTTAGGATTGTTGTCTGAGCAGCCAGTGATGACTGCTGAAGGCCAAGAAGTTGTACCACTAAAAGTTGTTAAAGCGGTACTACCAGATCCAAGCTCGCTTGCACCGAACTATACAGGCAAGACCTGCATTGGTGACAAAGTAAAAGGCAAGATCAATGGCGTTGAGACTGAAGTGTTTATCTACAATGTCTCAGATCATAAAGATGCTTACAATGAAGTTGGTAGCCAAGGTATCTCGTATACCGCAGGCGTGCCACCTGTTGCTGCTGCGATACTAGTCGCGACTGGCGAATGGGATGCAGGCAAAATGGTCAACGTCGAAGAGCTAGATGCCAAGCCATTTATCAATCTACTAAATAAGATTGGTTTGCCAACGCGTATCAAAGACGACAAAGGCGATAGAGCGCTTGAGTTTGATATTTAATTAGCAAACGTTATTTAGAAAAGCCTGTCTTATATAGATAGGCTTTTTTTATGTCTGTTTTTTTTACTTTAATTGGATGAAGAAGTAGGGAGGTTATTCCTGCTAACCACTATTGTCTGCCACTTCGATAGGGCAGTAGCTGATGTCGAGATAGAATTCTGCTACCATGCCACCTTTACAACCTAGCCGCTACTGTCAGGGCTAGCGGTGATATCTCATTCTTGCTACTATTTATTGTGGTTAGATATATTTAAATAAGTTTTGACTTGCATGCTTACAAGCGAGCTCATAAATTTACAACTATATATGATTTCTCGGTGCTCTGGGAGCAACCTAAGGCTAATATCTAAGGAAAAAAATGGAAGTCTATAAAGGAGTATCAGAAGAAAGTGATGCTAGATATCTTCTTTCTTATATAAATGACGTGCTGATTCCAGCGTCTGAAGAATTCTTTGCGTTATTGAATCAAAACCAAGTCTTACTTCACCACGCTTTTTCTTTCAATACGATATTATCTCATGCGATAGACTACATGGTTTTTATTGCCAAGAAAGTTAATAAATTATCAGGCAATTCAAGTGTCATCAAAAGAAAGGATTTTATATCTAAATTTGATGAAAAATATCATGTAGACGGATGTTCTCATATAAATAATAAGTTTAAATTGTTAGATGCTGTGAACAATTCGTTTAAGCATGTTGAATTAGAACAAAAAAGATATGCTGATTTAATAAAAATGTATGGTGATTTGAATTTCCATAACTTGTCTGCTGAGGATGGAAAGGTGTTTTTTAAGTCTCAACTATATAGCTTTGATTATTGCCGAGTAGTTATGAGGCCTATTGCAAAAATTTTCGATTGTAATATAAAAACGCATAACGACGTAGATGATTTTATTAATGGTAGGATACATGGTAGTTTTGGTTATGGTAATTTTCTTTATGAATATGAACCATACGACGCTATTGATAGAATTATTGATTTCTGTGACTCTGAATATATTGAATGTATTGATTGTGGTGAAATAGGTGATAGATGTGATTGTGTTAGCTATATTTATGATCAAAAATCAGGTGAACGCTCACCCAATATAGATCCCAATTTTGATTTTAATGATGTAATGTCTAATATTAGTGGAACGCGTGAGTGGAGAAAGAAATAGGTTTAAAGAGTAGGGTGCATTTGTGCACTAGATAAACATTATAGTAGGCGTAACTTATAGGTCATTAAATCGACCTATAAGTTATGCCTAGAACAGTAGCCCGAGTTAGTCTTGATTAGGATTATATTTTCTCAACGCTGCAATACGGTCATCAAGCGTTGGGTGTGAACGGAATAGGTTGGCAATACTAAAGCCTTGAGTCTGCCCAGATGAAATTGCAAATGCTTTCATGCTCTCAGGCATTTGATCTAGTCGCTGTGCAGAAGGACGAAGCGCATCAAGCGCACTAATCATTTTTTCGCGGCTGGCAAGCTTTGCGCCCATTTGATCTGCACGGAATTCACGTAAGCGTGAGAACCACATTACGATAGCAGACGCCAAAAATCCAAGCAGAATATCCATTATGATACTGGTGATAAAATAACCGATACCTGGGCGATCACTAGTGTTTTTAAACACAGTACGATCAACGAAACTGCCGACAATACGTGCAAAGAACATTACAAACGCATTGACTACACCTTGAATGAGGGCGAGGGTTACCATATCACCGTTAGCCACATGACCAATCTCATGTGCCAATACGGCTTCGACTTCATCTTGATTCATGTTTTGCAATAGACCAGATGAAACCGCCACCAGCGCTTTATTTTTATTCCAGCCAGTCGCAAAGGCATTTGGCTGCGAATTATTAAAGATACCAACCTCAGGCATACCGATATTTACGGCTCGCGCTTGTTTGGCGACTGTATCAACTAACCATTGCTCAGTAGCGGTGCGTGGTGCTTCTATGACTACCGTGCCAGTGGATCTTTTAGCCATCCACTTTGATATAAATAGCGACACCATCGAGCCGACCATGCCGTAGATACCACACATAACAGCAAGGCTAATGTAGTTAAGACCACCTGCGCTGTACACACCACCGATTCCAAAAAACCTCGATAAAATACCAAACACAATGCTAAATACCACAATCACTGCTAAGTTGGTTAATAAAAATAATCCAATACGCATCATGATGCTAACTTCCTATTTACAATGTCGGTATGGCCTCGATAAACGGTTATCTAAGAGGTTTGTTTGTTATGATAGATTTTACTGTGATTTTAACTGTAATGTCAGCCAAAATAGTATTTATAAGTAGTGATAGAGATAGGGTGATTATTTTGGGAAATGCCGTACAATACCTGACTGGTTTTAGCAGGTTAGAACAGTAGTAGGTGAGGAGTAGTGAGTTTTGACAGAATTAAAGACGGTTGGGCTATTTGCGCTTACTGCATTGGCTGAGATTGCAGGATGTTATCTACCTTATCTTTGGCTGCGAGAAGGCAAGTCAATCTGGCTACTGATACCTGGTGTGCTGAGTTTGGTCGCGTTTGTTTGGCTGCTGTCATTACATCCGACTGCTGCGGGCAGGGTCTATGCGGCATATGGTGGCGTTTATATATGCATGGCGATTTTGTGGTTGTGGACGGTCAATGGTATACGACCAACCATGTGGGACATAGTGGGTTCGATAGTTGCGCTATTAGGAATGGCGATTATTATGTTTGCACCGCGCGGAGCTTAATCAAAACCTAAGCTTAATTAAAGACAGTGCTTAGCTAAAAGCCAATGACGAACCAAAAAAATACCAATCAAACGGTTAGGTTAGGTCAGATTGGTATATTGATCTATCGATTATTAATGTTTGCCTAGGATGCTACCATTGTCGTCTTTCTTGGCTTGTTTGGCAGCTTTCTTCTCTTTAGCGGTCAAAAGGGGTTTTTTCTTAACGTTCTTCTTACTATCTTGACCTTTGCTCATCATCGTTTCCTTTTTTACAGCACACTACTCATTACGCCAAGTTAAGCGAATTCAAGACAGTGTGAATACAGCTAACATAGCTGTTTACTGAATAGAGTATAGGCTTAAGCTTTAGGAATAGATAGCGCTCGCACAATTCCTCTACGATTCAAGTATCATTCAAATCCTCTATTGTTTTCGCTAAGTGTTCTCTGCGCAGAATGATGAGCAAACCCAATACGGTTAGTCCTAGTTCATCAATTGATTCGTTCAATCAATCATTGTATTAATAAGTGCTTACTTACGGATACATGGCGATTTGCTATAATGCGTCATAAACCGATTCATAAACGCGGCAAACTCTTATTTATTAACATTTAGCACCATAGTGCTTACTGTTTTGGTCAAATTATTATGCGTATTCGTAAACTGTTCAAATTTGAAAATGCTCACATCGTTCGTAACTGTAGTTCTGAGCGTTGTAAGCACTCGATTCATGGCCACAGCTATCAGATTGAGCTAATCCTTGAGGCCACTCGTTTAGACCATGGGCAAATGGTTTACGACTTTGGTCTGCTAAAATCTTCCATCAAAGACATTATTGATAGCTTTGATCATGCTATTTGTTTTTGGAACAAAGATGATCCTGAGTATGTCGCAGCGTGTAAGAAATTTAGCGCACGTTGGATAAGCTTGCCAGTTTCACCATCGGCAGAGCAGTTTTCACGAGTGATATTTTTTTGGGCGCAAGAAATACTACGCCAGACACAAATGCAAAATGGTGAAGCAGATGTCAGCGTGTACTCAGTAATTGCTCACGAGACGGCGACAGGGTATGCGCAGTGTTTTGCTGATGATGTTGCAAACGATCAAATGGGTAAACTGCTCTTAGAGGATTTTGAATTCAGTGAGCAGGTTCGTGCTGAGTGGACTGACTCTGAGCTGTATGCCAAACTGATTCGCGGTGAAAGCTTTACCAATCCAACGGTGACCATGCAGGTACAGACAGAGCAGGTTCAGTCTGATGTGTGATGGTCAATCTATAGAAAATAGCAAATACTTAAAGACTCTGATATTAAACTCTGAGCAAGATACTCAATCATTGGCTGAGCAATTAGCGACATTACCACTGACAGGTAGCGTGTGGCTGGCAGGGGACTTGGGCGCTGGTAAAACGACATTGACGCGTTATTGGTTACAAGCGCTTGGTCATACAGGTGCGGTGAAAAGTCCAACCTATACCTTGGTTGAGCCTTATAGTATTCAGCGAAAAGATGGTTCGATCAAACCAGTTTATCATGCAGATTTATATCGTCTGCAAGATCCAGAAGAGCTGTCTTTTATTGGGTTTGATGAGTATCTCGATGAGCCTGAAGCATTAGTTATTATCGAATGGGCTAGCCGTGCTGATAGCTATCTTCCGCCGCCCACGTTATTCATCGATATGACTCAAAGTGTCAGCGATGATAACGACACTGAAGCTCGCCAAGTGCAGTTGAGACTGTCAAAGGCAGGTCAAGCGCAGGGCTTGGATCTATCGCAACTTATCATCTAAATGAATATCTAAATTATACCAATCGCTACTTTTCAAAAATATGACATCTATCTATGCCAGATAATCATCCTAATACACGTATTAAAAAACTATCGCCGTTGCTAATCAATCAATTAGCAGCAGGTGAGGTGGTGACACGTCCAGCAGCAGTAGTCAAAGAACTGCTTGAAAATGCCATCGATGCTGGTGCGACCAATATTGAGGTGCGCATCACTCAAGGCGGTATGGGCCTAATTGAGGTAGTGGATAATGGGGTCGGTATTCATCCTGATGACATGGTTATGGCCATCACTCGTCATGCGACCAGTAAGGTTGCTGACGTTGCTAATTTGCATGGTATTACGACGTTGGGTTTTCGCGGTGAGGCGTTAGCGGCGATGGCTGCTGTCTCGCGTTTAACCTTAACCAGTAGTCATGATGGGAGCGGTATCGGTCGTCAATTACAGGTCGCTGGCGTATTGGATGACACACCGAAACTGTTACCAGTTGTCCATAACCGCGGCACAACAATCATAGTCAAAGACTTATATTTCAATGTGCCTGCCCGCCGTGGCAATCTAAAATCTATTGCTACTGAATTTGGTCATATCGAAACGATTGTCCGAGAAGTCGCACTGGCGCGTGCCGATGTTGCTTTGACACTTTTTCATGACAATAAGCAACGTCTATCATTATCTGCAAGTGCTACGAGTATTAGTGGTAACAATGACAGTCGTTTGCCACTACCGCGGTTGGAACAGGCGACTGGTATGGCATTGACAGATAATGCATTAGCAATATCGATAGATTTGTCGAGTCTGGTACAGTCGTCTGTAGCGTACGACGATAGCAATGTTAATCAGGCAGCGATTAGTGGTTGGTTATGGCCATTGCATTATGAAAAAACTGATTTACCAAAGCTGATTTATGTAAATGGCAGACTGGTAAAAGAAGCATTGATTAGCAATCAAATACGTCAACTGGCACAAGGTGCACAGCTAGCAGGTATGGGGTATGCACTGTATTTTGATTTACCAACTCAATGGCTAAATATCAATGTGCATCCATCTAAACAACGTATCAAAATCAGTCCATTGAATAATATTATGGCGCACTTAGGCCATACAGTTCGTACGCAGTTGAAAACGATTGATGTAGCTAAGTTTGGGTCTGAGTCTGCATCTGCGTCCGTAGCGACGACCGAAACTGATAGCCAATACAAATCTGCGGAACGGGCAAATAATGATGCTTCTTTAAGTCGTTCTTCTGAAATGCCCATCTCGAGTATTCAGCCTACTAATAACCTAAGGCAGAATAATCAAGTAGAGTCTACTAGACAGTCTTACCAGTCTACTGCAAACCAATCATTTTCGAATAACCCTTCATTGCAAGAGCCAGTGCAATCTTATATCAATGAGCGATCAGACCAAAGTAACAACAGTAACAACAGTAACAACAGTAACAACAGCACGTCACATTATTCCGCTGTAGGAGCTACCCCTGCATCTTTACCAATTTGCTTAGATATCATCAATGATTTAGAAGCTATTGATATGGACTTAAACGCAGATGATAAAAAGCTACCTTGGCTGTTATTTTATTACCAAGGGCAGTATGTATTGATAAGTGCTAAAGACTGGCAGTTTAAAGTAAGCCAGTTATTTGAGTCACTTACCTCTAGTCAGCAAGTATTCAAAAAAGATAGATTACCAAACAAGGCTACTGATTTTAATCAGCAACTTATTAGTGTCAATACGCAAATGTCTGCACAGGATTCAATGATTTTTGTGAATGATCTTACTGGAATAATTATGAGCAATGCTATTAAAACGATAGACAGTCACCGCTTAGTAAAGCTAATGCTATCCTGAATATCTGAAAATAATTACAACATCTTAAAGCAATTAAACCAATTGATATCTGAGTTATCCATATATTATGAAAGGCCACTTTATGCAACATTCGTCTGATAGCCTACCTCACAAACTGACGGATAACAGCGTGGTTTGTCTTATGGCACCAACCGCTAGTGGCAAAACGTCACTGGCGTACGAGCTATACGATACTGGCCGTTTTGAATTAATTTCTGTGGACTCAGCACTGATATATCGTGACATGAACATTGGTACAGCCAAGCCAACAGCGGCTGAGCTGGCGCGTTATCCACATCATTTGGTCGATATCATTGATCCTATGCAAAGCCATAGTGTGGCTGAGTTTGTCAGTGATGTTGCTCGTCTTATTGACGAATGTCATAGAAATGGCAAGATACCATTATTAGTAGGCGGCACCATGATGTATTACATGGCGCTACTCGATGGGTTGTCTCCTGTGCCCGATAGCGATGACAGCGTACGGGCGCGCGTAGAGCAGTGGCGTCAAGAGGAAGGTATTAGAGCTCTATATCATTATTTGGGGAGTATAGACCCTATAAGCCATGAGCGTTTGCATGCTACTGATACTCAGCGTATCACGCGAGCAGTTGAAGTTTATCTACAAACACATATTCCAATAAGTGACTGGCAGCGCAAGCCAAAGCAAGCATTGGCACATAATCCGAATCAGCAATGGCATGCGCTATCGGTAATGCCAGATCGCCCATGGCTACATGATCGTATCGAACAACGTCTAGATATCATGTGGAATGAAGGGCTAGTGACTGAAGTCATAGACTTACTAAAAAAGTATCCGCTCACGCCTAATATGCCTTCGATGCGCTGTGTGGGTTACAGGCAAGTACTAGAATATTTGGTACATATTGAGCATCCGATATTTGATGAGACTCATCTAGATAAAGCTCAATTTTATGAAGCTTTTGGAAAGCATACAGCTGTCAACGGAGAAAAAGAAATCTCAGATAATGTTGCTCAGTCAGCTGCTCAACAAAACGTGGCTAACCAAGAGACCGAGGCGCTTGCTTGTCAGGAAATGCAAAATAAGGCATTATATGCTACAAGACAGCTAGCAAAACGTCAGTACACATGGCTAAGAAAGGTAATGCAATTACCCAGTGCATCATCAAATGGCATAGCAGAACCTGAGAGTGGGACTGATGCTAGCAGTCGTATGATATTACAAACGTTTGAAACCATGGCCGAAGCACGAGAGTACTTGTCTTAAGGTGCAATGATAGCTAACACAATTAGTTTCAAAAATTGACATAGATAGCTGTTATAATTTAGCTCAGTGCGTTGAGCATTGTTATGTTGTCTGGTTTATGAACTTTTGTAGGCAGAAATCATTAACGAAACAACTAGTTACTTAATTATTTACAATAATAACGTATTCGCGATAAAGTGGAATCACTTAAGAGCAACGAATATTTATTTAGATACGTTTTATAAAGAAAACACCTTATTGTATCTACCTTTTAGCCATTATAATTAAATTAACACTTAAAATAATTGGCACTCAAAACATAACTATATAATATTTAGGAGAGATTTCATGTCAAAAGGACAAACTTTACAAGATCCGTTCTTGAACTCGCTGCGCAAAGATCGCATTCCTGTCTCTATTTTTTTGGTAAATGGTATTAAATTACAAGGCCAAATTGAATCATTTGATCAATATGTCGTTCTCCTGAAAAATACAGTGAGCCAAATGGTATATAAGCATGCCATTTCAACAGTCGTGCCAGCACGTAACCCACGTAGTAGCACAACGACAGGTACAAGTGCTCAGCCTCAGAGCGCAGCACCGACTGGATATCAAGGCGGTGGCTTTGAACGTGGTAGTAATCCTGCTGCTGGCGGCTTTGAAGAGCGCGGATTTGCATCGAGTCGTAGTGGATTTAATCGTGGTGGTTTTAGCCAAGGTCAGGATCGTGGTTTTGAACGCGGTAGTTTCGGTCAAGGTCAAGAGCGCGGGTTTGAGCGTGGTGGCTTCGGCCAAGATCGTGGGTTTGATGCCACGGTAGATAACACAGGCTTTGAAGATAAGCCAAACGACGGTTCTAATGATAGCAATAGCTAACGTATTGAATTAATCGAGCGTGTTGTCTGAAAAAACATTAAGACATGATTTATTCGTTTAAAACCTGCTGATAATAGTGGGTTTTTTTTGTATAAATAGCAGCAAGCTCTTTATTCAGTATAAAGCACTATATTAGTGTAGATTTTGTAGACCATTACTAATATGAAACATAGTGTAGTAAAATAGCGTATTGATTCATTATAAAAATAGAGCAGATTCATGAGTGATACCAAAAACAACTTAACCCATGAGCAATTTATTACCACTGCTATCGAGGCCATTAACACAGAGATATCTGCGTTAGCACTACTAACAGAGCAGATTGACGACAGATTTGCCCAAGCATGTGACATCATCCTGACTTGTAAGGGTCGAGTGGTAGTTACAGGCATGGGTAAGTCAGGGCTAATTGGACGCAAGATTGCAGCGACCTTTGCCTCAACTGGTACGCCTGCTTTTTTTATGCATCCTGGTGAAGCGGGACATGGCGACTTGGGTATGCTTGTAAAAGGTGATGTGCTACTTGCTATTTCAAACTCAGGTGAGTCAGATGAAATCAAGATGCTACTGCCAGTTGTTAAGCATCTAAATATTCCTCTCATTAGTATCAGTCGTGATAAACGCGGTATGTTGCCACGAGCAGCTGACATTGTATTGACACTTGGTCAGTCGCAAGAGGCTTGTCCGCTTAATCTAGCGCCTACCTCCAGTACGACAGCTACTTTAGCGCTCGGAGATGCATTGGCGGTTGCTTTAGTACACGCACGTAATTTCACTTCTGAAGATTTTGCATTATCGCATCCTGCTGGTGCCTTGGGTCGTCAGCTATTGACGCGTGTTGAAGATTTGATGCATACGAACTCAGAGGACTTGCCTTTGATTCATCAGCAGGCCCCATTGCAACAAGCTTTGTTTACTATGTCTGCCGGACGATTGGGCATGACCGTAGTGACTGATGATAACAATAAGGTCGTCGGTGTGTTCACAGATGGTGACTTACGCCGAGGGTTAGAAAAAGGCATCGATCTACAAACGCCAATGCATGAAGTGATGGTCAACAATCCACGCCATATTAGTAAAACGATGCGTGCGTCAGATGCGCTAAGTGTTATGAATGAAAGTGGTATTAGCCAGTTATTGATTATCGATGATGAAGATCGTTTAGAAGCTATTATTACCGTGCATGATTTGCTACAAGCTGGGGTCAAATAAGGTCTGTGAGTTGCCGTTGAAATAGTTAAGCTATATAGAATAACGCTTCGAAAATAAATATTAAAAAGAGACAAATAATGCAGGACTTGATACAGAAAGCCGGACAAGTAAAACTATTGGTCATGGATGTCGATGGTATTTTATCCAATGGTCAAATCATCTATGATGCCAATGGTGTTGAGACCAAAGCGTTCTCCGTACAGGATGGTGTGGGTGTTAAGTCTTTAGCCCGTTACGGTATTTTAACAGCCATCATTACGGGCCGTAGTAGTGCGATGGTAAACAAGCGCGCAGCAGAAATGGGCGTCAACCATGTGGTGCAAGGCCGTGATGATAAGCTCATTGCACTAAACGAGCTACTATCGTCTCTAGATTCTACCCTGAATATCACTGCTGCCGACTGTGCCTATATGGGCGATGATTTACCAGACATTAAGGCGATGCAAACAGTAGGATTTGCAGCAACCGTACCTAATGCGCATGCTGAAGTTATCAAGCGCAGTGACATGGTAACGACTCGTGCTGGCGGTACTGGTGCAGTGCGCGAGATATGTGATCTTATCTTAAAAGGTCATGGACATTATCAAGACTTTATCGCGCATTACACGCTTGATGAGGCGCAAACTCAGGATAAACAGTCGTGAATACACGTGTCTTAATTGTATTAGCCTTAATTATTGCTGGTATCGCGGGTTGGTTTTTTCAGCAGCAAGGCGACGTAACGCCGCCAGTCAACATTGAAACGACAGATGTCGATTATGAAGCCACTGATATCAAAGCCGTACAGACTAATGATCAGGGTGAAACCGAATACGAGCTTACCGCTGAGTCTTTGACGCATAATCCTGAGACCAATCAGGATGAAATGTCAGGCATTACCATGAATTGGGAACCATCTGCAGAGCAACGCTATCGTATTCAAGCGGGCAGTGCAGCTATTAGTCAACAGACAGGGGAGCTTAGTTTATCAGGTGGATTTACACTGGTGAGCGAAGGCAATAAGAGTACCCCTGATATCGAACCAATAAAAGTAACTGGTAGTACGCTAAAGGGCAATACGAAATCAGGCAAAGTATACAGTGACGCGCCTGTGAAAATCGAACAAGGCATGAATCGATTTGAAGCCTCTAGTATGACTGCCAATCTTGAGACAGGTGAGTATGAATTTGGCCAAGTTGCTGTTGCCTTTTCTCCATCTGAACGCCAAGATAAAGCATTATTTTAATCAAAGTCTTTCTTATTTACTGTGTCAAAAAATAGCAGCTAGCATAAAGTTTGCAAATCCTACCACCTATTATGAAATGAGTTATTTATATGAAACTTAAATTTTTGCCTACTTTACGCGCATCGTCATTCTGCTTGCACAAATTGCGCGCACTACCAATGGTGTTGCTATTGGCGCTACCGCTATATAGTCATGCATTGCCATCAGATTCTAATCAGCAGATTAAATTGCTAGCGGACAAAGCTACTTATAGTGAGCGTACCGGCGTGACCAGTTATGCAGGGAATGTCATTATCACTCAAGGTACGTTTAAGATGACGGCTGATAACATCACGGTCAATCTTTCTCAGCAGCGTAGCATTAACTCAGCAGTAGCAACTGGCCGTCCAGCGACTATGCAGCAAGTAGTCACGCAAGAAAAGGGCTTGGCAAAAGGGCAGGCTAACAAGATTGACTACAACGCAGTGTCTGGGATTATTACACTAACTGGCAATGCAAAACTGGTTCAAAATGGTGCAAGCTTCGCTGGTAATGTTATCCGTTATAGCCTAAAAGCAGGTGATGTTGAAGCAACCGCTGGTGGTAATCAGCGCGTTGAATTGGTATTCCCGCCTAACAATGGTACAAACCAAAGTGGCGTACGTTAATCCAGATAAATAGGCTATGAGTAGGTAAGCCTGCCTTTAGTAATGCTTAAATTTTGTGAAAGTAAGAGTAAGTTATGAGCGATGATAAAAATCTAGACCTATCGGCATCAAATACCAATACGGCGCCTGTCGCTCGATTGACTATGCAAAATTTAGGCAAGCGCTATGGAAAGCGTTGGGTAGTCAAAGACGTTTCATTTTCTGTTGAGCAAGGTCAAGTCGTTGGATTGTTAGGCCCTAACGGTGCTGGTAAAACAACTAGCTTCTATATGGTGGTGGGACTGGTCAATATGGATAAGGGCCGTGTTACGCTAGGTAAAATGGATTTATCTAAATACGCAATGCACGAGCGTGCGCGTGCGGGTATCGGCTATCTGCCGCAAGAGGCATCAATCTTTCGTAAATTATCTATCGAAGACAATATCTTAGCTATTTTACAGACTCGTACAGAATTAAGTAAAGCTGAACAGCAGCAAGAGCTTGAAAAGTTGATTGGCGAGTTCCATTTAGAACATGTGCGCAAGTCTCAGGGTATGAGCGTGTCAGGCGGTGAGCGTCGTCGCTGTGAGATTGCGCGAGCATTGGCTGCTGATCCTAAGTTTATCTTATTGGATGAGCCTTTTGCAGGGGTAGATCCTATCTCTGTCGGTGATATTAAAGACGTTATTTTGACATTGAAAAATCGCGGTATTGGCGTTTTAATCACGGATCACAATGTTCGAGATACACTGGCTATTTGTGAAAAGGCTTATATCGTATCAGAAGGCGCTATCATTGCAGAAGGCACTTCAGCTGAAGTGTTAGAAAATGATTTAGTAAAATCTGTTTATCTAGGTAAAGACTTTCAAGTATAAGTGAGAGCGTTAAGTTGCTTATCTCATACTCTATTTTATATAGTGCGCTCAAAATAAAAAGGTGCCGTTAAAGTAGAGTTATCTGGTATGGATTTTCCTTACTCCCTATGCATTTTGCTTTCCAAACGCTACGTAAAATTCATACCAATAATTTTGTGTTTTCTGATTAACTAATAGAGCTGGCTAACACTATTTTATATAGAGCTTATAAGCCAGTTACTACTTATATCTACAATTAACACTATCCTCTTTCAAGTACAGCTTGCAAAACCAATGGCTGACTTATCATGACAAATATTTTTGAATCAGCGCTTATAAAGCGTGACAATACTTTCTTCATTATTCTCGATTGATCCTCTGAATAAGGCTTATAAGCTATGGCAAAAAATAAAAGCAGCTATGTCTGTCAGCATTGCGGTGCGCATTTTGGTAAATGGGCTGGGCAGTGTACGGATTGCGGGGAATGGAATAGCTTGGTTGAAGCCCCAAATGTCAGCATGCCTCACCATAATAAAAGCACCGCTAAGCCCAATAACGCTAGAGCTGCTACTCGTGGTACCAGTGCGCCAGCTGGTAACTACTCCGGTACTCACAGTGCTGTCATGCCGCTTAACGCAGTAAGTGTGACGCTCGACACACGCCTACCAACCGGTATTAGTGAGTTTGATCGCGTACTGGGTGGTGGGTTAGTGGCGGGTTCTGTGGTGCTAATCGGTGGTGATCCGGGTATTGGCAAATCAACGATATTGCTACAAACGGCGACCAACATGGCACGAGCCGATTCATTGGCAGGTAGTGCACTATACGTGACGGGTGAAGAGTCACTTGCACAGGTGGCCATGCGAGCCAAACGCTTAGATTTACCTGCTGATAGACTGCGTGTACTGGCCGAAACTAACGTAGAAACCATTTGTGCTGCATTAACGCAAGAGCAGCCAGCCATCGCTATTATCGATTCTATTCAGACTATTTATACGGATGCTATCAACTCTGCACCAGGTGGTGTCAGTCAGATTAGGGAGTCTGCAGCGATTTTGACGCGCTATGCTAAGCAAACAGGTACAGCGCTATTTTTAGTAGGGCATGTAACCAAAGAAGGCACGCTAGCAGGTCCGCGAGTATTGGAGCATATGGTTGATACCGTACTTTATTTTGAAGGCCAGTCTGACTCACGTTTTCGTATGATTCGTGCGGTCAAAAATCGTTTTGGTGCGGTTAATGAACTGGGCATCTTTGGTATGACTGATATGGGGCTCAAAGAAGTTGCCAATCCATCAGCGATATTTTTAAGTCGTTATGACAAACCTGTTGCTGGGTCAGTTGTCATGGTCAGTCGTGAGGGAACAAGGCCGCTACTAGTAGAAGTACAGGCCTTGGTCGATGATTCACAAGGCTCGCCTAGAAGAATGGCGTTGGGTCTAGATTTCCAACGTTTATCCATGCTACTAGCGGTGATGCATCGTCACGGCGGAATACATACCAGTGGACAAGATGTCTATGTCAACGTCGTCGGTGGTGTCAAAGTCATAGAGACAGGATCTGATTTGGCCGTACTGTTGGCCTGTGCTTCAAGTATCAAAGAGAGAGCATTACCATCTTCATTAGCCGTATTTGGTGAAGTCGGTCTATCGGGTGAGATACGCCCAGTACCTAACGGACAAGAGCGCCTGAAAGAAGCGATGAAACATGGGTTTAAGCATGCCATCATTCCAAAGGCCAATGCGCCTGCTAAGGATGCGCCTCAGTTTAAAGGTATCAACGTGATTGCTGTTGAGCGCCTGGATGACGCTATCGAAAGCGCATTTGAGTTATAAAGTACATAGGACTAATAGTACTGTGTTTTGACTAGCTTAGTAGCTACTATTAGTTTGGAACGATAAATATAAACCATAAAAAACGCCTAACTAATGATTAGTTAGGCGTTTTTTGCTATATGGGCTAGTAATATTATTGGTCTTTAAAACCGATACCTAAAATTAAGGCCCTGCAACGCGCTCAATAGCAACGTTACCTACGCCTTTGCTCGTAATACCGAGTTTTTTGGCAGCACCATAAGATAAATCCAAAACACGGTTACCATGGAATGGGCCACGATCGTTCACTTTTACCACGACACTTTTACCATTGGTCTTGTTAGTAACTTTGACATAGCAGTTCAATGGTAATGAGCGATGCGCTGCAGTTAAACCGTTCATGTCAAAAGTTTCGCCACTGGCAGTTTTGCGACCATGAAACTTACGACCATACCAAGACGCAAGGCCAGTTTGCTTAAATTTGCTGACAGAGTTAGAGGCGACAGCTGTTAGGCGCTCTAATACATCTTCATCATTGGTAACTTGTGTCGTATCATTGGCTAACAATGAGCTGCTAAGTGCCAATGAAGTCGGCTGACGGGCTGACTTTACCAAACTTGATGCACCATCATGCTGACGGCTTAGTTCACCAAGTACACGGTCGATGTGGGAGGCGTTATCTTGCGAAATCATAGCAAGTGTGGTCTTTGCTTCTACAGCATTTGCATTGGTAGCGACTGCAGAGCCAGCAAATAACATTGCTGACATTGTAAGTAAACCAGATAAACGCTTGTTCATAAATACCTCTATAACTTATACATCAAAACCTAACTCTAAGTATTTTAGATTGAGCATGGCATTAATCTATTGTTTTCATATTGATTAACGAATGGCTCTTATAGGTATTAATATATGGTAATTTTTCATTTCATTATCATCAGTATTCAGTACATCTAATAGATAAAGTGACTGACGATACGCTCAAATGATAGTTAGCGATAAGCATTGAATACAAAGTCCAAAATCAGGACTGAGTGACAATGTCACTATATGTCGTATTTACATGATGTGCGATATACAAACTTCTTTAGAATGCTACGTTAGTAAAAGGTTCAGAGGACATCGCGTATCGCTTTGTTATCAAACCGTTAATTAAGTAGTGTATTTGAAAGTCTGGAATCTACAAGATGCTAACTATACGGCTACGCTACAACCTAAATATATTTAAATGCAAAGTTTATTAGTAGCTATGTACGGGTTATGTATCAGAGTACAGTAAAACGAGGTTAACGCAATTTTTTGTAAAAAACAAGGAATAAAATCTTTCTGAACTTGTAGGTGATTAGCTAATGTCGGAAATTATATATATTTTTTAGTAAAAATAGCGGATGCTAAAAAAATAATTATTTCGGATTTGTAACTATTATAGTGATTGATACGAACATCCATTATATGAAAACCATTAAAATAAAAAAGCCATAGCGCGAAGAATAAAACTCTTCTTCGCGTTATGGCTAATTGTCTTTTATCAAATCATTAGTAGTACAAAACAATTTATCTTAATGGTACTACCATAATTATTACAACGACTTACTCTAAAGACAATTTATACAGAAAGCATCTTATTCCAGTTAGCCAGATTTATGTGTATGGATAGACATGAGTAGGCCAAATCCTGCCATCAGAGTCACGATAGCTGTACCACCATAACTAATGAATGGTAGTGGAACACCTACGACAGGCAAAATGCCGCCAACCATACCGACATTGACGAATATATACACAAAGAAAGACATGGCGATAGCACCAGCCAACAATCTGCTGTAAACATCAGGATGGGTGAAAGCGATATATAAGGCGCGTGATAAAAGGCAAAAGTAAATGAACATCAGTAGCATCACACCGAGCAAACCAAACTCCTCGGAGAAGGCTGCAATAATAAAGTCAGTATGGCCTTCTGGTAGGAAATGTAGGTGCGATTGCGTGCCTTCTAGATAGCCTTTTCCAGTGAGGCCACCAGAGCCAATAGCTGTCTTCGATTGAATGATGTTCCACCCAGCACCTTGTACATCTGCTTCAGGATTAAGTAGTGTCAATACCCGCGTACGCTGATAGTCGTGGAGTAAAAAGTTCCAAGCAAAGGCAATAAATGGTACAGCCAAAATTACAGCAGCAGAAATCAATCGCCACGAAAGGCCTGCTAAGAACAGCACAAATATACCACTAGCAGCGACCAGTAGTGATGTACCAAGATCAGGCTCTTTAGCAATTAATAGCACCGGTACAATGATCAATGCCAAGGTAATAGCGATGCTAGATGCTGACGGCGGCAAATCACGCTTAGACAAAAACCAAGCACACATCATTGGCATGCCCAGCTTCATGAACTCTGAAGGCTGCACACTACCGAACCCAGGCAAATTGATCCAGCGCTGAGCACCCATACGGACTTCACCGATAATATCTACCAATACTAATAATATAAGTCCTAAGACATAAAATATAGGCGTAAAGGTACGATAGAGACTGGGCGGTATCTGCGCCATAGTAAACATCACAGCAAATGCCACACCGTAACTGACCATTTGGCGAATAACCATACCAATATCTTGGCTTGCGGCACTGTATAGAATCGTCAGACCAATACAACAAACCGTCAATAACAGTAAAGTTAACCATGGGTCGATATGAATGCGTTGCCATAGTGTCGGTGCATGACCTTGACCCAAATGATGGCTTTGACGTGAAAAACGATATTGCGGGTTAGAAGACATAGGCAGAATTTGGCTAACAATTGGTGTAGGAGGGAAGTACTAACTAAATTATCTCATTATAAATAATGATGAGAAGCGTACTTAAAAGTACCGACTTTAATAAAAGTATGCGAGCAAGCGATCGCTATATAATTCACAAATAATAATAAAGTCACTCAATTATAAAAGTTATAAGGATAAGTGTTAATTATCAATATTGGACTTCAAATTAGAAGCGATAGTTTAGCCTGCTTGTTGAAAATTTGATAGTATCGATAAAACGTTTTTAGCGGTAGTTTCTTGCAATGATAAAATCAAAAATCCATGCGTATAGGCAAATTTGCCAACCTATTATTACTCTTATCCTATGTGTTGGCAGTGTCAGTGCTCATGCCGTTATTATCAGTGACGATAGTGAACGCCGTATTCAAATACGTCAAAGTAGCAGTACAAGCAATAACAGTAATGCGTATATAACGCCTTCTACTAACAGCTCAAATCAGCGTCCTGGTGTCACCATGTTGAGTGGTGCGAATGCATCAAGTGGCGACAGTATGCAAAACTTGATTGTACAAAAACAGCGTGATTTCGAGATTGATGCTAGGTTATCCATTGAAGAAAATAAACGTGTGAATGTAGTGAGACGCGGTGCTACTTATAGTACAGCAAACAACACCTATAATGGTGCTTATAACGATTCTATGAATATGGACTTTAACGCATGGTTAAATAGCAATAGCTATCGTGCCAGACAGGTAGCAGAGTATGAACGCTATCTCAGCGCACGAGTCGGGTCACAGAATGTACCGCCACTGTCGCAACTGCTGACGACTGCTCGTAGCTGGAGTAAATGCGGGTATGAGCCGTATCAATTGCCACCTCAAGAGCTATGGTCTAACATTGTACCAACATTGCGCCTTTATAGTGAGTTGAAAAACCAAGGTATTTTACCACTCAGCAGTGAGATACGTTCGGTATATCGTAACCCAGGTTTGAATGACTGTGCAGGCGGGGCAGATGGTAGTAAGCATATGAATGCAAGTGCTATGGATATCTGGGTGCCTGAGTACGAAGACAATTTATGGCGCTTGAGTACCATGCATGATGGCTTATGTCAGTTTTGGCAGTATCAAGGGCAGCCTTATAACTTTGGCTTAGGATTATATGCGACGGGAGCTATTCATTTAGATACGGATGGTTATCGCAAATGGGGTTTTAATCACGCTAGTAGTTCTTCTTCTTGCCGCTATTAACTGACTTGTCAAGAATCGAGAATTCAAATGAATATAAAGTTAGCCGAGATAACGCTAGATATATATTCATTTTTATATATACTATTCCGATGTTTACTAAAAATAATAATTTTGTAATTATTTGGTAGGATTCATAGGATAGACGCATGAGTTCATTAAAAATTTGTTTGGTCTTTAAAAACTATGCTTTAATAATATGTGTTATCAATCGCCTTTATATTTTCATGGCTTATAAAGAAAACCACCAAATTTACTTTAAGCGAAAACTATGAAAAATCAGCGCTCGACAATGAAAAGCTATCATAAATTAAATAACGAGAAACAAAGTTTTTTGCACTCTAACTATAAGTATGGTGCTTTGTTTACTTCTGCACTTATGTCGGTATTGCTGATTAGTGCGTGTAGTACAGAGATGTCCTCTGAAAACAATATGATAGTGACGGATAAGGCTGATAGACATATACAAAGCTCTAAAGAGATAGAAGATAGTATCAAAAACTCTTATGCTCGTTTGGCCTCTAAGCGCTCTGATGTCTGTCCAAAATTAATTCAAGAAGAAACAGGTAATCAGGTTATTGAACGTATATCAGAGGTCATGGTAAATGACTACTGTGATTATTTCTTATATCCGCGAGAGGGTCAGCGCCTCAATGTTAAAGTAGATAACCGTCAAATAGAAGCGCTATTAATTGTGCCGACGCTACATAACTTTGCCAACGGTAATTATAAAGTGACGTCTTATGATAAGCATGTTATCCGTCTGAGCTATAACGGGGCCACCCATAAGCCTGAGCATTTTGTCTATGATGTTGCGCTAAAAATTTCTGACGCCAAGTATTCTTAATACTAAGCATTCCTAATATTTCACTTCTTATTTAAAGATTATAGCCGTTCAAATATCAAAGTAGATGTTATGAGCAGTATTTTTTACTACTCATAATACGTTTACAAAATTAATAAGCCTTATCTTTTCTAACCTACTTCCTAGCGATTTATTTCTTACTGGTTTTCTTTGCCACTTTCTTTTCTTTCCACGGATCTTCTTGTCCAACTGTAACTATCAAAAAGTTATCAGGTTTTAGCGTATCTCGCATGGTTTGATTGACCTCTGAAAGTGTGACTTGATCAATGCGATTGGTATAGTCAGCTAAGTAGTTATTCGGCAATTGGTAAAAGTTCATCATTCCAAGTAAGCCATTAATACCTGCATTGCTCGCAAATCCCATCGGAAAGCTGTTTTTCAAATTATCTGTAGTTAGGCGCATCTCCTCATTGGTGATACCTTTGTCCAGCGTCTCATTGATAACCGCTAAGCTTGCGTCAATGGCCGCACGCGCCTTGTCATTACGTGTCGAAAAACCAATCTGGTAGGGACCTCGAGAGAGCATTGGGTTCATCGATCCTGAGATTCCATAAGTATAGCCAAGGTTTTGTCTCACCTCAGTCATTAGCCGCGCATTAAAATCACTGCCTGCCATGACTTCGTTTCCAACAGCAAAGTTGGTCTGCTGCTGCTGTGCTATTGGGTCGGTAGCTCGTTTACTACCCAGCTGTCCCATGAGTACAGTGGTTTGAGTGCTTGGAAATGGAATATGAACGTGCTGCGCTTTGGTAAGCGGTTTCGGCTCAGGTAAATCAGTGGCAGCTTGGCCAGCAGGCAATTTAGCAGTGATGTCTTCTGCCAGTTTTTTGGCTTGTTCTAATGTCAGGTTGCCGGTCATAGCGACAGATGCGTTTGCTGCCACTAGATATTTGTTTTTAAAGTCTATCAGTTGTTGCTTCTCAATCGTAGGAACGCTTTCTAGTGTGCCGACTGATGGATGCGCGTAAGGGTGAGTACCGTACAAAGCATCATTGAAAGCGATGCTTGCTAGGCTATTGGGATCTTGTTTTTGTTGCTGCAGGCCTACCAACAGTCTTGCTTTATTGCGTGCTAGAACTTGCTCGTCAAACGTAGGCTCACTTACCATCTGTGTCATTAAATCAATGGCTGGTAGGAGATGCTTATCATCAGATAAGCTACGCAGTGAAACGACAAACATATCTTTATAGGCGCTACTGCTTAGATTGATGCCCAACGTTTCCACTGCACGTGTAAATGCGTTTTCATCTAGACTTTTTGAGCCCTGTTCGAGCATCGTCGCTGTCATATTAGCAATACCAAAACCATCCTTTTTGATACTACCATCACGCGCGCTACCAGCATTAAAACGCAAATCAATATCGACAATTGGCAAGGTGGTCGTTTGTACAAACATAACAGGTACGCCAGACTTGGTCTTAAACTGTTGAATGGTTGGTACAGTGACTTTTAAAGGTTTGTCATCATCTAAGCTGGTCAGTTTAGATAAGGCAGCAATTGGCGCACTTGCATCGACTGCAGCAGGTGAGCGGTAATCTTCAGCAGCTGTTGCATCTGCCTGCGCGGTAGTAGCTAAGACGCTAAAAGCAAAAGCTACGCTAGCACTGAGGTAGGCTCGCTTTGTAGATGCGATAGTGCTTCTTATAGAGGATGAAGCAGCCTTAAAAGATTCTTGTCTTGCTTTAGAGTCGTATTTATTCTGAATCATGAGTTTCTTCTTATTAAGAATACAGTGTTATGGCCATTTTTATGAGACGTTTGATAATAGGCAGCTACTATTTTGCTGGGGTTTTATTGTCTTTAGGTGGCACGACATGCATCACCGTCAAGTTGTCCTTGACCAAATACTGTTTACTGGCAGCCTGAATGTCAGCCACACTGATACCGTCGAGCTTAGTTGGCAACTTAGCAAGCAGTCTGTCATCTAGACCGATAGATTGTAACGAGCCTATCATACGTGCTTGTCCTTCCATGCTGTCTTGTGCATAAATCAAACCAGTCACCGTATTAGTCTTGGCGCGACTGATTTCATCATCGGCAATAGGATCGGTTTTTAACTTTTCTATTTCTGAGGTTATGGCTTGTTGTGCTTGCTCTAAGCTGACGCCTTCACGAGGTGTTGCTTGTATTAAAAACAGCCCATCGCCGCGATCTAACAAGTCGTAAGAAGTACCAACCGTCGTCAATATACCTTGCTCACGTATCAGTCGACTCTCTAAACGTGCAGATAAGCCACCATCGAGCACATCTTGCGCAAGTGACAGGGCATAAGCTTGTTTTTCATTGTTTGAGTCTGTCGTGGCAAGGCTTGGCACGTTGTAACCCATCAGTAGAACGGGCACTTGTACGGCTTGCTCAGAGTCAACCTTTTGATAACCACGGAAGCCTTTTTGAGTCACAGAAGTACGTTTGGGTAGGTTGCTTTTTTCTAAATCACCAAAGTAACGTTTGACTTGAGTAAGTACTTCTTGTGGTTGCACGTCACCGACGATGACTAACGTCGCATTATTTGGTACATACCATGTCTTATACCAGTCTTTTAAATCTGAAAGTTTAATCGATTCTAGCTCGCTCATAGGTCCAATGACAGACTCACCCTTTGGGCTGTCAGGTAAGGCCAGTAGACGAAATGACTCATACGCTTTGGCAAGTGGATTGTCATCAGTACGTTGGCGGCGCTCTTCCATGACCACTTGATGCTCTTTGGCAAATTCTTTGTCATCGAATATAAGGTTTTTCATGCGATCTGCTTCAAGCTCTAACGCTAATGGCATACGATTGGCAGGGAATAGCTCGTAGTACCCCGTATAGTCATAGCTGGTAAAGGCATTGTTGACGCCGCCAAACTTGGCCATTAGCCGCTCATAGTCATCACTAGAGACATTGGTCGTGCCCTTAAACATCATGTGCTCGAGTAAATGAGAGATACCACCTTTATCAAGAGGCTCATCTGCCGAGCCCACTCGGTACCAGATTTGTGTCATAGCGACTGGGGCACGGTGGTCTTCTTTTATGACGACTTTTAGACCATTTTCTAACTGATATTCATGTCGACCTGACATGTCCATTGTCAACTCAGACGGCTGAGTGTCTTTGCTCGTTTTATTCTCATCTGATATGTTTAGAGCCAAGCTATCTGTTGCGATTGAGCTTGTCACGGTTGCAGAATTAGTAGGCATCGTATTGGTTTGACACGCAGCAAGTGACGTTGCTACTGCTAAGGTACAAGCCATTCGTAATGGCGCAGCTGCTAGAGATAAAGACAATGGCATGGTATGGTCTACTTATATAAAATAATAATAGAAGGATTAGAGGCTAATCATAGTGATAAATAGCGTTACAAAGAGGTCTGAGCACCAACCATAACGCTAGCAGTCGGTCTAAACTCTTGCGTCGTAGTGCAACCCGTCACCAATATAGTTGTCGTTAATAAAACAGCCACACTGATGCTGCTGATTTTTTTGTAGTGCTTAGAGAATAATGACATAACGGATTCCTAATAAGTATTTATCGAATAAGTCTTGGTAGAGTAGGCGAAGTCCGACAAGTAACAAGTCAGAATTTTGTGTCCAAACCTTAAGCAAAACTTTCTCAAATCATTGAGTGATTTTTTAAACAGATCAATTTTGACGATAGTCTAATAGGGTAAGGGCTGAGCATGACTTGAATTATGCTAAAATAGGTCAAAATTAAGAATCATGTCGTTCGTAGCCAGATGACAATATGCAAATCCATTAACAATAAACAAATAATTAATCGTGATAACTTTTAGGGCAAACTTATGAACAACCCAAACAATAGCAACCGCGTAGTCATTAACCTTGATGCGGGTCTTGACGACTTAGATGACGATGATATTACCTTACCCAGTCTACCGGTGCAATCTGTGCCCGTTATTGATGAAACAGAGAGTGTTGCTCCACAAAAGGACAGTACGGTAAACCAAGATGTCTCTAGCAATGATGCTGCAGACAATATTGCTTTGGCGACGCCAATTGTCATGACAGAAGAGCATAACGTCCCTAAAGGTAATTCTGAAAGCTTTTCGAGCGCTACAGAGACAGCTGCTACAAGTCAAACTAATACTGCGTCAACCATTCCTGCTATGCCGTTGCAAGAGCAATTGGGTGATACGCCAAGTGTAAACCCGGTAGCTGACAATGACGCACAAGCAGCTACTAGCAAAGAACCTGCTACAGACTCACAAGAGAGAAAAGAGAATAAGAAAAAGGGCAGCTGGTTCAACCGTATGAAAACGGGCCTCAGTAAGTCACGCAAAAACTTAGCCGAAGGCATGGTCAGTATCTTAATCGGTGGTAAGGAGATTGATGACGAGCTATTAGAAGAAGTCGAAGATCAGCTATTGGTAGCCGATATCGGCGTCAACGCGACGAACCGTATCATCAAGAGCCTTACCGAGCAAACAGATCGTGGTGACTTGATTTATGCACACTCTCTATATAAAGCATTGCAAAGTGAGTTGGTTGATATCCTCACACCAAAAGTTGAGCCATTGGTGATTGATACTAGCAAAAAGCCGTTTGTTATATTGGTAGTAGGTGTCAATGGCGTAGGGAAAACCACAACGATCGGTAAGCTTGCCAAGCGTCTACAGGGCGAAGGTAAGTCAGTCATGCTGGCAGCGGGCGATACGTTCCGTGCGGCAGCTACTGAGCAGCTACAGATTTGGGGCGAGCGCAATCATATTCCAGTGGTAGCGCAAGGTCATGGTTCTGACAGCGCTTCTGTCATTTTTGATGCGATGCAGTCAGCCAAAGCAAAAAATATCGATGTGCTCATCGCCGATACTGCGGGACGTCTGCAAAATAAGACACATTTGATGGCAGAGTTAGAGAAGGTCGTACGTGTCATGCGTAAAGCGGATCCAAGTGCTCCGCATGAAGGTATGATTGTGCTAGATGCTGGCACGGGTCAAAATGCTATTAACCAAGTCGAGCTGTTTAATAAAGTTGTGCCGCTGACAGGCATCACCATTACTAAGCTAGATGGTACGGCTAAAGGTGGAGTGGTGTTTAATATTGCCGAAACGACAGATGTGCCTATCCGCTATATTGGTGTGGGTGAGTCGATTGACGACTTACGTTCTTTTAGTCCGAAGCAATTTGTCGCCGCTTTGTTCGAGACCGATGATAAAGAATAAGAGAGCCAGTTTTAACTGGTAAATTATTTTTAAGACAATAGGGAAGTAGACGCTATGATAGTTACCACAGCAGCCTTTGGGTCACATCGATTAACACTGATTGCTCGTGTCAATGAGCATGGTCAGCCTATGCTTGTTGAAGCCAACTGGCTGCTGGCAGGTAACTCATGGCATAGCTCAAAATCTGTACCTAAACTTAAAAAGTACTATGGTCTGACAGACGAAGATTTTACTTTTATAGACAAAAATAGCCTAAGCATGAATGAACCTGCTCAAGCATTATTAATAGAAACGATTTTTCAACTTAAAGACTATGCTGATGGTAAACGTAAGACATTGGATTTGCCTTTGGACTTCTCTATGGGCACTGAGTTTCAGCAAAGAGTATGGCAGGCATTACAAGGTATTGAGTATGGCGAAACCATTAGCTATGCCACACTCGCGCAGCGTGTCAAAAGTCCAAAGGGGTTTCGTGCGGTCGCGCAGGCCAATGGCAAAAATCCTTTTAGCATTATCGTGCCTTGTCATCGAGTGATTGCAAGCGACGGTAAGCTCGGTGGATATACAGGCGGGCTGGATAAAAAAGAGTATTTACTAGCACTAGAAGGAAGTTGGACGTAAAACTGAGTCCAAATCTGTCTTAATAAAAAAGGGCCAAATACTTTTAGTATCTGGCCCTTTTTACTGAACAATTAATAAGATTACGCTTCAAGCTGGGCCATGACGTCAGCAGAGAAATTCACGTTAGTATAAACTTCTTGCACATCATCAGCATCTTCTAACATATCGATCATCTTTATGATCTTTTCAGCATCATCAACATTGTCGATCTCAGCCGTAGTAGATGGTGACATAGTGACCTCGGCATTGTCAGAAACAAGACCAGCCGCATTAAGAGCATCTTGGACTTGACCGAAACTTTCCCATTCAGTGATAACGAGCAAGCTTTCGCCATCATTTTCGATATCAACGGCGCCCGCATCTAGTGCAACGAGCATGACTTCATCTTCTAAGCTGACATCGTTAAAAGTGATTTCGCCACGTTTAGTGAATAGATACGCCACTGAGCCCGATGTGCCAAGATTACCATCATTCTTGGTAAAAGCGTGACGTACTTCGCTGACCGTACGGTTAAGGTTATCCGTCATGGTTTCGACCAATACAGCCACACCACCGACACCATAACCCTCGTAACTGACTTCTTCCATATTCTCGTTATCGCCGCCACCTGTACCACGGTCGACAGCACGATTAATCGTGTCGCGCGTCATATTGACGGATAGGGCTTTTTCGATAACGGCACGTAAGCGTGGGTTTTTGTCAGGATCGGGATCGCCTTGTTTGGCAGCTGAAACGATTTCACGAATAATCTTGGTAAATATCTTACCCCTTACTGCATCCTGACGGGCTTTACGGTGTTTAATATTTGCCCATTTTGAATGGCCTGCCATATAACATCCTTAAGTTCTACGTACTATTTTTATGGGTAAAAAGAGTGATCAACAACAACCTTCGGTATCTGATTGCCTGATTTTATACTATCATTACTTTGTCTATTTGAGGTAGTAGCGCTACTGGCACGTTAACGATTTGTATGTTGTTGAGAGTGCTTTTTTGCTACACTGTGGCAACTTATAGATTGTATTCACTGTGATAGGTGAGCGATATTATAAACCAGTTTTAGCTATTTTGACCAACTTGCCCTTATCCATCACATTTTAAGTCATTGTGTGCTATCAAGCCATTGATTTTATAAAGTACTGATTCTATGAAGCAACCAACCGCCGAAGCTCTTACACACTTGCGTAACCGTACACATATCATTATTGAAGGCACAGATACTCGTCTGGGTAAGCTCTTTGATATTGTATTGCTGATTGCAATTTTAGCCAGTGTGGCCGTCGTCATGCTTGATAGTGTGCTATATATGCGTTTGCAGTATGGCACGTTGTTCTTTTATGCAGAGTGGTTTTTTACCATTTTGTTTACTATTGAGTATGCGTTAAGGCTGTTTTCAGCACCCAACCGCTTACGCTATGCTTTTAGTTTCTTTGGAATAGTAGATTTACTATCTGTATTGCCAAGTTATTTGAGCTTAATGTTTGTAGGCGTGCAGTATCTACTCGTGATACGGGTATTACGTATTTTACGTGTGTTTCGCGTTCTTAAGCTCAAGGCCTATATGCAACAGGCTGGGTTTTTGGCGTCTGCATTAAAAACCAGTCAACAGAAAATTACGGTCTTTTTCTTATCGCTTGTATTATTGGTAACCATCTTTGGTTCAATTATTTATGTCGTAGAAGGGCCGGAAAATGGATTTACCAGTATTCCATTGTCTATCTACTGGGCCGTTGTTACGATGACGACGGTTGGCTATGGTGATATGTCACCCAAGACACCGCTCGGCCAAGCAATTGCAACCATGGTCATGATCACGGGTTATTCGATTATTGCGGTACCAACAGGTATTTTTACGTCAGAGTTAGCACGTAATATGCGTCCACAACTTAACCCAGTGACTTGCCCCAACTGTGGTAAATTCGGTCATGCAGTAGGGGCAGACTTTTGCGATCGTTGTGGTCACGCGCTACATATCTAGGAATAGATTTAATCGTGACAGTCAATACATCTACTACGCATCGATATATTCATCAACCAGTGGTGACAGGTCGATCTCGACGCCTAGATTGACCAGATTCCAATATTGTCCTGATACAGTACGGTCTAGCATCATAGTGGTGGCTGAGGGTTGAAACTGACCAAAGTACTTCAAAGACGTACGCATCTGTGCAATGGCCTCGTGATGGACTTGGCTACTCCCAAAATCAAATTCGCCTTCTTGATAAGGACTAATGGATAAAGGTTTGAGTCCAATTGATAACCACTTTTCATAAAACTCACCAGGGATGTTTTTGTCATCTTCGCGGCGAATATCTAGCGCAATCAAATCTTGCTCAAGTGCAGTGACGTCACCTCTTAGTGCATGTTTGACAAAGCGTTTAAATAGCTGTACTTCGCTATCGCTATAGCTGCGAATACCGCCAAAGTCATAAGCCACGACACTGCCGTCATGACGGAACGCAAAGTTACCTGGATGAGGATCGCAGTGCATACGGTACAACCCAAACAGCTGCCCTGCGGTAAAATGAAACAGACGCTCTGCTATTTTTTGTTTGATGTCATTGTCCCATGTCGCAGCGACAGTCAATGTCTCTCCCATCTCTTCGGTCAACGTTAAAATCCGTCTAGAAGAATGGCTGCTAATCACTTTTGGAATAATAAGGCCTTCATCTTCTGCATGAAAAGCGCCGAATACGCGTAAGTTATGAGCTTCTTTGACATAGTCCAATTCATCATGCAGACTCTGGCGAATCTCATTAAAAAGCTGCTCTTGTAGTTGCTTACTCATATTGAGCACGCCAGCGATTTTTAATGCCATACGTACTTGTTTGAGATCGCTATCGCAGTTTTCATCGACATCAGGATACTGGACTTTGACCACCACTTTTTGACCCGATGGCAACGTTGCTTTGTGCACTTGTCCAATGGATGCTGCGGCAAAGGGTGTCTCTTCAAACTCGCTGAATAATTCTAAGATAGGCGCTTTTAGCTCGCGTTCAACTTGGGCTTGTATCTGCGCATACGGCATTGGCGGCGCATCTTTCTGTAGCTTTTCGAGCGCTGACGCAACCTCAGGCGGGAACACATCCTTATATTGTGAAGCAATCTGTCCGACCTTCATCACTGCGCCTTTCATCTCACCCAACGTTTCGGCAATTTGAACACCCACATCTTGCATCAGATCTGAGCGAGCTTGCAGACGTTTCTCTTCGTCACTTGAGAGATGCTTAAATGAGTTTTTGGCGGCTTTGCCAGCAATACTCGCTGTCATGCCAGCGAGTTTCATAAAGCGTTTTCCGGACGATTTTGCCATTCATGTCACCGTATAATGGGTTGTTTACTCAGTCGTAATTCTATTATTTTAATTGCAAGATTACTGTTTGACTAATGTGTGAAGACGCGAGTAATTATTTATAAAAAAGTAAGCGCCGTCATATCATTTGTTCGTGTCAACTGCATACATATTGCTCAACCAGTAATCAAGCGCCATTTGATAGCCTAATTGTCCCAAGCCGCAAACAACCCCGACCGCAATGTCACTTAGATATGAATGATGACGGAAAGGCTCACGGGCATGAACATTGGATAAATGTACTTCTATAAATGGTTTCTGGGTGGCCAATAGCGCGTCGCGCAGAGCCACTGAAGTATGCGTAAATGCAGCCGGATTAATGATGATAGCATCGACTTGGGCAGATTTATCCGCTAATAGTCCATGATGCTGGATATCGTCTACTAGCTTACCTTCATGGTTGGACTGTATACATATTAACTCTACACCGTGGCGAGCGGCGTGCTCAACTAGTTGCTTTTCTATATCAGCAAGTGTCGTATGACCATAAATATGCGGTTCTCGTTTACCTAGTAAATTCAGATTTACGCCGTTTACCAGTAGTAATTTATGAGTCAGTATTTGATTTGAATTGTCGTTAGTTGATTGTTCGGCTGTTTTTGACGGAGTAGAAGAGGTCATAATGGTCTCGGTAACTATTGAGCAATGTTAATAATTTATTATAGTATAAGAATAATCTAAGGTGCGCGGCGTTAAGCTAAAATGGCTTCAACGCATTTTGCTCTTTATCATAACAGCTTGATAGCTAGGTTATAAAAATTTGTCTAAAAAATTATTTAGATATCAAAAAGCATATTAAAAGTCTTTATGTTGCTAAAAACCCGTGCTATGATATTTTTTATGCAATAAATATTGCAAGTTTGTTGCTATCATCAAATTTTATGACGATAAGTGCGTTTGGCGAATTCGTTATGAAAACACTATGTAGGTAATTAAAGCACTACATAGACGATGGTAAGTAGAGTAGTAATACTCTTAATTTTTGATTTCATGATCTTAGACCCTGTTTATATGCAATGTCGCAAAGGAAGCTAGGGCTAAGCGGACTTTTTTAGGAAGTAATATTATGTCAGCTCGTGAGCAAGGTATCGTTAAGTGGTTTAATGACTCAAAAGGCTTTGGTTTCATTCAACGTGACAGCGGAGAAGATATTTTTGTCCATTTCCGCGCGATTCAGGGTGATGGCTATCGTTCTCTAAAAGATGGCGAAAAAGTTGAGTTCAGCGTAGTAGAAGGTGACAAAGGTCTGCAAGCTGAAGAAGTCAGAAAGATAGAAGAGTAATTTACTCAGACATTAAAGCGGTTTAGTTATAATGTCTGTACAAACTACTGATATACTACTGAGTCAAGCCCATCTTATCTTACCTATGTTGAGTGAACTGCAGCATATTTGGTAGGATTGGATTTGGGCTTGGCTTTTTTTATGCCTACATGTCTGATGATTTTCCGCAGACTTGATGAAGCTACTTTTACTGATTACGGTTTAAACGCTACATTTGACACTATAAAGGTTCATTGTGAGCCTATTTATAATTAATAAAATACAAGTAATTCATTTAAAAGGATATTTTTTTGAGCAATTTTACAACGTTTACTGATTTGCCACTTTCAACAGCGACCTTGCGTGCAGTAAGTGATCTAGGCTTTACTGAATTGACGCCCATTCAAGCAAAGATACTACCGCATACATTGGCACATCAAGATGCTATCGGACAAGCACAAACTGGCACAGGGAAAACAGCGACCTTTCTACTGACTATTATGGAAGCCCTGCTTAAGCGTCCATTTACCAATGACGAAGAGCGCTATCTTGGTGAGCCGCGCGCTGTGGTCATGGCGCCAACTCGCGAATTGGCTCAGCAAATATTTGATGACTGTATTGCATTAACCAAATATACCTCGCTACATAGCGTCTGTATTATGGGCGGTACTAACTATGAAACTCAGCAGCACGAGCTTGAACGTCAATACGTTGATATTTTGGTAGCGACGCCTGGCCGTCTAATTGATCTTGCTAATAAAGGCATGGTGTATCTAGATAGAGTAGAGGTACTGGTACTTGATGAAGCCGATCGCATGTTAGATATGGGGTTCATTCCTGATATCAAGCGCCTAGTTGGTCGAATGCCTGCCAATACCGATCGCCAAAGCTTGTTGTTTTCTGCAACCTTCAACCAAGATGTTATGAATTTGGCCTATCGTTGGTTACATGAGCCTCAGTTTGTTGAAATTGAGCCTGAACACAAGACCAGCGAGTTAGTAGATCAGCATTTTTATTTGCTGACAGAAGATCAAAAGCTAGACGCCCTACAGCGTATTATCAGTGATGAAGCAGTAGAGAAGGTCATCGTCTTTGCCAATCGTAAAGACCAAGTAAAGCGTCTGTATCACAAACTGCGTCAAGCGCATAATATTGTGATGCTATCGGGCGATGTCATTCAGCAAAAACGTGAGAAGTACTTACAGCGATTTAAAGATGGTCATGCATCTATTTTGGTGGCGACAGATGTAGCAGGGCGCGGTATCCATGTCGATGATATCAGCCATGTGGTTAACTTTACGTTGCCTGACCAACCAGATGATTATGTACACCGTATCGGTCGTACGGGCCGTGCGGGCCAGACAGGTATTAGTATCAGCTTTGTGAGTGAGGATGATGCCTTTAATATACCGGCATTAGAGAAGCACTTGGAAACTAAGTTTACGCTTGAGCAGTGGCAGGAATAATTGCTATAAACTGAGCACTATTTAATAAGCAAAAGCCCTCAATATCAAAAATGGTATTGAGGGCTTTTCTATGTGCGAAGTGTTAATAATATCTGTTACCGATAACTTTATTGAGCGTGTTCCATCATCTCAGTATGCTCATGGTGATTCATGTTCATTGATTCATCACTCATGTCATGCATACTATGATCCATATGGTCGTCCATATTTTGCATGTTATGATCCATGTCTGTTGCCATATCCATATCATGATTCATCTGGCTCATATCATGAGAGTCCATATCAGACATCATAGCAGTGTGGCTACCATGATTCATCTCACCATGGCCGCCATGCATATTTGCCATGACCATCGGCACGACCGCTACTGCCAAACCTGATATGACCATAACCGCACCATTTAACTGCCTTAAGCGAAAACGTCCAATCTTATCACGTAGCCAACCGACCGTCTCATGCGTCGCAACTAACATCGGTATGGTTCCTAGACCAAAGACAAACATCAACGCAGCACCGCTTAATGGATTATGAGCAACGACCGCAATTAGTAGAGCGCCATATACCAAACCACAAGGCAAAAAGCCCCAAAGCAACCCTGCTGTTAATGCGCGCGGAAAAGTATTGAGTGGAAATACCTTTTGACGCAATGGGCTAAGGTATTGCCAAAAGCGCATACCAAAACGTTCGAGCTTAGTCAAAAACGGTGCACCAAGCATCGTCACACCGACGAATACCAGTACCAATCCTAATAAAATACGCGGTGTACTATTACCCGTCATCAATGGCTTTAATACAGTAATACCGATAAGCCCTGCGATTAAACCCAATAATGCGTAACTCGTTAAACGCCCCAGGTGGTAAGTGGCCACCAAGGCACGGCGTTTGGCGGGGCTGACATCTTTCATAGACAGACCAAACGCGGTCACAAGACCGCCACACATGCCTAAGCAATGCGGTGAACCAAAGAATCCCATTAGTAATGCCGCCACAAGTAAAGCGATGGTCATGAATGCGTCTCCTAAGAATAGTAAAGGGCGAACTTGCTAGTGCTGAACTGGTTAATAAAACGGCACCAATAAATTACGCATTTATAAGGTAGATAAATTAGGTTTCTGAATCTTTATTTATCTCAGAGTTATCGTTATTTCCATCAGTTGCGGCTGTTTTATCTTGCTGCTGGGTAGGTGCTGAGCGTTCATGAGCCTGCATAGTTTGGCGGCGTTCTTGACGGTCATCCAATATAATACGCTGTGATGCATTGTCCAGATCTTCGAATTGATTTGACTTGACCGCATAACGCACTGCCCAAATAGCAACCACAAACAGCATAAGACTTAATGGAATTAATAAAAATATACTGAGCATGGCAAATCTCTTAAATAGCAGTGTCTCTTATTATACACCCATCACAAATGTAGTGGATGACTGGTAGCATTTAGAATGCGTCTCTCAATGGTATCGTATATATCTTTAACGTTTATTCGTCAGTGTTTTTTGCGGCATTGCCTCTTGGGGTCAATAGCTGCTGTGAAGTCACATCATTGGCATGGCGGCAGTCCATCTGTGGACGTATCACATCGCGCAAGTAGGCTGCGACCTCATAGACAGCACGCCGTGAGTGACTTAAATTGTGCGCAGGCTTCATCCAATCGCGTCTAACTGGCAGTGGCGCAGGGAGTGGTGTGCTATTGATACCATTTAACGCAAACTGTCTGCGAGCACGTGCCATATGGTAGCTATCAGTAATCAGGTATACATGGCGTAGCGGAATGCGTTTGGCTGTAAAACGGGCGTTTTCACATGTATTCATGCTAGCATTTTCACTGATCAGTCCATCGATACCGTGTTCCATCAACCATTGACCGAGCCATGGAGCTTCAGCGCCACTCAGTACAATTGGTAGAGGTAAGTCATGGTAAGCGCCTGCAGCGGTACGAGCGCGATTGAGACTATAGCGATTCAAGATAATTTGGTTGTTGTGGTCATTGGTCAGACCGCCGCCTAAGACTACATATGCGGTAGGCGGGGAGCTCATGGCAGCAGAAGGCATGTCAGGTAGCGGCAATAGAGAAAAGATATAAACGATTGCTTGCGAAAATAGCGGGGTAAATAGGCTGATAATCACTAAAATGACAGAGGTGGAGCCTAGTATAAAAGTAATATTGATAATGCGAAATAGCGTCACCATGCGTTCAGAAAATCGCAAGTAATATCGCCATAATCGTTTAGATAATAGCCGCTTAGACCATGATTTTTTAGGCCACATGCTCAGCATATCCAATTGAGCCATCAGCATTTACCCAGACTGGCTCACGTGACAATTGAATGGCAAATTTTTCATAGACAGTAGCAGCGATATGTTTTTGCGCTATAGCTACATCCTCTTGCGTGGCTTGCTGAGGCGTATGGTTGGTCAGTACTAGTGCTTGCTGTTTATGCGTAAAAATAGGTGCAATCCCGCCGCCTTTTAATTCCGCTTGTTCAATGAGCCACCCTGCAGCCACCTTTACCATTGCATCAGGCATCGCATAACCAACGATAGCTGGATAAGTTACTTGCAGCGCTGTGAACCGCTCCTGAGCGATAATAGGATTTTGAAAAAAACTGCCACAATTAGGTAGCTGCTTAGGGTCAGGCAGCTTTTGTTGTCTAATATCTATAATAGCTTGCATAACGTCAACAGGAGTTGCTTGCTCACGCCCTTGTTGTTCAGCATAGCGTTGCGCCACAGTCTGTACATCACCATAACTGGCTAAAATATTAGCAGGATCAGTATGTAGTCTGAAACCTACACGACTAATCAGCCAAGTGTTTGGTGTGCGTTTAAAGATACTGTCACGATAGCCAAATTGGCAATCAGCAGCTGATAAATGGTGCCAAGTTTGTGTCGGCAAATGATAGGCGCGTACATACTGTAAGCGGTCTTCTAATTGTACGCCGTATGCACCAATATTTTGTATGGGTGCTGCGCCCGTCAGACCCGGTATTAGTGCAAGGTTTTCCAACCCATACCAACCTTGATTGACCGTATGTACGACCAAATCATGCCAGTTCTCGCCAGCCATTACTTCGATATCAATATAATCGTCGGTTTGTTCGGTCAGATGAATACCACGCATCTTTGGCTGTAATACTATGGCTTTTAAAGCGGCAGGCAATAAAACATTGCTACCGCCAGACAGCACAAACAATGGCAATTTGTCTGCTGTATCCTCTACATAAGCTGCCATAAAATCATCAAGCTGCGCCTCATTCTCCAATGTCACGACAGAATCAGCAATACAGGCTAACGCCATAGTGTTGTCATGTGATAAGTCGATTGAATCATTGACTATGGCAGTCGCTGAAACATTCGAAACATCAGAGCTGATGGTAGACTGAGTACTGTGGTCAAGGCGTGAAGCTTGTGTCATAACATAGCCTATGTGGCAAAATGATAATAAATGATAAGGTAGCTATAGTTGTTTCAATTTAAAAGAGATACAAGGCAACTGAGTGCAAACGTAACTGTGATACTTCAAGCGAGATTAACGCTGTCGCTCTTTTATAGAGGATTAACTATATTATAGAGGATACCGGATGCAAGAGTAGCAGAAATATAGACAGTATGGCTAGCAGGCTTTCCAGCTTTCTATCCAAGCTTGGGCGCTTGATTCGATACGCTCGATCACTTCTTCGAAATCATCGTTATCGCCTTTATATGGATCTGGTACATCACTGCCGCAATAGGTAGGGTCTTCTTCACTGAACAGCGCTAGTGTTGCTAAACTATCTTCTGACTCTGCAATGCTGTCTTTGATCGCTTGCAGATCAGCTAAATTCTGTGAATCCATGGCTAAGATTAGATCAAAATCACGAAAGTCATTGGCACTGACTTGACGAGCGACCAGCTTATTAATTTTATAGCCGTGTGATTTAGCATGACGTTGTGAGCGAGCATCAGGCGCACTGCCAACGTGCCAATCACTGGTGCCTGCTGAGTCTACTTTTATGGATAGTCCAGCAATCGCTGCTTGCTGACGAAAAACTTCTTCAGCAGTAGGGGAGCGGCAGATATTTCCCAAACATACCAATAATACAGACGAGGGAGTACAGGCTTTCATCAGCATAATATGACCTTCTATAACAAAAAAAACATGCTATAAGAGACCGGCATTGTTAATGCGGCTTTTATTAGCATGCAATCGATTGAATCAGCTGCTAGCGTAACGCTTAATGCTTGGAATGGCAAGGATAGAGACTAAACAATAGCGTCATTTAACAATTAAGCTTTGGCCATATGATGCATGGCCAAAAGGTAAGATAGTGAAACGGTTTTAATCTTGATTACTTTTAAAACGTTGTAGATCGCGTCGCTCTTTTTTGTTGGGCTTGTTGTCAGGACGAGCAAGATTAGCCAGTTTACGCTGTTCGGCATAGTAAGCACGCCGGGTTTCGCTCTCTTTTGTCTCTGAATATAGCACTTCAGCGGCGGTCGCATTGCCACGCTGTGCAGATAGCGCCTCAACAACGACAGTCTTTTCGGTCATCGCGGTCGCTGAGCCTTGACGAATGGTTAGCTCATCTCCGACTGAAATCTCTTTACTGGTTTTTACCCGGCTACCAGCATAGTGTACGCGTCCACTTTCAATCGCTTGCTTGGCTAGAGTACGTGTACGATAAAACCTAGCTGCCCAAAGCCATTTATCAAGACGGATTTTCACCAAACCTTGGTTGTTATCATCAGTATTTTTTTTCATAAGAGTTACTCTGCATTCGTTTTTATATTAAATCATAGTTTTATATAAACAATATTAGGGCAACTTTAATATTTGCAAATAAATTTGATGACTGTGGGTTAGTTGCACCATTGTTGTTCACAAGGCACACCATCGTGGTTACCATCCATTTTGGTATTAGGACAGTAGTTTGTAAAATAGGTGGCTTCTGCACAGGATGTCATTTGTGAGCAATGCGTTCTGCCATCACATGAAAATTTTGAGACCGATTGTGTTGATAAGACTGGAGTGGCAGTTGGCGCTGATGTTGAAGTGGTACCCAAATCAACGTATGTTGGCGGTATATCATCAATATTATCAACGTCATTAGAGGTAAGAGTAGGTTGCGTTACGATATCTGCTGCTGCATTGGTTGCAGGTTGATGTACTGTATTTTTAGGTTGAAGAACTCTATAACCTATAAGCACGAAAATCAGACAGGTCAATATCACTAATACTTTGTTTATCACTGTGCCATACCTGCCAGCTAATAATCATTATTAATATGAAAATGGCAGTTTTCAATCGACTTAAAAACTGCCATTAGGTAAGAAATATTACGTCTATTTTTACTATCTCAAAAACAACTGATAGCCAATGTTGTCATTGACCGTGGCACAGTCATAACCAATATCTAAAAGCGCGTCTTGTAGCTGGCGAGAGTTGCCTACAGAGGCTTGCAGGCCAACCAGTACACGACCTTCAGCAGCACCATGGTTGCGGTAATGGAATAAGGTAATATTGAAGTCATCACCCAATTTCTCTAAGAATGTTAGCAATGCGCCTGGACGTTCTGGGAATACCACTTGTAGCAATTGCTCGTTTTCGACATGAGCATGACCACCAATCAAATGACGGATATGTGATTTGGCGATATCATCATCAGTCAGGTCGTGAGCAGTGTAGCCATCGTCTGACAATTGGTTACTGATGGTTTGACGCTCTTTTTCACCTTCTTTTAAAGCAATACCGACGAAGATTGAGGCAGGCTCCATTGAGTCTGGTGACTTCTTGCTATCGGCACGGTAGTTAAACTCTGTGATGTTACGACCGTGTAGACTGCGACAGAAGTTCAAGAAAGCGCCTGTTTGCTCGGGGATAGTGACCCCAAAGATGGCTTCTTTTTTCTCACCGATTTCGGTACGCTCAGCGATATAACGCAGGCGGTCAAAATTCATATTGGCACCGCAAATGATACCGACGCAGTTTTTATCTTGAATATTATTGGCTTCGATATATTTTTTCATACCCGCGACTGACAACGCGCTAGCAGGTTCAACGATACTGCGATTCTCTTCAAAGATATCTTTGACAGCCGCACACACTTCATCATTGGTACAAGTAATCACTTCAGGTTCAACGATAGGACCTGAGTTATCGCTTTTTTGCGTACGGACAACGTCAAAAGGTAATTCACCAATCTGTGCGACTGCCACCCCATCAACGAACAGTCCGACTTGCTCGAGCTTGACACGTTCACCTGTTTCAAGCGCTGCTTTTAGGCAGGCTGACTGCTCAGCTTCTACCGCAATCACTTTGACATGTGGTGCAACTTCTCCCAAAAATGCGGCAACGCCTGAAATCAGGCCACCACCACCAACGGCAACAAACACATAATCCATGTTGCGCCACTGTTGGGTCAGCTCAAGACCGATGGTGCCTTGTCCTGCGATGACCAGTTCATCGTCATAAGGTGGAATAAAAGTAAGGCCTTCACGTTCAGCGCGGTCAATCGCATAACGGTTTGCTTGATCAAAACTATCTCCGTGTAGATCTACATTGCCACCAAGTGCTCTTACCGCATCCACTTTGATGTCGGGAGTCGTGGTTGGCATGACGATGATGTTATTTAGTGATAGTTTGCGCGCAGAGTAAGCCACGCCTTGCGCATGATTACCTGCCGAAGCACAAATCACACCGCGCGCTTTTTGCTCATCGCTCAACTGACTGATACGGTTATAGGCACCGCGCAATTTAAATGATTTGACTGGTTGTAAGTCTTCACGCTTAAATCTAATGTCATTGGCAAAACGTTGGGTCAGCTTGGGCGCCGTTTCAAGTGGTGTTTGAATAGCAACGTCATAGACGGTGGCTTGTAAGATGGCTCGTACCCAGTGTGACAGCATAGTAATCCCTAAACAAAGTGAATATAAAAAGTGTAGATGAATATAAAAACGAAATAGATTAGCCTATGCCGATTTTTAGTATCTTGCAAGACTCAATTGCAGTTTTCTTGGGATTTCATGCTTGAATTTACATGAAGTGCAGGTATTTGCCGAAGTTAAGCCTTAGCTAGGCACGATGGGACTCACAAATTAGCGTCATGATGCGCTAACATCCATTAATATCATCGGTTATAATAGCCGCGCATTTTATCTGTTTTAGCCTTTTACTTTTTTTAAGACCATACGTTTATTTTCCAAGGATTTATGATGAGTGATCAGCAAGCACAAAAGCAAGCCGCGGCCAAAGCTGCTCTAAGCTATATCGAAGACGATATGATACTTGGGGTAGGGACAGGTAGTACGGTCAACTGTTTGATTGAGTTGTTGCCACAATTGAAGCTTGCTGGCGCTGTCGCTAGCTCACAGGTGACAGAAGACAAACTTCGTGCGCTTGGTATCGAAATAGTCGATTTAAACTTTGCTGGTACATTGGATGTTTATATCGATGGTGCTGATGAAGTTAACGAGCACTTGCAACTTATCAAAGGCGGCGGCGGTGCATTGACTCGCGAAAAGATTGTGGCCGCAGCTTCAAATAAGTTCGTCTGTATGGTCGATGATAGCAAAAGCGTTGATATCTTAGGTCGCGCGTTTCCAGTACCGATTGAAGTATTACCACAAGCACGCTCGTATGTGGCTCGCCAATTGGCCAAATTAGGCGGTGAACCAGTATATCGTGAAGACTTTGTCACTGATTATGGTAATGTCATTCTAGATACTTATGATTTGGATGTGAGTAATCCAATCGCGCTTGAAAAAGAGCTAAATAATATCGTAGGTGTGGTCTGTAATGGTATCTTTGCGGCAAACCAAGCAGACGTTCTGCTAAAAGCAGGTGCTAATGGCGTGACAACGCTCACGCGTTAAACTATCTCTAAATCATTTGTATAAACAAAAAAGCCGTCCAGATCTGGACGGCTTTTTTATATAGGAACTTATTTAGGAGTGTACTAGCAAGTTATCTTACTATTGATCTCACTGTCTTTTGATAGAATAGCCTAAGTTATGCAGGCAACTTGATTTTGTCTTTGAGTAAAAACTCCATCAATGCTTTTTGGGCATGTAAGCGGTTTTCAGCTTCATCCCAAACGACAGAGCGTGGGTCATTAAGCATATCATGAGAGATTTCTTCGCCACGATGGGCTGGCAAGCAATGCATAAACACCACCTCAGGATCGGCTTTGTCTAATAGAGACGGCGTCACTTGATAAGGGGCAAAACGACGTGCGCGCGTATTTTGCTCGGATTCTTGACCCATACTTGCCCACACATCGGTGACAATTAAGTTAGAATCTTTTGCCGCGTCTTGTACGTTTTCTACCAAACTGACGCAATGTGAAAAGCGCTCCATAAGTTTCGGATCAGGCTCAAACCCATAAGGCGCTGCGACACGTAATTCAAAACCAAACTGATTGGCAGCTTGCATAAATGATGAACACATATTGTTGCCATCACCAACCCACGTGACGATCTTGTTTTCGATACTACCGCGATGCTCGTAATAGGTTTGCATATCAGCAAGCAACTGGCAAGGATGATAGTCATCGGTCAATGCATTGATAATAGGCACACTTGAGTATTCAGCAAAGGTTTCAACTTTTTCATGCCCGAAGGTACGAATCATGATGATATCAACCATGCTAGAAATCACGCGTGCTGAGTCTTCTAGTGGCTCGCCGCGACCGAGCTGCGTATCGTTTGGTGATAAAAATATGGCATTACCACCAAATTGACCCATACCCGTCTCAAATGAGATACGGGTACGCGTTGAAGATTTTTCAAATATCATGCCAAGCGTACGACCAACAAAAGGCTGGTATATCTCGCCTGCGTGTTGCATCTTACGCAATTCGCTTGCGCGTTTGATTAAGTTTTCTAGTTCTTGTTTGGTTAAATCAGATAAGGTTAAAAAATGGCGCAAACTCATAGTAATCCTAGCAGTCGATCGCAGTCAGTGAAACGTCATCAGTCTTCAATAGCATCGCGTCAGTGCGTATACTGGGTTGACAACAAACTTTTAGTATAGCGTATTTACTTTCAATGTAAACGTTCATTTTTATCAAGATCAAATGGCTTGCCAAATAGACCGAAATCACATTAGCAAGCCGCAATACCTTATATGCTAATGACTGTGCCGTTAATGATTATGCCTGTGTACGGTTTGGACGTATGCTTAGGCGACATAATAGCTCATAGCTAATCGTCCCAGCATGACCTGCTACTTCGTCGACACGCGGCGCATCGCCCCAGAGCATGACCTTGCTATCTATAGCAAGACTCTCAGGTGCGCTACTGATATCAATGACAATCATATCCATAGCCACACGCCCAATTACTGGGCAGCGGTAGCTTTGATTGTCGTTAGCATCCATGACAGTGACATACGCATCGTCAGTGACCACACGTGGGTAGCCATCGCCATATCCAACACTGACCAATGCCGTTCTGGTGTCTTGCTGCGCACGCCAACGGCTACCATAGCCGATCGCATCATTCGCGCTAACGGTTTGTAGAGCAATGATTTGAGCACTAAATTCCATCGCGGGCTGCAAGTCTAGTTCTTGTGCGCTCTTATCAACGACAGGAGAGCTACCGTATAAGATAATGCCTGGACGTACCCAATCATAATGATGTTCTGGGAAGTTGACGATACCAGCAGAGTTGCATAATGAGCCTTGGATATCTGGGCTAATGGTATCTTTCAAAGTCGCTAGTACGCTTGAGAAGCGCTCAATCTGCATCGCATTTAATGGGTGGTCGTGGTCATCAGCATTGGCAAAATGCGTGGCTAGAATCAGCTGATAACCCGCTTCATGTAGGCGTTTTGCTGCTGATAGCACACCTTCAGCATTGAAGCCCAAACGGTTCATACCTGTATTGTATTTGAGCCAAGCCACTCTGGTTGCACTGCCAGCTGGCGGGACATTTTGCAGGGCCCATTCTAGCTGTGGTCCGTGGTGAATCACGCAGCTAATCTCATGATCAATCGCTTGCTGCCACTCATCAGCGCTAAATGCACCTTCTACTAGACCGATGGTTTTCTCCCAACCTAACTCTCTAGCTTCTAGCGCTTCAGTCAACGTAGCGACACCGATACCATCTGCTTGCTGCAGGGCTGGCAAGACTGCCGCCACGCCATGCCCGTAAGCATTGGATTTGACCATAGCCAACACTTTAGACTGAGGTGCTCGTTGTTTGACTTGATTTAGGTTATGGCTAAGAGCTTTTGGTTTTATAGTAATTGTGCGCATAATCGCCTTCTATATGAGTAGAATTATGAAGTTATAAAGCCAGTACTGCATCGATTGGGTTGATGCGGTACTGGCTATTGTATTAAAACTGGTTATGTAAAATTATTCATTAACCTATAATTGAAACTGAGTCTATATAAGGCTTAGTACGGATCAGGGTTAAATTTTATAAGGTTAGTTACTCATCATTCTCAAAACTCACGCCTTGATAGTACTCTGGCGTTAGATTGATAAAGCGGGTAAATTGACCTTCAAAGCCTAGACGAATAGTACCGATAGGACCGTTACGCTGTTTACCAATAATGATTTCCGCCACGCCTTTATGGTCCGAGTTTTCATTATAAACCTCATCACGATAGATGAACATAATCAAATCGGCATCCTGCTCAATCGCACCAGACTCACGTAGATCCGACATAATAGGGCGTTTATTCGGACGGTTTTCTAGACTACGGTTAAGCTGTGACAATGCAATCACGGGACATTCAAGCTCACGTGCTAGTGCTTTTAGACTACGAGAAATCTCGGAAATCTCGCCAACGCGGTTACCATCTAGACTTGGCACTTTCATAAGCTGGAGATAATCGACTACGATTGCACCCAAGCGACCGTCATGGTTTTTGGCGATACGTCGGCAGCGAGAACGCATCTCAGACGGCGGTAGGGCAGTACTGTCATCAATATATAGATGCTTTGATTGCAAGTGTTGAATGGCGTTCATCATCTTTGCCCATTCATCTTCATTCATTTGCCCAGAACGTAGGTGCGTCTGATTAATCGCACCCCATGAGGATAGCAGACGCATGACGATAGATTCCGCAGGCATCTCCATCGAAAACACCACGACGGGCAAATCTTCATTAAACAAAATCCCTTCTGCCAAGTTCATCGCAAAAGTGGTTTTACCCATCGAAGGACGCGCAGCAACGATAATTAAATCACCGGCTTGTAGGCCTTGGGTTTTGTTATTCAGCTCGGCAAATGGTGTCTGCAAACCAATCATGCCATCGGGATTAGATTTTAGTTCTTGAATCTTATCGATAACATTTGTCAAGACAGAAGTAATACCAACAGGTCCGCGCTGTTCCGCACGTTTGTTATGCTGCTCATTGATACTAAATATCTTACCCTCGACATTGTCGAGAATGTCACTAACGCTTTGGTCTTTTGGATTATAGGCAAGCGTCAGCATATCATTACCAGTGGTAATCAGCTGGCGTAGGGTTGATAGTTCACGCACACGCTGGGCGTAGGCAGTCAGGTTAAACAAAGTCGCAGGACTTTGGCTCAAAATATCGGCCAAATAACTGTCACCACCTGCACCTTTGAGTAATTTCTGTGCTTCTAACCAGTCGTGTACCATGACCGTATCATAAGGCTCATTCACTGCCGCCAAATGGGCAATGGCATCAAAAATATATTGATGTCGCCCAGCATAAAAGTCATCTTTGGTGACAATATCGGCAATCTTGTCGTACGCCTCTTCGATACTCATCAAAGACGCGAGCAATGCCTTTTCAATATCAATATTGTGCGGCGGTGTCTGATTGAGTAAGTCGTCGGTTTTGTCGTTTTCTGCCATGAGTGCCTAATGAGTTAAAATGGGTATGAAAAAGGATGTCGATGATAGAGCAATACAAACGTAGCGCGCCTCTACGATAGAAGTACCAAAACGCGGTCTCAGGTTTGTCTGTAAATGCTACAATCAGATGCGAAAGTTTAACACATAATGTGGTTTTTTAGACTCGATAAAGAACTAAATCTGAAGTGATTGTTTTTCATGAACTAAGAAATACCATACAATATCTAAGTATAAAAACTTAGAATAATAATTATAAGTATAATAAAATCAATAATTTGAATGATATAAGGCTATTGTTATGACAGAAGAAAAGCGCCCGCTATTAATCACTACAGGTGAGCCTGCAGGTATTGGCATGGACGTCGTACTAGGACTAGCAGCAGAGGGTAAGTTGCAAGACTTTGCTCGACCAATTTGGGTGACTGCTGATGCTAAAGCCATGCAAACTCGCGCGGAGGAATTGATTGCAGCTGGCGTGCTCAAAAGCACACCTAGCTGGCATACTATCAATACAGATATAAATGCCGATAACTTCGATGTTAACTTGGTAGAGCAGATATCGCAGCAAGATATAGACGCTGATAGTGCTTTCATCCTACTGGATATTCCTTGTGCGGCACCAGTTGTCTGCGGGCAAATCAATATCGCTAACTCAGTGATGGTGGCTCAGCAGTTAGATATTGCTCATAAACTGGCAATAAATAATACAGTCGCTGCCATCGTCACTGGGCCATTGCAAAAATCAGCGTTGATAGATGCTGGTATCAAGCTGTTAGATTGCACTATGTTTAGTGGTCATACTGAATTTTTTATGCAGCAAAGTGGTTGTGAGAAGGTCGTCATGATGCTTGCCAATCAAGCGATGAAAGTGGCGCTTGTCACTACGCATTTACCATTAAAGGACATCCCTGCTGCGATTACTGCCGACAATGTACGCCAAACTGTACAAATTGTCATCGATGACATGAGAGAAAAGTTTGGTCTCACGCAGCCTCGTATTTTAGTTTGCGGCCTCAATCCACATGCAGGCGAGGGCGGGCACTTGGGAAGTGAGGAGATTGAAATTATCAATCCCGTGTTGCAAGAATTCATCGATGCAGGTGTCAATATATCAGAGGCAATGCCAGCGGATACGTTATTTACCACCAGACATTTAGCAAACTGTGATGCGGTCATTGCCATGTATCACGACCAAGGATTGCCAGTGTTAAAATCACACGGTTTTGGCGATACGGTCAATCTAACCTTGGGCTTGCCTTATATTCGTACTTCTGTCGATCATGGTACGGCGCTAGACTTGGCAGGAAACGGCGGTGCGAGTGCGACTAGCTTATATCAAGCACTAAGTATGGCTAATGAGATGGCTGATAAATCACTTATCGATGTACCTGCTGTATAAGTCAGTGCTTATAGATATTTTTCACATAGTACTTAATAATTTCATTATCAGTAATGCCTATCTAAAAAGGCAGCCGCCTAAGACGTTTTAGTAAAATTTTTATCGTGCATGAGGAACAGCATCTGTCTTAAACACAGCCTCGAAAGCCTAGGATCAGGACCCTAAGCTTGTCTGGTTACGGATACCGATTGGTTGATCAGCTCCATGGATCCGAACGAGGTTAGGAACGCGACGCTGGACGCATCGGACCCAACACCGATGCGGGCCATTGTGTCGGCACCTGCCATGCCAGTCGGATCAATGAGGTGCCAGCTCCCTTCGAGATAGACCTCGGCCACGGCATGAAAGTCTTGTGGTGTCACATCGGGCGCATAAACGCTCACAAACCTAGCTGGTATCGACGACGCGCGCGCTAGTGTTACGAGAACATGCGCAAAGTCGCGGCATACGCCCTGACGTTGAGCAAAGCTGTCGAGCGCGGTGGTTTGTGCATGGCTCGATCCGGGTACATAGCTAAATGCCGACTCGATCCAGTCGCGCATCGCGGCAATCCGTGCGCCGCCAGTGAGATCGCCAAACTCGGCGTCCACGAAGGCATGGAACTGTTCTGACGGGCAATAGTGAGACGGCATTAAATGCCTGATCGTCTCTCCGGGCAAAAGATGCAGGGGCGTTTGGGACAATGCTGATATGTCTAAGGCAGGACGGTCAACGGCGATTTCTGCAAGGTAAGTGCAGCTAAAATCTCCTTCAGCGTGAATCCAAATCCGCTCTCCTATACCGTCATCGGCGGCGACCCGTGAAAAATGCGCAACGTCTGATGTCCAAATCTCGGTCGAACGCACCTGCTGATCCACAAGATCGGCGGCTTCGATCTGAAGCAAAAGATCCATTGGCTCTGAGAGTCGATAATGGAGTGTGACGTTAAGTTTCAGGATCATAATTGAACTCCCTAAGGGTGTTTATTTAGTGAGCTGGCGATCGCGTAGGGCTGAAAAGCCCCGACTATATCAAAGACTGGTTTACTGGAGTCAGACAGCAATACCTGACAGGATTAAATTATCATAATACCGCTTTTCAGAATCAAAAGGTGAAACATAACCAATTGCGTTATGCAGTCAGGCTTTATTAAACCTAAGAAGCGTTAAAAATCGATTAATTATCGATTTGGTTTTACACCGCAATCGTTATGATGACTTTATCTTTGGACTTGTTTCTGTCTGCTAGCACTTTATTTAACGCTGCCATTTAGCATGATCAGAGTTTATATTAAATGGATTTATAGGTAAAAAATCACTGGGTCGGTTACTCGAAATCATGGCTCGTCTATCGATAATAATTATTCAAAAACACAGCCTAATTATGAGCTGTGGTATAATTTGTCATTATAAAGTCAGCGTATCGCTGCCATTACATTATTATCGCCCATTTATCTTTTATACATTAAGACTCTTTTATGTCCAAAACTTCATTTGATGCTCAAACTATTTCTAACAGCTTACGTGCTGCCAAACATCAGCCGCGTAAGCGCTTTGGCCAAAATTTCTTGCATGATACTAGCGTCATTCGCGAAATCGTCGAAAGTATTCGTCTAGAGCGCGATGACAATTTGATCGAGATTGGGCCTGGTATGGGCGCATTGACCGAGCCGTTATTGGCAGAAGTGGATGCGATGACAGTGGTGGAGCTGGATCGTGATTTGGCAGATAGCTTGCGTATTCGTATCGGTGCCAATAGCCATCCAAACTTTGAGATTATTAAAGACAACGCGATGCATGTGGACTACCGTGAGCTGTATAGTGAAGAGCGCGGTAAGTTGAGGGTGGTAGGTAACCTACCGTATAACATATCAACGCCTATCTTATTTCATCTGCTTAGCTATGCCGATGTGATTCAAGACATGCATTTTATGTTACAAAAAGAAGTGGTCGAGCGTATCACAGCCGACGTGGGTAGCAAGACCTATGGCCGCTTATCGGTCATCATGCAATACCACTGTGATACAGATTATTTGCTGACCGTTCCTCGCGGTGCGTTTAATCCACCACCAAAGGTGACCAGTGCTGTCTTCCGCTTGACGCCGCATATCAACAAACCAGTAGTAGCGAACGATGAAGAGCACTTTGCTATTGTCGTACGTGAGACTTTTAACCATCGTCGCAAGACGCTACGTGCTATCTTCAAAAAATCAACGTTGCTGCCGACATTGAGCGAAGACGATTTTGCGGCTTGTGGTATCGATTCGCAGGCACGACCTGAGACATTGAGCGTCACAGATTTTGTGAACCTAAGCAATCGTTCACAACAGCTAGACGTATAATGTATTTTTGATACATAAAAGCATGCTACTAACCGTCAATTATAATGGCGGTTTTTTATGCTTTATTTTTATGACTAGTACTTAAGTATTTATTTCTTATCGATCTGTCTTTAACTATCGTATTTAAATCGTTGAGGTATTATGTGTTTTCGCCATCAGTATGTTATCGGTGACTTGCAAGGTTGCTATGCTGCGTATCTACAATTGCTAAAAACACTGGATTTTGATCCTAAACAAGACAAATTGTGGTTTGCTGGTGATCTGGTAGCACGCGGCGAGGACTCATTGAATACGCTGCGCCATGTCAAAGCGTTGTGTGAGCAGGGCGCTGCGGCAACGGTATTGGGCAATCATGATCTTAATTTGATAGCAGTTTGGCGCGGGGCAGCCAAGCTTAAAAATAAAGACAAAACGGCACCTATCTTTGCTGCGGATGACTGTGATGAGTTGCTCGAATGGTTACGTAGGCAGCCGATATTAGCCTATCCTGATGAGCATACGGTGCTGGTACATGCGGGTATTCCACCGCATTGGAGTATGGAGGCCGCCGCAGGATATGCGCAGCAACTAGAAGCTCAGCTGCAAAGTAATTTGAATCAGCTCGATCAATTGCTGCCGAATCTATATAGCAAAGAAGCGGATGAATGGCATGCAGGTATTGAAGGATTTACCAAGATGCGTGCAATTGCTAATTACTTTACGCGTATGCGCTTGTGTAAGCAGGATGGGTCGCTTGAGTTTATCTTTTCAGCAGGCTTAGATGAGGCTATGCCAACCGATTTTTTGCCTTGGTTCGAGTGGCAAGTACCGCGCACTCGTAAGATACTATTTGGACATTGGGCTGCGCTAAAAGGCGAGATTGATTTGCCACATGCACGCGCACTCGACGGTGGCTGCGTGTGGGGTAATTATCTATTGGCTTATAGATTGGGTGACGGCAAGGTAATAACCTCAAGCGCACAGTGCCCGAGTCCATAAAGAGGGTTATAAGCGTCTTAATATACAAGGCTAAATAAATAGTCTGTTATAAGTAGTTCCATTATACCAGTCTGTTTTAAGTAGTCTGTTAATAGACTTAAAGGGTGAAATAGCTAGTTCCGTTGGGGTATGCCTATGGCAAACCAATCAAAGGAAAATAACTCGACAGTTTGCCTAGCTTTAATAAGCTTTGGCTAAATATTCAAAGCAAAACTCAATAACACGCGTTTACCAGACTGAATTCGTGAAACACTGTGCTCATATTTATCGGGACGAAATAAATAAACTCTGTCGAACAGGTTTATAATGCAGTTTGAACACTCGAACATACCACCAACTTTAGGCTGAATTAAAACAAAATTTAATTTGTAATAACGGCCTTTTTGCACGGGGTCACAGTGCTTCATAACGCTGTGGTTAGTAGGGTAGGTAACATAATTAATTGAAAAAATTCTACCACTGAAAATTGCTTTGTTGGTTACTCTTTCGGTCATATCCAATCCATTATTTTACATGTATTCAATGTAGCTTGAAGCATCTCAAGCTAACTGTATTGGTTGTAACTTAGTTAAATACTACCGTGAATCATGTAATGAAATGTTCTACTTAATTTATGGGGCGATTTGTTCGATGAAGACTATGTTGCTATAGATGGATTAACATATATTGAGAGAATAGATGAAGAGTTTGTAAATTTCCCTAATATGCCTGAGTTTTGAAAATCTCCTAGATAAAAAGGAAGTTGGAATAAAAGAATTTCCCAAAGCAGTTCGATTCCTGTATAGCGCACCGAACATACTCTCATAACAGGTCTTATAAAAAATTAATTTATTATCAACAGTCGATCGAGCATAAAGCCACCGCAACTACCTATTTAACTAGGCAGCTTTGGTGGTTTTTTAGGTTTTGGTAGAGGTGTTTTTGCGTCACCGGTCTGCTTATCATCAAAGTCAGTATGGTGTGGCTCATCACTAACGACATCGCTATCAATCGCACTTATCGTTTTAGTGGCCTTGTCGTATTGGATATCATCGGTATAAGGAACGCTGTTTAGTTCGTCATCGACTAAACCATCATCCAAATCCATTATCTTTTCAGGAGAGTTATACGGCTGCGTATGCTCATCTATTGGCTGTTTTTCATAGTTGATGTCTGTGTTGGTCTGGGAATGTTGAGCATCAGCATGTTTAGATTCAGGCAGTATCCTGACATCAGACAGACGCCTTACCACATAATTACTTGGTATAGATTTTCCATTTTTTTGTGCGGAAGTATCATCAAATATCATGTGACCCTGACTATCGATACGCGCATATTTCATTGGCTTATCACGTGGCCAGAAAAAGTCAGACGGATGGCTAATAATATGGCCAAACACCAGTTTTGTGAGGCGACTCCATTCAAAAAAGCGAACTTCTTTAGAACGTAAGGCGACAAACAGTGCCAGTGAAAAGCTAACAATTAAGTTGACCAGACCAATAAGTGCCACGCCAAGTATAGAAATTAGAATGAGACTCCAGCTGATGTCATCAGCAGATATATTGAATAGCCCGTGTGCCAAGTTTGCTGAAGCAAAGGCAATGTGACGAATATCAATTGGTAAGCCGAAGATATAGCCAATAGTCGCAGTACTACCTAAGAACACCCCGAATAAGAAGTTACCCATGATAGCGCCCAAGTTGGCCTCTATAAAACCGCCTAAACGCTGAAGCCATGAACTAGGTAGTATGTATTTTAATAATTTGTGACGTTGTATACGTGCGCCTACGTTGTTATAAACTGCCAAGTTGTCGTAATAACCGGCAATCAAACCAGATAAGAACAGGTAAACCCCAGCAATGGCAGCATGGGGCAGTGCTAATGAGTGGAACGGGTCGAGATCATGTAGCAAGTGTCCTGCTTTTTCGGTATCAATCATTGGCGCGCCAGTATATTGCAACCAAGCAAAAGAGATAATCAAAGCGACGGGTACGGCTAGCATGACGTTACCCATGATAGCGATAAACTGGGTACGCAAGATATCGACGACCAATTCTGATAGCTTAGTCAACTGATGTGATTTTTTACCAGAGCCTTCAGATATGGTAGAGGCGATTGCAGCCGCGGTCATGGCTGGCTGCTTAGTCGCGACTGTGCCGCGGATGACATGAATGAATACGAAACCCAACCCATAAATCATACTGTTGATGAACGCGCGACCCATGGGAGCGAGCGCTAAATGATACGCCAGTATTTTTATGGTTGCCATAAATGCAATGATAAAGCCACCAATAGAGGCTTTTTTGAGCATCTTTTGATAGCCAGCTTTATCGGTACTAATATAATGCTCACCGACGCGGCTGGCATTTTCTGTGACTTTTCGAGAGAGCAGTTTGGTATTGTTATCAATCAAATAACCAATACTATAGCGCTGATTGGCCGTAGTGATGAGCGCCTGTATCAGTTCGATAACAGCGCGATCGCGCTTTTGATTATCGTCTGTGACCAGCTCAGTCAAAATCCGCATACGCTGCAAGCTTTGATCCAAACGCAGCATCATATTAGTCAAACGAATAGAGATACCTGTCTTATAAATCCGCTTGCGTACGGTAGCGACGATATCTTCGCACTGTTCGAGCATAACCAATAGGGGTGCAGGATCGACTGCTTGCTCAGGCGTAATATCTGTCAAGGTATCAAGCTCATGTGCTTGACGATATTGATTGACGAAGAGTACGGCTTCTTGATTTTGTGCAACAAAAGACGCGGAGTAGTTCAGTATCTGCGGATACGACTCCATCAGATCAGGATGCAAGCCGATACCGCTGATGCGATAAGACAAAATGATAATAGCGTTTAAAATACTGTTTTTTGCGGTAGCGACTAGATTTAAATGTTTCTCTTCTACGCGAACCAGCTCAACCAGTTTGTCCCATTTTTCCTTTTCGATATTGGCCAGCCAACGTTCATCAGAGCGTTTATTAAATAAGTAGCCTACCAGTTCAACGACAGAGTCATCTTGTGGTAATAATGGTAAAAACCGATGGCCAATTAACCGGCGTAAACTGTTAAAGAACCCTTGGTCGGACATGATACCAGTATCGGTATACAGCGCAATTTGTCGATATTGGATAATCAGTTTTAGCACAAAACTAGACAGCCCATCTCCATATTCTGGATGCTGATGTATGATATCAATAAGGGATTGAATTTTTTCGTTGGCCAATGCAGGTTCTTTATCACTGACTCGTAGCTCATCAATCAAGCGTTTGAGTACCGCAGGATCTGGCACGTCGCTCAAGGCGGTAATCTGTTGTAAAATGCGTTTTAATTCTGACACGTCGCACCCTTTATCATGGTTGTCTTAATCGTTTTTATTATTTAAGTCGGTATAAGTGGTTGAGTAATGTTTGCCAATCGTTCAATTGTAGTCGAGCGACATCTTGTCTTGCGTTATTTTAATCGGAACTGCCAATTGATATTGAATTATTTTGTTAGCAGTTATTTTGACAAAAAAAAGGACAGTAACACGACTGTCCTTTTAATCAAGGTATTTTAAGTTAGTTCTAAAGCTAGCTTAGCTTGCAGGAACGTCGAAATAAGCAAGATCAAAGTTCATCATTGGGTCACTACCAGCTTTGACCATCTGTGCATGAGCATCGATACGCGGTAGGACACGACCGACGAAATAGTCAGCAAGCTTGGCTTTATTGGTATAAAACTCACCTTCTTTGCCATTAGCAGCTTCTACCATCAACGCAAACATGTATGAATAGGCAAGGTAGCCAAACGCATGCATGTAGTCAACAGCACAGCCATTGATTTCGTTTTTGCGTTCACCGATGTTATTAAGCACAGTGGTGGTTAGCTCTTCAATAGTATCCGCTGCATTCAATGTAGCTTGTTTGATAGCGTGGTCTGCTTGCATGTTGCTAACAAAGTCACGAATCTCACCCAAGAAGTGAGTGACGTACTTGCCGTTGTTACGAGCAACTTTACGACCTAGTAAATCAAGCGCTTGAATACCGTTGGTGCCTTCATAAATCTGCGCAATACGGGTATCACGAACGATCTGCTCCATACCCCATTCGCGGATATAGCCATGACCACCAAATACCTGCTGACAATCAACAGTGGCTTCTAGTGCTTTATCAGTCAGGAACGCTTTAGCAACTGGTGTTAATAGAGCAACACGAGCTGCAGCCGCTTTGGCTGACTCAGGGTCGGTACTAAACTTCTCTTCATCAAGGTTTTTGGCAACGTACATCGCAAAACAGCGAGACGCTTCAGTGTTTACTTTAGCGTTCAATAGCATACGACGGACATCAGCATGATGGATAATAGCATCAGCAGGTTTTTCTGGGCTTTGTAGCTGGGTATCGCTACGGCCTTGACCACGGTCATTGGCATATAACGCTGCATTTTGATAGGCAAGCTCAGAACCACCAAGGCCTTGCAAGCCCATAGTGACGCGCTCATAGTTCATCATGATAAACATAGATGATAGACCAGTGTTTTCCGCGCCAACCATCCAGCCTTTGGCATTATCAAAGTTCATGACACAAGTCGCAGAGGCTTTGATACCCATTTTGTGTTCGATAGAGCCTACTGCTAACGTATTGCGCTCGCCTAAGCTACCATCTGCATTGACCAAGAATTTTGGTACGACAAATAGTGAGATGCCTTTTGAGCCTTCTGGTGCATTTGGTGTTTTTGCCAATACCAAATGAATGATGTTGTCAGTAAGGTCATGCTCACCACCAGTGATAAAGATTTTGGTGCCAGAGATATCATAGCTACCATCATCATTAGGCACGGCTTTGGTTTTGATAATACCTAAATCAGTACCAGCATGCGGCTCTGTCAAGCACATGGTGCCCGCCCATTCGCCGTTGTACATTTTTTCTAGATAAGTTTGCTTTTGCTCTTCAGAGCCAGCTGCATTTAAACAAAGCGTCGCACCAACTGTTAGGTTTGGATACAGAGCAAATGATTGGTTGGCAGTGAAAACCATCTCTTCGGTGAGCATGGTAACCATTTTAGGGAAGCCCTGACCACCGTATTCAGCATTACCGCTTAAGCCAACCCAGCCTGATTCAGCGTATTGCTTATAGGCTTCTTTAAAGCCTGTCGGAGTCGTGACGACGCCATCACCTTCGAAAGTTGCGCCTTCTTCATCACCGCTACGGTTAATAGGTAGTAGAATGTTTTTTGACAGTTTTCCCATTTCTTCTAAAATCATATCGACAGTTTCCATGTCAACATGAGCCAAGTTTTCGTTGTTTTGCCAAAACTCTGGCGCCTTAAATACGTCATTTAAGATAAAGCGCATGTCATTAAGAGGGGCATTGTAAACAGCCATAAACATTCCTTTGGTTCAAATAATTAAAATTGAAGTTGTTAAGATTATCAACTGTTTTCTTGGTATAACCTTAGCGATTAATAATCAAAGTTTAACAAATAAGCTTGTGAGCAAGTGTATTTCTTCGTGAATTGTGCGTACACCAAAAGTTAGCAACGGCTATTGAAGTGCTTATAGATACCTTGCTGATAACTGAAATGTGAGAAGGTAGACGGGTCGGTGCTTATAGATAGTTGCTACTGTTAAAACTATGTTGATAGTTGTCATAAGCACGCGCAAAATAAAGCGGCAACATACCGAAGTATATTGCCGCTCAGATTATACGATTGCGAAATTTAGCGCTTTAATTAAAAGGCAAACTGATCAACGTCCATGCTCATGTATGGCTCTACACCAGTGCTGATACGCTGTACGTGCGTAGTAGTACGTGGCAATAGCTTAGCAAAGTAGAACTGAGCCGTTTTAACTTTAGCATCATAGAATGCTTTTTCGCCAGTACCGTTTGCGATAGCAGTTTGAGCAACCAGTGCCATGCGCGCCCATAAGTAAGCTAGGGTCACATAACCGCTGAAATACATATAGTCTACCGCAGCGCCGCCGACAGCATCTGGAGTTTCAGTTGCTTGCATACCGATGCGTGCAGTCAAATCGCCCCATTCTTTAAGATGCTTGGCAAGTGGGCGGATAAACTGACCCATCTCGTCATTTTCTTTGTTTTCTTCACAGAATTCTTGGATAACGTTTACAAAGTTCGCAAGTAGCTTACCTTGTGAACCTAGGACTTTACGACCTAATAAGTCAAGTGCTTGAATCTCTGTGGTACCTTCGTATAAGCAAGAAATGCGCGTATCACGTACGTTCTGCTCCATACCCCATTCGCTAACGAAACCATGACCACCATAAACCTGAATGCCATGGTTAGCAGCTTCTAGACCTGTTTCAGTCAAGAACGCTTTAGCAATTGGCGTCAGTAGTGACAACATTTGATCAGCAAACTTCAACGCTTCGCCTTCGCCTTTTGCAACGGTATCTGCAAAATGTGAGAGATAATACACTAGCGCACGACCACCTTCAGCAAAGGCTTTTTCAGTCAATAGCATGTTACGAACCGCTGGATGTACAATGATAGGATCAGCTGCTTTTTCTGGTGCTTTCGTACCTGATAACGAGCGCATCGCTAAGCGGTCTTTTGCATAAGTCAGTGAACCTTGGAACGCATACTCTGCTGCAGTCAAACCTTGCACAGCAGTACCGATACGTGCCACGTTCATGAAGGTGAACATGCACTGTAGGCCGCGGTTTTCAGGTCCAATCAAGTAACCCGTTGCACCATCGAAGTTCATGACACAAGTTGCAGAGGCTTTGATACCCATTTTGTGTTCGATAGAGCCACAAACGACATTGTTGCTTTCGCCAACGCTACCATCTGCGTTAACCGTCATTTTAGGAACGATAAATAGTGAGATACCTTTGGTACCAGCAGGCGCGCCTGGTAGACGAGCCAATACAATGTGGATGATGTTACCGGTTAGGTCATGCTCACCAGCAGAGATAAAAATCTTTTGCCCCGTGATGCTATAGCTACCATCTTCTTTAGGCTCAGCTTTGGTACGGATAATACCCAAGTCAGAACCCGCATGTGCTTCAGTAAGACACATGGTGCCTGACCATTCGCCAGTAACCATTTTTTCTAAATAGGTTTGCTTTTGCTCGTCAGTACCATGATGCTCGATGGTTTGAATAGCACCATGTGATAGGCCAGGGTACATAGAGAATGACCAGTTAGCCGTACCAACCATTTCATTGATGACAGTAGACAATGAGAACGGCATGTTTTGACCGCCAAAATCTTCTTCAGCTGATAAAGCAGGGAAGCCAAGCTCACAATACGCATCATAAGCTTCTTTGAAGCCTTTTGGCGTGGTGACCTTACCATTGTCAAACTTACAGCCTTCAGCATCACCGCTTTGGTTTAATGGTGACAGTTCGTTTTCAGCAAAGCTTGCAGCCATTTCAAACAGGCTGTCCATTAGCTCGCGGTCAGCTTCTTGGAACGCAGGCAAAGTTTTGTAGTGGCTTTCACTATCGAGTAGTTCATGCATAACGAATTGGATATCACGTAAGGGCGCTTTGTATTGCATAACTTCCTGTCCTTTTTGGAATGTAACCGATCATAGCCAATAATGAGCATATAGTCGCACTATCCTCTAGTGCGTTATTCTTACCTAGCCAATCTGAAAATCTAAATAAAGGATAAACAGTAAAGCAGGTCAACCATGCTATCGATTACATAAAATAGTGTTGAAAAGAGTGGTGATTGTCAGAGTCAATGAGAGATTAAATATGCTCTAACAAATTCACTATAAAAGATAGGCTTTCATAGGTGATTATACAAGTTTGGTGACAGGACTGATAAGTCATGAACCTATCTTGCATCGGTTATGCAATCGACGTTAGGCGCTCGGAAACAGCAGTATTAAGCATATGAAAACTCTAACGTTACTAAGTCAGATAGTCCTTTATACGACCAGTATTAACGTGAAAAAACGACAGCCAAAAAAATAGCGTTCGTCATAAAGACAAACGCATCGGTATAAATTACAACACTATTTGGTAGAATCGGGCATGTAAGTTATTTCACAGATATAAACGTGATAAACATTAAACATGCTCGTATGCTAGGAGTCTGAACATGGTAGTTTATGTTTGTTAGTAGCTTAGCGTTTACTCAGAAGTATTTTGTTTAATCAGCATCTCAGTGGCGACATCAGCAGCCACGGGTTTACTAAACCAATAGCCCTGACCAATTTTGCAACCCATATCTAACAACACATCACGCTGCTGCTCAGTTTCGATACCTTCAGCAACGACTTGCATGTCTAAAGCGACTGCTAAGTCTAAAATGGCTTTTACAATCGCGTGCTGGGTACGATCGGTTTCAATATTGGAGATAAAGCTCTTATCGATCTTGATAAAATCAAATGGGTATTCTTGTAAGTAGCTCAATGATGCATAACCAGTACCAAAATCATCGAGCGCTAGACGCACGCCAAGCTCTCTAAGCGAGTTAAGCTGTTTTTTTACATTATCATGACGCTGAATCAAAGACGACTCGGTCACTTCGATATGCAACTGATGGGCATCGACACCATTCTCTGTCAGTAGTGTGCTCACCATATCAAAGAAGTCAGGGTGGCTAAATTCCGCGGCATCAGCGTTGATACAGACGTGTTGATGAAACCCTTGCTGTTGCCAAACGGCTAGTTGTTTGACGATTTTAATAGCCAGTTGCGAAAATAAATCAAAGGAGAGCTTGTGCGCGATAATGGCATTGATAAAATGAACGGGCTTGAGTAATCCGCGAGTAGGGTGTTGCCAACGTACCAATGCTTCAAAACCTGTGATAGCCCCAGTCTCCAATGAGAACTTTGGCTGATAATAAGGAACGAATTGACCTTCAAGGGTAGCAGTCCTAAGCTCAGACTCTAGCTCTAAGCTACCAGCGGTGGCGCTTTCAATTGCCTCGTCGTACCAGCGAATATCATCGCCACCATGCTGCTTGACATAGTCCAATGCTTTTTCTGCTTTGATCAATAAACCCGTTACTTCGTTATCATCTTTTGGAAAACAGCTGACACCTACAGAAATATGGTAATAGATATTTGTATCTGTTGCATGGCTCTTATCAGTAGAGAAGGGGCGCTCACACATTTGCATAAGTGTGTCTAGTTGATGACGTACCATATTGGCATCTTTAACTTCAAACAATAGCGCAAAATCATCACCACCAAAGTGAGAAAAAGAGCGTAAATTATGCAGCTTGAGCTTTTCGACTCCTTCTACGAAGTTTTTTATTAAATCATTGGCGCCATCAGGCCCTAGTAGGCTGGCAAGATTGCGATAACGATCAATATTTAATCGTACAAGGACAACCTCTTGATAACTATCCAATAGCATGTCACTTGTCTGACTCAAAAATACCTTGCGATTAGGGAGACCTGTGAGCTGATCATAGTTGAGTAAATGCGCGACTTGTTTTTGGTCTTTGATAACGGATGACATGTCACGCAACATACCCACATGGTAAGCCGTCTGCTCAACATAAATCTTGCGATAAGTGACATGGCAATCAATAGGTTCGCCATAACGATTGATCATCGAAAAATCAAGTTCGTAAAATCCATGACTGTCTAGGTTTTTGCTGATATCTTTTAAGATCAGCTGCTCTGCTTCTGATAAAAACTTGGCAGCATAAATACCAAGTGGCCGACCAACCAAGAACTCTTCTTTGTAGCCAATCATAAGCTCATAACTAGCATTGACCGCTAAATAACGTAAATTATCATCTAATACAAATATGGCGTCTTCAAGCTGTTCACATAGCGTACTCATCAACTGCTGCTTGATTGATACTGGAATAGTGTCAAAATTGCTCATAATAGTGGCTCACAAAAGATAAGGGCTTATAAAAATAAGAACTGCATTATCAATTTATTAACATTGAGTTAGCATCGCGTTTTACTGTGTACGATACAGAATAGACGTTATTTTTGACTATAAGCATAAAAGATAAAAACTACGATAGTCATACTAATACTTATCAGTTTTTACTAGGTGCTTAAGGCATGTAAAGTAGCTAATGCTACTACTGGTGCAGTTTCGGTACGCAAGACTCTTGTACCGATTTGCCAAGGCTCAAATCCAACAATCTCCGCCTGCTGACATTCATCTTGACTCAGACCACCCTCAGGCCCGATCAACATTTTGATATAAGGGGTTTGTTGTTTGAGAATATCAGATAGAGCGTCAGGTATGGCAGGTTGTCCTGCTGCTGGTACACTCATTTGCATACATAGATCTGCAGCGTTTGCTAATACTTGATAGTAAGAATCATGACTAAGCACAGAAACGATAGAACTGACAGCCATTCGCGCCTTCGTAACGTCAGTAGCCATAGCCTCAGTAGTCTTAGCATCAGAATTGGTATTGCTTAGCCATTCATTGATAGATTGTGGCGCAAGAATAAGAGGTGGACGATTAAGACCACATTGTTCACAAGCGGCTATTGCTACTTGTTGCCAGTGTGCCAGTTTCTTTTCAACTTGAGCAGGTTTCAATGTGACTTCACCATGGTGGCTGCTGAGTAACTGAATAGCAGTTACCCCAAGCTCAGTTGCTTTTTGAATAGCATAATCCATACGCTCACCGCGGCTCATTACCAAACCAATCTGGGTGATAGTAGGTGGCGTACGATCGTCGTCTATATGAGCAAGCAAAGTAGCCGTGGCATTTTTTTTACTGATTGCCTGTAGCTCTACTGTATATTCGCCGCCAAATCCATCGAACAAAACTCCTTGATCACCAATATTGGCTCGTAGTACACGGCACCAGTGATGGACAACGCTATCTGGTAATTCGACATTGCTACCTAGCGGTAATTCACCCAATTTAGGTAGTGGTGAGGCATCAGCGTTGTCGTTGTTAATGGCATAAAAAAAACGTCGCACGTGGTCTTATTCCTATTATTTGATTGAGTATAGTTATTATTAGATCTATAGAATATCACTTGAGACAATTAATGACATTTGTTTTATGAGAATTTTTCTTAATAAAGAAAATTATTTTTAGAGCAGCATTATTACACAGTGAAGAAATTTTTAAAAATCAAATAAGATAAAGTGTATGAATAAAACGGTTAAGGGTTATTAGTCAGAATTTTGACAATAAAAAACTGGCGCTCCTAGAAGCGCCAGTCATTAATAATATATTCAGGAATGATTAAGGGATATTCTAGAATGCTTACAAATTTAAGCAGTCAATCCCAATGCTTCTACCAAGCGTTTGTTTGGCTCAATTTTGTTCATGCTATAAAAATGCATGGCAGGTACGCCCTCGGCAATCAAGCGTTCACACAAGCGATAAACCACATCAAAGCCAAACTCACGAATAGCCTTACGATCATCACCAAAATCCGTCAGCTGTTTACGTACATAGCGCGGAATATCAGCGCCACAGCTATCAGCAAAACGCAAGAGATTGCTTGAATTGGTAATTGGCATGATACCAGCGACTAAAGGCTGAGCTACCGTATCAATACCGCGTTTCTCTAACTTATCACGCAAGTACAAATAGCTGTCAGCGTTGTAGAAAAACTGAGTAATCGACGCATTGGCACCAGCTTGGTATTTATTTACCAGATTATCGATATCAAACTCAAAGCTACGCGCTTGTGGATGCATTTCAGGGTAGGATGCCACTTCGATATGGAAGTGATCACCTGAATGCTCACGAATGTACTTTACCAAATCTACCGCAAATGGTAGTTCACCCATGCCCACCTGACCTGATGGCAAGTCGCCGCGTAGCGCTACTAAGCGTCTAATACCTAAAGTCTTATAATACTCGAGCAGTTCAGCGATTTCAGCTTTGTCATCACCAATACAAGACATATGCGGCGCGATTTCAGTGGTACCACGCGTACTTAGTGCCTGTACGATATCTAAGGTACGGCTACGGGTTGAACCGCCCGCACCATAAGTTACCGAAAAATAAGCTGGTGACAACTTATTAAGCTCATCGTAAGTGCTGAGAAGCTTTTCGTGACCTTGCTCGGTCTTTGCAGGAAAGAACTCAAAGGAGAAAGCAGGCTTACTCACAGTCAGGCTCCTTTTAGTATTTATAAGCGTCAGGCTTGAATGGACCTTCAACTGGCACACCCAGATACTCAGCTTGCTTTTGAGTCAGCTTAGTTAGCGTACCGTTAAAGCCTGCAACCATCGCAGCGGCCACTTCTTCGTCTAATTTCTTAGGTAATACTTTTACGTATAGGTTGTCAGTACGTTGGTCAGCTGGCAAGTCAGCGAATTTTTCTTCAAACAGATACATTTGAGCCAATACTTGGTTGGCAAATGAGCCGTCCATTACGCGTGATGGGTGACCAGTTGCGTTACCGAGGTTAACTAGGCGACCTTCAGCAAGCAAGATTAGATAATCGTTCTCATCGTCTGAGCGGAAGATTTGATGAACTTGTGGCTTGATCTCAACCCAGCGCCAGTTATCACGCATAAATTGTGTGTCGATTTCGGTATCGAAGTGACCGATGTTACATACCACAGCTCCAGGCTTAAGGGCTGCTAGCATATGTCTATCACAAACATGGTAGTTACCAGTAGTCGTGACGATCATGTCAGTGTCTTCAAGCAAGCGCTTGTTGATGCTGGCTGCGCCGCCAGTATTGTCACCGTCGATGTATGGTGATAAGACTTCAAAACCGTCCATACATGCCTGCATAGCACAGATAGGGTCAACTTCTGAAACACGTACGATCATGCCTTCTTGACGTAAGCTTTGCGTAGAACCTTTACCTACATCGCCGTAACCGATAACCAAAGCGCGGCGACCAGCAAGGAACATATCGGTAGCGCGTTTGATAGCATCGTTTAAGCTATGACGGCAGCCGTATTTGTTATCATTTTTAGACTTGGTAACCGCATCGTTGACGTTGATGGCTGGTACTTTAAGCGTACCTTTACCAAGCATCTCAACCAAGCGATGAACACCAGTAGTGGTCTCTTCTGAGATACCATGGATATTATCAAGAAGCTCTGCATAATCGCTGTGAATCAAAGCAGTCAAATCACCGCCATCATCCAAGATCAAGTTAGCATCCCAAAGTTGGCCTGATGCTTCGCCGCCAACATGGACTTGCTGACGTAGGCACCATTCATACTCTTCTTCTGTTTCGCCTTTCCAAGCATAAACAGAGATACCAGCAGCAGCAATTGCAGCAGCAGCATGGTCTTGAGTTGAGAAGATGTTACATGATGTCCAGCGTACTTCAGCACCTAGCGCGACTAGTGTCTCGATAAGTACGGCAGTCTGAATAGTCATGTGGATACAGCCAGCGATTTTCGCGCCTTTAAGCGGCTGGTCTGCTTCGTAGCGACGACGCAAGCCCATTAGGGCAGGCATTTCGGCTTCAGCAAGGGTAATCTCACGGCGGCCGTAATCAGCAAGGCTGATGTCAGCGACTTTGTAGTCAGTGAAAGAGGGATCGATCGTATGGGCAGATGGTGTAGTAGACACTGCGTCCATAATATGCTCCTATCAGTGGTTAACGAATGATAAAAAGAATAAAAACGCAGGTGCCGTTGTTTGCGCTGTGAGCGACCAAAAATATGGTCTTTCGACAGTTAACCGAGCCTAACATAACCTGTGATTGCATAACTATAGAATGTTAATGCAGTAAATCACTGTTATGGCGCAACACCTCTCGGAGGTCGTTATTGTAATAGATGAGTGGTTAATTGTCACCTATTGACTGAGATAAATGATAGGCAGTCATGGCATAAGTACCTGTATATTTTTCATAGGTATAAAAAAAGGCCACCTGTAGATGACCTTTTATATTGTTTGCAATAGATACTATATTAATTTATGACTGGTTTAGTACCAATCATAGGTTAAAGAGCCAAAATAGCTAGTGCCTTCGGTAGCGTACTCATTACCGAATTGGCTGGCAAGGGTATAATCTTCATCAGTAATATTATCAACGCGTAAGTTAGCGCGCAGATTGGATGTGATATAGGTGCTTCCACTTAAGCTAAGCAGCGTATAGCTATCAAGTTCATTATTTTCGGTTGTAAGTCTATCATCACTATATTTTGCCTCGAGACGCATATCGAACGTAGGCTGCTGATATCCGATATAAACTAAACCACTATTTTTAGGACGGTAGGGCAGTTGTTGATCAAAGTTGACATCATTTTTGGTTTTGTTCTTCGCGTCTAAATAGTCATATCCTAAGCCAAATACAAACGAGCTAACGCGCCAGTCTGAAGTCAAACTTAATCCTTTGATTTGTGCCTTACTCGTATTAGTGGCATTGCTAATGAAATCATCAACGTCAGTATGATAGCCAGTTAGACGGGAGATTTGATTGCCTTTATTGTACTCTACAAACACTTCCGTATTTTTACTAGTCTCAGGCTTTAAGTCAGGGTCGCTGTAACCAGGGTAGTATAAATCGTTGAAGGTTGGCGCGCGAAACCCCGTCGCATAGCTTGCACCGATACGCAAGCCATCTAATGGACGTATAGCGGCACCTATGTTGTATGTGTCCTCATTGCCATATTGTGAATTGTCATCGACGCGATAATTGGCTTGTAGGTCATAACTATCTTCTGATAATTGATAGCCTACAAAACCACTTTTGACAGTTCTATCTTCAGGATCGTAAGCAGTTTGAGCGGCAGGGGCAGGATAACCTGAAAAATCCAAAACATCAGATGCTTCTAATTTCTGTGATAACCATTCTGCGCCAATAATCACGGTACCAGGTTGGGCATTAATACTTGTTTCTGAACGTGCCTGCTGTTGAATAGTATCAAATTGACTGCCATCTTGATAATCAATAGAGTTAGCATCATGAGTAGTGGATTTATCGATGCTTTGGCCATAGCTAAATTTAGTGACAGCTAATGGTGTTTGATGCTGAATAAAAACATTGGCGCTACCATTTTTTTGATCTGAATAAGCATTTGGGAAAGCGTTACCTGCAGAGTCAATATCCGTCGTAGAGTCAGAATATAATGCACTGAGTCCAGCACTTACAGAGTCTGAAATCTTATGTTGTAATGCCAGACTGGCATTGGTAGATTTAAAGCCATCATCATCAGCATTGTAATCATAAGAACTAGGGTTAGCAAGCGCGTTAAAACCGTCTGTTTCGTTGCGGCTGACACCCAAACTCAATGAAGAAGTCTCATTTTTAAGCTGACCTGTTAAGCCTACTTGGTAATGGTTATTGCTACCATAACCAACGGTCGTTGAAACGTTAGATTGTTCTACGTTATTGCCTTTAGTAAATATTTGAATGACACCGCCCATTGCATCAGAACCATAGATACTAGAACCTGATGCGCCATATAGAATTTCTATACGGTCGATTTGATCGGCAGATAGTAGATTTAGCGCAGGCGCGCCTGTAGAAATAGAGCTGTAGCGGATACCATCAATGATTACAAGAACTTGTTTGCTGTCGTAACCACGCATATAAAAGTTACTAACACTTCCCATGCCACCACTTTGAGTAATGTTGATGCCTGGTTGATTCTTTAATACATCTGTTACGGTTTGACCTTGATAACGTTGCAATTCTTCTTTATCGATTACCCGTGTCTGAGCGATAATATTACTGGTCTTAGTCGGCGTACGGGTTGCTGTTACGACAATTTTATCAAGCTCAACTTGTGGTAAGTTACTATCGTTGATGGAAGTGTTTTCAGAAGTGGCTGCCATTGCGGTATTTACTGCAAGTAAGCCAAGCGCGCTCAAAATACTTAAACGAAGATAGGTACGTGAAGATGCACGTGATACAGACATAGTCGATTCCAAAGTAATCAAGTTAAAAATGCAGAAATGAGAGGTAACTATTATGACGTAAAAGGGGCCAAAAGTTACAAAAAAACAGTATATAAGCAAAACTGCACTCATTATCTACAAATTATTCTGCTTTATAAACTACTTTAACCTAATTTTTATTCAGGATAGGCTGAATGGTATTCATGTTAGTTTGCTAAATAATTTATTAAAAATTAATTTACCTAAACATTCTATGAGCAGCTTTTTAGTTTTATAAGAGAAAGCTGTCTTAATAAATACTTATTATTAGAAATGCACATAGAGTAAGAAACCAAATACCAATACAGTTAGCTACAAAATTGCGTAATCAAAAGCACTGCTGTTATAAATAATTGTTACTATAGTATGGACGCCACCTGTCATTTATCATGCCATTTTTAAACTAAGAGGTTTGTTTTGTCTATCAAGCATAATCTGACTCCCAGTCCTTCGCCTAATTCATTCTCTGCTATTACTAAAATACCATTTATAGTCGCGATGCTATTACTGACTATGCTGTTAAGTATTACCTTGCCAAATAATGCTTATGCTGTGGAGGCTGGTGCGCTTGGAGTGGGTAATGACAGTAGCGGAGAGACAGTAAGTACGCCATTGCCTGATTCGTTTGGCCGAGATACGCCGCGTCATACGGTACAAGGGTTTATCAGTGCGCTGGGTGAAAATGATTATCTGCTGGCAAGTAATTATCTCAACTTATCTAAGTCCGATAACCCAACGACCGTTGTGCGACAGTTTAAACAGGCACTGGATGCAGGAGGGCGTTTTCAGCCGGATCTACAGATTAGTAACTCACCTGAGGGTAATCTAACTGACCAACTGCCACCTAGCCAAGAAAATGTCGGTGTGATTAATATTGGGGAGCGAAGTGTTCCGCTATTGCTAGAAAGAGTGGTCTCAAAACAGAATGAGCAATATTGGCAATTCTCTAGCGATACGCTGACCTCAGTACCAGAAGTGATAGAAAATACTGAGCCGACCTTGGTCTCGCGCTATACGGTTGACTCTTTAGATGGCAAAAAGCTTTTCGGCTATCAACTAGCTGATTTGGTCGCCGCGCTCACTATGATTGTGACTAGCTTTGTACTTACTTATGTCGCGGTATGGTTAATGTACCACTTATTGAGGATTGTTTATCCGTATTTGCGTGGTACGCCATTGCCATTACCTAACAAGGTAATATTGCCACTCTCTGTGGTCATTATGGCATTGATACTATCCGAGGTTATGGTTTATGCAGGCGTATCGGTGACACTGCGTGAGCCGGTCAATCGCTTTACGGATATCGCTTCTTGGTTAGCGCTGACTTGGCTACTATTGCGAGTGATTGATGCGATATTCACCCGAGCGGTAAATCTAAGCTACAAGAAAAACTATACTGAGCGAGTCTCTATATTGGGACTGCTGCGCAAGGTTGTCAAAGCGCTATTACTGATATTTGCAGTGATTGTCATTTTTGGCAATTTGGGTTTTGATTTGACCACTGGTATTGCCGCACTGGGTGTGGGTGGTTTGGCGTTGGCCCTTGGTGCGCAAAAGACGATTGAAAACTTAGTTGGTAGTGTCGTCGTCGTCGCAGATTCACCTGTGCGTATCGGTGACTATTGTAAGTTTGGTACTTACGAAGGCACAGTTATCGACATTGGTATTCGCTCATCGCGTGTACGGACCTTGTCGCGGACAATTGTTACGGTACCAAATGGTGACTTTTCATCGATGCAGATCGAAAACTTTACCTCTCGCGATATGTTTCGTTTTTTCCACTACTTATATATTAAGCGTACCGCTGATCTTGACGTAATATTCAAAATGGTTAATGACTTGGATGAATTTATAAAAGAGCATGATTTGACCAATCAAGAATGGAATCAGGTCAATATTTTGGAGCTGCGCCAAGATTGCTATGTTATTCAGTTGCAAGCTTATGTGAATGCTATTGGTATCATTGAGTTCTATGACAAACAAAACGCTTTGTTTGTCGATATATTAAAGAAAGTCGCGAAATATAAAGTAGAACATGCATTGCCGACTCAGCAGTTGATTGTTAATCAAACGGAGCTTGAACATCATGTGGGAAGTAGCACTGATGAATCAGCAGAAGGAAATGAATCAGATAACAGTAGTAACTCTGCTAATAATGAAGTGTCTGATAACAAGGAAGTAAACACAAGCGTATACAGGAAAGATTACAACGACGATGGCGTTAATATTCGTAAAGATAGCGACAAGGCTAAAAATGATGTTGCAAGTCACCACAAATTCTCTATGGCGACCGTCAGCAGAAGTGGTGCGCTTAAGGCACTAAAGCATAAAAGTCATATGCTAAGAAAAAGTAAGTTTAAGCACACTAAAAATAAATCTGGCTTTTCTATATGGAATCAGCCTTAAAGGAGACTTTTTGCTCACGAATGGTAGTGAATAACACTGGCTATGTTTTTTGCTCAATTAGTTATAAAGGTACTGCGGTTTTATCACGTAATAAACCGTAGTACGACCAAAGCAGTAGACTGGCAGCGCTACGATAAGGTGACCAATGCTGAGTTAAGTCTTTTAGCTGCTTGGGTGTTGGGCGCTCTGCTAAGCCTAACAACTCCATGGCTGCAACTTTAATGGCCAAATCATCGACTGCAAGTATGTCTGCACGTTTTAGCGAAAATAATAAATACATCTCAGCTGTCCAACGTCCAATCCCTGTCACGGCTGTCAAGGTTGTTATGACTTCTTCATTTGGCAAAGTTTCTAAGGCTGCAAAGTCTATATCATGATCTACTAATGAACGCACATAACGAGTTTTTTGCTTAGACAATCCTTGTGTCTTCAAAGTATCATCTGTCGCCTCGCGTATAGCTTGCGGGGTGATTAATTCTGCATCAACCAACCGTTTCCAAATGCTGGCAGCGGCGGCAACTGATAACTGCTGACCGACCATCGCTCTCATCAACTGCTCAAACCCACCTGCGTTGTGCCTAAGATTAGGTGTGCCGACCTGCTTATGGACAGGGGCGAACCTTGGTTCAATGGTAATCAGTGCAGCAATTTGCTGTTCTAGTTCGTTAATGTTTTCAATAGTCTGTATGTTCATAGTGATTTCGCTTTGCTAATTAGAAGGTGCTCAAGTCTATATATTAATAAAAGGTGAGAAGCTCACATTAAATGGAATGTACATTAAAGAGAGCGTTCATTGAAGGAAACATCGTTGCAGTCTACCTCTAGACCATAAGTGATTGATAAAAAAAGGACTGCAAATAAGCAGTCCTTTTGATGTAGTACCGTATCACTAACAGTAGACCTATTCACCATCTGCTTTAGGTTTTTTGAGTAGTACTAGTACCGCACCGTTACCACCATCTTTTGGTGGCGCAGAGCAAAAAGCTAATACTTCTGGCAATTGACGCAACCAACCATTGATACAGGTTTTTAGAATCGCTTCGCTACCCTTACCATGGACGATTTTTACCATGGTTTCGTTTTTCTGCTTGGCTTGGCTCAATAGTTGAGTCATCGCTTCGCGTGCTTCTTCTATTGTACAGCCATGGATATCTACCGCATCATACCAACGCAGCTTGCCTTTTTTGAGTTGATCAAAGATTTTATTTTGCAGTGTGGGCTGCTTATAAGACAAATAAGCTTCAGCAGCGACAGGGTTCAGTAGTGCTTGCATATCTGACAAGCCTGCGCCTAGATCACTGGCTTCACTACCTTGAGCTGCAGCACGTTTTGATAGTGTCGCTGCATCAGGCTTACCTGCTTTAGTTGCGCTGGCAGGTGAGCGGACATTTTTGTCTTCTAGCTGATTGACACCGTGCATGGCTTGCATAAACAGAACTTTATCGTCATCGATATGTTCACTATCTAGCTGCTTAACCGTCTTTTTTACTTGCTTTTGAGTCGGTAGCGATACCGGCTCAGTTGGCTTTTGGTTCTCACCTTCAGGTGAATTGGTATCACGGCCTTTGCTCAGTTGGCCTTTGAGTTCTTTGAGCTGGTCTTGCATTTCTTTTGAAAACAGAGAGTTTGACATAAAAGTTAATGTATCGTTGATTGATGAATGGTTGATTGAACAATGTATATAGCATAGACATTATTCAAGCTATTGAGCATTTATTTAAGCATAAATTATTGAGTTACTTTACCCGTCTGCTGCGACGCCCGCAAGTAAGGATTGTAACGCTTGCCCTGGATGATCAGTTTTCATAAATTGCTCACCGATCAAAAAGTGCTGAATATCATTATTTAGCATAAGACGAATATCATCACTGCTATGAATACCACTCTCGGTCACGATTAGTGGTTTTTGCTCAGCGCTATTAGCATCAGCAGCGAGTGCGTCGTTTAAAATATTCTTAAGATCAAGCGTGGTTTGTAGGTCAACATCAAAGGTATTCAAATCACGGTTATTGATACCATAAATATTGTGCGCTGAGCGTGGCAATTGTAGCGCACGCTCAAGCTCAGACTGGGTATGTACTTCTATCAATATGTCCATACCAAGCTCAATACTGAGTGCATGTAGCTCTTGTACTTGCGCATCATCTAGGCAAGCCATAATGAGTAGGATGCAGTCAGCGCCCATTAGGTAAGATTGATAGATTTGATAGACATCAATCATAAAGTCTTTACGTAATATCGGTAAGCTTGAAGTATTAGCCGTCTGAATAAGATAGCTGTCATCACCCTGAAAGTAATCACGATCGGTCAATACAGACAGACAACTAGCGCCCGCTTGCTCATACTGCTGCGCAAATAGAGCAGGGGTAAAGTTATGATTGATAATGCCTTTAGACGGTGAGGCTTTTTTAATCTCAGCAATGATCCCGATACCATTTTCTTTAGTGCCAGCAGCACGTAATGCCGCAGCAAAACCTCGACGCGGTTTATCATCAGCTGCGACCTGTGCTTTCAAGTCCTCTAGAGACAATGCTTCGCGAGCGGCTTTTACTTCTTCTACTTTGGTGGCGACAATACGCTGTAGCACTGATGGTATGTCTGAATGGGTTGTGGTCATACTGGTATCCGAATATCGTTAAATGTAAATATAGTCAGAGAGCTATTAATAACTACTAAATGGCTACGGCATTTCCCTTCCTAGATGTGCGATTTGTACAATCTGCGGTCGGCTGCCTTGTATCCGTTTTAGATTTTTTTGACTATAGACAGTAGATTAGTGCTTATAAGTTAACCTTGAGCGACTAACTGTTGGGTATAGTTGGCCAAAGACTCAAGTTTTAGTAAAGCATCGCCATTTTGAATAATTTTTTGTGCTCGGCTAACACCGTTAGGGTAGTTGCTGGCAAGTCCTGCGGTGTATATCGCGGCACCTGCATTTAGCGCAATCATATCACGTGCTTTAAGTACGGCACGGTCATGAGTGTCGGCTCCAGATAGCGCAGCACGAATCAACTCAAGACTTTGTGCTGGAGAGTCGACATCGAGGCCAATAAGAGTTTGTGACTCGATACCCGCATCTTCTGGCATCATGTCATAGACTGATATCTCGCCATCTTTTAGCTCAGCGACTGTGGTCGAAGTCGCAAGACTGATTTCATCAAGACCATCTTTCGCGCCTACTACCATGACATGACGTGCGCCTAAGTTTTTCATCACTTTGGCAATCGGCTCACATAGCTGCGCAGTAAATACACCAATGACTAAGTTTGGCGTGCCAGCAGGGTTGGTCAATGGGCCTAAAATATTAAAGATGGTACGTGCCTTTAGCTCACGGCGTACAGGGTTGGCGTAACGCATGGCGCTGTGATGATTGGGTGCAAATAAAAACCCAATGCCTTGATTCTCGATACAGTCTTTTGCTTGCTCTGGAGTGAGCGCAAGACTGATACCTGCTTGCTCAAGTAAGTCTGAGCTACCAGATTTGGTTGAGACGCCACGATTGCCGTGCTTAGCAACTTGTGCGCCAGCCGCCGCAACAACCAACGCCGATGCAGTCGAGACATTGAACAAGTTAGCACCATCACCGCCAGTACCAACGATATCTACTAAGTAATCACAGTTCTTTGGTTCAATATTGGCAGCTAGTGCACGCATGGCGCTGGCAGACGCAGTAATCTCGTCAATGGATTCGCCCTTCATGCGTAGTCCTGTCAAGATAGCGCCCATCATGGCGTCGCTACATCTACCTTGCATGATAATCAGCATCACTTGATACATCTCATCAAAAGTTAAATCGATGTGTTGAAATATTCTACCCAAAGCTATGGTTAACAATTGATGTGTTTGCTCATCAGACAATTCTGCAATACTCTCTGGCGTGTGCGTTTCTTCTATTTTTGTCGTACTCATTGTAGTCTCACTTACTATTATTTTTTATATGAATCTGTGTAAAATTTGGCATAGGCTTAGGAAAGCGGTATTTTTACCAAGGTGCTTTTAGTCAAATCTAGCCAACTTGTGGTAGCTCATCGGATGTCAGAGTAGCCAAGCCATGAGTCTGTAAAAAGTTATTGAGCAATTGGTAACCTGCTTCGCTCAATATCGACTCAGGATGAAACTGAACACCTTCTACAGCAAACGCCTTATGGCGAATACCCATGATTTCCTCAATACTACCATCAGCATTTTGTGTCCATGCGGTGAGTTCAAGGCAGTCTGGTAGGCTTGTCTTATCAATGACGAGCGAATGATAACGCGTAACCCGTGATGGGTTAGGTAATCCAGCAAACACACCTTGCTCGTTGTGATAGATAGCTGATAAGCGGCCATGCATGACTTCGCCAGCTTTGACCACTTGACCGCCAAAGGCTTGACCGATAGCTTGATGACCCAAGCAAATACCCAGTATAGGAATAATTCCTTTAAATGTCTCAATGGCTTGCAGCGAAATACCCGCACGGTTAGGATCGCATGGACCTGGGCCAATCACAATGACATCAGGTGCAAGGGTTTTAATCTGCTCAATGCTGACCTGATCATTACGCCAGACAGTGATGTCCTGCTTTAGCTCACCGAAGTACTGTACGATATTGTACGTAAAGCTATCGTAATTATCGATCATCAAAATCATTAAGGCTTCAACTTATCAGTTTTATTATATTTTTAACATAAAATTGGTTCTCACTGTTATCGAGTCACTTGATTGTCAAAGACAAGCAGCTATGACTATAACAGAGGGCGTTATTGCGCGCGGTTATCTTACCACTATTTTGTTCTCTATCAAATGTAGGGTATAGGCTATCTAAGTAAGCACCAAGTAAAAACATATTTTTTATTATTTTGTCGACGAATAAAATAACGTAGTCGGAACCAATGTTATAAATTCAGCTATTAACATTGCACTATAAAATAGCATTTCAATAATAAATATATTTGTATTTGCACCAATTTAGTGCTTTTGGTTCTCAACTGGTGCTCTAATTAAGTGCTATTCTGAAACTGAACTAGATGAGAATTAATTAATATATAACGATATTAATCGTATAAATCACTGTAAATATTGATAATTAAATATATCTATAACTATATCTAGAGTTGGAGTGGCAATACATTGGCATAGCCTTTGCATTATTGCTGTTATGATTATTTTTAAAGCCAAAAAACTGGTCTAAAAATAATTATTAACAAGAGCCCGAAGAGTTCAGCATTATGAGTTGTATATTGCTAGAATGTCGTTAGGATTGAATTGGCGTATGTTAGACCATGTGCACAAATATTGGTCTGATTGAGTAAACGCTTTAGATGAGCATCTTGACTAATACGCAAAATAGTGCTGATAATAAGCATAATATCGAATGCGCTATTTTAGTATTGAGAGCACATCTGACATTCTTGGACAAGAACATCATATTAATAATTTTAAATCGCAATTACGTGATCAACACAACGGAGACTATTCATGTCGAATAAACTATTAGATCTTATCCAATCCTCTAATGCTAAATGGGTTGATTTTCGCTTTACTGATACACGCGGCAAAGAGCAGCACATCAGCTTCCCAGCGCATACCGTTGATGAAGATGTCATGGAAGATGGCAAAATGTTTGATGGCTCATCAATCGCTGGTTGGAAAGGTATCGAAGCGTCAGATATGATCTTGCGTCCTGATCCAGAAACTGCTTTTGTTGACCCGTTCTTTGACGCGGTGACTGTGGTAGTGACTTGCGATATCATCGAGCCATCAACGCTACAAGGTTATGACCGTGACCCACGTTCTATCGCACGTCGCGCTGAAGAGTATTTAAAGTCTACTGGTATCGGTGATACTGCTTACTTCGGTCCTGAGCCTGAATTCTTTGTATTTGATGATGTGAAGTGGTCAGTCGATATGTCTGGCGTTAGTCATAAAATCACGGCTGAAGAAGCAGCATGGTCGACTAACGAGACTTACGAGTGGGGCAACATGGCGCATCGCCCACGTGTGAAAGGCGGTTATTTCCCAGTACCACCAATCGATAGCTCACATGATATGCGTGCTGTTATGTGTGAACGTATCGAAGAAATCGTTGGTGAAGGTTCAGTTGAAGTTCATCACCATGAAGTAGCGTCTTGCCAGTCTGAAATCGGTGTTGCATTCAACACGATGGTACGTAAAGCGGATGAAGTTCAGCAATTGAAATATGTTGTTCATAACGTTGCGCATCAGTTTGGCAAAACAGCGACCTTTATGCCTAAGCCAATCGTTGGTGATAACGGTTCAGGTATGCACGTACATATGTCAATCTCAAAAGACGGCGTAAACACATTCTCTGGTGATGAGTATGCGGGTCTGTCTGAAACAGCATTGTACTTCATTGGCGGTATTATCAAGCATGCTCGTGCGTTGAATGCGATTACCAACCCATCAACGAACAGCTATAAGCGCCTAGTTCCTCATTATGAAGCGCCTATCAAGCTTGCTTATTCGGCTTCTAACCGTTCAGCATCTATCCGTATTCCACACGTAAGTAGCCCAAAAGCGGTACGTGTAGAAGCACGTTTCCCTGATCCAACGGCTAACCCATACCTAGCGTTTGCTGCATTGTTGATGGCTGGCCTTGACGGTATCCAAAACAAAATGCATCCAGGTGAAGCTGCTGACAAGAACTTGTATGACTTGCCACCAGAAGAAGAAGCACAAATCCCAACGGTTGCAGAGAGCTTAGATGTTGCATTGCAAGCATTGCGTGACGATCATGACTTCTTATTAAAAGGCGATGTATTCACTGAAGATATGCTAGAAGCGTTTATCGCTTTGAAAGAAGAAGAAGTACAACGTCTGAACGTAACTGTACACCCTGTCGAATTTGACATGTACTACAGCTGCTAATTAGTCGCTAAAGCACTCAGTTATTTTGAGTCAAAAAAACCAGCTAAGTTATTCTTAGCTGGTTTTTTTATGCGTATCAATAAAGTGTATCAGTCCCATTGCTGAATTTTCTTTGAAATCGCTACTGATTTCATGTCAAAACTCACGCATAATAGTTTTATAAAATTATATTAATAGTAGACACTATCTAGGTTGATGGATTATGACTTTATTAGCAAAACCGAGTTTCTTGAAGAGTAGGATTAGAGTTGGGTTATGGACTACGGTTGCTCTCGCTAGTCTTTGTACATCTCTCACGAATGCTGCACCCATTTATAAGGTGGTCGATGAGCAAACCGGTCAAGTTACTTTTACCGACCGTCCACAGGATTATGAGCAGCAAGCTAACAAAAAAGTCAGTCAAATGGCTATTACGACGGGTAATGAGACGAGCAGATCAACTAGTCTGAATACGACAACCAATCCTAATACAAGTCGCCAATCATCAAATGCGTCGCAGACAGTGACTGCTACTGAGTCGCCTGCGATAAATACTAAGGTTACCACGCCAGTAAACTATCAGTTAGCCATTACTGAACCTAGCGAAGAGAGAGCCTATCGTCGTCCCGTACAGAATATCGATGTCAATGTGCAGATTAAGCCTGCGTTACAGGCAGGTGATAATGCCCGTATTTATTTTGATGATAAAGAGGTTGCACAAGGTTTGAGCGCGTCTATTGCTACTGTTGATGTTTTGCCAGGTGCTCATACAATCAAGGCTGTTATACAAAGCGAAACTGGCCAAACACTTGAGCAAATCACACGTACCGTATACGTAATTCAAAATACGACCACATTGCAAGACAACAAAAGAAAGGCAGAGCAGCTGTTGGCTTATCAAAAGCTAGCTTGGTATCAAAAATTGATGCTAAAACTGCGTCAACAGGAAGTTGCTAATTCACAATAATGGTCTCAATAATGATTGAATATAATGAATAGACATCGCTAGCAGAATAAAAAGGCAAGCACCGTTAACGATGCTTGCCTTTTTTAATATAAATCACTTATTTTAACTATAAGCTATCTTATTTAGTTAACTCGATTGTACCGTTAGCAGTCACCGAAATAGTGCTATTGCCAGACTCAAAGCTCTGGCTTGGTACAGAAGATTCAAGCGAATCTGCTTTCATGCTCATAGCGCTATACATTGGACGTGGATAGTTGCTACCTGTGTTTAGGTTAACATTGATGACGCGGTAGCCACGAGCATCCCAAGCGCGGGTAAGGCTCTTAGCTTGCTGCTGAAAAGCGCGAGAGGCTTCGGTCATTAGCTTTTGCTCTAAAGCATCCTTTTTGGTATCTGATACACCAAAATTAAGATTATCCATCACTAAGGTTTCTTGTAAATCAGCAATGAGTTGGCTGGTCGCTGAAAAGTCTGTACTTTTTAAGTCTATGTTTGCTTGACCTGTCCAGCCAATGATTTTATCGTTTTTGTCGTAGCGTGGATAGGTACGCTGTTGCCCTGTGCTCACGGTCACGCTAGGGTAGCGCTTAGCGATTTTCATGGCATTGTTGATTGAGGTGTTAAGCATTGTGGCTAGGGTCTTAGAGTCAGTGGCCTGTGCTTTCTTGTACAAGCTGGCGCGTACTTCGTCGTTCTGAATTTCTTCTTTTATTTCTGTCTGAAACGTCAGTTGATCATAGCCAGTGGGTTCTGCATGGGCGCTACCCATCATCGCTGTCATAAGACAAACCGTACCAGAAACTAGTGCTGCTTTATTCAATAAAGTATTTTTCATTATTATCTCCTAAGTTGATTCTAATAATATATAAATGACAATTATCAACGCTCATTTATACACGAAAAGTTGTCCCTATTGTTTTTTAAACATCGACATGGGTGCAACTTCATTCACTAAAATAGCAAAATTCATATAAGTTGCTGTGAGAATTTTGTGACCTAAGTTACTGATATAATTTGTGCTCATACATTGCGAACATGAGCTAATGAACTAAATGACAGTGCTATTTAGGGTCTAAAGCAAACAGTTTTAAGATAGGGGTTGTAAAATTAAAAATTTCTTGTATAATTTGCGACTGGTGGCTCCATTGGTAGCCTCGCAACATTGTTCTATGAATCCCGCCAGGACCGGAAGGTAGCAACGGTAATAGTTATAGTGTGTGCCGAGGATGTGCTTTTGGAGTCGCTTTTTTTTGCCTAAAATTTGATAATTATATTTATAAAGTATAAAAGACATATTTGTGATGTATTAAGCCCTTCATTGTAAAGGGCTTTTTTTTGGTCAAAATTTTGTCTGATGGTTATCTATTTGCTTATGTAGTTTTCAATTTAACTTCCTGTTCGATTTCCTTTGTAGTTCTTATCTAGTTCTAAGGTTTTATTGATTAATATGAGTTAAAATACAATGTATTAACTTTTTATTAACATTCTAGACACCTTGGAGTTTGATTATGAAGATGTTTGTTTGGCTATTCATTGCATTTGTGGTGTTGGTAGTTGTGTTTGGGGTATCCATTTTTAATAGATTGGTACGCGCACGTAACCAAGCAAAGAATGGCTTTGCTCAAATAGATGTGCAATTAAAGCGTCGTCATGATCTGATTCCAAACTTGGTCGAAACTGCCAAGCGTTATTTGAGTCATGAAGAAGAAACACTCACTCGCGTTATTAGCGCACGTAATCACGCACAAGATCTACAAGACTCTAATAAACATCAGCCAGACTCGCTAGAGCATATGGCACTATTTGCAAAAGCAGAAGGTATGTTGTCTAAAGCGTTGAGTCAATTCTCCGCTGTCGTCGAAGCCTACCCAGAGCTAAAAGCCGATAGTATGATTAAGGAGCTCATGGACGAATTAACCAATACGGAAAATCGCATCGGATTCGCGCGTCAGCATTATAATGACAGCGTGATGTTTTATAATAACGATCGCGAAGTATTCCCGAATAACCTCGTTAGTACGACTTTTGGCTTTCGGCCACTCAGTCCGTTGGTATTTGAAGATAGAGAAGCGATTGCTCAGGCACCGATTGTCAATATGAGCTAAGGTTTAGATAATTTTGGCGAACTCTAGGCAGCCTAATCTGATGGATTTTTTTGGTGAACAGCGAATACGTACGCGGCGCAGTCTATTACTTTATGGACTGTTTTTCCTGATTGTACTTGCTCATATGGCTTTAGGACTGGCTGTCATGTCTATACTGCTGACAGTATTTACAGGCGGTATATATCATTGGGTATTGGTTCTGGTCATTGTCTTGACGTTAGGTAGTTTCGTTGGTGGTAGTTTTTTAGAGTATCGACGCCTGCGAGCAGGTGGCCGTGCTATTGCTCAGCGAGTAGGAGCGGTTAGGCTATTTATCGATAACAGCCAAGAACCATGGGAACACAGTCAAGGAATTGCTCATCAACACGAAGCTGAAGAAAAGGTTCGCTATCGTTCACGTCATATAGCAGTACGTGACGAGCGTGATTTTCCGCCCGTCTATCGCCGCTATTATGAAATTGCACAGCAACTGGCCATTGCGGCAGGTTTGCAAACCCCTATTTTATATGTGTTACCTGATGAGCAGGGTATCAATGGTTTTGTCGCTGGTCGCCATAGTCAAGATATGGTACTCGTCGTTACTCAAGGTGCGCTAGATAAACTGTCTGATGAGGCGCTATACGGACTCATTGGTCATGAATATGGTCATATATTGCACGGCGATGCTACGTTCAATCTACAGCTGATGGTGGTATTGGCAGGCTTGCAGATACTATACGACTGGAGTGACCCAATATCTAATCACATTTCTAATCGTCTCTCTAATTATAGTCACTTTGATAGCGATAGTATTTCCCAAAAGTCTCTATCACAGAGACAGGTTGATATGCTAGCACGCAATACAGAAGCGCAAACGGCCAATTTCACCACGCATAGTGAATGGGTCGCTTACTGGCAGCAGCAATCACAACAACAGCAGTCCTCAGCCAAGCGTCAGTCTAAATGGGTGCAAACGCCACCTATAATAGATCGTCAAGCCTCGCGTAGTGCTTGGACATTGCTACTGCATGGTTTAAGCTTCTCTAGTATGGCAAGCGCGCAGTTGATTAAGCACAGTTTTAATCGTGAGCGCGAGCTACTTGCTGATGCCACCAGCGTTCAGTTAACACGTACGCCTGCGATTGTCGAAACCTTAAAAGCCATTCATCAAGACTCGCTCGGCTCGCGTTTGTCTGGCATCGCCGATATCAATGGACTCAGCCATTTTTTCTTTGCTAGTAGTGGGGCAGACTTAGGTGATGTGTCATGGTTTGCCACCCATCCAAGCTTGACAGAGCGTATGAACGCTATTAATGCGGATGCTTATCATAGGTTCGCGGTACAAGTCGCCAAAGAAAAGCGAATAAATCAGCAAAAGGTCAAAGAAATATATAGGCAACGACGCTTAGGTGATTGGGCAGAAACAAAAGAAAATAGCCTAAGTGAAAATTTGCCAGACAAAAACTTGCAGCAGTCGTCGTTACTTGGATCTCAAACAGCTGCAACGATTGATACAGGTGACACGAAACAGCCAAATGATAGAAAAGTTCTTGCTGAATCTATAAGCGACAATCGTAATAAAGATAATGGCGAATCAGAGATTGATGACGGTTTAGAGTTTGCTGTAGTAATTGATGGGCGGCTTCAAGTACAGGCCGAAGACGTTGGCGTTCACCAGCTATTAAAACCGTGGCAGTCCAAACCTGACGCTGATCTACCAGAAAATACGCTAATTGAAGTTAGCGATATCCAAAAGGTGTCACTACCTCAGTATATACTTAATCATAGTCATCATCCTCTAGGTGCGCTAGCATTAGTCGAAGCTGTCTTGCTTTGTCATCAGCATCGACCCTTATCAACGACTGCCATTTATAGTTTAAATGATATTTGGAATGATGGCTTCTCTGTTGCGACTGACTCGACTTCCCATGAGCAAGTATTGCCGCATAGGATAGATACTAAGCTAATGACAGTAGTAGCCAGTTTGGATAGGCGTCTGGACAGCGCTTTGATTGAGCTCGCTTTAAACCAATTGCGTCAACAGAATTTATCTGAACTATGTATCGAAGATCTAAAGCTTAAAAGTAAAGACGATCACAGTTACGACAGTCATCAGTACTATAAAAAACAAGAGAAATGCCGTACGATGTTGTTGCGTTATCAGCAGGGAATATTTAAGTTATTTAACCAACAGCTGACATCTGACTTAACCAAAAGTTTAGCTTATGATTCGTCAGATAAAAATATACCTAGTGATAACTCCAATGCTACGGCTCTGAATAACCCATTAGCTTTAGCACTTCAAAAATCGCCAATATTGTCACTATGGCAAGCGTTGCATTTGCAGCAGTTGCTACCGATATTGTCTGAAGTTTTACAAGATACAGACGCGCAGTCTCTATGGTCACAGATATTGAAGGCTGGTATGGAAGACGTAAGGGCGCAACTAGATCCTTCGGGTCAGGTGTTTACAGGTCTTAATAAAGCAGAAGTATCAGTTGTTGTCTTATTGGCTTATCGACTATCAAAAGATGCCAAAGGCCAAATGATCTCAATGTATGACCGATCGTTATTGAGTGAAGGTAATGACAGTGTGGCGCATTATATTGTAGATTTGAGACGGCATGCGCGCTTGATTGATATTGATCTTGTGACAGTAAGCGATGTTAATTTGCAGTGGTTATTATTGACCGCACAGCACTTGAATAGCATTCAGTTATTGGCGATTATTTCTGCGGTTCCTGTCTCTGCCAATCACTCTCTCAAGCGCGTGATAGGTGCTCAGAATGCTGATAATTATCGAGAGAAGCAACAGGATAGCAGCCAAATAGATTATAATGAAAGTGAGATGAACCAGCCGACTCATAATGAGTATCGCCAATGGCTAAGTACGTTGCATACGGTGATGTTACACGATACGATAATCAGCCAAAATGAATACGATTGTTTGCTGGCAATATCAGAGCGTTGGCTCGGCATTCGACAGCTGTTTTGATTGGTATGAATCTAGTATTTGATTAATAGTGTGATGCATGCTTAATGAGAGCTACCAAAACCATAAACACATCTGTAAATGATATAAACAAAATGAGTAGGATAGTAGAGTCGAATGAGTGATACCCAAGACCCGCTAACTGTATTACAGCGCCGTGTGCAGCAACGCCAAATTCTAGCGATGATGGGTATCAATCAGTGGGTGCAGCCTGAGTCAGAAACCATCAATATGACTGACATTGCGACAGCTTCGGTGAAGCCATCAAATATCGATTCCACTGATATTGAGTCTAATAACAATGAAGTAGTAGCGAGCGTTGGAGTGGTAGACACAGTTGATCAACCGACTGATGGTTATCATATCAATGATTATAATACTAACGGCTATGTTACCGATGAGTATGGTACTGATTTGCAAGCTACCACTGAACAGACGGCTAGTGAGCAAAGCCCTGTTACCTATAGTTTTGATTCCGTTGATTCGAATACTGTTAGTTCAAGTGCTGGGTCTAACTATCATGACATCCCAAGTACTGCATCGAACCAAACTGCTGTAACCTCTACGAGTTCACCTATTGAGCAACCTCAATTTGCGCAGAGTACTTTTCCACAGAGTACTAGTGATGACAGCATAAATGATGATAGCTTAAAAAAAGTAGCACCATTTGACTTGCAAGGTGGCCGCTATGGTGACTGGGTGATATTGGTTGATATCAAAGCGCTAGATAGTGACAGCCAGAAACTATGGCAAAACATCACTCAAGCGCTATCAATCACTTGCGAGACCACATCATTCCCGATTTGTGATGGTATGGATACTGCTGAGCTTGCCAATGCCAGTCTTGCAGGATATATTTTTCGAATTGGCCGGAGTGAAGAAATACAAGTTGCTGCACTGACCGCGCTGCCTGACGGCCTCCAACATCCCAATCTGACCACCGTGCCGACATTAGAAGAAATGCTCGCAGACAGTGATGCTAAACGTCAGCTGTGGGAACAGATATCTCATTGAGTTGTATGAAAACTAACATCGATACCAATGCCTTTATCAACAAACTGAAATAAAAAACATCCTTTTATTTCATCATACCTAGGACTGTGATTATGCCTACAACCCCAACGTCTACAGCAACTGCCACACCGCATCGCCTGCCAAATTTTTGTGCTGGTCCTGCTACTATGCCAACAGCCGTATTAGAGCGCGCGCAGAGCGAACTGCTTGATTGGCAAGGTCGCGGCCTGTCGGTCATGGAAGTCAGCCATCGTAGTAAAGAGTATATGGCCATTACTGACAAGGCGGAAGCTAAGCTACGCACGCTTATGGAAATACCAGATAACTATAAAGTGCTGTTTTTGCAAGGCGGTGCTAGTTTACAGTTTTCTGCGATTCCATTGAATCTGTTAAATGGTGGACGCGGTGACTATTTGACGACAGGTGCATGGTCAGGCAAAGCGATCAAAGAAGCCAAGCGCTATGAAGCATTGGGTTTGGGCGAGATTAACTTAGTTGCGACTGGCAAAGAGAATAACTTTACTGACGTACCAGCGCAAAGCGATTGGAATATCAGTGAAGACGCGGCTTATTTTCATTACTGTGCCAATGAAACGATTCATGGCCTACAGATATTTGAGCCACCACAAGTAGATGCGCCAATCATTGCTGATATGTCATCTTGTATCTTGTCACAGCCGATAGATGTGTCTAAATTTGGCATGATCTACGCGGGTGCGCAGAAAAACATCGGTCCTGCAGGTCTGGTTATTGTCATTATTCGTGAGGATTTGATGGGGCAAGCAAGTGAATGGTGTCCTATGCTGCTGAATTATGAGCATCAAGCTGACAAAGAGTCTATGTCTAACACGCCAGCGACGTATTCTTGGTACTTAGCAGGGCTAGTGTTTGATTGGTTGGAAGAGCAGGGTGGTGTGGCTGCTATCGGTAAAATCAATCAGCAAAAAGCCGATTTACTTTATAAGACAATCGATGAGAGCAGTTTCTATAATAATCCAATAGATTCTAAGTATCGCTCTATCATGAATGTGCCATTTACTTTAGCAGACAGCAGCCTTGATAAAGTATTCCTAGAAGAGTCAGAAAAAGCTGGCTTGTTAAATCTAAAGGGTCATCGTGACGTAGGCGGTATGCGAGCCAGTATCTACAATGCCGTACCACTTGAGTGGGTACAGCAGCTGGTTGACTTTATGATTGCCTTTGAAAAAAAGCACGCGTAATCAAAAGAGTAACTGCTAACGTATAAAGTCTTCATACATAAACTGCATATCAAGAAAGGCGTAACTAGTCATGGTTGCGCCTTTTTTATATTTATAAACAAACAGTTTGGTCATGCTAGCGCGTAGTAATAATGGTTTGCCGTGGATATGACTTAATGGTGATAGCATTAAATCATATCCACGGCAAACCATTAGGTTAAAAAACCTAAGTTTGTTATGATAAAATTTTGCTATAACGCTGTTTTGCTGTCAGGCTTTACGTTTTGATATTTATATTGGTTAGCATAGAGGTTTGTTATAACGTCATGATAATAAAAAATGCCCTGTTAAAAGCTGTATTGCTAACCATCACCGTCAGTTGGATACCGAGCAGTATCGCTGCACCTATCACGACGACCGCGCTTGGCCACAATAGTCCTACTGAGTACATCAATGCACCTTACTTACCTTATGCCAATCCAAAAGCGCCATCAGGGGGTACGCTGTCTCTAGATGCTCGCGGTACGTTTAATAGCGCCAACAAATGGATGACCACAGGTGTGGCGATGATTGGCACAGACTATCTGTATGATACTTTGATGACTGGTTCATTAAATGAAGCATTTACCATGTATCCACAGCTGGCAAGTAAAGTGACATATGATCCAGACGATACGAGCTGGATTATCTATCATCTCAATCCTAATGCTCGTTTTTGGGATGGGTCGGGTGTGACCAGTCGCGATGTAAAAGCAACTTTTGAGGCGATATTGAACAAAGGCCCCATGTATATTCGCAGTTACCTAAGTGATATCAAAGACATTCAAATCATTAATGATCAACAAGTAAAGTTTGTCTTTACCTCTGCTGAAAACAAAGAGATTTTACTGACCGTTGGGCAGTTTCCTATATTTGCCAAATCTTCCATTGATACCGATTTTGAGAAAATCAGTCTGTCACCATTGATGGGTAGTGGTCCTTATAAACTAGGTCGAGTCGATGCGGGGCGTTCGGTAAGTTATATACGTGATCCCAATTATTGGGGTCGTGATTTGATGGTCAATCGCGGCCGCTACAACTTTGATATGATCAAGTTTGTTTATTATCAAAGTGATGAGATTGCCTTTGAGGGTTTTAAATCTGGTCAATACCGTTTTCGCCCCGAAAATAAAGCATCGAACTGGGTAACTGGGTATAATTTCCCTGCCGTAAAAGCAGGGCTTATCCAAAAAGAGACGATAACCAGTCAAAATCCGGTTCCGATGCAAGCATTGGTCATGAATTTGCGCCGCCCAATATTTCAAGATATCAAAGTTCGCCAAGCACTGACAGCTGCTTATGATTTTGAATGGATGAATAAAACCTTATTTCATGGGCAATATGAGCGCTTGCAGAGCTTCTTCCATGGCTCAGAGCTTGCTGCAACGGGTACGCCATCTGATGCAGAGATGCAGGTATTGACGCCGTTATTATCTGAGCTCGAACCGACACAGCGTAAAGCAACATTAGCAGAATGGCAGCTACCCACCAGTGATGGGAACGGCTTTAATCGTCAAGGGTTATTAGAAGCGCGCCAGCTTCTATTAGAGGCTGGGTTTTATTATGAGGATATGAAATTATATCAACCTGATGGGTCGCTTGCTCAGATTGAGATTTTGATGACAGGCGAGACCATGGGCCGTGTCTTGTTACCTTACATTCGCAATCTAAAACGCTTGGGATTTGATGCAACCTTGCGCCAAGTCGATGGGCCGCAATATTATGAGCGTATGCGACGTTTTGACTATGATATGGTCGTGGACGTATTTGCTCAAAGTCTATCTCCTGGTGCTGAGCAAGCAGCATTCTGGGGAAGTGCTGCTGCTGATGAACCGGGTAATCATAATAGTGCTAGTATCAAGAATGCAGCCGTCGATCAAGTCGTTGCTGCCCTTGGTAATGCTAAAAATCGTGACGAGATTGTACTCTATACGCAGGTGCTAGATCGGTTGTTGCGCGCAGGACATTATGTCGTACCGCTATACGGCAAATCTGGCACCAATGTCGCCTATTGGGATCAGTATCGCCATACCGAAAAGCTACCGACCAATGCTGTTGGTATCGATTACTGGTGGGTGGATAAAGAGGCAGAAGGGCGTATCAATAAGTATTTAAAGCAGTAGACAGTATTTACTACAGGGTTTGACCTTGTAACAACGGACAGCTGAGCATAGATGCTGTTGCTATCAAATAACAGTTAGATTAGGGCGTGTCCTCATTTTAAAAATGGTGATAAAAATGAGATAAATTGCCGTCAAACGAGGAAAATAGTTGGTCAATATCGAGATATTGACCAACTATTTGACGATGTTTGGCAAAATTTAGCTGTTTTTAGCCCATTTAGAGGACACTCGATTGAATTGAGAACACGCCCTAGATAACTCAAGATAACACGTAACAAAAATAACTACCGGTAAGGATTTAACATGAGTATCCGTATTCACCCAATCAAAGCATTTAGCGATAACTATATCTGGACATTGATCAATGAAAATAATAAGCAGGCGATTGTTATCGATCCAGGTCAAGCTCAACCAGTTATTGATTATCTAGAGACGCATGAGCTTGAGCTAACATCGATTTGGACGACTCACCATCATCATGATCATATCGGCGGCGTCGCAGAGTTACAGGAGTCGTATCCGATGACTCATCTGGTTGCGCATAGTGAGCATGACGTCGATGAAGATCAAACTATCAAAGACGGTAGCACGGTGAGCGCATGGGGCTGCTCTGCGCAAGTCTGGGATGTGTCAGGGCATACCGCTAGCCATATGGCCTATATCTTAGATATTGATGGGCAAAAGCATTGTTTCTGCGGTGATACGTTGTTTAGTGCAGGTTGCGGACGTGTCTTTACTGGTACGATTGAGCAGTTGCACGAGAGCTTTAAGCGTTTGAACGGCTTGCCTCATGAGGCGCTACTGTATCCTGCGCATGAATATACAGCGAGTAATCTGCGTTTTGGCCTGTCTATTGAACCTGACAACGAAGCGATGCAGCAAGCATTAGCACGAGCAGAGGCTCAAACTGAGCAAGGCATGGCAACACTGCCAGTAACACTAGAGCATGAACGCGCGGTAAATGTGTTTTTACGTACACAAGAGCCAAGTGTAATCGCAGGAGTGAAATCCAAAATGCCTATCGATGATGATAAGTCATTGACAGTATTTGCAGCGTTACGTGAGCTGAAAAACAACTTTTAAAAAATGCTTTTGTGTACTGCTTCAACAAAAATCAATTCGCTGCTGAACGTCATTGCCCTCTCTCTTTATTTAGGAAGTCGCCATTATGGGTCGTTATATCTTAAAAAGACTACTACTGATATTGCCGACACTATTTTTGATCTTGCTTGCCAACTTTGTAATCGTACAAGCAGCACCTGGCGGGCCTGTTGAGCAGCAGCTGGCACTTATCGAGCAGGGCGCAAAAGATAATGCGCTTGGCAGTAATATTGGTGCGGGCAGTGCAGGTGGCAACGACAGTACTTATCAAGGCACGCGTGGTCTCTCTGAGGAGATGGTCGCTGCGATCAATGCCCAATATGGTTTTGATAAATCTGCCCCAGAGCGATTTTGGCTTATGTTAAAGAACTACGCTCAGCTAGATTTTGGTGAGTCGTTTTTTAAAGGGCAGTCGGTGACCGATCTTATCATAGAGAAGCTGCCAGTCTCGATATCGCTTGGGCTGTGGAGTACGCTGCTCATCTATATGATTGCCATTCCATTAGGAGTGTATAAAGCGATGCATCATGGCTCAGGCATTGATAAAGCCACGGCTATGCTACTAGCGATCGGACATGCGATACCTGTGTTTGTCTTTGCAGTGATCTTACTGGTTTTCTTTGCAGGTGGCAGCTACTGGAATATCTTTCCATTACAGGGACTGACGTCCGAGAACTTTGATCAACTCAGCGAGCTTGGTAAAGTAAAAGATTACTTTTGGCATTTAGCGTTACCGCTGCTGGCAAGTACTGTAGGCGGTTTTGCAGGTTTGACCTATTTAACCAAATTCAGCTTTTTAGAGGAGTTGGGCAAGCAGTATGTACTGACCGCTCGCGCAAAAGGCTTAGGTGAGCGTCAGGTGCTATACGGACATGTATTTCGCAATGCGATGTTGATTATCATTGCAGGTATTCCAGCCGCTATCGTTGGTATCTTCTTTGCGGGTAACTTTTTGATTGAGATTATCTTTAAACTAGATGGCCTCGGTTTGCTAGGTTTTGAAGCCATTCAACAACGCGATTATCCAGTAATATTTGGCACACTATTTATCTTTACCTTAGTGGGGCTGCTACTGCAATTAATCAGTGATTTAAGTTATCACTTAATCGATCCTCGTATTGATTTTGAGGGGCGCTAATGTCAAATAATCAACATTCATCAAAGAGCAGTCCTATTAATAGCGAACCAGATAAAGCGCCAATGCTTGAGCAGCTATCTACCACAAAAAAGCAACGCTTAAACCCTATATGGCAAGCGCGTTTAAATCGCTTTCGCCAAAATCGACTTGGAGTGATATCGCTGTTTGTTTTCGCAGTGATATTTGTCATCTGCATGGCGGCTAATGTCATTGCCAATGACAAACCTTTACTGGTTCAATATCAAGGCGATTATTACTTTCCAGTATTAAAAGCTTATCCTGAAACGACGTTTGGCGGTGTATTTGAGACCGAAACCAATTATAAAGACCCTGCAGTGCAGTCGCTGATTGATGAGCAAGGGTTTTATGTGATGCCGCTTATTCCGTTTGCTGATCAGACGCCGAATGTTGAGCTTGGTCTGCCTTATCCAGCAGCACCCAATGCCCAAAACTGGCTTGGTACGGACGATATGGGGCGTGATGTGCTGGCACGGATACTTTATGGTATGCGAGTGTCATTACTGTTTGGTCTGGCTCTGACGCTTGCGGGCGCACTGATTGGGATTATCGTCGGTGCGGTGCAAGGCTATTATGGCGGCTGGGTAGATCTGGCAGGACAGCGATTTATGGAAGTGTGGGGCGGTATGCCTCAGCTATTTATGATCATTATTTTGGTCAGTCTGTTTAGTCCTAGCATCATTATGTTGTTCGCTATGATGCTACTGTTCGGCTGGATGGGTTTGGTCGGTTTGGTACGGGCAGAGTTCTTACGAGCTCGCAACTTTGACTATGTGCGAGCTGCACGCAATTTAGGCGTTTCGGACAGCCAAATCATGCTTAGACACATTTTACCCAATGCGTTAACTTCTAGTTTGTCCCAGTTGCCATTTATTTTAACGGCCAATATTATCGCTTTAACTGCACTGGATTTCTTAGGTTATGGGTTGCCGCCTGGCTCGCCGTCTCTAGGTGAGCTAATGGTACAAGGGAAGAACAACCTTGATGCACCATGGCTTGCCTTGTCAGGATTCTTTAGTTTGACCTTTATTTTGTCATTGCTCATCTTCGTCGGCGAAGCGCTGCGTGATGCATTTGATCCGAGGCGTTCTTAATATGACTAAAAATATTGTCGCCACCAAGCACAGCAATGAGCCAAATGAAAGTCTTCATCGTGCACAAGATAAGCTTATGCTAACCGTAGATAAGCTCACTATCACAACGACTACAGGCGTCCAGTTGGTCGATGCGCTGTCTTATGAGCTAAGACAAGGGCAAACTTTGGCTATCGTTGGTGAGTCAGGCTCTGGCAAATCGATCGCCAGTCTTGCGCTACTAGGTCTGTTACCAGATAGTTTAACGATTACTGGTGAAGTTCAGTTGGCAAGTACGGCAGGTATGTCTACCTTGCCCATATCCAATGATAAGGCGCGTAATGCTGCATTGCGGTCTATTCGTGGACAGCGGATTGGTATGGTATTTCAGGAGCCGATGACCGCATTAAATCCGTTGCATACGGTCGCCAAACAAATCGCTGAATCGTTGCGTCTAAGCGGAATACCTAAGAAGCAATGGCGAGACACTAGCATTGCTTTGCTAAATGATGTCAATATTGCAGATCCTGCTGACAAATTGAACCGTTACCCACATGAGTTATCAGGTGGTCAGCGTCAGCGAGTAATGATTGCCATGGCATTGGCTCAGCAGCCTGATATTTTAATCGCTGATGAGCCAACGACTGCACTCGATGTGACGTTGCAGCATGAGATTTTGGCGCTATTAGATGATCTCAAACGTCAGCATAATATGGCGATGATATTAATCAGTCATGATCTCAACCTAGTCAGACGCTATAGTGATGAGGTCATCGTCATGCGTCATGGTCAAACCATTGAGCAGGGTCAAACGTCAGCGGTATTTAGTCAGCCCAAAGCCGATTATACTCGGACGCTTATTCAGCAAGACTTTGGTCAAGCATTGACCATAGAAGACGATAACGCGGATAAGCACCCAAGCGTACTAGAAGTGAAGCGTCTTAACGTACAGTTCCCAATTGAAAAAGGTCTGTTTGGTGGTACCAAGCGCTGGTTCGATGCGGTCAAAGATGTCGATATGACGCTACAAAAAGGCCAAGCATTGGGTATCGTCGGTGAGTCTGGCTCTGGAAAAACCACCATTGCGCTGGCGCTTAGCCAACTACTGAGCAATCAAGCACGTGTGAATGGGCAGATAGTGGTCAACGGGCAAGATATTTCGATATTGTCCAAAAAAGCGCTACGTAACTTCCGCGCGCAGATACAGATGGTATTTCAAGATCCATTTGCCAGTATTAATCCGCGTATGACGGTCATGCAAATCGTTGAAGAAGGGCTGCTGGTACAAGGCGTGGATAAAGTCGCCCGTCAGCAAGCGGTGCTAGATAGTCTTGCTACAGTACATTTGCCTTTAGCATTTGCGCAGCGTTATCCGCATGAGCTGTCAGGTGGCCAGCGTCAACGCGTGGCACTGGCGCGCGCACTCATTATGAAGCCAAGCTTACTTATATTAGATGAGCCGACCTCCGCGCTCGATAGTACCACACAGATAACAGTAGTTAGTTTATTACGTGAAATCCAAGAAAGACTGCAAATCAGCTATGTTTTTATCAGTCATGATCTCAAAGTAGTACGCGCACTGTGTCAGCATATTATGGTGTTAAAACAAGGCACTTGCGTAGAGTCTGGACGTACCGAAGATCTCTTTAATCACCCACAACATATTTATACTCAGCAACTGTTAAAGGCAAGTGCCGACTAGTTTAAACGACTTGCTGTAGCCACTTAAATTGATCAATCAAACTAAGCGACCTAGTATAAAATTGACACATCGCAGTTCATAATAATAGCAACATATTGAAAAGAGCAGTGGTACAATAATTTTAGAGAGCTGCCCATTTTATAATGCTGTGATGCGTATCCTTATACATTCTGGCGCTCATAAATTAGTAATATTTAACTGGCTCGTCAAAACGGTCTTTATTGCAGTTAAAACCATCATTAAAAAGGATTTTTGTGCCCATGAAAACACAAAATAGTATTACTAAATTGGTAAAGAACAACAGCTTGCAGCATGCTGGTTATTTGGCTGTCGCTAAGACTCGGGCAAAGGTATTAAAAGCAGTGTCTTATGTGATACCTATCAGAAGACCAATGCTCTTTGTCGGTGAGACTGCCTGCGATGAGCTATGCGATATGCTTATCAATGAAGGCAATACCAATGTGTTTATTGTCACGGATACGGTGCTCAACAAACTGGGTATACCTGCAAAAGTTACCGATTATCTAGATGCGAAAAATATCAGTTATCACATCTATGACGGTATTACACCAGATCCTACTTTTAAAGTAGTTGAGGAAGGGCTCCGTCAGTCTATCGAAGCCAATTGTGACTCTATCGTAGCCATTGGCGGCGGCTCAGTGATCGATGCGGCTAAAATGATAGCTATGTCTCAAGGCAACAAGTGTAAGCCAAAGCAGCTGATCGGTATTCTTAAGGCAAGAAAGCCCGCGACTCCGCTGTACTGCGTACCAACGACAGCTGGAACGGGTTCAGAAGCGACACTTGGCGCAGTAGTATCGGATGATAAAACGCATCAGAAAGCACTGTCTATCGACCCAAGAATGGTACCGCTAGCCGCAGCGATCGATCCGGTTATCATGAAAGGCATGCCAGCCCATATAACAGCAGATACTGGTATTGATGTATTGACCCATGCCTTAGAAGCATGGATGAGTGCCAATGCCAGCGTAGAGACAGATTATTATGCAGCCTCTGCCGTAAAATCTGTTATGCATTACCTACCATTAGCTTATAAAGACGGTGGTAATCTAAAAGCAAGAGAAGAGATGGGTATCGCCGCTCATTATGGCGGAATTGCTTTTAATAAAGCAGGTCTGGGTTATGTGCATGCTATCGCGCATCAGTTAGGCGCTTACTATAGTATTCCTCATGGTCGTGCCAATGCCATCGTGTTGCCTTATGTGCTTGACGTCAATCGTAAAGCGAGCAAAAAAAGACTGGCTGCATTGGCGAAAAGAACCGGTATGGTACAGAATGGTCAAGCAGCCAATGGCGATAGTGAGATAGCAGATAACCTTATCACGCAAGTTAGAGACTTGATTGCAGCTCTAAACATTGATCCGACTGTCAATGGTATGCAAACCAGCGACTTTGATGATATTGTAAAGGCAGCTGCAAAAGAAGTCAGTGACACCTATGCAGTACCAACGTATTTATCAGCCGCTGAAATTAAAGAAATTCTAACGAAAATTAAGCAGGCAAGTGATGAACGTGCTGATAGTAATAATGAAACAGCGTCATAGTTTTTGGTAGGGCTACTGATATTAAAATAAAAAAGTCTATTACTCTTTGGAGGATAGGCTTTTTTAATGCATTGAGATAATAAAGCTTCTGTCTTATTTCCATAGTTAAGTCATAATAAAATATATAATCGTTATCAAACAACCGTTTAATTTATCTTGTAATTAAACTCAGTTGATAAAAAATATCTTAATAAACTGTAAATATATAACAGTATAGGAATGTTTCAGTGATACAAAAGCGTTAGGATATTTAAAGGACATTACGCTTAGGAGATTTTTATGAATCGCATATTACCATCTAAAATTATAGGGTTAGTTATCATAGCGAGTAGTGCGATTTACGCAGGCTGTGCATCAACTGAAAACAGCTCTACTGTAAAAAACACAACTGCCGCTAACCCATATGCACCGACTACGCCAGGATTGGCAGTAGCCACAGTAGCGGGTGGGTGTTTTTGGTGTGTTGAAGCAGGTTATGAAAAAATCCCTGGCGTGGTAGAAGTCGTGTCTGGCTATACGGGTGGCACCGCTGAAAACCCGACATACAAGCAGGTGTCAGCAGGTGGAACTGGGCATACAGAAGCGGCGCAGGTGTATTATGATCCTAAGAAGATTACTTACAATGGCATAGTACAGGCGCTATGGAGAATCGCTGATCCTACTGATGATAAAGGACAGTATGTTGACCGCGGCACACAGTATCGTCCAGCAATTTTTTACAATAATGCGCAAGAAAAGCAAATCGCAGAAGCGGCCAAGCAATCACTGCAAGCCTCTGGTGTGTATGACAAGCCAGTAGTGATCGAGATTGTTCCTGCTAGCACTTTTTATCCTGCTGAAGAGTATCATCAAGATTACTATAAAAAGAACCCGATACGCTATAAAGCTTATACCTTCAATTCTGGTCGCTATCAATTTATCGAGAGTGTCTATGGTAAAAACTATGAGCTTGATTTTAGTAAGTTTACGCCCGAAGCAGATAGCACACAGCAAGTGACGTCAAATAACATATCAGATAGTAAGGTAGGCAAAGGTTTTAACCCAGATACATTCGTAAAGCCTTCACAAGATGCGCTAAAGAAATCGCTTAGTGATATTCAGTACAAAGTCACTCAAAAAGAAGGTACTGAGCGCGCTTTCGATAATGAGTACTGGGATAATAAAGCGCCTGGATTGTATGTAGACGTCGTATCTGGTGAGCCACTGTATTCTTCGCGTGATAAATATAAATCTGGTACGGGTTGGCCGAGCTTTACTCGCCCATTGGATACGAGCTTAGTGGTTGAAAAGCCAGATCGAGGAATATTTGGAACCCGTACTGAAATTCGTAGCCGTTACGCGGACTCACACGTGGGCCATGTGTTTGATGACGGTCCAGCACCGACAGGCAAACGCTATTGCATGAATTCAGCAGCGCTCCGCTTTATTCCGCTTGCAGATATGGAAGCTGCTGGTTATGGTGATTGGGTAGATGATGTAAAACCAGTTGGTTAGTACTATTTTTCTACCGCTCGGCCAAACAAAAAGGACGCATATGATGCGTCCTTTTTATTTGGCTGCTATTCACAACAGCCTAATCAATTAACAGCCAATTAAAACGCTGGTTGACGTTTAGGAACCGCACCTAAAAATTCATTACGGGCTTGATTATTATGTTGATATTCGCCAAGCATCGCGGTACTACGCGTGGTTGAATGTTGTTTGCTAACACCGCGCATCATCATACACATATGTGATGCATCCATAACAACTGCTACGCCGCGGCAGCCAGTAACATCCATGATTGTCTGTGCAATCTGCTCACTTAGGTTTTCTTGTATCTGCAAACGACGGGCAAACATATCGACGATACGGGCAAATTTTGACAGTCCCAGTACTTGGCCGTCAGGTAAGTAGCCGATATGAGCGACACCATGGAACGGTAGCATATGATGCTCACACAGTGAATAAAACTCAATGTTCTGTACCAGTACCAGCTCGCGATTCGCTGATGGAAACACAGCATCATTGACCACTTCATCTATACTTTGATGATAGCCTTGGGTCAGATGGGCAAAGGCCTTTGCAGCACGTACAGGCGTATCTAGCAAACCCGGACGATCTAAGTCTTCGCCAGTTGAAGCAATCAGTTGGCGATAAGATTCGGTACTTTCTTTATAATCTGGGGTTATGATGGGGGTGTTACTCATAAGTTTGGCAGCCATCCAAAATGTGGGTGTAGCTTAACGTTGAATCCTATCATGTGAGGATTCTTATAAAAATTGTGCAAGCTGGGAAGGGCTGTGATTATACTCGAAATCTGCTGAACTTCATACTGCTGTGGCTAGCAGTTGAATCTTTAATCAATAAAGGGGTGCTTGGTACTTAATCGAAACGGTTGTAGTGTTAATATTCGAAATACGATTTTCTCATAAAATAAGCAAGCTACTATAGTCTGAGTATTTTATCGTGAAGCGTTGATGCTAAAATGCAATTTAATAACTCACAAAAAACTCTCACTGTCGATACTACTTCAAGTGATAAACTGCTATATAGTCATTTTGACGTTATTAGTTGTTTGTATCAGTCAATCCAATAACAAGAATCAAATACAGTTTACGACTGTTTACTTAAATTAATTCGTGTATAATAACTCATCTTTTCATTTGTACTATTTAGTAGTCTCAATCTTCTAATTACTCTAAATAAATTCTTATTCTAAATCATCTCGATTGATTCAAAAGGAAATCTTATGCTACTGCAAGGACAACGATTTGTCGTAACTGGCATCGCAAGTAAACTCTCTATCGCTTGGGCTATCGCAGAAGCGCTGCACCGCGAAGGAGCTTCACTAATTCTGACTTACCCGAATGACAAAATCAAAAAACGCGTCGATATGGCCGCTGAAAAATTTGAAGCAGATTTGGTTCTAGAATGTGACGTAGCTTCTGATGAGTCAATTGCTGCATGCTTTGAGCAAGTGACTGCTCACTGGGGTGACGGTATTGATGGTGTGGTACATGCCATTGGATTTGCACCGATGGATCAGTTGGATGGCGATTTTGTCAATGCCACGACTCGTGAAGGCAGTCACATCGCGCATGATATCTCTAGCTACAGCTTTGTTGCATTGGCAAAAGCAGCTCGTGAGTTACTAGCGATGCGTCATGGTTCTATGCTGACATTGACCTATGAAGGCAGCATTTCAGTATTGCCAAACTACAATGTTATGGGTATGGCAAAAGCCAGTTTAGAAGCCAGTGTTCGTTATTTAGCAACGTCTATGGGCGGTGAAGGTATCCGTGTTAATGCGATATCTGCAGGTCCTATCCGCACGCTAGCGGCTAGCGGCATTAAGTCTTTCCGTAAAATGCTCGATATCAGCGAAAAAATTGCGCCACTACAGCGCAACATCACACAGACAGAGGTAGGTAACGCTGCATTATTCTTATTGTCGCCGTGGGCATCTGGTATCACAGGTGAGATTATGTTCGTTGATGCAGGATTTAATACAGTAGCTATCAGCGAGCAGTTGATGATGCTTGATGAACCAGCACAGTAATTGTTATAGATGATTCGTTTGATAATAGAAAAGACAGCCAATTGGCTGTCTTTTCTAGTTATACTATGAGTCTTTTTGGCTACGTGCTTTTTTAGCAATGCGCCTTTTTAGCTACGTGCCTTTGAGCGAGGGATATGATAACCAAGTTACCAAAGTGGATACTATGGGGCGGGGCAGTATTGGCATTTAGTGCTGGTTGCGTGAATACGACGGCATTAATGGGGTTTGCCAATTTATCAGTGTCGCATGTCACGGGCAATGTAAGCTTGTTTGCAGCGGCTATCGCTCATTCAGACGCGCGTAGTATTTTATATATTGGTACCTTGTTGCTGTCCTTTTTGGCAGGGGCTATACTAAGCGGCTTTGTCATTGGACAGACATCATTGAAACTCGGTCGTCGTTATGGACGAGCGCTATATCTAGAAGCAGCACTACTGTTGGTGAGTTATTGGTTATATCAGCAGCACGATTACTTGGGGCAGTTAGCAGCAGCAATGGCATGTGGATTGCAGAACGCGATGGTGGCAACTTATAGTGGGGCGGTCATTCGTACCACTCACTTAACAGGGCTGACCTCAGACATGGGTGCAGCAATCGGTAATTGGCTTGCTGGTCGCTCTATTAGTAAGCCAACCTTGGGGTTCCAAGCCATTATCTGGTATTGCTTTTGCGGCGGTAGCGCAGTAGGCGCTTTCTTGTTTGCAAAAGTCAGCTATGATGCTTTGTTCGTTCCCATCGCGATTGTGTCGACAGCAGCATTTGTATACAACTATGTCTCAGATCATCTGCCAGAGGTTAGAGAACCAAAAAAAGATAGGCGCTTATCATAGTGATAAACGACTATCGTGCCTATTATTAACCGTATTGGTTTTTGTATGTTTATTTAGGTGTAGAATAGCGAGCTATCAAAACATGCTTTGGTCTTATTCTTTATGGTCTTCGTGCTCATGCATCCCTTGCATCATATCGAGCATAGAGTCATCAGTACGTTGTTGATCTTCTTTGGCTAGGCCATCTTGGTTAATGTCTTTTGGTGCCATTTTGGTGGTTGCATCAGTTTTATGTGAGTCTGTCATAAAGTACTCCAGTATTTTTATTTACTTCTTAATAGAGATGTTTTAATTAAATCTTTATTTGTTGACGCTCGTATTTAGTAGCGCTTGGCTTTTATTTAACTTATCTAGTATGCAGTGTGGTCATAGTCTTGTACATATACAGAGTACACTTGTTTAGTGACTATGTGTAACTAATGATGCAACTAATAATGAAGCTGATCACATGGTTAATGACTAAGTTTGCGAATTACTAGCATAAGTTGTAGAAAGACGAGTTTCGACGTATATATCCCAAGTGATGTCTGCAGATAATTAGATTTACCTCAATGGTCATGTGTTTATTAAAATACATTAACCAACAATTTATGTTTTATTTTTAGGTTTCTTACACCGTCTTTGATTCAATAAGGACATTCTATGTCAGAGCAAAAGCTAGATAGCCATCTTCCTAATGATGGCAATGAATATTTATTTACTGATACTTTCCCAAAAGGTACAGGCAAAGGGCTGATCGTTGTCGCTATTGCCGCGATTATTGCGTTGATTATTTATAATGTGTTGCCGTTCGATATCAATGCTAATAAAGGTCTCGCAGTCCTGTTTTTTATTGGGGTGCTTTGGCTTACAGAAGCTGTGCACGTCACCATAACAGCGCTACTTGTCGTAGTAATCGGTGCCTTGGTTGGCATACCAGACTTCGATGCTGAAATCGGTCTGCAAAGCTTTGCCAATCCTACTATTTATCTATTCTTTGGTGGTTTTGCCTTGGCAGCAGCATTGCATGTGCAGCAGCTAGACAAAAAAATCGCACTAAAGATTCTATCGATGTCTGGTGGCAAGCTCAGTACAGCAGTATTTTTGATATTTGGTGTGACGGCATTTTTGTCGATGTGGATATCGAATACTGCTACAGCTGCGATGATGCTCCCATTGGCACTCGGTATCTTGACGCAAGTTGATCGTGAAAAAGACCGCGGTACGTTTGTTTTTGTACTATTAGGTATTGCTTATTCAGCCAGCCTTGGTGGTCTAGGTACGATTGTTGGTTCGCCGCCCAATGCTATTGCAGCAAAGGCGCTCGATATTGCCTTTGTAGACTGGATGAAGTTTGGTATTCCGATGATGTTGGTACTGTTACCATTATTGTTGGGTGCGATGTATGTGTTCCTAAAGCCGAACCTAAATCGTACCATTGTCCTTGTTGACGATGCGCCGATTGCTTGGAACAAGCCACGTATCGTCACTATCATCGTCTTTATCGTTACGGCATTGAGCTGGATATTCTCCAAAAAGATCGGAGCAGCTTTAGATATCACGGATACTGATGCTATCGTTGCACTAACAGCAGCGGCAGCAGTAGTGAGCTTAGGGTTAGTGTCTTGGAAGCAAGTATCAGATAATACGGATTGGGGTGTGCTCATGTTGTTTGGTGGCGGTATTGCGCTATCGACAATTTTGAAAGTATCTGGGGCGTCTTTGGTACTAGGGGAAACCGTAGCAACTGCGTTGTCTTCTGCACCACTTATTATCGTTATGATGGCAGTCTCAGCATTTATTATTTTCTTGACAGAATTTGCTTCCAATACTGCCTCGGCAGCATTGTTAGTGCCTGTATTTGCTGCTATTGCAGAGCAGATGGGTTTGCCACATGAGGTGCTCGTATTGGTCATCGGTATTGGTGCATCGTGTGCCTTTATGTTGCCAGTTGCCACACCGCCAAACGCTATTGTGTTCGGTACAGGTTTGATCAAACAGACAGAAATGATTCGTACAGGTATCATATTAAATATTATTGCTACTATCGTTATCGGGCTATGGGCGTACTTTTTCTTGATATAATCAGTTAGTTACTATAATCGTAGTCATATTTGCTTAGTATAAATGGAACCCCAATGTTCAAGACAAATTGAACGTTGGGGTTTTTTATGGCTTATCGTATGAGATAACGGTATAGAATGTTTATTATTAACGTCATCTTATTAAATGGATTTGATCACATGACACAGTACTTATTAAAAGCAACTGTTCTGATATTACTAGGCGCAATTGCCGTGGTAATGGCATTTATAGCAAAATACTGGGCACCTGATCGTACCGTCGCTGAGCTAAAACAATGGCAACTACCTAACAGCGAATTTATAAACATACAAGGTATGCAGGCGCATGTATCGCAGTCAGCTAATTGTCATGCAAATCGTGGCAATGCAGCCGAAAAAAATCGACCCGAAACAATCGTTTTATTGCATGGTACATCGGCAAGTTTGCATACATGGGAAGGTTGGACCAAGGCGCTGTCTGATCAATACTGTGTCGTGAGCATGGATTTGCCAGGGTTCGGTTTGACCGGTCCTTACGTGGATGAGAGTACGCGATATAGTAGCGAAAATTATGCGGCGTTTGTCATTCAGGTACTTAATTATTTGAAAGTGGATCGTGTCACGCTAGCCGGTAATTCATTAGGAGGCAAGGTAGCGTGGCGTACCGCTGCTTTGTATCCTGAGCGTGTCAATCGATTGATATTGGTAGATTCAGTTGGTTATCCAGCAACGTCCAAACACATTCCTATTGGTTTTAAACTTGCTAAATATCCAATGCTGTCACCAATTTTAAATCGTACCCTACCCAGAAGTGTTGTTGAGAAAAGCGTTTTAAGTGTGTATGCAGATAATAGCAAAGTCGATGAGAAGTTGATTAACAGATACTACGAACTGACCTTGCGCCAAGGTAATCGGCAAGCATTAAGTCGTCGCCTAAATGAAACTGATGATGAGAGCGATCAATTGCAAATAAAGCAGCTAGACATGCCGACTTTGATCTTATGGGGTGCAAAAGATGATCTTATTCCTGTAGAAAACGCCGCGTTATTTCATAGAGATATACGTGATAGTCAGCTTAAAATATTTGATAATTTAGGTCATGTACCGCACGAAGAAGATCCGTTCGCAACCGTTGACGTTGTAAAGCAGTTTTTGATTAGTGAGTCAGGAAATGGATAACTTAGAAAAGAAACAGATAACAACTATCGCTGCAATTTCAGATGTTCATAGTAATGTCTACGCCCTTGAAGCTGTGCTTGCGGATATAAGATATCGAGATGTTGATCAGATTGTCAATCTTGGTGATATTTTATATGGGCCAATAGCGCCTCATGCTACTTATGAGCTATTAATGGCAAATCGAGATGATACTATTACCATTAGAGGTAATCAGGATAGACAGATTTATGAAGCCACTACGGCAGAAATTGCTAATAATCCAACCATGGGTTTTATTATCAAAGATCTCTCTAAAAAAGCGATTGAATGGATGCGGTCTTTGCCATTTGATTTTCATGTAAGTGAGGATGTATACCTCTGCCACGGTTCGCCGACCGATGACATGATATATTTACTAGAGGATATCGAAACGGGTCAACCAATAGTGCGTAATGATGCGACTATATTGGCGTTACTTGATGGTATTGATAATGATGTTATCTTATGTGGTCATACACACATCCCGCGAACAGTAGTACTGTCGTCAGGACAAACTATTGTGAATAGTGGTAGAGTTGGCTATCCAGCTTACGAAGATGATTTGCCTATTATTCATAAGATGCAAACTTATTCGCCTCATGCTAATTATGCTCTTATCAAGTGTATTGAGACTCAACAAGGTAAACATTGGCAAACAGAGCATGTCAAAGTGGCTTATAACCATGAAGCAGCAGCAAATATGGCTCTAAGAAACGGACGTGAAGATTGGGCATTTGCATTGAAGACGGGTAGAGTAGTTCCAGTACGACAGTACTTAAAAACATTCTATTCTAGCAATGATAGCATTACCTTTAGATTAACTATGGATTTTGATTTAATAGAGATTACGTAAAATGCTAACACTATATATGGTTCAACTGGGCGGTCGTCCTAAAGGCCGTCTGATTGAGCAACACGATATTTTCTTTGGCGCAGCCTATCAAGTGAGTGGCTTGATAGCAGATATCAATGAACATTGGCCTGAGGTAAAAAATAAATGGCATATTGATTCATATCGAGCAATTACTAAAGTGGGTAGTTATGCCATCAAGTTAATCGAATCAAGTGAGCAATTAAAGGCTGCTACTGACTTAAAATTATTCTTTATCAATCTAGGTGGCTATCAGCAGGGTAGTTTTGAAGAATTCCATTATAAGCTACTCATCGTTGCATCTAGTAAGGCGGACGCGATTAAACAAGCGAAGAAAAGTGATTTTTATAAGCAGTTTACTTTTAAAGATGAGACGTCATCTTTCAATACAGCTTCTCATATTGATGATAAGTTTGCAGTAGATATAGATGACATATATAACGTAAATGATCTTATCTCAAATGTTCAGTTGTTGATTGAGCTTGTCGTTGATTCAGACGGTGTCCATATCAAAGAGGACAAAGAATACGTGGGTTATCTGAGTATTAAAAATTTAAGGAAATTATCCTAATATGTCACTAGATATGTATTATAAAAGTGGAATGATTGTAAAAACGCGCTGTCAAATCTCTGATGAAATGTTACCCATCCTTTATCAGATTCACAGTAATGCTAACTTCCCACAATTAACGTGGTTAATTGACAATATTTATGAAAATCTGCAGATTCGTCCTGATGTAGCGAAAGAGTTAGCTAATGAGATGTTAGGGTTTGAAAAATTAATACTGTCACTACACCTTCCTTTTCCTAGGCTGGCACTGCAAAAAATGCACACCTTTTTTGTGGGGGCTGCGACTAAACAACAGATTATTTATACTGTTAGTAATTAGTTTTCTCATTTAGACCATTTCTATGCCTTTAATGAAGTGAAATTTAATATTTATGGTCTAAGTGTGTCTTCGTTTAATACTGCTAAGCATGATAACTACCTTGAATCACCCCGCATTTATCTCCATAATCTAACCACTTCTACATAATAAATAGCCTAAGTAAATATGCCCAATACTTCTAAGCCCAATACTTCTAAAAATAGCGATTCAGATACATCTATTGTAAATGAAACTCAAGATACTAAGAAGCCAGCAGTAGCACTGGCGGATTTACCAGTTCTTGCTAAAGACAGCTATTACTTAAGCCGTCTTGAACGAGAGCTGGCACGTGCTGCTGTGTCTAAGAATAAACAATCTAATCAGGGTTCTGAACAAAAGAACAACTCAGATGATGTACTCGCCAAGAAACGTGCTCAGTACGAGAAAATAAAAACGCGTTCTCAACAAGCTGTGCAGGCACGTATCGATAGTATTCCAAGTGATTTACCTGCCAAACTAAATCTGGATTTGCCTGTTAGCCAACGGGCAGAAGACTTAGTACAAGCGATTATCGATAATCAAGTCATTATTGTCGCTGGTGAGACCGGTTCTGGTAAAACGACGCAGTTGCCTAAGCTTGCGATGCTGGCAGGGCGCGGTATTACAGGCCAGATAGGGCATACACAGCCAAGACGATTGGCTGCTCGTAGTGTGGCAAACCGTATCGCAGAAGAGCTGGGTGAGCCATTAGGTAATACGGTCAGTTTTAAGATTCGCTTTAATGAGCAAGGGACAGCACAATCTGTTGTAAAGCTCATGACAGATGGTATCTTACTCGCTGAGTTGGGTCATGATCGGTTTTTGAGTAAGTACGATACGATTATTATCGATGAGGCGCATGAGCGTAGTTTAAACATCGATTTTATTATGGGTTATCTCAAAAAGATGCTGCCCAAGCGCCCAGATTTAAAAGTCATTATTACCTCGGCGACCCTCGATACCAAGCGCTTTAGTGAATATTTCAGCCGTTATGACAATAAACTCAAACGACAAGTCCCTGCGCCTATTTTTAATGTAGAAGGGCGTAGCTTTCCGGTAGAAGTCCGTTATCGTCCGTTGACAGATGAGCCAGTGAACAGCTCAGAAGATGACAGCTACGATGATTTTGAGGAGAACCTGCCGCGTGCTGTGGTTGCCGCTGTCGAAGAGTGCTTTGGCGATGCGCAGAGTAAAGGTCACGCTGATCAAGCTGATATTTTGATATTTGCTGCGACTGAAGCGGAGATTCGTGAGACGCAAGAGGTGCTTGAGCGTCATGGCCCGCGCCATACCGAAGTACTGCCACTATTTGCACGGCAGACTTACGAAGAGCAGCAGCGTATCTTTCAGCCATCGGGTCGAGGTCGCCGCATTGTTATCGCGACCAACGTTGCTGAGACTGCATTGACCGTGCCGGGTATTCGCTATGTGATTGACTTGGGTTTTGCGCGGATTTCGCGTTACTCGTATCGCTCGCGCGTACAGCGTTTACCGATTGAAGCGATTTCGCAAGCAGCGGCTAATCAGCGTAAAGGTCGCTGTGGCCGTGTCGCTCCAGGTGTTTGTATTCGTCTTTATAGTGAAGAAGATTTTAGTGGGCGCCCTGAGTTCACTGAGCCTGAGATTCTACGTACCAACTTAGCGTCAGTAATCCTACAAATGGCCAATCTACGTCTAGGTAGTGTGGATGATTTTGAGTTCATTGAGCCGCCTGATAGCCGATTGGTCACTGATGGTCATAAATTGCTAGATGAACTGGGCGCTATTACTTCTAAGAAAGATACCGCTGCTCAGGACAAAACCAATAAACCAAAAGCGAGAAAAGGGCTTGATCATCTGCGTTTGACAGCAACTGGTCAGAAAATGGCACGTATGCCAATCGATCCAAGGCTAGCACGTATGCTGGTGGCTGGTTCTGATTTTGATTGTATTCGCGAAATGCTAATCGTTGTGGCCGCGCTTGCTGTACAGGATCCACGCGAGCGTCCTGCCAATAAACGTACGCAAGCGGATCAAAAGCATGCGGTCTTCCGTCAAGACGACTCTGACTTTTTGTTTTATTTAAGTCTGTGGAAGGCGCTGTTTGAAAAAGATGAAGACGGTAATAAACTGTCTGGCAATCAGCGTAAGCAGTTTGCTAAGAAAAACTATTTAAGCTTTCCGCGTGTACGTGAATGGCATCAGACACACCGTCAATTAGTGCAAATGGTCACTGAGCTGAAGTTAACTGATGTTAATGAGTCAAAAGCTTCTGATAAAAATGTGGCTGTCAATGATCCGACAGCGATCGAAGATGAAGAGTTAAAAGCAGTCAAATATGCCAATCTGCATAGAGCATTGTTAACAGGATTGTTGTCTATCATCGCGCATAAGACTGAAAGCCGCGGTGAGTATTTGGCTGCGCGTCAGCAAAAGGCCAAGATATTCCCAGCCAGTACGGTGTTTAAACAAATACCCCCTTGGGTGATGGCGTTTGAAATGGTGGAGACTTCACAAGTTTTTATGCGTACTGTTGCCAAAATCGAGCCAGAATGGATTATCTCAGCAGCAGGTGATTTGCTCAAATATCATTACTTCGAGCCACATTGGTCCAAAAAAACAGGACGCGTCAAAGCTTACGCGCAGATTAGTCTGTTTGGACTGATTATTATTAGTAAGCAGCTGACCAACTATGAGCAAGTTAACTTAGTTGAATCACGAGAGATATTTATTCGTGATGGCTTGGTGACAGGTAACTTTGGTCGCAATGCACCATTTTTACAACATAATATGGATAAGATTGCTCATGTTGAGCGTATCGAAGACAAGCTGCGCCGCCGTGATTTATTGGTAGATGAAGAGACGCTCTATCAGTTCTATGATAAGAAAATCCCTGAGCACGTTGCCAGTCGCAAAGCATTTGAAGATTGGCGTGCAGAAGTCGAAAAGCATGATACTAAGCATCTATTCTTTACTGATGAAGACGTACTTAATAGCCAAGCGCCGACCACAGGGGACTTCCCAGAAGTGTGGAAGCTGGGCGATCTAAAGTTGCCGCTCCGTTATATCTTTGATCCAGCCAGCGATGATGATGGTGTGACCATACGTGTACCGCTTGCCGCATTACCGCAGCTAGACGCGATTGAGTTACTATGGGGTGTGCCCGGTTGGCGCTATGAATTGGTATTGCAGCTGCTCAAGTCGCTACCAAAAGAGATACGTCGTCAAATCGTACCGATACCCAATACCGCAGACAGTTTGTTTGATGAGTTGCAGCCAAAGGGTGGACAAGGATTGCTGAAGCAGTTATGTCAGGCGTTGCATCGTCGCGGTATCATGTCGGTGACGCCAGAGAACTTCAATCCATCTACGATTGATCGTTATTTGCAGCCACAAATCTGCGTAGTCGATGAGAAAAACCGTATCATCGAAAAAGGCCGTGATCTACAAACCCTACAGATTCGTCATGCATCTGAGACCAGTCAAGCGGTAAATGAGCAGCAAGGCGTGCATACTGAGTTCCCTGAGCATTTTGCTTTTAGCAAAAATCATCATAGCGCAGGCGTGGTGATGAAACAGTTTGCAGCACTCGTCGCTGATGAAGCGGGAGAAGCTGTATCGATTCATCAATACACTGATGTCAATGCAGCACTTCAGGCACATCGTATCGGGGTGCTGACTTTAATCAAAGGCAAACTTGGTGCAAAGAAAAAGCAGTTAACGAGCCAAATCGACAGTATATTTAAACTGGCATTTGCGCCACTTGGCGACATGGATAAACTCAAGACGATCGTTATAGATGCTGCGTTAGACGCGGCTCTCGAAGAGCACTACGTCTTATTCGATCATTCTGAAAATTTACCAGAAAGCGCCGATGACATCGTAGTTGGATTGAGCGAAGAGCTACCGTTTACCTCTGAAGAGTATGCCCAGACTCTCGAAGTGGTAGTGAATAACTTCTTATTAACTGGTCAAAGCGTTATCAAAACGCTTAAGAATGTCTACACTCGTTGGCAACGTATTCGCCAAGGGTTATTGATGCTAGATCGCGAGATATTTGGTGAGTCTATCGATGATATTGAAGATCAGTTGGAAGATTTGCATTTGGCAGATTTTGTTTATCGGATGGATTATAGCCATTGGCAACAGTACCCACGCTATCTTGAAGCGTTACAGATTCGACTAGAGCGTCTGGAGCACAATCTCGACGCTGACCTTGACGGTGTTTACGCGCTTGACTTGCATATGGAACGGTTAGCAGGGCGTGCAGATAAGGAAGCCATCAGTGAGTATCGCTGGATGGTGGAAGAGTACCGTATTCAATTGTTTGCCCAGCCTATGAAAACTCGTATGGCAGTATCGCCCAAGCGTCTAAGCAAGATGTGGGATAAGGTGAGTTAGGCTAAATTTTAGTTTTGTATGGTACGTTATGTTATAGAGCGCACATCAATTTCAAGATAGGGGCTCTATGACTAAGTGTTCTAGGTGCCATATATTACCTACTAAATTGGATATCAATCTCAAATAAAAGGACGATTAAAATGTGGGATGAACGCTATAGCGGCACAGAGTTCGCATTTGGCACCGAACCTAATGATTTTTTGAGAGAGATGTTTGAGCAGATACCTGTAGGTGGACACGTACTTTGTCTAGCAGAGGGCGAGGGTAGGAATGCAGTATTCTTAGCTGAGCAAGGCTTCAAGGTAACTGCGATGGATATGTCCGAAGTAGGGTTAAACAAAGCAAACAAGTTGGCCAAAGATAGAGGGGTAGCCATCACCACCCAAGTAGCTGATTTAGCAGATTACGACTTTGGTCAGGATAAATGGGACGCCATAGTTTCTATCTGGGCACATGTACCTAAAACGGTACGCCAATATGTACATGCACAAGTTGGCACCGCTCTCAAGCCAGATGGCGTATTTATCGTCGAAGCTTATACAGAACGACAGCTTGAAACAGAGGCAGTCGGTGGACCACCAGCCAGTCAAAGGGAGCGTTTTGGCTGTTTACAGAACTTTCAAAATGAGCTTGTAGGGCTGAACGAAGTGATTGGTGTAGAGAAGTTGCGTATGGTATCAGAAGGAAAGCGGCATCAAGGGCTTAGCGCTGTAGTACAGTTTGTTGGTAAAAAAGTCAGCAACTAGCCGTTGTAAGTTAAATCTATTAGTCGTTTTAGTCGCTATATACATAGTTAGAGAAGATAGTTTGCAAACTATCTTCTCTATGAGCTATTGAGGATTAATGTTTGATAGTTAGTGACTGGTACTTGATAATTGACACTTAATGATTGGTATTTAATGACTAATCTTTTCTGTCAGTACACCCATGCTATAAAGTACATAAGCAATCACGGTTAATGCGACGATAAATGGAGTAAGCATCCAAATTACAATATTAATCAAAAGTGATGGTAGCAATCCATTGAACAGCTCAATATCTGGTGCGAAAAAATCGGTCATGACATCGACGGCACGCTTAGCAATAGGGAATAGCAAAGTGCTAAAAGCCAACATGTAAATGTACTTGCTAAAGCCAGGGTCACTCATGACTACCATAAAATAGAACACTGTAAAAAACGTGATGCCAAGTGCCCAGCATTTGAGAGTGTAGCTTAAACGAATCATGTTATCTCCTCCCTAAGCTTCCTATTGATCGCTTTACATCGATCGTACGCAGAGTAAAGCTGCTCCTATACATTCATTATTTTAAATATATACAATATGTTATAATACGAATATATGGTCACGTCAACCAATTTTTCTATTTATTTGAAATACTTCACAAATTATTCAACTTAAAAATGTTGTTTTTTTGGGAAGAGTTTCATAGGTATAGTAGAAAATAGCCTAAGCAAAATTTTTAATTCTATTAAAAGACAAGGTTACAACTACAACTCATTACTCGGGCTCAGACCGAACAGTCGCTTATATTCTCGGCTAAACTGACTAGGGCTTTCGTAACCTACTTGCATCGCTATTTGTGATATTTGCGCCCCATGCATCTTAATTAAGCGTCTGGCTTCCATTAAACGTAAGCTTTTTTGATACTGTAACGGACTCAGCTGGGTTATTTCTTTAAAGTGCTGATGAAACCCTGAGACACTCATGCCGCATTTACTAGCCAAGCTTTCAACCATGATAGGCTCATCTAGATGTGCCTTTATCCAGTCAGTCGCTTGGGTAATGCGGTGTGTATGGCTACCGCTAACGACCAATTGCTTAAGTTTGTTGCCTTGCTCAGCTAAGAGTAGGCGATAGTATATTTCTTGTTGGATCAAAGAAGACAGAAAATCAATATCGTTTGGATAATCAAGCAAGCGTATCAATCGCTCAAACGCGTCCATTATGGTGTCATCTAAGTGCCACTTTATCCCTAAATGACTGTCTGCTACTGGTTGTGTGGTCGGTATCTGCGCTAAGACATCTCTAATCATGGCTAAATCTAATTTCATTGATAAAACAATGACAGGGTTCTTTATCGAAGCGTGTTTAATATGCATACTTAGCGGTATATTAACTGGACAGAACATCAAGTTACTATTGTTAAACCTTTGACAGTCAGCACCCAAGTAAATCTCTCGTTCACCTTGCAGTACAATACAAATACTTGGCTCTTGAATATAGCTTACGGCTTTGCTTGGTTTGTCCGCGCAGTAAAAGAACAAGCCTGAAACAGCAGATTCGATGGTTTTATTTCTAGGTAGTGCTGCTAAAAGTTGGTCAATAGTCGTTTGATTCATCACGAGTGCTTATTTTATAAGATTGCCTGATAGTATAAATATTTGTAGGATTAGGCAAGAGTTATAGAGATTTGTTCTAACGTATAAATGCAGAGGGTTCTATAATAATCTCATCGCAACAGCGTAAGTACGACCTCTAATAATATGAAACAAGGAATAATTACTCATGAAAATATTTTATAAAACGCGCGCAACCGCTACTGGTGGACGTTCTGGCCATACTGGATTAGACGATGGTTCGTTGGGATTTGACTTGGTGTCTTTTCAAGAGCAAGACAAAGAAGGCGTGAATCCAGAACAGCTTTTTGCCATGGGTTACGCGGCTTGTTTTGATAGCGCTTTGAGCATGACAGCACAGCACATGAAATTGCCTGTTACCGCTTCAAAAACTTCTGCGCAAGTGGGTATCGGTATGAAAGCTGACGGTAGCTATAACTTAGAGATAGAGTTGTCTGTAGAAGTATCAGGTATTGATGAAGCGCAGGCGCAGCAGTTGATCGAAGCCACGCATCAGGTGTGCCCGTATTCTAATGCTACTCGCGGCAATGTCGATACTCGTCTAGAAGTGGCCGTTGTTTAAAGGCTGTTGCGTACAGACGGTTGTTTAAAGACTAGTGACCGTAGACTAACAATATTAAAATAATAACTCGAATATAAAACGTCCCGATTTATAAAAGTCGGGGCGTTTTTATATTGTTTGGCAACGTAATGTAATTAGCTGGAACCTTTTCTGAGCAGCTTAGCTAATGATAAATCATTAATAGCCTTATCTCATGCTGGTACTTTTTTATTTAAGGTAAACACCAAGACCGCGCCCAAAATGACTGTGCTTGCAACTATAAATGGCATAGTCAGCTGTTCAGACAAAAATATCACACCTAGCAACGCAGCAATCACAGGGACACATAGCTGAACGATAGCGGCTTGTGTGTTTTTCAATAGTGGCATTGCTGTATACCAGATACTATAGCCCAACCCTGAGGCGATCGCTCCTGATGCACAGGCGAGTAGTACACCTTCAGTGGTAATACCTTCCAAATTGATATTTTTCAAACCCAAGTCATCTAGATACGTCATACCTACCAGTAATAGTATAGGCACAGCGACTAAGCTACGCACAAAGTTAAACCCTGTCGCTCGAAGCGGTGAGACACATGATTTCCCGCGTATACTGTATATTCCCCAAGCTATGCCGCTCATAGCCATTAACGCTGCCGCCAATGGTGATGGTATGGCAGCTGATGGCAGCATCAGATATACAAACCCTGCCACTGCAACGGCAAAGGCTAACCACTGTAGCGCGCTGAGCTGTTCTTTTTTATAAATACCCCAGCCAATCATCGTCAGCTGAACCGCTGAAAACAAAATCAATGCCCCAGTGCCAGTATCTAGCTCTACATACGCAATTGAAAAGCACAGCGCATAAATCACTAAGCTGACGCTACTTAACCAACTGCCTTTATCATTTAATATGGCGTGAACAGTAGAGTTGTCATGATTAGACGTTTGGCGTCGCAGTCTGTAAGCATGTACAGCCATGATAATGCCTAGACAAACTGTCGCACTCACTAGCCTGATAACTGTAAAGCTCCAAGCGTCGATATAGCCTTCTGCCAATGCCATTCGGCAAAACAGGGAGTTTGCGGCAAAGGCGATTAACGCAATAATAGTATAAATAGTGGCTTTCAAAAGTAATTCCTACAATGAATAAATGGCACAAAACAGGCAAACATAGGATTTTAGTTTTAGGTCTTGAGATACGCTGTTATAACGAACGCTTATGTCTTAGCAAAGATAATAGATTTATAACTGATTAATCTAATCCATAGCCGTCTCACAAGACAGGATATTTTGTCGTACTTATGGCAAAAAGTCTCTTTTAAATCAGAATAACGATAGTTGTATTGACGATAAGGTCTAAAAATAGGGATGATGTGCGTCGTATCAAACGAACTATTAGAACAACACTCATGAAACACAATAATTAGATAAATAAATAGGAAAGATAGTATGAATTGGGCAAGTATTTTTATTTATGACACAACTTGGTTGTTTGCCGTAGAAATCTTAATACGTGTCACTGTAATGTTTGTATTAATTATCACATTTTTGCGATTCACTGGTAAGCGCGGCGTCCGTCAGCTCTCTATTTTCGAGCTAACCATTATTTTGTCATTGGGCTCTATTGCAGGTGACCCCATGTTCACCGAAGACCTGCCCATTATCCAAGCAGTACTAATCATGGGTACGGTCATTTCACTCTATAGGCTCTGTACTTGGGCGATGATGAAGTTCCAGCCTTTTGAGGACCTGCTAGAGGGTCGCTCAATGTATATTGTAGAAGATGGCATGCTAGTGCTTGATAAGATTAAACAAGGGGAGATGTCACACGATGAGTTTTTTGCTGAAATGCGCCAACAAGGGGTTGAGCATTTAGGACAAGTTCGTGTCGGTTTGCTCGAAGCTGATGGCAATTTTAGTATTTTATTGCACACATCTGAAAAAACAGACTACGGGATGCCGCTTTTCCCTAAGCAATACCGACCGGTCGAGCAAGTAGAAGCAGGGGTTTATTATGCTTGTATGTATTGCGGTTACGTCAATGAAATCTCTGACCCTAACCAATGCTGCCCACGCTGCGAGGATAATTGCAATAACTGGGCTAAAGCGTTAAACAATCATATCGTCAAATAATATTATTACCTGGCTGCCTTAGCTCAGTTGATAAGCTAAGGCAGCCAAGTGCTTTTTTCAAAGTGTCATATAAAAACCTTTCATTTACTGACAGTTTGTTTGACTGGTTTCATAAAGTATATGGGTTAAGTGGCATGCATAATTTACGTGACTTTATTTAGGTAACTTTATACCAGTCAAGTTTGCGAGTCATCACCATCACGCAGGCAAGGATCACAAAGCAGAATATTGCACCCAGTAATAGATTGAGATCTTCTGTACTTAAAATCCCAAAAAATGCAGCATATAGTCCAGCAAGTGTTGCGGTAAAGATGACTGCCCGTTTTAAACCGCCAAATACATAGTAGCTATACCAGCCAATAAGCCCAACACAAGCACTGGCCGCTACCATATAGGCTTGCCAAAATGCGATTTGTTCTGCAAGCGGTAGTAATAAGACATAAAAGACAAATAGTGCGCAGCCGACGAGCAAATACTGAATAGGGTGGATGCGACTTGATTTGAGCACTTCAAATAAAAAGAAAGTACCAAACGATACCAAAATTAATAACAAGGCGTACTTCATGGCTCGTTCAGTTTGTAGATAGACATCATTGGGGCTTGCAAAACTAACGCCAAAGCTGTTTAGCAGAGCACTTTGATTACTACCAGCTACTGCTACACTGTCTGTCGTCAGACCTCTTGATGCCTCAAACGAATCAGGATTGTACGAATGACTATCGGTATTGATCGTTGATTCACTTATGACAGTACATTGTTGATTAGGCGCGCTGAGACATTGAGAAAGGTATTGGTTATTGGCAACGGTTAGATACTGATTTTGCCAACTGGCATCGAATCCTACAGCGGTAATACTCTTGGTATTTGGTAATGCTTTACCGATGAAGTTTGGTGTCTGCCAGTCACTGTGCATAGACAGAGTAAAGCTCTGCCCAGTTGGGACAGTCGTTAAATTACTAATGCCAGCTAATGGCAAGTCGATCACAATATTGAGCGCTTGATTGTCTTTAGGGCTGGATAATTGGCTACTTACCTCTGATTTATCTAAATTTATACCCGCTGAGCTTGTGGCAACAAGGCTGTCTTTATTATTTTGGCTAGTAGGATTGCTTAATTGATCCAATACATCTTTAGGGATATCTACTTCGACATAGGTTAAGTTCTCTATCATTGGTATCTGCGGATAGTTTGCTGCAATCGTTTTTTGATTGATTGTGACAGTAGGCAGGGTAGCGACACCGCGCAAATCAGACACGGGAATGATCAGTTTTGCCTTGTTCCAGTGGGTAATGGTTTTGGCTAGTTGTGTCTTATCTGCATCATCGTCAATTGTAGTGCCAATCTGATCTAAATTTTTTAAAGTCTCATCAAGCGTATAACTCTGATCGAATGTCAGCTGACCATCATAGCTAGTAGCGCTATAGATACCGCGTTTATAAGTGTCTGTGTTTACTTTTAGGTTTTGTGCAGCCTGCGTCTGAGAGGCAAAAATCGTCTCAATTTTCGAGTATGACGGTTCGCATTTGCTCTTTATATTTGGTGTATCAGATGCATTTGACTGACATTCCGGTGTGACTGTCGTGGGAATAGCGATAAATGGATTAATCACTTCTTGTGGATTGACATGCTGCTCGCTGATTTCTTTTATCACTGATTCTGCGTAGTATTGTCTCTCGTATATGATATCGCTAATCATACTGAGACCAATCGAAAAAACGATACAAAGTCCTACAATGATGGATAACTTAGTCAATAATGTTTTTTGCATGTTGTCGCCTCCTAAGTGTCTTTAATCCACAGCTGCCGAGATAGCAGACTGTGGCTTTAAAAGACATCATAGAGAGGGCATGAAGAGAAGATGTGCAGGAAATATGGAAAAACTGTGAAAGGGCGAAAGTTGATATTTTCGGATAGTTATTTTTCGATTATTAATGTGTTTAATGCTTTTTCGTGTCGCCAACGACTTTATCCATAACAGCGAATAACAAGCCAGACAATACAAAGGTCATATGAATAATAACCTTCCACATGAGTTTGTCGGCATCAAGTTCACTCATTCCGCTAGAGATATCCATAAAGGATTTCAAAAGATCAATCGCCGAGATAGCAACGATCGCTCCGATGACTTTGAGCTTCAGACCAGAGAAGTCTACTTTGCCCATCCAGCTAGGACGATCATCATGAGTGCCAGTATCGATTTTTGAGACAAAAATCTCATAGCCACTGAATATAATGATAAGCAATAAGCTGGCAACCAGAGAGATATCAACCAATACCAATATATCTACAATCACACTGGCTTCAGAGGCCGTCAGAATGTCAGCGAACATGTGCCATAGCTTTTGGACAAACTTAATAAATAATAAAATAATGCCTAACACCAATCCTAGATAAAAGGGTGCCAGTATCCAGCGGCTATTAAATATAGTTTTTTCTAAATAAAGCTCAAACTTCTTTAGCATGGGTATCTCTTAGGTTTCAAATACAAAAAATTTTTAAAGACAAGAAAGTCTTAAAGACACAAATATGAGTAAATTTATAGATATAGCCACTTTAGCCCTGACGTGGCGATATGTTGTCTATATCAGCGAGCTGCGCTACTACTTGCCGCACGCGCGCTTTTCTATCGCCACTAATACGCTGAAATGATTTCTGATGCTTGCTCAATTGATTGGCGAAATAAGCACTTATCTCATCGCGTTGGTGTGGACTGTCTCGCAGGTCATCAGCCACCCATGGCGTATCAATATCAGTCAATAATATCAAATCATAATGATGGGCCAATGCTGCTTGCTCAAGGGCAGTAGGGCAGTCGCCATAATACCAATAAGAATAAACCATCAGCTCAAACAAACTGGTATCGCAAAACAAATAATGACTGGCATTAGACGACTGAGCGACTTGTTTGGCTAAGGTATTCTCTAGTGTAACCTGCCCCTGTGCGATAGGGAGCAGATCTTCCCACGTACAAGTCAGCTGCTCATCATCCCACTTTGCCTGTAAGTAGGTACGCATATATTCTGACACCCAAGGACTATCAAAATGCGCGGCCAAATCACGACATAAGGTCGTCTTACCCGTACTTTCTGCTCCTAAGACCGCGACTTTAATGACAGATTTAGGCGTATGCTGCTCGAGGTTGTACGCGGTAGCGTCGTTGCCATTCATAGTATGCCCAGATTGCAATAAGAGTGAAGACTACATATTGTAGCGCGGTAAAAGTAAAACCTTTATAGAAGTATAGCGGTACCGATATCGCATCAGCGATGATCCAGAGTATCCAATGCTCGATTTTACGTCTTGCCATGAGCCACATTGCCATCAGAAATAAAGCCGTAGTGAGCATGTCAGTATAGTCGACCCAAGTAAATAGATGGATTCCAAGTACCGCACCATCGAAACTAAAGCCATTATTAATCACTGGACGGAAATAATAAACCAATCCTACAAAAGCTATCGTTCCCGCTGCCAAAGCAGAAAGTATCGGGATGTCACTTACATGTAAATGTTCAATACGGACATTATTGGCATTTGACTGCTTGTGCTCAACAGACTGGTTTTTCTTGTTCTTTGACCAGTTAATCCAGCCATACAAGCTCATCACGGTATAGTAAGCATTGATGAACATATCGCCAAACAGCTGCCATTTCCACAGTAGGTACACAAATATAGCAGTGCTGACCAGACCAATAGGGAAGACTAGGATATTGGTTTTGCTGGCGAGTAAGACACTTGCTACGCCGAAGACAACAGCAATCAATTCAAGAATGATAAATATCGTAGAGTAGTCAGCGTATTGACCAAATAACCAGTTGAGAAGTTCTGCCATGAGCATTCCTAAGTATGAGCGCGTATCAATGTTCTGAATAATTAAGATAGTGCGATTAGTAGTACAGAATAAAATGATGCCAATTATAACGTAGCTATCGAAAAAGGACGGCAGTCTTTGCTAATTTATGGCAAGAAACAGATTATTTGTAACAAAGTATTAGAAAAATTATAATATTCAGGCATAATAAACACACTGATTTTAAGTTTACAGTTATTCACTGAATTTGAATGGCTATTATTTTTCCACTTTTATGCTTATTCCAAGCACCACAGTAGTAGACAAGGAAGCTTATCATGACGACTTGTATCACAGGCACTGGTCTTTATATCCCACCTTACAGCATTAGTAACGAAGAGCTAGTTGAGTCATTTAACCAGTATGTTGAAAACTATAATACCGAACATGCTGAAGAGATAGCTGCAGAGACAGTGACGGCACTTGAGCCTTCTTCAGCTGCTTTCATCGAAAAAGTATCTGGTATCAAATCACGTTATGTGATGGAAAAAGAAGGTATCTTAAATATTGAAATCATGGCACCAGTTATTCCTTACCGCAACTTGGGCGAAGAGCTGTCGGTAATGGCCGAAATGGGTGCAGCAGCACTTAGAGACGCTTTGGCGGATGCTGGACTTGAGGCCAATGACTTAGACGGTATCATCCTTGCTTGCTCAAACTTTCAGCGTACTTATCCTGCGGTGGCTATCGAAATCCAAAACGAAATTGGTATGATTGGCGGCTTTGCTTATGATATGAACGTTGCATGTAGTGCGGCGACTTTTGGTCTGTCACAAGCACATGGTTCTATCATCTCTGGTTTGGCCAAACGTATTGCTGTGGTCAACGTTGAGATTACCTCAGCGCATCTAAACTGGCGTAACCGTGACAGCCACTTTATCTTCGGTGACGTAGCGACCGCTTCTATCGTTGAAGAATTAGATACGCCAAAAGGTTACGAGATTCTAAACTCTAAGCTATTTACTCAGTTTTCGACCAACATCAAAAACGAATATGGCTTTATGGATCGCTCAGAGTATCTAGCAGCGCAGACTGAAATGTATCCAGATATCAAAGCACCGGTCACTGACAAGCTGTTTTTGCAAAACGGTCGTAAAGTATTCCGTGAAGTCTGTCCAAAAGTGTCAGAGATCATCACTGAGCACTTGCAAGAAAACGACATCCCAACATCTGATGTTAAGATGATGTGGTTGCATCAAGCCAATGCCAATATGTTGGATTTGATTCTACGTACCGTGGTCGGTAAAGATGCCGATAAGTCGATTGCCCCAAGTGTTATTGCTGAATTTGCCAATACCAGCTCAGCGAGTCCTATGATTGTATTCCATCGCCACAAAGATGATTTGGTATCAGGTGATTTGGGCGTTATTTGCTCATTTGGTGCCGGTTACTCTATTGGTTCGGTCTTAGTTCGCAAGGTTTAATGCTTTAACTATTTGTCCTGATAAAAATAGCTAAGAATATTCTTAGCTATTTTTTTGTCTGTCGTTTTTGCTATTGAAATTAAGCTGTGACATCTAAATATAAACAGAGATGTTGGAGAAGGTAACGTCAAGATTACCGACAATATCAACAAGAATGATTAGAGGTTTTAATTTACCCCAAAAAATTTGCTATAATCACGTGCTTATTCCTCTTATCCAATTAAAAGTCCTTTTATGAAAGAATCCTTACGCCTGCGTTTAGACCAGATGGTAGACCGTTATGAAGAGGTCACCGCTTTATTATCAGATCCTAGTGTCATCAGTGATAATAATAAGTTCCGTGAATTGTCTGTTGAGCACAGCGACTTGATGGAGATCACGACGCTGTGGCAAAACTACGTGGGTGCAGAAACGGATCAGGCCGATGCAGAAGCGATGCTAGCCGATGCAACAGATCCTGACATGAAAGAGATGATGATCGATGAGATTGAGAGTGCGCGTGATACCATCGTAGAGATGGAAGAAGCGCTTAATCTGATGATGCTACCTAAAGATCCTAACGATAAAGTACCAGCGTTTTTGGAGATTCGTGCCGGGACAGGCGGCGATGAAGCAGCGATTTTCTCTGGTGATTTGTTCCGTATGTACCAAAAGTACGCGCAGAGCCAGGGCTGGACACTAGAAGTGCTCTCTGCAAATGAAGGTGAGCATGGCGGTTATAAAGAAATCATCACTCGCGTATCTGGCAATAGTGTATATGGTCGCCTAAAGTTTGAATCGGGTGCTCACCGTGTACAGCGTGTCCCTGAGACCGAAAGCCAAGGTCGTGTTCACACGTCAGCTTGTACGGTCGCAGTCATGCCAGAAGTTGAGATTGATGATACCGTTGATATCAATCCTGCTGATATCAAGATGGATACTTTCCGCTCAAGCGGTGCTGGTGGTCAGCACGTGAACACAACTGACTCTGCCGTACGTTTGACGCATATTCCAACGGGTACCGTGGTAGAGTGTCAGCAAGAGCGTAGCCAACACAAAAACCGTGCGCATGCTATGAAAATGTTGGTCTCTAAAATCCAACAAGCCAAAGTACAAGCACAGGTCGATGTGGCGGACTCTATACGTCGTGACTTGGTCGGTAGTGGCGATCGCTCAGAGCGTATCCGTACCTATAATTTTCCACAAGGCCGTATGACCGATCATCGTATCAACCTTACCTTATACAAGCTCGACTCTATTATGGAAGGCGACTTGGATGAGATTCTTGATGCACTATTACGTGAGCATCAGGCTGATTTGATGGCCAGTATCGGTGGCAATGACTAGTAGTTGGTCTGTAAAAGTATTAACAGTTTTATCGTTTTTATCACCATGTCTGTTCTTATAATAATAAGTATTGATTTAATTTTTCTGTTTTCGTTTATCCATTTAATTACCTAAAAATATTGAGAGTGTTATGTCAAAGCACAATAATCAGAACCAAGATCAAACCCCAGTCGTAGAAGATGCTAACGAGCTAATCGCACAACTGCAAGCCAAGCTAGACGATATCAGTGCTTCAGGTAAACAGCCGTATCCTAATACGTTCAAACGCACTGATTATGCGCAAGACTTACAGACGGCTTTTGATGGTGTCTCAAAGCAGGAAATTGAAGAAAAAGCAGCGAATGGTGAAAAAACACAAGTAAACGTGGCAGGTCGAGTCATGCTCAACCGTGGTTCGTTTATCGTGATCCAAGATATGACAGGCCGTATTCAGTTATATGTAGCACGTAAAGAGCTTGATGAGGAGACGCGTGCGAGCATCAAATCACTAGATTTGGGTGACATCGTTGGTGTATCAGGCTATATCGGTCGCTCAGGTAAAGGCGATTTGTATGTGCATATTGAAGAAATTACGCTATTGACCAAATCACTACGTCCAATGCCGAATAAGTTCCATGGCTTGGCTGATGTAGAAGCGCGCTATCGCAATCGTCATCTTGATTTGATGACCAATGAGACGACTCGCAATACCTTTATGGTTCGTAGTCAGATCGTTAGTGGTATTCGTCAATTTATGCTTAATGAGCGTTTTATGGAAGTTGAAACGCCAATGATGCATCCGATACCAGGCGGCGCAGTAGCCCGTCCGTTTGAGACACATCATAATGCATTAGACATGCCTTTATACCTACGTATCGCGCCTGAGCTTTATCTTAAGCGTCTGGTTGTTGGTGGGTTTGAGAGAGTATTTGAGATTAACCGTAGTTTCCGTAATGAAGGGGTTTCAACCCGTCATAACCCAGAATTTACCATGATTGAGTTCTATCAAGCATACGCTGATTATCATGACTTGATGGATTTGACTGAGCGTCTGTTTAATCAGTTAGCAATAGATGTGTTGGGCACAACAGAGCTGACCTATCAAGAAGAAGCCATTAGCCTAAAAGCACCATTTGCTCGTCTATCAATGTCTGATGCGATTGCAAAATATGCTGAAAACTTTGACATGGCGCGTATCAATGATCGTGAATACCTAGCAGAATATGCATCTACGACACTTAAGCAGCAAGTCAAAGATGTGTTTGGTGTGGGTAAACTACAGACAATTATTTTTGAAGAAACGGCTGAGCATCAATTACGTCAGCCAACGTTCATTACTGAGTATCCTGCTGAGACTTCACCACTAGCGCGCCGTAGTGATGACAATCCTGAGATTACCGATCGCTTTGAGCTGTTCGTTGGTGGTCGTGAGTTGGCCAATGGTTTTAGCGAGCTTAATGACCCAGCAGACCAAGCCGAGCGTTTCCGTGGTCAGGTTGCTGAAAAAGATGCGGGCGATGATGAAGCTATGCATTTTGATGAAGAGTATATCGAAGCATTGTCTTATGGTTTGCCACCGACAGCCGGTGAGGGTATTGGTATTGACCGTCTAGTAATGCTATTTACCGATTCTGCTAGTATCCGTGATGTGATCTTATTCCCGCATATGCGCCGCAAACAAGACAGCTAAGGTGGATTTGCTTGCTATAAATCCAAACTGATACTTAACTCAGCATAAAAAGCTTTTGCTCATTTTCACAGAATGGGTATCAGCTTTTTTGTGAAATATCGTTTATAGAGGTATTATGGATATTCAGCAAGCATCACATGCGCCATGGCAAAAAATGATTCAGCAATGTTTTTTATCATTGTATGAGTTGCCTGATGACAAAATCACTGACTCTGATCATTTTCAGGGTTATGATTTTGTTTTTGAGTTTTCTGGCGCTACTATTTATTTGCTCGTCAATACGGTTGTGATGCAGGCAAATAAGCAAGAAGTGGATAATGCTAAAGTTCGTGAGTGGAGAAAAGAAGTTGTTAACCAACTTATCAAACGCCACGCTCAGATTTATCAAAAAAACGATAGCCTAATTGTAGATAGAAGTGCCGCGACAACTGATAAAGCGGTTTATTTTATCGGTTTAACGTCATTATCTATCAATCATCAAGACGATCAATCGGGCCATGCATCTTATGCAGTTGGCTACGAATATGGCAGTCGGTTTTTTGCAGAAGACTGTGTTTTAGACTTAGATGATGAGCAAAGTATCCTACAAGTCTTTAGTCATCAAAACTTCGTTGATATCCTCAATCAGTTGGTTACTCCAAGTGATTTAACAACCTTTTTAGATTTCCATCGTCGTCAACTATCTAGCTTTGCATCATTTCAAAACGAATCGACATTGCTTAAACAGTTTCTACAATCACCTGACTTTCATCAACGAGCGATTAGGGTACAAGAACAGCTAATTGACAACGAGTTAATTGAGCAAGTTGAATTACGCTTACTTAAAGCAGTAGAGCCGAATCAGACTATGTTTGCCGATGCCTTAATGGCTGAGATGCAAAAAAATACTGGGATGTGGTTCAAGCTATTCAACAGTGTGCTTGAGCGTTATTATGAAGCAGGTACACCTTTACCAAATGATCAGGTTGATATTTTGGTAGATGAGTCAATGTATACCTATGCATGTCTAGTAGAAAAAATCTTAGCTTATAGAACCATGGATCAAGACTCGCGCTGGAATGGTTATGTCCGTCATGAGCATTCTTACCATGTATTTGGACGCCATTATCTCATGGTGTTTTATGCGCAAGACAATAGCAGTTCGCTAAGCGCAGAGAATGTTAGGCTCTCTTATAAAGATTTATTGTCAGACATCAACGTCCAGTTACAAGAGCCAGTAATGGACGATTTATTTTTACTAGGCGTAGAGTTTAGGCCGTGCGAAGACAGTGTAAACACTGAGGTTTATCTGGATATTTTTCATCAAGCAGGCTCATTGATTGATGAAAGCACTCAACGCTTATATGACCGACTGGCCCAACTTCAAGCTCAGTTATAACCTAAACTCAGTTATAACCTAAACATAGTATGATTCATTAGTTTGACGCTCCCTCTATATTTGTATTATTTACATTGGCATTTCTTATGACGCAGCAATATCAAGTTTTAGCTCGCAAATACCGACCAAAAAACTTTCATGAGTTGATTGGGCAGACGCATGTATCTCAAGCGTTGATTAATGCGATTGATTACAATCGTCTGCATCATGCCTACCTGTTTACAGGCACACGCGGTGTGGGTAAGACGACGATTGCGCGTATTTTATCTAAATGCTTGAACTGTGATACAGGTATTACCAGTACCCCTTGCGGCGTGTGTGATAACTGCGTTGCTATTGATCAGGGGCGTTTTATTGATCTTATTGAGATTGACGCCGCTTCTCGTACCAAGGTCGAAGACACGCGTGAGCTGTTAGACAATGTGCCTTATGCGCCAAGCCAAGGGCGTTATAAGGTCTATCTGATTGATGAAGTACATATGCTGTCTACGCACAGCTTTAACGCGCTACTTAAAACGCTAGAAGAGCCACCTGAACATGTGAAGTTTTTATTAGCGACGACTGATCCACAAAAGCTACCAATTACGATTATTTCGCGCTGCTTGCAGTTTGTACTGCGACCATTACCTCAAACGTTACTTAGCGAGCACTTGGCAAATATCTTGACCAAAGAGCAGGTAGGCTATACTCAGCCAGCCATTTGGCAGTTGGCAAGTGCAGCCAAGGGTTCTGTACGTGATGCGCTATCATTGACCGATCAAGCCATTGCTTTTGGTCAAGGCGCACTGGATGATGCGACTGTCAACGCAATGCTTGGCCTCATTGATGCCGCTGACTTAGTGCGTCTAATCACAGATATTTATAATCATGATAAGTCGGCGGTTGCTGCTCATATTGAACAAATGCGTGCGCAAATGGTCGATGCGACTAGTATGTTTGATGGGCTCGCTGAGCTGTTACATCAGTTGGCATTGACTCAGCTGTTACCTGAGGTGGCTCTCAATGTTAATGAGGCGCAAGCAAAAGACATTTATACGCTAGCTCAGCATATTAGCCCTGATGTCTTGCAGCTGTATTATGAGATTGTTGTACAAGCCCGTGAAGGTGTCAAGCTCGCAAGTACACCGATGCAAGCGCTTGAGATGTGCATCTTACGATTGCTGGCGTTTCGTCCATTACCAGTCGATGAAGTCTTGAGCAATACTTATGATAGTGATGGGTCTGCTACCAAAGTACCAGCTATAGAACCAGTATCTTCTACATCAGCTCCAGATGCTGTTGCACATGAAGCGTCAGCACCGCCGCCAGAGCTTTATAATGTTGATTATCAGACACCAAGTCACGATGAGCTGCAAAGCGGTATTGATTATAATGACAATTTAGCACAGTCAATGACTAGTGCTATGCCTGAACCAGTTGTTGAGCCTGAACCAGTTGTTGAGCCTGAACCAGTTGTTGAGCCTGAACCAGTTGTTGAGCCTG
>NZ_JBHOFX010000001.1:0-147784 GCF_043419765.1 Psychrobacter nivimaris | reverse complement strand
GCCTGAACCAGTTGTTGAGCCTGAACCAGTTGTTGAGCCTGAACCAGTTGTTGAGCCTGAACCAGTTGTTGAGCCTGGCGTAAATGATTCTCAGTTAACAGCACACTCTGATGAAGATCCACGTACGTTGCTGCGTTGTCCACCTCAAGAGCTGACAGGCGAGTGGAACCCAGAAAAGTGGGATTACTGGTTGCAAACTGCTCGTGAAAGCGAGGTATTGGCACAAGATGAGCTAGCACTAGCACGACAAGGTACAATGACTGGTCAATGTAATGGTAAAGCCACGTTTTTGACCAGTGTTGATAGTAAGCATTTGCAGGTCACTTTTCAGCAATTGGCAGCTAAGCTACAACAGCAATTTACGCAAGCTGACATTGACTTGAAAATTGATAGTAGTATCATGCAGACCGAAGATAAAACCCCAGAGCGCCGACAGAAAAAACGTTTAGAGCAAGCGAAAACCGTTGCCGAAACGAAATTACTAAAAACACCAGTAATGCAGTATTTAACTGAACGCGGTGAGGGGAAAATGGGTAAAGTACAGCTGTATTGAGATTTTGGAGCAGTGATTGCTCAAAATATCTAAAAGTATATTTATATATTGAACGTAGTTTTATATTAAATATCAAGGTGATAGCAATATATCACCTTGATATTTTTGTTTTTATTACGGGTCAAAATATATTTATCAAACAAGAGAGAACCATTTGATAACGATAAGATGAATGCAAAGTCGTTATAATGGTTAAGTTATATTAAAAACTGAAATGACGTTTAGGTGAGAATATGTTGGATAATTTACGCGGTATGGCTGTGTTCGCCAGTGTGGTCGGACATGGTTCTTTTAGTGGCTCAGCACGTGAGCTAGGTATTACAACCAGTGCGGTCAGTCAGCAAATTCGTTCGCTAGAGAACGAGCTTGGCGTGGTATTGCTACATCGCTCAACTCGTAAGCTAAGCTTAACAGAAGCTGGCGAGAGCTTTTATGAAGCGGCAAAAGATGTCGTCAGTGCAGCGGAGCAAGGGCGTATCAAAGTTAATCAATTGCGTGATGAGCTAGCAGGTAGCTTGCGTGTATCGACGACTCCTGAGCTTGGTGTTAATCACATACTGCCAGCACTCTCTACTTGGATGGCGGCACATGATGATTTAAGCGTCACCTATCTAGCTGACAATCATTATATTGATATGATTGATGAGCGTATTGATATTGCCATTCGCATGAGCCCATCGATTAATGATTCTAGTTTGAGCAGTCATCCATTGACCGATGTGCGCCAACTATTGGTTGCTTCACCTCAGTATTTGCGTCAGCACAGTAAGCTAAATACGCCTAAAGACTTGGCTGAGCATCAATTAATCTGTATTGAGATCATGAAAGATGCCAATCAGATCGATATGATTCAGACTGAAACTGGCAAAAAAACGCGTGTCAAAATGAACTCGCGTATCTATACCAATAACGTGTTTATGGCAACGACGTTGGCTAAAGAAGGTCACGGTTTGGTTAGAATGTTAGAAATGGACGTCAAAAAAGAGCTTGAGAGTGGTGAGCTGGTAGAGGTGTTGACTGGCTATCAATTACCAAGCTTTGTGCTATATGCGGTCACTTTAAATCGTGACCAACAGCCAGCTAAAATCACTCGTTGCCTAGAAGTACTAAAAAAATACTTCCATGCAAATTAAGTGTTGTTCTCACTACGCACGAAACGTTTTTAGTTAGCAGTAAGTAGTTAGCAAAAAGCCTATAGATAATGAATCATCTATAGGCTTTTTTGTTGTCTGTTATTAACGTTGAAGCATGCTTTAAAATGATGGCTTTAACAGGTTGATTAAACGCTCAGCGACTTGTGTGCTTTCATCACGGCTCATATTAAGTGGTGGCAGCAAACGTACAACATGACCACCCGTCACATTGATGATCAGCTTTTGCTCATCACGGGCACGATCTACCAGTTGGCTACAATCCATATCTTCAGGTAGCGCGATACCAATCATCATACCTGCACCGCGACTGCTAACACCATGTTGGCCAAATGTATCAACGATACTTTCTCTGATAAATAAACCCTCAGTCACTGCGTTTTCCATGATATTACTATTTGCTAGCACGTCGTACACGCTATGTACCACACGGCTGGCTAATGGCGTGCCACCATAAGTAGAGCCATGGCTACCAGCACCAAACAGACCATTGGCACGGCCACGTACCATGCACGCACCGACTGGGAAACCATTACCTAGACCTTTGGCTGTCGTCAACACATCAGGACGAGCATTGCTATGTTGATAAGCAAAATATTTACCAGTACGACCATTACCTGTTTGTACTTCATCCAGCATAAATAGCCAGTTATGAGCGTCACATTCTGCTTGTAGCTCTTCCAGATAAGTAAAGCCATTGGCTGCAGTATTCAAGCCACCTTCGCCTTGAATCGGCTCTACAAAGATAGCGCAGATATCATCATGTTCTTGAGCAGCTTGTTTGACAGCATCGATATCGCCAAATGGCACACGAATAAAGTCTTCATCTAGTGTATAAAATCCTTCACGCGCTTTTGGATTTGCAGTAGCTGACAAAGATAATAACGTACGACCATGGAACGATTGCTCCATTACGATAACTTTTGGACGTTTAAAACCTTGCTTGTACGCGTATAAACGTGCCAGTTTCAATGCAGCTTCATTGGCTTCGGCGCCACTATTGGCAAAAAACACACTGTCCATTTGGGCTGCGGTACATAATATTTCTCCAGCACGCTCTTGCCAATCAATGCCGAACAAGTTGCTCGTATGAATTAACGTACCTGCTTGTTGCTGAATCGCGTCAGTGACTTGTGGATGACAGTGTCCTAAGCCGCATACCGCAATACCAGTCAAAGCATCTAAGTAAGGCGTGTCATCTTTGGTATAGAGCCAACTGCCTGCACCGCGTGTAAAGCTGATTGGTTGACGATTATAAGTGGGCATCAGATAAGTAGCAGACATGTAAAGCATCCTTGATATAATAATTGAGTAAAAGTGTGGGTTATAGCTCGTCAGAAAAAGGCGTGGTTTCTGCAGGTAAGGTGTAGTCTTCGTTTGCCCAAGCACCTAAGTCGATCAACTTGCAGCGACTGCTACAAAACGGCTTGTATTTATTATCTTGCCAGGCCGTCTGAGTGCTGCAGCGTGCACAAGGGTAGGTCTTTGGGGGCGTATTTACAGTAGAGTCAGTCATAAGAAAAGAGCAATGTCCTAAATATTATTAGTATCGGTTGCATACGGCACAAGTATAAAACGCATCCGTCATTTAAATTACGACGAAACGAGGCGTACTTGCTATCGCTATATTACTATTCAATTGGATTGACTATATAATAGCATGGGGCCGAATAATGACAAAAGACAAATGCTTTAAGGATAGTAGATGACCGACAATATTGATCTCACGCATCAGCAAGAGCGTGCCTTTCAACCACAAAAACTGTCAGCACCGCGTGACTTTATTATTCCAAATATCATTAATGACAATAAAAATGAAAAACCGTTGATGCTAGAGATTGGGGCAGGGAAGGGTAAGCATGCACTTAGCTTTGCCGCACAAAATCCTGATAAGCATCTGATAGCCATTGAACGCACGCGTAATAAATTCGAAGCATTCTCAAAATTAGCTACTCTACAAAATTTATCAAACCTAGACGCGATTCATGCGGATGCGATTGCATGGACAGTGCATGCCATTAAACCAAACAGCTTGGCTAAAATCTTCATTCTTTATCCCAATCCTGAACAGCACAATCCAAATCAGCAATGGCTGAACATGCCTTTTTTTGAGTTTCTCTTATCACGCTTGCAGGTGGGCGGAGAAGTGATATTAGTGACTAATATCGAATCCTATATGGACAATGCAGAACACCAAGCAACCAAAGTATGGTGTCTACCATCAACACGTTCTCGAGTACCAGCGACCAGTCAGCGCACTCATTTCGAAGTGAAATATCTTGCCCGACAAGAAGTGTGTTGGGAGCTAAGCATTCGTAAGCCGAAGTGGTATAAAACAAGATTTGATGATTGGCAGGTAAGTGCTATAAGCGAAAAATAATAGCCTAAGTAAATATAGGGCTTATGTCAGTGATACACAGTAAAGTTAATAATATTAGATATAAAATAGCCTAAGCAAATAAAATCAAAACATTGAAAAGCCGTCACTAAAGGACGGCTCAAAATTTGCACATTTTATAAATAAGGTTTTACGAGGCTGTTAGAGTTGGTATGCGCATCTAAAACAGTCAAAAAGGTATATGCACCGATAAACTTACGGCTGATAAACATAAATTCTTTTGGTGGCAGATTAAATTCAAAGGACTGCATTGCGCGTGTAGCCGTAGTAGATAGGCGTGAATGTAGTTTACTGTTCGCCCAAATATAGCGATTCTGCTCATCCAAACATTCGCTAGGGATATTGGTGTTTTTCTCAGGGTCACTAAAAGGCTCGGTAGCAAGCAAAAATAACGAGGCAATATCCGAACGTACTTTATTACTCATGCTATCGAAAAAGTCATATCCTTTCATAGCAAGGCTCATTGCTTGCTGATCATGGCGATATCCTGCGCGTAGTAGACCACGGGCAATCGTTAATAGGTTACCATCAAACTGACGAATCGCTCCAAAATCTAGCAAAACCAATCTATCGATATCTTTTTCGTTTTCGCTCACACGCACCAGATAATTACCAAAGTTAGGATCGGTCTGCATTTCACCCCATACAAAAATCTCTTGCATCATGATTTCTATAGCTGCTTGACCAATGGCATTGCGGCGTTCATGAGGTAATAGCTGCAATGCTTCTGAAACCACAGTAATACCTGGCTCGTATGACATGCATAGCAGACGTTTTTTAGAATAGTTACGATTAATCTTAGGCACGATATAGCGCGGATCATCGATTAAACGCTCGTAAAAACGTTCTGTCGTAGCCGCTTCTGCCTCGTAATCAACTTCGTGATGGAGTAGGTCACGTATTTCCTCAAACCAAGCATCGAGTGCCCGTGTTTGAGGGACGATATTACTTACTTTTAACAATTGTTTGAACAAAGCAAGATCAGAGTTGATAGCGTCTGCCACACCTGGATACTGAATTTTTAACACAACTTGTTCGCCAGTGGCGAGTACGGTCGCACGATGAACCTGAGCAAGAGAAGCAGTTCCGATAGGTACAGGATCAATGTCTAGCTCATTTAGTTTGTTGCCCAGTAGCTGACGTAATGTTTGCTCAATTGTTGGCCAAGTCAATGTGGCTGTATCATCATTAAGGGTTTGCAAAGCACGCGTGATCTCTGGCGGCAGTATATGCTCACCATAAATCGCTAGCATTTGACCAATCTTTACGACCGAACCTTTCAGTTTACCTAGCTCTGATGCCAGATAATTTGCTTGAGTTTCCATAAATGCCTGATTACGTGCAGTACGTGCTTCTTTATTTAAGAACATACCAGACACGCTATTACCCGCCCAACGACGACCAATATTCAAAGAAGTTTTTGCAATCGACATACGACGATCAAACCCTGAGGTTTTTAGGCTATCGATTGATTGCTTGTTGCTAAAAGGTTTAGACGTATCATTTGCCATAAGTATAATCATTCATCCAATTGGTATTGATTTGCGGGTTCGAAACCTACAATACAAGGGAGACGTGATGCACAGGTACAAAATTGTATCATATAAAGCGCGTTGGTTTTATGAGCCTGAGCTGGCCATTGATAGTTACTTTGTAAGCTAATATCTAGCGGTAACTATTGATAAATAGGTGCTTACTAATTTGAGTATGATTCATAAATAGCTAGAATTTTCTAGCAAGTTCACTGACTATTAAAACTTAGTGAAATCTATTTATAGCCAATAGTTAAGTATCAAAAAGATACTAAAAAATAAGACCTAGCATTATGCTAGGTCAAATAATGATGTAGAACTTAAAATAGAAAAATACTATTAATCAAACATATTGAGCGAAACCTTCGCATTATCTAAAATATTGCCCAAGACGTTACTCAATATGTTTTTTAGTATGCTTTAGCTGCTAAGCATTTTCGCGAGTGATGGCATGGTGTCCAATATCACGGCGATACTGCGCACCATCAAAACTAATAGCAGCGGTGACTGCTAATGCGGCTTGCTGAGCATCAGAAATACTATCTGCTAGCGCAGTCACACATAAGACGCGCCCGCCGTTTGTGACGACTTCTTTATCATTATCGTTAGAAAATGCCGTGCCCGCATGGAAAACTTTCACAGCTTCGTCGTTGTTAGGATCTAGTTCTGGCAAGCCAGCAATCACATCACCTTTAAATGAAGTTTCAGGGTAGCCTTTTGATGCAACGACAATACCTAGAGCAGGGCGCGCATCCCATTTTGCTTCACTAGGTAATTGACCTGCCAAACCTTGTGCGACCAAATCGACCATTGATGACTGCAAACGCATTAAGATAGGCTGCGTTTCTGGATCACCAAAACGGCAGTTAAATTCGATGACATACGGATCGCCTGCCTTATCAATCATAAGACCAGCGTATAAGAATCCAGTATAAGGATGGCCTGCATTTTTCATAGCATCGACTACTGGTTGAATCACTTGCTGCATGACTTTGTTATGAACATCGCTGGTAACAACTGGAGCAGGGGAGTAGGCACCCATACCGCCAGTGTTTGGACCAGTATCACCTTCAAAAGCACGTTTGTGATCTTGGCTGGTTGCCATTGGCAAGATGTTGTCACCATCAATCATGCAAATAAAGCTGGCTTCTTCACCCTGTAAGAACTGCTCGATAACCACGCGGCTGCCAGCATCACCGAACTTGTTGTCCGCTAGCATATCGTCGATAGCTTCATGTGCTTGTTCGATCGTTTCAGCAACGATGACGCCTTTACCTGCAGCAAGACCATCTGCTTTAATAACGATAGGCGCGCCTTGCTCATCGACATAGGCTTTTGCAGCGACTGCGTCTGTAAAACCTTGATAAGCAGCGGTTGGAATGTTGTTTTGCTCCATGAACTCTTTAGCAAAAGTTTTTGAGCCTTCTAACTGTGCACAGTACGCTGTTGGGCCCCATGCTTTGATACCTGCTTCACGACAAGCATCAACAATACCCGTGACCAAAGGCGCTTCTGGACCAACAATTACCATGTCGATATCATTATTTTGACAAAACGCGATAACAGCACTATGCTCGCCTGCGTCAGCGTCGGTAGACTCTAGCGTAACGTTTTGGCATTTAGGCTCAAGGGCAGTGCCAGCATTGCCAGGAGCGATGTAGACATTTTTTACATTGTCATCTTTTGCACATTGCCATGCCAATGCGTGTTCGCGACCACCTGAGCCAACCACCAAAATATTCATCATACCTTTTGCCCTTAGCATTAAAGTTAATAGTGAGCGAGTCGTACGCTCTTAAATATGTTGGCATATTCTAACAAAAAAACGCCTTCAATTACCATGAGTATCCGCCTGCCAACACCGAATCATCCATATCGATGTCCAAAACCGCATTGTCTCATTAGTAAAGGTTATCGACACATCGCTGATTCATGAAATGATGTTGTACACTTTAGCTCGCGCCTTATGTGCGTTACACTTCACTATATTGGTAGTATTAAATTCTGATGGCTACATATTAATAAAAAATAAGAGTAAAAAAGGAGAAAATTTCTAACTGTTATAAAAATAAAATAAGTCGCGTGAATGGAAATACTGCACCGTTGCACCAATGATGAATATGCAGTAACAGTAGTCAATCTAAATCGATAAACTTAAATAAATAAATGTTAAACCAAATCTATAAAAAAAGGACGCAGGAAATGCCAAACTCCCTCAGTATCGCAAAAGAGCGCATTAGCCAGATAAGCGATATTGCTACCAGTTATGTACAAAAAGACAAATCGCTATTTGATCATTTTATTCATAGCTATTATCAGCCGCTGCATCAAGAAACTGCAGAGGCGATTAGTAATGCTGACTTGGCGGGCATGGCGCTACATCACTTTACACTACTCAAAGCTTACGACGGCAGCAAGCCGCAGCTGACAGTACTAAACCCAGCAGCAGAAGAGCAGCACTTTCACAGCTCGCACACTGTCATTCAAATCGCAGCTTATGATAGACCATTCTTAGTTGATACGATTTTGATGAGCCTAGAAGCTGAAGGTATCGATGTTCATCGTACTTACAACATCATTATCAGTGTTGAGCGTGATGACAATGGTGATATTACGCATATCGAAGGCGCACATGAAAGTGCCACTTCACATATGTCATTGATTCATTGTGAAATTGCTTACCAAGACAACGAAGACTTGGAAGCACTTCAACAGATGCTTATGTCAAAAATTGACACGCTTGATACAGTCGTTGGCGACTGGAAACAGATGCGTGCTCAGTTGAACGATATCAAAACTGAGCTTTCGACTAAGCCGCTACCGGAAGTATTCTACTCACAACAAGAAATCCAAGCATTTTTAGATTGGATCTTAGACGATCACTTTATATTCTTAGGGTATCGTGAATACCGCTTGGAAGGTGGTCAGTCTATCGAAGTGACTTCTGAGCCGACCGATTTAGATTTATTCGCAATCGGTAACAGTGGCCTTGGTCTATTACGTGGTTCTGAACAAGACAAGCTATCAGAAAGCTTCAGCCAATTGCCTAGAGGCTTAAAGCAATTATTGACTGAGCCGCGCGTGTTGATGCTGTCTAAATCAAGCCGTGTATCACCTGTGCATCGTTCAGTATATATGGACTTTTTGGGCATTCATAAGTTCGATGATAACGGTAATCTAATTGGTGAATACCGCTTTATCGGTTTGCTTACCTCACAAGCCTATCAACTAACTGTACAGCAAATACCGCTATTGCGCGAAAAAGCCAATAAGATTATGGCAATGGCAGACTTGCCACGTGACGGTCATGCTCATCATAAGATGATGCATGTGATTAATACCTTACCGCGTGATGATTTGTTCCAAGCCAGCGTCGAAGAGCTATACCCAATTGTTTCGGGTATTACTCAACTACAAGATAAAAAAAGCTTACGTCTATTTAGCCGTATCGACCATTATCAGCGTTTTGTTTCGTGCTTGGTCTATATCCCGCGTGATAAGTTCAACACCGAGCTACGTATTAAAGTACAAAATGTCCTAAAAGACGCCTATAACGGTATGTCTTCAGGGTTTACCACTGAGTTCAATGAGTCTGCGCATGCTCGTGTGCACGTCCACGTACGTACCGTGCCTGGTCAAGTAAATGACGTCAATATCGCTACACTTGAAGCCAAATTATCAGCACTCATGCAGTCATGGGATGATAATTATCAAAAAATGCTACTCGACAATGTCGGTGAGCAACAAGCCAACGCTTTAAATCGTCGCTTCTTAAATTATATTCCTGCTGCCTACCAAGAGCGTTTCGATGCTCGTACTGCAGTCGAAGATACGAAGCGTTTGGCAGGGCTGACCGCAGAGCACCCAATGCTTTGGCACTTATACCAGTCGACAGGCGATGCACGTAACCAGCTTCACCTAAAGCTATACGGTCGCGAACAACCGGTTATCTTGTCAAAAGTACTACCAATACTTGAAAACTTTGGTGTGTCAGTTATCTCAGCACAGACTTATGAGTTTGACTTGCCAGAGCAACCTATCTGGATGCAAGAGTATGAGTTGACCCTAGAGCATGTCGATACGGTCAATATGCAAGTCGTGCGTGGTCAGTTCGAAGACAGTCTCAAGCAAATCTGGGCAGGTCGCGTTGAAAGCGATTCATTCAATGAATTGGTACTAACGACCAAGCTCGATACTTATGATGTCGTCGTATTGCGTGCACTGTCTCGCTACATGCTGCAAGCACGTGCGCCATTCTCTAGTGCTTATATTCAGCAAACTGTGGTCAAAAACAGCGATATCAGCGTGGCGTTAGGTAGTTTGTTTGACGCACGTATGAATCCTAAGTATAGCCTCGATACGCGTCAAGAAAAGGCTGCTACCATTCAAGAGCAAATCACCGCTGCGTTAGCAGATGTTGATAGCCTAGACGAAGATCGTATCTTGCGCTGGTACTTAGATTTGATCAATGCGATGGTACGTACCAACTTCTATCAAGTCGATAGCGATGGTCAGCGCAAAGATCGTCTGTCATTTAAGTTCTTGGCAGCAGACATTCCAAACTTGCCTAAACCAAAGCCAATGTTTGAGATATTTGTGTATTCACCACGCGTCGAAGCTGTGCACTTACGTGGCGGCAAAGTCGCTCGCGGTGGTCTGCGCTGGTCAGATCGTATGGAAGATTTCCGTACCGAAGTACTTGGCCTTGTCAAAGCGCAGATGGTCAAAAACGCAGTAATCGTCCCTGTAGGCTCTAAAGGTGGCTTTATTGTAAAAACCAAGAGCATGGCTGATGGTCGTGAGGCGTTCCAAGCAGAAGGTATCGCTTGCTATCAGACATTCTTACGCGGCATGCTTGATGTCACAGACAATATTGTAGATGGCAACATCGTCCCGCCAGCCAATACGGTACGCCATGATGAAGACGATCCGTACTTGGTTGTTGCGGCAGACAAAGGTACAGCTACCTTCTCTGATATAGCCAATGCGCTAGCAGCAGAGTACAACTTCTGGCTAGATGATGCCTTTGCATCAGGTGGCTCAGTAGGTTATGACCATAAAGCAATGGGTATCACAGCTCGCGGTGGTTGGGAGTCGGTCAAACGCCACTTCCGTATGCGCGGTATGGACATCCAAAATCGTGATGACTTTACGGTTGTTGGTATTGGTGACATGAGTGGGGATGTTTTCGGTAATGGCATGCTGCTATCAAAACATACTAAACTAGTTGCTGCCTTTAACCATTTGCATATCTTTATTGATCCTAATCCAGATACGGCGGCCTCATACGCTGAGCGTGCACGCTTATTTGAGTTACCACGCTCATCATGGGCAGATTATGAAGCATCATTGATCAGTCAAGGTGGTGGTATATTCTCACGCCAAGACAAAACCATCGCTATCAGCCCTGAGATGAAATCGCTCTTCGATATCAGTGAAGACAGCCTTGCACCGAATGATTTGATCAGTGCGTTACTACGAGCACCTGTCGATCTTATCTGGAATGGTGGTATCGGTACTTATGTCAAAAGTGCAAACGAAACGCATGCTGATGTGGGCGACCGTGCGAATGATTCGCTGCGTATCGATGGTAATGAGCTACGCGCAGCTGTTGTTGGTGAAGGTGGTAACTTAGGTCTAACCCAGCAAGGTCGTATCGAGTACGCTCAAACGGGCGGCCGTATCTATACAGATGCAATCGACAACTCAGGCGGTGTTAACTGCTCGGATCATGAAGTCAATATCAAAATCCTACTTGGCAAAGTGGTCGAGCAAGGCGACATGACTCTCAAGCAACGTAATGAGCTGCTTGAGAGTATGACTGACACCGTAGCAGAACTGGTACTGCGTCAAAACTACTTGCAACCACAAGCGATTGAGCTGAGCCACATCCGCGCAGCAGCCAACTTGAGCGATCATCAACGCTTTATTCAGATGCTAGAGAGTGAAGGGCGTCTGGATCGTGCGATTGAGTATCTACCATCAGATGAAGAAATTGCGAAGCGCCAAAAAGCGGATACTGGTCTGACCAATCCTGAGCTGGCAGTGGTCTTAGCTTATGGCAAGATGTGGGTTTATGACAATCTATTATTGTCTGATTTACCAGATGATCCGTACTTTATCAATGAGCTACGTAAGTACTTCCCAGATGAACTTGCTTCACGCTTCTTTGATGAGATGACTGAGCACCGTTTGCATCGCGAGATTATCAGTACTTACTTGACCAACAGTGTGGTCAACCGTTTAGGTATTGAAGCGCTATTCCGTCTCTTTGAGGAAACCGATCAATCACTAGCCACTATCGTACGTGGTTATGCGATTAGCCGTGATGTATTCAACGTATCGCGCGCTTGGAAAGCACTTGAAGCTCTAGACAATCAAGTTGAGGCGACGTTACTGCTGAACCTTGAGCTACGTCTACGTGATTCACTTGAGCGCGGTGTGGTCTGGTTCATCAATGCCTTTGGGCAAAACCTGCAAGTCGCTGATATGATTAGCCGCTTCAGTGAAAGTGTAGAAAAACTGACCAAGCCAAGTGGATTTATCGAGCAGCAGTTTGCACAATATTTGCAAGAAGACACCGAACGTTTGATGCAAAAAGAGCTGTCTGATAATGACGCTACGCTATTTGCGATGCTACCGTATCATGTCGATGCGCTTGATGCTGCATTGCTTGCTGAGCAATACGAGCGTCCTGTCGATGAGATTGCAACCTTATACTTTGAAGCTTATCAAGTATTGCAATTAGACTGGATGATGGAAAATATTGCGAACCTACCACAGCAAGATTATTGGGATCGCCGTGCTCGCCATGCGTTAGTGAACGAGCTGTCACGCAGCTTGCGCCTATTGATGGATGCGGTACTCTCAAAACCAGATGCTAAGCAAGCATTTAGTGAATGGAGAGCAAGACACGTCGATCAGCTTGCAGCAGTCACCACAGAGATGCATAAGTTGGATGAGCTGCATAGCAACGACGAAGAAGGTCAAATCGGTCTTTCAACGTTGTCCGTATTGATGAGTGAGCTTAGTGGTTTGGTTACTAAGTAATGAAGTAATATCACTCCTAAACTGTCTCACAAAAAACCACCGTCCTTAATGTTCGGTGGTTTTTTATTGTCCAAACGTAATGGTTTGATTGAAAGTATTGAGTATTAAAGTGATTAACTTAGGATGCTTTTTCACTGACGACTTTATGACACCCTTGACCACTGATTCGGCTAAATCCGCCCGAGAGCTTTTCGACCTTAATCTGGGTTAAAATGCGATCTTTTAGCGCCTGAACATGGGATATCACCCCGATTAATTTACCTTCTTGCTGTAGATTGGTCAGCGTATCAAGCGCAATGTCTAAAGATTCCTCATCCAATGTACCAAAGCCTTCATCTAAAAATAGCGAGTCCACGCGTATATTTTGACTGGCCATCTGTGAGAGTCCTAATGCTAACGCTAGGCTAATGATAAAACCTTCGCCGCCTGAAAGATTCTTAGTGCTGCGAATTTCGCCACCTTGATAGTTGTCAATCACATTTAGCTCAAGTGGACTATTATCATCACGAGCCAGCAAATAGCGATCGCTCATTTTTTGCAGCTGCGTATTGGCGTGAGTGACCATAAGGTCAAAGGTTAGCCCTTGAGCAAAAGTACGGAACTTTTTGCCATCAGATGAGCCAATCAATTTATGCAATTGTTGCCAAACTTGCAATTTGTCCTTTTGGGCATTAATGGCATCAATTTGCGCCTGTTGGGTGGTTTTCTTATCTTCATTGTCCTTTAGACGCTGACTGATTGCACCGATTGACTCAATTCGTTTGTTAAATTCATCTTGCGCTTGTGATTGCTGTTGGGTAAGCGTTTCTCTATCGTCTACTGTCAGCGGATTGGCTTGCTTAGCTTCAAGTGCTTTTTTGGTTTCTTCTAATAAAGAGTGCGCTTGTTTTAGCGCGTAATCGATATGTTGTTGCTGCTGTCTAAGTGCGTTACGCTCATCAATTGGCAGGCGCGCATTGGTGAAATCTATTTCATCAGCGAAATCGGAAGTAGTAAGTATCGACTTAAAGTTATCCTCTTGGCTGCTCAGTGTAATCTTTACAGTAGTCACTTGCTCAGTCACGTGACGCTGCTTATCAAGCAATTGACTAAGTATGCGTTCAGCATTGTCTAGCTGTCTTTGGGCAGAGGTTTGCTCAATTTGAGACTGTTCTAACGCCTCACGCAAACGCTTTTCTTCTGCCTCAGGATCTTTATCTGCCAAGACGTTATCTCTGTTTGTTTTTAATTGCGTAAGCGAGTCCGATTTTTCAGCCACGAGTTGAGAGATTTTAACAAGCTCATTTTCTTCTTTATCGAGTTGAGACTGCTTGGTCTCAATTTGTGTTTCTAGACGACCGAGTGAAGTCTTTAGGGTTTGTTGATCCTCTCTATAGTCGTTGAACTGTTTCTTGATTTCTAAAAGGGCACTGTGACATTGGCGCAGGGTATTGATATGTGCCTGAGCGTCAAAATTGCTTAGTACGGTTTGATTTCCAATGCTGGTTATCAGCAGTTGTAATGATTGCAGTGAAGAACGTATCACCGTTTTTGCGTCTGACTGATGTTTGCCAGTGGAATATTTATTTAACAGGGCTAATATATTTATTTTGAGCACAGTCAATTCAGAAAAATTATCATAATATTTTTTGTCTAAGTTTTCTATAGCCCATGTTGTTTTTTCACTATTGCTCTCAATCTCGTTAATAGTGCTGGCCAGCTCACGCTGCTCCTTGTCTAACGCTTCGATGTCATTACGTATCGTAGAGAGCGACTCGCTAAGCGTTTCATATTGAGTTAACGTATTTTTAAGAGATTCTTTACGCTTACCTAGCTCGATTTTGATATTGCTTAATAATGACAACGCATCGATATGTACATCAATCTGCGCCAGTGATTTTAATATTTCAGCGATAAATTGAGAATAACCTTTATTTAGTACTGAACTGACCAATTGGTCGATATCTTTCTTTAATTTTTGGATTTGATCACTCAGTAGGCCTTGTTGCTCTTCCTGCTGCGAAAACTGCTGTCGTACAGTTGCTTGATTAATACGATGTTTAGATAAAGTTTCTTCTAAATTGGATATAGTCGTATCCAGCTCTGCTATTTGCCGCTGAGTTTGCGTTGCTTCCGTCTCTTGCACTAAGTGCGGATGGTCTGCACTATAAGGATGCTCTAGCGACCCACAAAGCGGGCAGGGACTGCCATCTTTTAGGTCAGCGATATAGTCTTCTAATTTGGCGACTTTTTGTAGTAAATGCAGCTGGGTTTGTTTGTCTTGACGCTTTTCTTTGGCAGCGCTGATAGCCGATTCATTATTAGCGATTAAGCCTGCCAGCTTGTTGAGGTCGTTACTCATTACTGGCAAGGTCGCAACTATTTTCTCTACTTGTACGCTAACCTCATCGAGCTGTTTTGTCTTAACGCTCGCTTGGTCAAGTTGACGGTTGATATCGTCAATCTGATCTTGCTCATCTCGCATATCAGCCAATGACTGTACTTGGGTTAATGCTGCTTGCTCTTGTTGTAAAGCGGCCAATTTATCCTGTATAGACAACATGGTGGTGTCTTTTGTCTTTTTCTGTTGATTTAAGACGTCAAGATTGGCGCGATACTGGTGGATCTGTTGCTGCTGGCTTGTTTTATCATCTGATAGGGCGGTATTTTCTTGCAATACTACTTTTAGTCGGCCGCAATGACTTTTGAAATTCGCTATATCACTATCGATATTGTTTAATTCATGGGCGTCATTAAGATAGCTTTCGACACTTGCAAGCTGGGTTTTATTTTGCGCAGCCTGTTGTTTATGGTTGTCTATCTCTTTATTTAGATGTTGAGTGCTGCCCGTTAGAGTTTGCTGTCTTTGCTCAATATCTTTTAGGACATGCTTATTCTGCGTAATGTCTATATCTAGTCTACGCGCCTGCGCAATATTGGGTAGAGCTGTTTGCAAAGTTTCATGGGTAGCTTGCGCATGAGTTTGTGCTGTCTCTAGATGTATGGTTGCTTGCTCTAGATCATTTTGTTTTTGCGGTAGGATGCTGCTGATCTGCTGCTGTTCTTCTTGCAAGCGTTTTAAATTATCGCGACTATGCACAAGTTGGCTGAACTGACTGTCAATCTCCAACGCCTTATTAGCAGCGATTAAGCGTTTGGCACTAGGGATAAAGTCTTGCTGAGCCTGCTGAGCCTGATCTAGAACATTTTGATAAGTATTCAGCTTTTCTTTTGACTCTGTCACGCTATCTAGCCACTTTATCTTTTCGGACAAATCTTGAATGGTTTGCTGCTGCTCACTTTGGGCACTTTGATACGACTGCAAGACAGCTTTTAACTGATTTTCTTCATCGGTATCTAAAAGCATCAAACCGTCTAAACCGTATTGTAGCTTATTAAGAATTTCTTCCTCGGTACGTTTCTTATCATGAACCTGTGTTGAGATGGTCGCATAAATATCAGTGCCAGTGATTTTCTCTAAAATATCTGCGCGTTCATCAGCCTTTGCCTTTAGAAATGCTGAAAAGCTACCCTGAGCCAGCAATATAGAGCGAGTAAATTGCTGAAAATCCATCCGAGTCAGTTCAATGATTTTATTTTTGGTATGCTTTAAGGTGCTCTCTAACAGCTCATCCTCTTTTGACGAGTCATCAACGTTTATCTTAGCGATTTCATGAGTCGCATCTTGCAGATTGCCATCTGCTTTGTTATAAGCACGGCGCTGTCCCCAGCGGCAGCGATACTGCTCGCCATTTAAGTCAATCACTACTTCAGCGAAACACTCTGCCGTCTGCCGCGTCATCACTTCATTGCTGCTCTTACTGATACTATTAATTCTTGGCGTCTCACCATATAGCGCTAAGCAAATAGCATCTAATATGGTGGTTTTGCCAGCGCCTGTTTGCCCAGTGATAGCAAAGATGCCTTCATTGGTAAAGGCAGTATCAGCAAAATCAATATGCCATTCGCCTTTTAGGGAGTTGAGGTTTTTTAGTCTGAGTTCGATTAGGCGCATGGATAAGTCTTAATATTGGTAATAGCCGCAACTGCGAAGAATTTAGGAAGTGTGGTCATGATATGTCGCTTTTATTATTCTGCCTGTTTGTCTTCATGACGTAAGTTATAAAGTATCTGGCCATAAGCATCGCGCAATGAGTCTTTTTGTGAGTCAGGTATGTCATTGAGCGTCAAGCAGCGCTCAAAAACTTCCATCTCATTTAAGTCCTGCAAGTTCTCGGAAGTCTGCTGCTGATTGAGGACTTTGTTATAAGTACGAGTGTTTTTTATCTTAAGCACTTCACATGGCAACCCTTCTACCATTGCTTGCACTTGCTCACGCAAATCACTGACAATCTCATCGCCTGTATAGACGATCTCTAGCCAAATAGAGTCCGATTGCGTAAGCGCTCTAATGGTTTGATCAATCGTGGTTAGGTCACCAGATATTTGCGCCAATTGTTGGAACTTTGGGATGGGCAGAGACACTACTTGCATCTGATTAGCGTCATCGCGATGCAGTATTTTACTGCTAGTCACAGCATCATTCGAGGTTGTTTGATTGTTCGCATCTTGCTCAACAGGAGTATTTTCTACGACAGTAGATTTTTTAACTTCCTCATCTTCTAATGGCTCATCAAAGCCAAACAAGTCATCCATGAAAGGCGGTTCCTGACTAGACACTTTTTTAGCGGTTTTTTCTGCTAACTTATCTACTGATTTTTTCACTTGGGCGACTTCAATGTCAGCAGCTGCACGGATAGTAGGAGGAGTAATACTATCAGGTGCGACATTCAGCTCTGAGATGCCATTATCGAAATGTTCTGCGGCACCAAACTGTACGAGTAATACTTGCTTTTGCTGTTTAGCTTCCCCAAAACCCATCGCGATAGGTGAGCCTGAATAGCGAATACTCTCACGACCGCCAACGCGCTGCGGCACGTGCAAATGCCCAAGTGCCACATAATCAAAGCCATCATTGAACATATCGGCAGAGATTTTTCCTAAGTTACCTACATATAAATCACGTACGCCATCGTCAGTAGTGCGTATACCCTCATCATCGTCAGAGACGGTAACACCAGCAGCGAATAGATGCCCTGTGGCAATAATGGGAATATGCCGTTGTTGAGTCTTGAATAATTCAGATTGTTTAGTTTTGGCAATAGCTGCGACTTGATCGTAGTGTGCACGAATACCAACAATAACATTGGCGTCTTTGGTTTGACTTGACTCGCCTGCGCTACTACTACGCACATCCCGATCGCGCAGATAGGGCACAGCGGCAATAATACAATGAGGGTTGTTGTCGTCATCACCCAAGACCAATACTTCATCGTCCAAGTCATCACAAGCAGTGCCAATTACATGTACGTTCAAAAATTTAAGCACATTACTTGGTGCGTCTAAAAATGTCGGTGAGTCGTGATTGCCTGCGACAATAACCACATGCTGACAGCAGGAGCGTGAGACCTTACCCAAAAACTCATAATACAACGCTTGGGCTTTATTGCTTGGGGTCATGGTGTCGAAGATATCACCCGCAACAATTAGTATGTCTACTTTTTGCGCGCTGATGGTGTCTTGTAGCCAATGCAGGAATGACTCAAACTCTTCGTAACGAAGACGCCCATACAGACGTCGCCCCAAGTGCCAGTCTGAGGTATGCAATATGGTCAAAGGTTTCATTTGTGTGGTTAAAGAAGAAGGCAAGCTAGCATCAGGTATGGGCATAAGTAGACTATGATTATGAGCAGTAGAAAGTCTTCATTCTAGCAAGAATCGTTGAGATTTGCGCTGTTGCCAAAAGAAAACCCTACCAATAATTTACTGGTAGGGTTTTCTTATTATTTAAGACTCATCGTTTTGCAGGTTAGCAGTAAGCGCTAGTCAGCAATCAATTGCTCCAGACCATCTCCTTGCTGCGTTGCGAGATTTGCGACCATCGATAGGGCGTGCGCTTGTTGGTCTATTGGTTGTTTTACTGCTTCACCTCTTGACCCTTCACGCAACCAGTTTTTAGCTATATCATCGCTGTTTTGACTGTGCTGCTGATTTTGTAAATTATACCAAGCCAAATCATGATGCAAGCTGACCACGTCGCCCATAATTAGGAGGGCAGGCGTTGGCAATTGTGCTTGTTCTTGTTTGGCAACAATCGTTGCAAGCGTACCTGTCAATACTTGCTGATTGGGCATACTCGCATTAGAGACGATAGCAATCGGCGTTTCGCTACTGCGTCCAGCATCAACCAAGCCTTCAGTCAAACGTGTCAGCGAGTGCAGACCCATATAAAATACGACCGTCTCATCAGTATTTAAAAAGTTCTCAAAATTACTATTGGGTGCACCAGCTTTCAAAAATCCTGTCACAAAACGCACTGACTGTGAATGATCACGGTGAGTTAGCGGAATGCCTGCATAGCTAGCGGCAGCATTGGCAGCGGTGATGCCTGGTACGACTTGATAAGGTACATTGTTTGCTCGTAGGCTCTCTATCTCTTCGCCGCCACGTCCAAAGATAAATGGATCGCCACCTTTTAAACGCACGACTCGGCGGCCTTGTTTGGCATGATTGACGAGTAGCTCATTGATACCTAATTGCGCGACCGTATGGTTGCTGCGTTTTTTACCGACGAATACTTTGTCAGCATCACGGCGGCATAAGTCTAAAACTTGCGGTGAGACTAAAGCATCATAAAACACCACGTCCGCTTGCTGCATTAGACGCAAGGCTTTAAAGGTCAAAAGCTCTGGATCACCAGGGCCTGCGCCCACAATGTAGACTTCACCGACTGCTGATAACTCTTTTTCTGATTCATCAGATAGAGTAGGAGCAATCGTGTCTATCTCTTTTACCGCATTTGCATCGTCGCTTTTCTTACTGATAGCAGCGGCAGTACTATCCAAATCAGCTTTTAACTGTGCAGTCGCTTCTGTTTCATTACCGGCGAACATCAGCTGACTGACCTGACCTTCAAACGCGCGCTCCCAAAACTGACGACGGCCAGTGAGCGTCGGTATTTTGGCTTTTACCTCACTGCGGAATTCACCTGCCAGCTTCGCCAATTTTCCATAGCCTTGCGGGATTAATGTCTCAAGGCGTGCACGTAATAAGCGTGCAAGCACAGGCGCTTTACCATTTGATGAAATACCAATAACAATAGGATTGCGATCGATAATCGCTGGAAAGATAAAGTCACATAAATGCGGGGTGTCGACCACATTAACTGGAATGTTTAGCTCTGTCGCATCTGCATGAATCTGGTGATTAAGTGTTTCATCGTCAGTCGCGGCAATGATTACTCGTGCGCCTGACATATAGGTTTTATTATAGTTCTCATAGATAAATTCATGTTTGCTATCCGTTAGCAAAGCTTGTAGCTCATGACTGATATCAGGTGCAAGTATAGTGATACAGGCACCTGCACGGCTGAGCAAGTCCGCTTTACGCAGTGCCACTTCGCCGCCGCCCACGATGAGCACTTTACGGTCTTCTAATTTAAAAAATAGCGGGAAGGTGTTCATAATGTCACCATATATTTAATTGTTTATTATAAAAGGTATCAGGAATGCCGCCATTATGAGGTATCACAAGCATACTCTCACCTAGTGAATTGGCATTAGCATATTCGTTTTTGTCATGTTAACGATGGTTTTTTGTGAGAAAGGGAATAGGTTTTATGAGACATGATAGGCGTACTAGAGGTTTAGAAGGGCATAATTTTATATTTTTTAATTCAGAACAATTATGAAGGCATCATAATGAGTCAAAACAATACGTTTAATAGACTAAAAAAATTAAGTACTGTCTTTTTCGGACTGATTTTAGGGTTGCTAGTTAGTTCAGATGTACTAGCAGAATGCGCGTTGGCTGAAGGTTATAAGTTACCAAATGGGGTTGCATTTGATGAACACTGTGAGTTTGATGGTGAACTCGCGCCCGTAATAAAAGGTAGTAAGTATGGATTCATCGATAAGCAAGGTGTGATAAAAATACTAACACAGTATGACTTTCCAATTGCTTTTGTAGAAGGTCTAGGAAGTGTTCATAAGGACAACTTATCCGGATACATTAATATGCAGGGTGAAGTTGTTATACCTCTCAAATACAGCCTTACTTATCCATTTGAAGATGGTTTAGCTGTGGTTGGGGTAGATAATAGAAGAGGAGTCATTGATAAACAGGGACAGATAATTATTCCGATAATGTACGATGATTTAATGGGTTTTAATGAGGGTTTATCTGCAGTTGAGAACGAAGGGAAGTATGGATACATTGATATTAATAATAAGTTAGTTATTCCTTATGAATATGATTCTACTATTTCCTTTACAGAAGGCCTAACAGCGGTTGAAAAAAATGAAAAGTTCGGATTTATAGATAGGCTAAATAATATCGTGATACCCATTGAATATTATAGTGTGACTTGGTTTTCAGGTGGTTTAGCCGTCGTTAATAATGATGATAAGTTTATGATCATTAATAGGTCGAATCAAGTAGTCAAAGAGCTAGACTATGCAATGGTCTTCCCCTTCATTAACGGATTAGCACTTGTCTATGATAACGGTAAGCATGGATTTATTGACAAAAATGGTGATGTAGCAATTGAATTAGACTATGATGACATTCCATTTATTGATCCTTTTAAAGATGGTACCGCCTATGTCAAAAAAGATGGTGAATGGTTCTACATTAATAGACAAGGTAAACGTGTAGAAAAAAATTTTTAAGTCCAATGAAAAACTGAAAAAAGCCCTTTCTTAAATAAAAGAAAGGGCTTTTCAAATTCATAAACAGCTGAAATTACAGCTGAGTATGCAAGCCACACTCACGGCTTTCTTCTACTTTCGTTGGATCAAAGTAGTCATGCTCGTTTGGCAAGTTGTGCTCATCTAAGTACACGTCTAGATCAGCATCTGTTTTTTCAAACAATGGCGCTACTTTTAGCACGCCGTCTTTTGATAAGCTAAGTACATCAAGACCTTGGCGGAACTCAGTTTGGTCTTTACGAATAGCATTGAACCACACGTCTGGCTTTAGCTCATCTAATGCACGGCGGAACGGCTCAAGTTTAACTTGCTCAGTGAACTCGTCATGCTGTGGGTTATCGATACCTGGGATGCCATTCATCGTCGCGTCACGGTGTGCAGCCGTTTGCTTAGGAATGTAGGTAACGACATTTAGGTTCAAGTCATGGATAAGCTTGTTGGCAAACTGATAAGTAGCATCAGTGTTGTAGCCTGAGTCTACCCACAATACTGTGATATCAGGGCGCTGTTTGGCAACCAAATGCAAAATCGCTGATTCATACGGACGGAAGTTGGTCGTGATGATTGGGTTTTTTGCTTGAGTCAGTGCCCACTCAACGATTTGCTCAGGTGACTTACCTTGCAGGTCTTGGTTGGCTTGGTCAAGATCTAGGTTTGGATGTAATTGGCTCATAATACGTTCCTTAATTGTTGTTAATATAAAAGGGTTTATTAAAAATATCGGGTATTACTATAAAATTAATGGTCAGTGCTACAGCTATGCAACTGAAGGCTCTGACGGTTGTGCAAACATCGGTAAATCTGAAGCACTTCGGCCATCATAGCTACTGGCAAGGGCAGTAAAGGCTTGCTCAATGCCAAACTTAGAATCGGCTTCTAGGTCATGCTCGCTCAAGACAAAGCTATCAACGCCCGTGCGTAGCATATAAGCAATTTGATCGCGGCCAAACGCGCCAGCCACTCGAATCTCGCCTGTATAACCGATTTGGCGCAGCGTACGTGCAAAGCTAAAGTGACGACCATCAGCGAACTTAGGTACATCAATCACGATAAGCGCGTGCGTTGATAAGAACTCACTAAGTCCTTCTAACGCATCAGCGTCAGTATCGGCAGTAACCCACAATCCAAGTCGGCTACTGTGCTGTACGATCAGCTCATAGACTTCTTTGATCAGACCACCAGCCTGTGCGCCTGTCGTATCTAATAGATCAACGAGTGGCACGATCACGTCAGGCTTTTCTTGTTTTTGTAGTAGCTCAAGCAACGTAATGTTAGTCGATACAATGCTTTCTGGCAGTGCATCAGTAATAAGTACATGCCATGTATCTTGACTGCCAATATCGACGCCATGACTGTCCAAAATATGGTGATTAGCCATAGACCTTCTCCTTAAATGGATCAATACCAACGCGCTCAACCAATTGCCCAAAGCTTTCTACATCATTGTCAGTGCTGGCACGTAAGTCCACATAGACATCAACAATCTGCTGTATGGTATTGGCAACCTCAAGAGCCGGCACAGATTTTCCTAAGATTTTGCCAAGTTTGGCATCGTCGCTAGAGTTGCCGCCAAGGCTAATCTGATACCAATGCTCACCTTTCTTGTCGACACCCAAGATACCAATATCGCCTGTATGATGGTGCGCACAAGCATTGATACAGCCAGACATATTTAGGCGAATCTCACCCAAGTCATACAGATAATCTAGGTCATCGAACTGTTTTTCGATTTGTTCAGCGATGTTATGCGTGGTTGCGTTGGCAAGCGAGCAGTAATCCCAACCTGGGCAAACAATCATATCTGTTAGGGTGTTGATGTTTGCGCGCGCTAAATGCAACTCTGATAGCTGCTGCCACAATTCATAAAGCTTATTGGTTTGCACATCAGCAAATACTAGATTCTGCTGATAAGTACCACGTAGCTCACCAAAGCTGTATTTGTCAGAAAGGTCGGCCAGAGCATCCATCTGTGATTCACTGACATCACCAGATGGTACATATTTGCCATCGACCAAACCTGCCTTAAGAGAAATAACCACGGCACGATAGCCAGCTATTTTGTGCGCTACGGTGTTTTGGTTATACCAGTTGGTAAAGTCTTTATCAGCGTTTAGTTGCTGTTGTAGCTCAGACTGTACTTGTAATGCGTCAAACGATGCATAGTCAGGCTCACTAAAGAAACCAGTTGCCGTTGCAAAGTTTTCATCAGTCAAAGTAAGTGGGCCGTCTTTGGTGTGAGATTCCCACTCAGCGTTGACCAATTTGGCAAAGGCTGGACCGCCCATGCTTTCGACCAAAATTTTGATACGTGATCTGTATTTGCTGCCTTTGTCACGGCGACCATGCAAGTTATAGACACGCAAGATGGCGTCTAAATAACTAAGCAGATGCTGACGTGGCAAGAATTTATTGATGACTTTACCAAGAACAGGGATACGTCCAAGACCGCCACCAACCAATACTTCAAAACCAATCTCACCTTCATCATTGGTCTTTACGTGTAGACCGACATCATGTACTTGGGTTGCTGCACGGTCATCATTGGTGCCGATGACAGCAATCTTAAATTTACGTGGCAAAAAAGCAAACTCAGGGTGGAAGGTTGACCACTGACGGATAATTTCACAATAAGGACGTGGGTCAGCGATTTCTTCTTTATGAATACCAGCATATGGATCGGTGGTGGTATTACGAATACAGTTCCCTGAGGTTTGGATGGCATGCATCTGTACTGAGGCTAATTCAGCCAAAATATCTGGCACATCTTCTAGTTTTGGCCAGTTCAGCTGAATATTGGTACGCGTCGTGAAGTGTCCATAGCCCTTATCATACTTGCGAGTAATTTCGGCCAATTTGCGCAACTGGTAGCTGGCAAGCAAACCGTAAGGAATCGCGATACGCAACATTGGCGCATAACGCTGGATGTATAGGCCGTTTTGCAACCGCAGTGGCAAAAACTGCTCTTCTGGCAGCTCACCTGCCAAAAACCGCTCGGTTTGGTCGCGAAATTGGGCAACTCGTTCCTCTACCAAAGTCTGGTCAGCGTAATTATATTGATACATGACGTAATCTCAGTTTTGTTTTTAATCTTAAAATCAGCGACGAAAATGATTTGCGTGTGTAATAGGTTTTATTGCCGTTCGCAATGTAAATAATTCAGCTATACATCATATAAGCTTGTACCCAGAAACATAAATTCCTTTCAGACATATCCATATCCAAACACAGCATAAATTTTCATAACGAAAGTTAGGTAGCCTATGCGTATCAAATTTAATGCCCAATCGTTAGTACGCTACTTATTATCTATCGACGGCTTTCTTCTCAGTTTTGTACATTTAATCGCTTTTGCATTTTTGCTCATCTCTTCCAACCATTCTTTTTATAAGAGGTTTTAATAACTATATGTCTCAAACTCAAAGCCCAACCCAATTCAAATCAAAGCTGGTTCCACCACATGGCAGTGCCGAGCTTAAGCCACTATTATTAAACGGTGCAGCACGCGATCAAGCATTAGAGCTTGCCAGCACATTGCCTACCATCACCCTAAGCTCACGTGAGCGCGGTGATTTAATCATGTTCGGTATTGGTGGTTTTACTCCGTTAAATGGTTTTATGAATCAAGCGGACTGGCAGGGTGTGGTAGACAACATGCGCTTGCAAAGCGGTGAAAACGCAGGTTTGTTTTGGCCAATCCCTATCACCTTGTCTGCGCCAAAAGAGACGGCAGATAGTTTGAGCCAAGGCGACAAAGTAGCATTGGTCGCTCAAGATGGTGAAGTCATGGGTATCTTGACGGTAGAAGAGACTTATACCATCGATAAAGAACATGAGTGTCAGCAAGTATTCACGACCACGGATTCAGAGCATCCAGGCGTACAGCAAGTATTGAACCAAGAAGCCATCAATATTGCCGGTAGTGTCGAAGTATTGAGTGAAGGTGAGTTCCCAACGTTATATCCAGAAATCTACAAAACGCCAGCAGAAACACGCGCAATCTTGGATGCTAAAGGCTGGAAAACAGTGGCTGCATTCCAAACGCGTAATCCAATGCACCGCTCACATGAGTATCTGGCTAAGATTGCGATTGAGATCTGTGATGGTGTGTTGATTCATTCATTATTGGGCGCATTGAAACCTGGCGACATCCCTGCAGAAGTTCGTCAAGAAGCCATCAAGACCTTGATCGATAACTACTTTAGACAAGATACCGTGATCCAAGCAGGCTATCCGTTGGATATGCGCTATGCTGGCCCACGTGAGGCATTATTACATGCGCTATTCCGTCAAAACTATGGCTGTAGCCATCTGATTGTTGGTCGTGATCATGCTGGTGTTGGCGATTACTATGGTGCGTTTGATGCGCAAACTATTTTTGAACATGTTGGTAAAGACGACCTTATCACCCAACCGCTCAAAATTGGCTGGACGTTCTGGTGTAACGCTTGTAACGCGATGGCATCAGACAAAACTTGCCCGCATGACGCCTCTGAGCACGTTAAAGTGTCAGGTACTAAGCTGCGTAAAGCACTATCAGAAGACGAAGATGTACCAGATAACTTTAGCCGTCCAGAAGTACTACAAATTTTGCGTGACTACTATGCTGGTATCGCAAAAGAAGAGCGTGCTGAAGTTAAATTAACGGGTGCATCTGCGGTATAAGGGCAGATCGTCAGTATAAATAACTCGTACTAAGCCAGTCATAGAAAAGGTGTCAGACTTATTGTCTGGCACCTTTTTGTTTTTAGCACTATTTTAAAATGGAAAACACGCCCTAACGCATGTTAGCGCTGTCTATTAAATCTCTAAACCTGATTCCAGCTTTTTATATTCTCCAGCAAGTGAGCCACCACCTGAGCAAAAATAGTTCAGTGCATATTTGTCTGGGCTGTCGATGATGAGGGTGTCATCCTTAAACTGAAAAAAAGCCGTGCTGTCATTTACCTTTGCCTGAAAAATCATACCATGAGCAGTATCTTGCCCCATAAGTGTTGCCTTACCATCGAAATGACAAGTAGGTTTTTTGATATCGCTGCGTGAGCGAACTTTAATGTCAATCTGTCGATCACCATCTGCTCGTACCATCACGCCAACCCAATCATAGCCTTGCGCACGTTTGTCGTAGTCGGCAGAAGCATAATCCGCTGAAACCTTGTCTCCAAGAATATTGTTGTTACTCACTGGCATGGCTAGTGTTTCACTAGTGGCTATTTTAACAGCGCTGTGGCTATTGCTATCCACAGTGGGCGACATACTATTACAGCCTGTTAAAGCAGCTAGGGTAGAGGTCATTATTAGCCCTACAATAGAACGAAATTGATGGTATGAAGTATTCATATAAGGGCCTTTGGTCAATTAGAAAAGTAAGGTTCGCATAGTATCGGGATAATGAAAGTATCATTAATACAGCAGACTTTATGACGTACAAATAATGGTACAGCCTACCCAAATCATAGTCTACTTAATAAACCTGCCAGCAACTACTCAACTCATTTTATTCTTAACGATGCAAAATGATGCAAAATGATGCAAAACGATTGCTCCTATCACTTATGCCAACTTCACTAGTCGATAAGCTAATTCGTCACTAAGCGTTTGCTATTTATGCTGCTAGCATAGCTTGCATCATCCCGACAACCGAACTCAAAAGATTGTAGGCTCTGTGATGATGGTCAAGATTTTGACAAAACGCTTCTAATACTTTTATCGAGAGCATCATGCAAAAAAAATTCCAACAAATCAGCATTGCTAGCATTCAATCAACTAATAATAAGCCTGTAAAAGCACGTGTACTTGCCACCAGCGGCATGCTCGCAGCAGCGATGATAATGACAGGCTGCAGTCCAACCGAAGCGACGCAAGATGACGCGGCAAATAATGCCAGTGGCGGGACACAGGATATTAATCTACTCAACGTCTCCTATGATGTGTCTCGCGACTTTTATAAAGACTACAACACCTTATTTAGTGCCGACTATCAGAAGACTCACCCAAACAGCAAAGTAAATATCAATCAGTCACATGGCGGCTCAAGTAAGCAAGCTCTCTCTGTCGCCAATGGTTTGCAAGCGGATGTGGTGACCTTTAACCAAGAGAGCGACATGAATCTATTGGTAGAAAAAGGCTTGGTCGCTGCTGACTGGCAGCAAGCACTACCAAATAATGCCGTGCCGTACACTAGCACCATGGTGCTACTGGTTCGCGCTGGTAATCCAAAAAATATCAAAGACTGGTCGGATTTGGCACGTAATGATATCGATGTAGTCATCCCGAACCCGAAAACCAGTGGTACAGCGCGTTATGCCTTCTTGGGTGCTTATGGCTACGGCTTGCACCAATTCAAAGAAAGCAGTAATGAAAATCCTGTAAAAACCAATGACTTTATCAAGAAGTTGCTGGCAAACGTGGTCACTTATGACAATGGCGCGCGCGCTGCAACGACCAGCTTTACCCAGCGTGGTCTAGGTGATGTGTTGATCACGACCGAAAACGAAGCACATTTGACTGCACAGCAATTTGCAAAGGGTAACGTTGATATCGTATATCCGAGCTATTCGATTACGATTGCCAACCCAGTAGCGGTCGTGACGGCAGTGACTGAAAAATCTGGTAAGACAGAAGCAGCTAATGCTTATCTGAAAGGTTTATGGGATAAGCCTGCCCAAGAGCTCATGGCAAAAATGTACATGCGTCCAAGTGATGAGCAAATTTTAGCTGCTCACAAAGATACCTTGCCTGATATTGAGACGTTTGAACCTGTGACTGTATTTGGCTCATGGGCAGAGATTATGGATGCTTTCTTTGTAGATGGTGGCCGTTTCGATCAGCTGGCAAGCACAAAGTAGCCATTGGTTTTTGATTTATAAAACTATCTATCTTAGCTGCTTTCAGTAAAACACGGACAAGATAGATAGGGCGCATGCCAGTATTAAAACTATCAATAAACAAACAGTCAGTTATACATATAGATTCTTTTAACAACTTATTGATATGTCTAGCTTTGTTTACTGGTTATTCCCTTTTGGCAATAACATACGCATATTCATCATTAAACATAATAAGATGGCGCTGTTAGCATACTTGCATTACACAACAGACATCTTTGAGGTATTTATGACAGACGTAGCTCGTTATCAACAGAAAAGTAAAACTCTTAGTGCCTTGAGTATTGCTGGCGTTGCTTTGACTCTTGGTCTAGCTGGCTGTAGCAACAGTGAGACTACTGAGGCCGCAGCTGATGGTTCAGCAACGACAGAAGGGCAAAATATCGAGCTACTTAATGTCTCATACGATGTGGCACGTGACTTCTATAAAGACTATAACCCGTTGTTTGTTGAGCACTATAAAGCTGAAAACCCAGACAGCAATATCCTAATCAAACAGTCACATGGCGGCTCAAGTAAGCAAGCACTATCTGTTGCCAACGGTCTACAAGCCGATGTTGCTACCATGAACCAAGGTTCTGATATTGAGCTGCTTGAGAAAAAAGGCTTGGTTGAGTCAGATTGGGAAAGCAAATTCCCAGACAATGCGGTTCCTTTTACCAGCACGATCGTATTCTTGGTGCGTAAAGACAATCCAAAAAATATCAAAGACTGGGAAGATTTGACCAAAGACGGTGTTGAGATTGTCATGGCCAATCCAAAGGTGACGGGTAACGGTCGTTACGCGTTCTTAGGTGCATACGGTTATGGTCTACATGCTTTTAATAAAGATGAAACAAAAGCTAAAGGCTACGTAAAAGACATGCTAAAAAATGTCAAAGTCTATGAAAACGGCGGACGTGCCGCGACAACGACTTTCGTACAGCGCGGTATTGGTGATGTATTGGTCACGTTTGAAAACGAAGCCAACCTTGCAGCGACTGATTTTGGTGCAGGTCAAGTAGACATCGTTTATCCAAAATACTCGATCAAGTCAGAAAGCCCTGTGGCAGTTGTGAAGACGGTAACAGATAAAAAAGGCACTACAGACGCTGCCAAAGCGTATCTTGATTACTTATGGAGTGAGCCTGCTCAGCAGCTAGCGGCCAATCTATATCTACGTCCTAGCGTTAAGAGCGTGCTTGACAAAAACGGTGACAAATTACCGCCAGTTGAGACTTTCCGCCCGAACGATGCCTTTGGCACATGGGATGAGATCATGAGCACTTACTTCAGCGATGGTGGTGTATTTGACCAATTGGCAATTAATGCGCCTCAGTAATCACTTGCTGAGTAGTTAGAGCAGCTACTGCGCTAAACACTGAAACGGATTAAATCAATTAATCGTACAGTCAGTCATGAAGCACCCCATAAAGGACATGGTCGTACGCACTATGTCCTTTATATCATAAGCCGACCAATAATAATTTTGATAACAATGGTAATAATGGTCTTACAGTGAGCACCCTCGCTAAGTACCATCAGTTAGGCAATAGGACATCACTATGAGTGCAACATCTTCTTCTGCCAGTAAGCCCGGCAATAAAAAAGGTTGGCTGACCCGTTTGCGTCAGCGCAATGTGCTACCCGGGTTCGGTCTGAGCATGGGTATTACTGTCTTTAGCTTGTCGTTATTGGTGGTACTACCGTTTGCCATGATGGCCTATACCACGACGCAGATGGGTTGGACTGGCTTTTGGGAAACCATTACTCAGCCACAAGTCACTGCCGCTATCAAGCTAAGCTTATGGATGTCATTTTTGGCGATGCTGACCAATATGGTATTTGGCACACTGGTCGCATGGGTACTTGTCCGCTATGAGTTTTGGGGTAAGTCACTGATTAATGCTTTGGTTGATTTACCATTTGCACTACCAACGGCCGTTACAGGTATCTCGCTTGCCACTTTATATGCGCCTAATGGCTTGATCGGTCAATGGTTTGCCAAGTTCGATATTCAAGTCGCCTTTACGCCAATAGGTATTTGGCTAGCACTGGTTGTGGTTAGCTTCCCCTTTATTGTTCGCGCGGTGCAGCCCGTACTTGCTGAGCTATCAGTTGAATTTGAAGAGGCTGCTGCGGTATTGGGCGCTAATCGTTTGACGACTTTTCGTAAAGTGATTTTGCCGGAGTTGTTACCTGCTTTGCTAATGGGTGCAGGTATGATGTTTGCCCGTGCTACTGGCGAGTATGGCTCAGTTATCTTTATCGCGGGTAATATTCCGATGCAATCTGAGATTTTGCCGCTTATCATTATCAGTAAACTTGAGCAATTTGATATTCAAGGTGCTTCTGCGGTTGCATTATTTATGCTACTCATATCATTTGTCATCTTGCTCACCATTAATATCATGCAGTGGAAGCTGTCACGCCGTGTAGGAGCTCGCTAATATGCAAATATCTAATAGCTACGACTACCAAAGCAACGCTGCGACCAAAGATACCCCATGGATACGCCGCACCTTTATTGCCATTGCGGTGTTATTCATGATTGTCATGTTGGTCATTCCATTACTGGCTGTGTTTTACGAAGCCTTTAAAAATGGTTGGCAGTTATATATTGCTTCATTAGTAGACCCTGAAGCCTTGCAAGCCATCAAGCTGACGCTTATTACGGCAGGAATTGTCTTACCGATTAATATGGTAATGGGCATCGCGATTGCATGGCTTGTCACGCGTTACCAGTTTAAAGGTAAGCAGCTGGTCACCACGTTGCTTGATTTACCATTTTCGGTATCGCCAGTGGTTGCAGGTTTGATGTTTGTGCTGCTGTTTGGACTGAACTCTACTATCGGCGGTTGGCTTGAGAGTATGGGTTTCCAAGTAATATATGCGGTGCCTGGTATCATTTTGGCGACGTTGTTTGTGACCTTTCCGTTTGTTGCACGTGAGCTGATCCCATTGATGCAGACTCAAGGCGACTCTGAAGAGCAAGCAGCGTTAACCTTAGGTGCGACTGGTTGGCAGACGTTTTGGCATGTGACATTGCCTAATATCAAATGGGCGCTACTATATGGTTTGATTTTGACCAATGCCCGCGCGATGGGTGAGTTTGGTGCCGTCAGTGTGGTATCTGGTCACATTCGCGGCGAGACTAACACCATGCCGCTATTGGTTGAGATTGCCTATAACGATTATAACTTTACCGCTGCGTTTGCCTTATCGAGCATATTGGCTGCATTAGCCTTGGTGACGCTACTGATTCAACAAGTCATGACCAAGATACAAGAGCGTAAATTTGCCAAGTCTGAGCGGCTTGCCAGTGCACCTGAGCTGCCAGTAAGTGCTAACGCAACGGTCACTACTGAATCGACGAGTGCGGACAGTACTGGCAAGGTATAACTGCCATTATCTGATAAATGATGTTAATACTACGGATGCAGTCGCTACTCAGCTACTTGCCACGATACGACAAAAGATATAATAAGAGATACGATTATGAGCATTGAGATTCGCAACGTTAATAAAAAATTCGGCAATTTTACCGCTTTAGACAATATCAATATCACCGTGCCGACTGGCAAGCTGACGACGTTACTAGGTCCATCAGGCTGTGGTAAGACCACTTTGCTACGTATTATCGCAGGTCTGGAATATGCTGACTCTGGACAGGTATTGTTTGATGAGCTGGATGTGACCAATACTCCAGTCCAAAAGCGCCATATTGGCTTTATGTTTCAGCATTATGCGCTGTTTCGCCATAAGAACATCGCGGACAATGTGGCCTTTGGATTGACGTTATTGCCAAAAAATGAACGCCCGAGCAAAGCTGATATCAATAAGCGCGTGGCAGAGCTGTTAGACCTCGTACAGCTACCCCAAGTTGCCAATGCTTATCCACATCAGCTATCAGGTGGTCAGCGCCAGCGCATTGCGCTAGCACGTGCACTTGCTGTTAAACCGAAGCTACTGCTGCTAGATGAGCCGTTTGGTGCCCTAGATGCCAAAGTCCGTAAAGAGCTGCGCACATGGCTAAAGAACATCCACCACGAGCTTGGTATCACCAGTATCATGGTAACGCATGATCAAGAAGAAGCGCGTGCGGTATCAGATGAGATCGTCGTGATGAATCAGGGCCGAGTAGAGCAGGTAGGCACGTCAGAGGAGCTGATACACCAGCCAGCCAATGCCTTTATTAGTGACTTCTTAGATCTTGTATAAGTATTTGACCTAGAGAGGTTTAAATATCAATATTTGAGCAAAAAAAAGACCTACGAAAGTAGGTCTTTTTTGGTCTGGAGCATTGCCGCAGATTTATTGTCTTAAACGCTTTTTATAAAGCACAGTCAAAGAACCAAAAATCTAAGCGGACAATAGTATCTAAGCAAGATCCGATACATCTCTACTAGTTCCTCTAGGAGTGATTTGCTCGTAGGTGATGTCTAAGATATCTTGACACCAATCTGGTAAATCATCAGCGACCTCATACCACATCCAAGTACCGTCACGTACACAGATCAAAATACCCAGTTTTTTCAAATGGTTTAGGTGGCGTGATATCGTTGGTTGTGGCTGGTCCAGCATATCTACCAAATCACCCACGCAACGTGCTTCTTTTTTAAAAAGAATTTGAAATATTTTTAGACGTGTCGGATCAGATAGGACTTTGAATAAATCGATAGGTCGTATCGTAAAGTTATTATCAGACATAGGAGAATTCCAATGGGCTTCGTTAATAGGGGTTCAATATAACAGCAGTTATCTACAAAATCGATTAAAAAATAAGCAAATTTACAGTTCATCGTCAATTCACTACCTTTGACAATATTCGGTTACACGCACACTTATATCCACTTACATAAATGAACTGCCTGTAATACAAGGATACTGTCTCGACGAATAAATATATCGAATGTGATTGAAAATGATAATAATTATCGTTATTATACTGCAAGCGATAAACGTGATTTCAACGACTAATTTTTCATTGCTAGAAAACAGTAAATTATCCGTTTATCAATGACACTTATCACAAAAGTTTTTATATAAGTGTCATATGCCGTAATTATCGAATAGTGGTATTCCGAGGAGCCAATCCATGTACGTATGTATCTGTAACAACGTAAAAGAAAAGCAAATCAAAGCAGCTATTGCTGCAGGTGTTGATACGCTCGATGGTCTAAAAGATACGCTCGATGTAGCAACGTGCTGTGGCTGTTGTGAGCCGATGGTCAATGACTACCTAGACGAACACCATGCAAAACTCGATAATCTAGCGTACGCTGTTTAAATATTATCAATCATATACCTTGTAATATAATACGATAAAATATATTCAATATTCTGCATCTAACTTTATTATACATAAAGGGTCGGGTGCAAGCGTCCATATAATCTCACTCAAACGCCAGCATGTTACATAACACATATCAATACTGGTTGTAGCTAATTATGATTCTCAATTAGCATCTTATTCTTAGTTCATAACGTTACACCCTATACTGCGCCTGTATGCTACTATATTTACCTAAGATTAGAAGCCATTTTATTGATTTTGATTTTACTGATCAGTTTGCCAATTATGCTATCCTTATATAATAAATTGTGGATGTACAGTGATCGGTAAAAATAAATAGGGGAGTACGCGTTATGATAGGTAGCCAGAAAGTCATTGATTATTTGAATTTCTTACTAGGTGGTGAGCTTGCCGCTCGTGACCAATATTTTATCCATTCAGAGATGTATGCTGAGTGGCACTATGGCAAGTTGTACGATCGTATCCATCATGAAATGGAAGACGAAACGCTACATGCACAGAACATCATTCGCCGTATCTTGATGTTGAGTGGCACACCAAAGATGTCTGTCGATGCTATTCATATCGGTGCGACTGTCCCTGAGATGTTGCAGTTTGATCTAGATTTAGAGTATCAAGTACAAAAGCATCTAAAGGAAGGTATCGCACTTTGCGAAGCAGAGCATGACTATGTCACGCGTGAGATGCTGGTTGAGCAGTTGAAAGATACTGAAGAAGACCATGCGCATTGGCTTGAGCAGCAGCTCCGTCTTATCGACATGATTGGTCTACCGAATTACCTACAAAGCCAAATGGCTGAAGTCACTCCTAATATTGTCTGATATCATCCTACGTATGAATAGCATTCACAGTATTTAGCATAAATAACATAGATCAAGGGAGAAAGGTAATGACAGGGGATAAAGAAGTTATTCGCGCGTTAAATAAAGTACTTGGGCAGTCATTGATTGCCATCAACCAGTATTTTTTACATGCACGTATTGCACGTCATTGGGGTCTAGAGGCGCTTAATGACTCATTATATAAGCAATCTATTGCTGAGATGAAATGGTCAGACGACCTAATCGCTCGTATTTTATTGCTAGGCGGTTTGCCAAACTTGCAGGAACTGGGCAAGGTATTGGTCGGTGAAGATGTACCAGAAATCATCGAGTGCAACTTACGTCTTGAGAGACAAAAGTTCGATATTATTACTGACGCCGTCACCTTATGTGAGACAAAGTCTGACTATGTCTCTCGTCAGCTATTAGTCACGCTAAAAGATGGCAATGAAGAGTATGAAGACTGGTTAGAGACGCAGCAGGACTTGATTGAGAGCATTGGTGTAGAGCGCTATATCCAATCGCAAATGAGTGATGATGACGCATAATATTTGTTAATGTAAGTCGTAATAAAAAGCCAGTATAAGATTGATAATCCAATCGCATACTGGCTTTTTTCTGTTTATAGATAAGATATTTTTAAAATTTCGACTATACAGAATAGAGACGTGCCGTACGTAAAGTCTCACTCAATAGAAAACTTATCTCGATTGAAGACACACCCTAGTATAAACCTCGGCCATCCTCAGGTTTTAGACGTAAGAAATATAGCCCCGATAGAATGGTCAAAATGCCCAATATCCAATAAGTAGTTTGGAACGCTACTAACGTATCCATTTGTAGACGCTCACGTAGTAAATTCAACACAGCAGCACCGAACGCAATACCAAAGCTAATCGCTAACTGCTGATTGACTGCCATTAAGCTGTTACCGCTACTAGTCTGTGTGCCCTGTAAATCGCCAATCGTAATCGTGTTCATCGCACTGAACTGCATAGAGTTGCAGGCACCCATGATAGTCAGGATAGGTATAAACCATAGCCACTGCGAGGCATCATTAAACTGCGCCAGCACAATGATAAGCGAACCCATAAACAAGGTATTGTAAACCAGTACTTTGCGATAGCTAAACCGCTGAATAATTTTGCTAACCCAAGGTTTGATACCGATAGCACCAACCGCAATCGGGGCAAGCAACCAACCTGCCTGCGAAGGTGAGTACTCAAACACCACTTGCAGTAATAAGGGCAGCAAAAATGGTACTGCACTGATACCAAGCCGCGTAAACAAGTTGCCTGTAATACCAATTCGAAAAGTGCGAATATCAAACAAGCTGAGTGGAAACAGGGGAGCTGCTCGTCGTTTGGCATGCCAGACATACGCGCCGATCAATAGACTTGCGGCCAACCCAAGCAACAACCCATAAACCCCGCGACCTATTTGTGAACCAAACTCTACAGCCAGTGTGAACCCGCAAGCAGCGGCAGCAAACAATACAAACCCTGTCCAATCAAGACGCTTGGTATCTTCAAATAGTGCTGGAACCAGTTTTTTGCCCATAATAAAACCTGCCACACCCATCGGTATATTGATCAAAAATATCCAATGCCAGCTAGCATATTGCACGATATAGCCGCCTAATACTGGACCGACTAGCGGTGCAACCAAAGCAGGTATTACAGCAAAATTCATCACAGTGAGTAGCTTATTGCGCGGATAAGACTTAACCAATATCAAACGAGCGACAGGCGTCATCATGGCACCGCCGATACCCTGTACCACACGTGAGGCAACCAAAAAATCTAGCGTTTGTGACGCCGCGCACAGTAATGAGCCAATACAAAAAATGATGACCGCTGATAAAAATACGCGGCGTGTGCCATATTTATCCGCTAAAAAACCACTGATAGGGATAAAAATCGCTAGGGTCAATGCGTAGCTGATGACGGCCCACTGCATCTTTAGTGGTGACTCACCGAGTGCCTGCGCCATTTGTGGCAACGAGGTATTCAAAATAGTAGCGTCTAAAATTTGCATAAATAGCGCTACCGCTAGTACGTAAGGTAGGTATTTCTCTTGAGTTGGGGTGAGCGTTACCATGTGAGTCCCATTGAACGTCTCGTTATGGAATAAGAAAATAGCGGATTTGCGAGCAGATCACTATGCAAGCTGAGTAGTATAAGAAAGCCTAGCTCATAATAAAAGTGACTCAAAGTAACTGATATAAGATAACTTATATAAGAGCAACGATGCGAAAGGTAGCTAATAAAAAGGCAAAGAGGTGAAATAAGACAAAAAATTCGATGCGTGCTAATAGCTCGTCTCTATTTACTTTGGCAGTAGAAACACAACATTGATTACAAGAGAGGACTTTAATATCGTTACGAGTTCTCGTTATAGTAAACCTTCGCGGCAGTCATAAATACAAACCGAGGATAAATTATGAGTCAAGATAATAATAAATACGTACCACCAAAAGTTTGGACGCAAGATAAAGATAATGGCGGCAAATTTGCTAGTATTAATAGTCCAACGTCTGGAGCTCGCTATGATAAAGAGCTGCCTGTTGGTGATGCTCCGTTACAGCTGTATTCGTTAAATACACCAAATGGTGTCAAGGTAAACATACTATTAGAAGAGCTAGCCGAACTTGGTATTGATGGGGCAGCATATGATGCATACAAAATCGACATCTCTAAAGGTGAGCAGTTTGGCTCAGGGTTTGTAAAGATAAACCCCAATTCAAAGATTCCAGCTTTGGTCGATCATTCTACTGATACAGCAGGCGAGCCGATAGCACTGTTTGAGTCGGGCGCTATCTTAATGTATCTAGCAGAAAAGTTTGATAAGTTCCTGCCACTGGCTACTGGCAAAGCGCGAGCAGATTGTCTGTCTTGGATTATGTGGCAAATGGGTAGCGCACCTTTCTTAGGTGGCGGCTTTGGGCACTTTTATGCGTATGCGCCTGAACCTTTAGAGTATCCAATCAACCGCTATACGATGGAAACCAAGCGTCAGCTTGATGTATTAGATACGCATCTAAAAGATAATGAGTACCTATGCGGCAATGATGAATCTGATTACAATATTGCGGATATGATTGTCTGGTCTTGGTATGGCCAGTTGGCACTAGGTAAGCTCTATGACGCAGCAGAGTTTTTACAAGTAGAAGACTATAAGCACTTGCAGCGTTGGGCTAAGAAAATAGCTGAACGTCCTGCGGTTAAACGTGCAGTAGCGCTAGAGCTAAAACCAATCGACTAAACTAAGTACTCAATACAGTTTAGATCTAACAGTACAGTTTAAGCATAAATAAACCTTAAACACAGCAGCAAGGCTGATAAGCAATGGCTTATCAGCCTTTTTATTTATATTCATAAAAATGAATATAAACCATGTTAGGTCTTCCCTTTGTCTTTACACAATGATACATTAGTACAACAGATAGAAACACTAGTGCGTTAAGATAGCCGAGCACCATTACAATAGACAGGTGTTTATACTTCTTCTACTGAAAGGTGATGATTATGAAAGACAATAATTATAAAAACAATATGTCGCTATCAAGAGGCGCTGATTTAACTGGTGTTAGTAGGTCAGACATTACCTATAACGATAATAAGTCTGATAACAACAGTCACGACAGTAGTACCCAGTCTAATAAAAATCTCAAAAACATCACTGTAGAGCATTATTCGGAAAACATACCTAAAAAAATAAAAGAACAACCCACCTATATGATAAAAAATAAAATATTACTGCCTGTACTTGCAGCGCTTAGCACAGCTTTATTTAGTACCACCAGTATGGCCAGTACATCGACTGAGTTTACCAGTCAAGATTGGCAAGTCGCTTGTGATAATACGCGTACGTGCCGGCTGGCAGGCTATCAAGCAGAGAATAACAGCGAGTTTCCGGTTTCTATATTGCTCGTACGCCGCGCAGGTGCGAATGCTGGCGTGGATGGTAAAGTAAAACTTGGCGGGGCAAAGGACAGCTCATCTAAAGCCCTAATGCAGCTCGGTAATCGTCATCGTATCTCGTTGTTTATTAATGACAAGGATTATGGCGAGACTAAGCCGTATTCAGCCGCTGCAGGTAACGCTGAGCTTACTCAAGCGCAAGTAACTGCACTGTTAGAGGCGTTGACCAAATCTAGCAAGATTACGTTGGCCTTGCGCAATTCACGTTGGCAGCTCTCTGACAAAGGTGCCAGTGCTGCCATGCTAAAAGCCGATGAGTTCCAAGGTCGCGTTGGTACATCCAGTGCCTTTATTAAAAATGACGATGCTGTTAAATCTAGTGGCGGTATATTGCCTCCTAAAGCCGCGCCAGTACTGCGGTTTGTTGTGCCAAGTGCCAAAGCAGACGATGGTAATGACAAAAAGTTTGTGATGAGGTCCTCTCAGTTGGCAGCGTTGGTAAAAGGCACAATGAAAGATGCAGACAGCGTTTGTCCCAATCTTTCAGACAAATCACCTTGGCGTATCAGTCGTCTAAATGGCTCGCAACTGTTGGCACAGCATGAGTGCTGGACGGGCGCTTATAACGCTGGAGCAGGGGTTTGGGTGATCAATGATAGTAAACCTTATAAGCCAACGTTGGTGACGACCAATGCTACTGGCTACGATAAAGGCAAGCTTACCTCTGTACAAAAAGGGCGCGGCATCGGTGATTGCATGAGCAAAACTGATTGGCTATGGACGGGTCGTGCCTTTGAAAAAAGCCATGAAAGCACCACTGGACTTTGCCGCTTAATCGAGGCGGGCGGGGCATGGCAGCTACCTACTTATGTAACAGAAGTCAAAGTAGTACGATAGATAAATAGCGAGTAGTTCATTTAAGTTCTTAAATAAACTACCTAAATTTGTTTATTATCAACACTATTAGTGCTTATTTACTCAGTAATTGAAGAAATAGGTACATATATTTTTTTATTGTGCTATACTGCGTCGCCACGTTAGCTTAGGCTTTCGTGAATTATGAGATTGATAACATCGCCTGCGATTTTGGGTCTAGGATGACCATAAGTAATTGTTGCCGATGATTTTGTGTACTTAAATAACCTTTTAAAAATATCCGTTATTTTTGACTCATATCTTATCTACTGGCCTATAACTAGGGTCTAGATTGGTTGCTGTTTGCCTTTATCTGCTTTGGACAAAGCATTGATAATGAGCGTATATCAAGCAAGGATAAGACACTCGGCACTACCACCAAAATACGTCAGACAGCACGAACGCATTTATTATAAAGACGCTAAGCTCTATTGGCTTGGTTTCTAATTATCGACAATTTTATGTTGCTCGGTAATGCTAATAAGAGCAGCGTGGTGAACGGTTATCAGTGGTATGCATCAAGTTTGCTGAATTTACAGCAACTTATACTTACCAAGGATTCTTATGACTGACATCTTATCTGCAATCGCCGCTGAAAACGGCATCATCGAAAACACTGACACTCCAAATACTGATAATAATACTCAAGCGGCTGCTACTGACGCTGCTGAAGAAAACAAAATCACCTTTACAGATCTTGGCATTGCTAAGCCAATTCTTACTGCGCTTGATCGCAGTGGCTATACCAATCCAACCCCTATTCAAGAACAAGCCATTCCTTTTGCTCTAGCTGGTCGTGACCTTTTATTGTCAGCGCAAACGGGTAGTGGTAAAACAGCGGCTTTCGTTATCCCTGTACTTGACCGTTTGAGCCGTGCTACTAGCTTTGACAAACTAACCAAAGCACTTATCCTAACGCCAACGCGTGAACTTGCTCAGCAAGTACATGACAGCGTTCGCACTTATTCTAAAGACATGCGCGGTCTATTTTGTGTACCACTAGTTGGCGGCGCACCATACAACGGTCAGATCACTGCTTTGAAAAAGGGCGTTCAAGTAATCGTTGCAACTCCTGGTCGTCTACTTGACCATATCAATGCAGGTCGTGTTGATTTGTCAAACCTAGAAGTATTGGTACTTGACGAAGCTGACCGTATGCTAGACATGGGTTTTGCTGATGACATCAGTGACATCCTTCGTGCAGCACCAATCGATCGTCAAACGATCATGTGTTCAGCAACTTGGGATGGCCCAGTAGGTAAAATCGCTGCCAGCTTCACTAAGAACCCTGAGCGCGTATCAATCAAAGTAGAATCTGCACACATCGAAGAAAAAGTGTACTACTGTGATGATTTTGATCACAAAAACCGTTTACTTGACAAAATCGTTTGCCAACAAGATATGGAACAAATCATTATCTTTGCTGCTACCAAACGTAGCACTGAAAAACTGGCTAAACAGTTACAAGAAGCGGGCCATAAAGCAAGCTTCCTACATGGTGACTTGCCACAGAGCAAGCGTAACCGTATCGTTCAAGACTTGCGTAATGGTAAAGTAAAAATCCTAGTAGCGACTGACGTTGCTGCTCGTGGTCTAGATATTCCAGCTATCTCGCACGTTATCAACTATGACTTGCCGCGTCAGACTGAAGATTACGTCCATCGTATCGGTCGTTGTGGTCGTGCTGGTCGTACTGGTGTTGCTATCAGCCTATGTAGCATGGATGATCGTCCACAGCTTAACGCTATCAACCGTTATTTAGATCGCAAAATGGAAGTATGTGTTATCGAAGGTATGGAGCCTAAGAAAACTTACGTACCTAGCGAAAACAAAGGTAATGGTCGTGGCCGTGGTCGTGGTCGTTCTAACGGCGGTGGCGGTCAAGGCCGTGGTCGTTCAGGCGGTGGCTATGCTGGTAAATCTAGCGGTGGTGGTCAAGGTCGTGGTCGTTCAAGCGACAGCGCTCCAACTGGTCAACGCGCTAGCAACGACAGCGGTTATCAAGGTAAGCCACGTGACACGTCAGGCAAACCAAACGAGCGTTCAGGTGGTAAGCCTTATCAAGGCAAGCGCACTGGTGGCCCAAGCCGCGGTGATAGTAATGGTGTTCCACGTGGTGAGCGCGCTGCAACTGGTCGCGGTCGTCCAAGCGGCAGCCAAGGTCGTCCAGCTGGTCGTTCTGACAGCCGTGGCCAAGGTCGTCCAAACGGCGGCAACCGTGGTAACAACTCGTAATACAGCTATATTTGACGATTAAAATCATTGATTCATTAATCGTCTAAAGATAGCATTGAAGAAGCCAGATACTTGTTATCTGGCTTTTTTGTGTTTACCTGTTTTATATTGCGCCATGATTACTTTATGCCCTTACTTGCCTAACCGTTACCTTGCTATTTATTCCGTCAAATACTACTCGGCAAATCCTAGCTAATAGTCGATGGCTGCTTGCAGGAGTTTTTTGCCTTGTCTATACTGATTTACTTTTGCCCGTTGTAACTCTTGGAGCGCCTTGATGCCTGCCACCTCAAACTTAGCAATTGATAATTTGCCATTAGCCTTTGGCATCATCATGGCCATTATTGGTCTGGTTTTTTATACCCAAGGCTTACCGGGTAAATTTTGGCGTCGATTTTATGCCGTATTGCCTGGTATTGTGCTTTGCTGCTTTATACCAGCCACTCTAAATAGCTTAGGCGTGTTTGCCGATGGTATTGGTTCGCAGATTTATGGTTTTACTGCCACTTACTTACTGCCAGCAAGTTTGCTATTAATGACCTTGTCCATGGATGTGCCCAAAATATTGGGCTTAGGCTGGAAAGCGATTGCGATGTTTTTTGCTGCCAGTATCGCTATCGTCATCAGTGGCCCGATCAGTTTGGGAGTCGCTAAGTGGATATCGCCTGCGATGTTTACCGATGATACTTTATGGCGTGGGTTTTCTGCTGTAGCAGGTAGTTGGATAGGCGGCGCGGCCAACCAAGCAGCGATGAAGGAGCTGTTTGGAGTCAGTGATGATCTATTTGGTATGATGATTTTGGTCGATACCACCAATGCCTCACTGTGGCTGCTAGCTATTTTGGTCATGGCAAAACATAGCGATAAGATAGACCGCTTTTTGCGCGCTGATACTAGTAGTATTGATAAAGTGGTCAAAGCAGTCGAGAGCTATGAGCGTGATCATGCTCGCCCAGCAACCATCAATGATTTGATGGTGATGTTTGGCTTATGCTTTGCAATGGTCGGAGTGGCGCACTTTGTCGGTGGCCAGATTGCAGAGTTCTTTGCCCCTTATAGTTGGGCTGTTCAGTATAGCTTTGCCAGCTCGTTCTTTTGGATGGTGGTAATTATTACGGTAATAGGCGTTATATTTTCGTTTACTAAGATACGTAGGTTAGATCATGTTGGCGCATCAAAAATCGGCACGGTATTTATCTTTGTATTAATCGCCGCGATCGGTATGCAAATCAATCTGGCAGGTATCGTCTCACAGTGGCGACTATTGCTAATCGGTCTGTTATGGATGAGTATTCACGTCGTGATTATTTTTGCTGTCGCCAGACTCATTCGTGCGCCATTTTTCTTTTTGGCAGTTGGTTCTAATGCCAATACTGGCGGTGCATCGTCAGCACCGATTGTCGCTACGGCATTTCATCCATCGCTAGCACCAGTAGGAGTGTTTTTAGGTATTTTAGGTTACGCAGTAGGGACATTTGGTGGTTATATTAGCACCCAATTGATGCGCTTGGTTGTGACTTAATGTCTAAGTTATCACTCTTCTAATAGCATCTTTTGCTAAACACAACCCGCGTTGATGCGGGTTTTTTATTATTAATGAATGGGTTACTTGAGTTATCGTTTTGTCTATCTATGCTATTGATACGTAAGCCTAGCCATGGCCACGCATGAGTACGTGTTAACCTTTCTGCTAATTAAATAAAGACAACTAATTAAGTAAAGAAAAATAGGCCCGTTAGGAATAAACAACGATTCGATAGGAACAATAACGTTATGGCGAACTCAAAAAAATTAGAAGAAAAAACAAGTAAAACAAGCACAGTGAGAAATGCCCTTTATAACCCTGATCAAGACAATATTCAGGTCAGAGGCGCGCGTGTACATAACTTAAAGAACGTTGATGTTGATTTGCCTCGCAATGCACTAGTGGTCTTCACCGGTATCTCCGGCTCAGGGAAGTCGTCATTAGCATTTGGTACGTTGTTTGCCGAGTCACAACGCCGTTATCTTGATTCTGTATCGCCTTATGCTAGACGACTCATTGATCAGGTCGATGAGCCAGACGTTGATTCCATAGAGGGTCTGCCACCAGCCGTCGCCTTACAGCAGAAGCGAGGTACGCCTTCAGTGCGCTCGTCTGTGGGTAGCGTGACGACGATATCCAATGGCCTGCGCATGCTGTACTCACGAGCAGGAGAATATCCTGCCGATCTAGAGATTCTATACGCCGATGCATTCTCTCCCAATACGCCAGATGGTGCTTGCCCGACTTGTTCAGGTATCGGCCGCGTATTTGAGGTCACTGAAGAGTTGCTGGTGCCAGACAATACCAAGACCATCCGTGAGCGTGCGATTGCAGCGTGGCCACCAGCGTGGCAAGGTCAAAACCTCAGTCGTATATTGACTACATTAGGCTATGATATCGATAAACCATGGCATACATTGCCAAAAAAGACGCGTGATTGGATTTTGTTTACAGATGATACACCAACAGTACCTGTCTATCCTGAATACAACATTGAGCAAACGCGTGATGCGATCGAAAAAGGCGAAAAGCCAAACTATATGGGTACTTTTACCAGTGCCAAAAACTTCATTTTGCACTCTTTTGCTACCACTCAGAGCCCGCGTACCAAAAAACGCGTTTCACAGTTTATGCAGATATCTGAGTGCCCAGAATGTCATGGCAAAAAACTAAAAAAAGAATCGCTATCGGTTAAGTTTGCAGGACTCGATATCGGTGAAATATCACAGCTAACACTGACGGAAATGGCACAAAAACTGGAAAAAACCGCTCGTACCAAGGTAGCCGATAACACACCAAACCGCGAAAAAGCCATCGTTGCCCAGCGTATCGCCAGTGATATTCTCTCTCGTGTTGAAGCGCTGACAAGGTTAGGGTTAGGATATCTCTCACTTGAGCGTACCACACCGACACTCTCTCCTGGTGAGCTACAGCGGTTGCGATTAGCCACTCAAATTCGCTCGCAGCTATTTGGCGTGGTGTATGTCCTTGATGAGCCATCGGCTGGTCTGCATCCTGCTGATACTCAAGCATTGCTAGGGGCATTGGATGAGCTAATCGCAGCTGGGAATACAGTGTTTGTTGTTGAGCATGATGTTAGTGTCATCAGACATGCTGATTGGATAGTCGATGTCGGGCCAAAGGCAGGCACGCATGGTGGCGAGATTGTCTATAGTGGCCCTGTAGATGGACTTCGTGAAGTTACGCAGTCGCATACTGGTCAATATCTATTTGCCAATGCTACGTCTAACGCACAGTCAAAATCTAGCACAAGGCAGCCAGCAGCCTGGCTCAAGCTTGCCAACATTGAGCGAAATAACATCACAGGATTAGACGTTGATTTTCCGCTTGGGGTGATGACCAGTGTCACAGGGGTCTCGGGCTCAGGCAAATCAAGCCTTGTCAGCCAAGCGTTGGTAGAGCTTATCAATGAAGCGTTGGGGCAGAAGACAGTTACAGAAGCGCCTGTCGGTGAGGCGGACTTACTTGAGCAAGAGCTTGAATCAGTAACCGGCGGTGAAATCGTCGCTGGCATGGAGCACGTCCGTCGTCTCATTAATATAAATCAAAAAGCAATTGGTCGTACACCGCGCTCTAACTTGGCAACCTATACTGGTTTGTTTGACGATGTACGCAAGCTGTTTGCAGCGACCAAGCAAGCAAAAGCGCAAGGCTATGATGCTGGCAGGTTCTCCTTTAACACCACAAAAGGCCGCTGCCCAAATTGCGAAGGTTTAGGGTTTGTCAGTGTTGAGCTGTTATTCCTACCAAGCGTCTATGCGCCTTGTCAGGTTTGTCATGGTCAACGTTATGATGAGGATACGCTGGCAATCACTTATCGAGATAAAAACATCGCCGAAGTCTTGAACTTAACAGTTGAAGCGGCTCATGAGTTTTTTGCTGATGAGGCACCCATTTTACGTGCATTAGAGGCGTTACTACAAGTTGGACTTGGCTACTTACGTCTGGGTCAGCCTGCTACCGAGTTATCAGGCGGCGAAGCGCAGCGGATTAAGCTTGCCACTGAGCTGCAGCGTGTGCAACGAGGCGACACGCTATACATCTTAGATGAGCCAACCACAGGTCTACACCCTGCTGATGTGTCCATGCTAATGACACAGTTAAATGGTCTCGTCGATGCGGGCAATACCGTCATCATGGTTGAACACGATATGCAAGTGGCTAGCAACAGCGACTGGATTATAGATATCGGGCCAGAGGCTGGAGATGCGGGCGGAATGATTGTTGCTCAAGGTACGCCATATGACGTTGCTCAGTCAAAAGACAGCCGTACTGCACCGTTTTTATTGGTGTAATGGTACTATATTTATATCAGTGTCTTTACATCCGTACATGTTACTGAGATAAGTATGAGTATTAGAAAAATTCCATTTCTAATACTCATTTTTTGTAAATATAAATAAATATCTATGCAGGTGTCTCTTGCTGCACTTGTAAACGCTCGATTCTAGCTAGATAACTGTGTCCTAGCTCTGGCTCTGCCGAGGCTATCCAAGCGGCATATCCTGACAACGTATTTAAAGTCTCATCGGCGCGTAATGTACCGCCTGACTCTAGGTTATGGACAGCTGCTCGTAACATTTTTTTGATTTGACGAGATACCCTAGGTACGCCTTGTCCATTGACCACCATGCCTGTCACTTGTTGCTGATTGCCTTTACGAATCACGCGCGTTTTATCATTATTTAATGCAAAACCTTCTTCACGTAATATCTTATGGACTGAGCCGAGCAGTTGCCCGATCAGCTTGTTGTGCTGCGTATCGGCTTGTTTTTTTGCGGTGCTGGTTGTGGATTTAATCGTTGTTTTAGCCTTCGATTTGGGTTTTTCGTCCCCAATAGCAGGCACACTAAAGGTCAGGTCATCGGCATAACGGCTATAACGTAGGCCCAATTGTTCTGCCAATCCTGTCAAGCGTCGATCCAGATTTAAGCAAACGATGTTCGTTAATGCAGGACTGGTAGGCGCACCTTGTGGCAAGGCTCTATCGCCTAATGCCACATAGTAGGTAACGCCATCTTGCTGCACCACTTGTCGGGGCGACTCCGTACACAATAATGCCAATAATGTGGCAATTTGCTCTGGGTAGCCAGCATGACGAAAGACCCCTTTGACACGGCGCCAGCTCACGCTAGGAAAGAAATCTTTGACATCTAGCTTAATAAGGAGCTCACTATTGCTATGTACGGCTGCATTGGTCACGATAGATTTGCCGCGTACAAAGCCATGCGCGGCACCATGCGTCGTTAAGTTATTCAAAATATTGTGCAAAATCCAACGTTGTACAAACTTCAAACGTGGTATAGGTGACCATATTTGACGCGCTGTGCCATTGCGTTTGGCAATAGTAAAATGCGAATAAGACAGATTGGTGGAGACCTCTCTTTGATAGCACAATCCTTTTAACTGCGGAATGGTAAGGTTAACTGCTTCTGCTAGCTCATTATGTTTACGCAGCAGCGGCAGTTTGTTTTCAATTAGCCGATTGGCCGCGTCTTTTACATCCCACTTATCAGTACTGGTATCGTCCGTCCAATATACATGACGACCAAGATAAACTATGTGGTGCACTTTGTATGCTTGCCAAGCAGCCTTTTTGAGATTTTTTTCTTCAGATGCTTCCTTTTTTAAGGCTTTCTTATAGCGATCCCGTTCTTTTGGGCTCATGTTATCGACAGGTTGACGATCGACCATAAAGCCTTGACTGACTAGCTGCTGCTGTACGTATTGGTAACGTCCGCCCGCCAGCTCAATATCTTGCCATAGTTGCTGCCACTGTCGCTCAAAAGGAGTGGGTGCTGGATCAGGGCTGATGTAATCGTTATTGTTGGCTGTGTGTGTGGTCATACATTACATCCCTTGGTTTTCGATAAAGCCTTTGGCTTCAAATCTGGCAATATGTTGTAAAAATGCGGCTTTGGCTTGAGCAGGCTGATTGAACACCAGCTGCTGGCGCGTATCCTTGTCACCTATTGTTTGTTCAATAGTGATCTTCTTATGGGCAATGGTGATGTAAACATAAGCAATAGCGGTCTCTTGTGTGGTTAACGCTTGTGTCTTATCACTTGCACTTGCAGTTGCAGTTGCATGTGACTGGGCAACTGGTTGAGCTAAGGCCGTCAAATCAAGTGTCGTTGCAGAAGGTAATGTCATTAACGAGCTATAGGCTGCTACTTGTACGCTTTCTTGTTTATTCTTAGGCTGATTAAAGCGCTTACTCGGTACGCGTTTACTCAAGACACGAGTGTCATGCCAACTGTCATTGCCCGTGTTATTTGGGTCGTATTGATTATATCTAAGTCGTAGCGCAATAAGATGCGCGCACACGCCTTGTGTGAGTCGGTGCTGCAAGTACTGCGGACAGCTACATTCCGCCTTAGTGACTAGCCCTTCATCGCCTAATTGCAGCTGGCTGTGATAAGTACGTCTGTCTTCTTCGACATGAATATCTGCACGAATGGTAATACCTTTGACGGCAACAGTCTCAACAGAGAATTTCTGCACGGCATCCGTACGGCTCATCAAATCAAAAGCCTGCTTTTCTGCCTCATTGTGATAAGCGAACTGTGCCATATCAAGCGGCACTTGGCTCAAAGGTCTGTAGTGATACAGCTGCGTCGCCATCTCATAGCGAATTAAGCCTTGCTGAGTACCTGACAGTAACCACTGCTGTACTTGTGAGTGAGAAACAGGCACAGACGTTAATGAAGCATCTGCTGATAGCGACTTTACCAAGTCTTCTAGATTGCTGGGGGTATTTTCCAGTGTTTTAATTAATACAGACAAACCATTATGCTCAGCGTTACTATCATTATTGCTGTCATTTAAAGTTGCTTTACTACTGTCTGATAAGCCTTCACTGGCAGCTAATGTATTACGCAATGGGCGCCTGGGTAACAGTAAGTCAAAGTTTAATGACTGTGACCAATTAGCTTGGCTAAAGCCTGTCATAGCAAAGGTGAAATGAAAGCCTTTGCCTTTTAGTGTCCAGTAGCTTGGCATGCCTTGACCCAGTAGCGATACTGAAACGCTGTCAGTATGTGGCAACAGACGTTTTAATAGGCTGAGACGACGGCGACCCCATAAGCGAATCAGCTTCGCTTGTTGACCTTGATAGGGCTTTTGCTGTTGGCTGACTTGGCTAGTAACAGTGATGTCAAAAGGCTCTAATATAATCACTGGTAGCTGCTGAGGTCTAAGCTCAATCAACAATCCTCGGCGTTTGCCTTTGATATCAGCATGCATGCGCAGCTCAAACAATACGTTATACAGTGCAATTGGATCAAGATGAATGGTGTCTTGTGGTAATTGACCTGCAGACTGTACTTGTAACAGTGCTCTGATCCAGCTTTGAGGCACATTAATGCGCTTTTCTATGATCTGTTTTTTTACGGTGGGCGTGGCCACTGTACTATCAGTATCTGCTTCAGCGGCCTCTGGCATGGTTTCGAGTAATTGTAAGCCGACCGCTTCATGACCAATGTCTAACATTGTTTGCTGATGGTCGCGAATTTTCTCAATACCGTTAAACAACGCCGCACTATAATCAATACTTGTGGTACCAAGGGTAGCTTCGGCACTTTGCTCAAAAATCTCATTGGTTAATGTCAATTGAGCATAGCAGCCTTCATCACGGCTAAATACCTCAAAGCTAACACCTTGCTCATGCACCTGAATAATCGGGTCCAAAATACAAAAAGCCAGTGGGTCATTGTCGAACAACCACGTGAAATAATCACGCTGCGCAGTAAATAGGTTTTTATTGCTGCTGGCACGGCGCATCTGCATAAATACCGTGTACGCTGAGCGGTCTTTTGGCACATAGCGATAATCACTACTCACCACATCAAATAAGGCTAGCAAACTGTCACGAAAGACAAGGGGAGATTTGACCTTACCGTGGAAGTTAACCTCCGATCGATTCAGCTGAGCAAATAGAGCCACATGCTGAGTGTGTTCGGTCGTTTGCGCCTCCGACAATGAATCTGACGATTCGTTAACTTGACTAATCTGGCTAGGTGCGGCGTAGTCCAACTGCATCATCAGGCCATCAGTGTTTGCTACTACTTCTGACTCTGTTTCTGATGCTTGGTCTAATTGATTGTCTATAGTCATTGACTGTCTCCTTCACCCTGATTGCTTTTTTGACTGCTGTCCTGACTATATGCCAACAGACGCTTTTGCTGTGCTCGTATCATGGCACGTTGCCAGCGGCGTAGTACTTTATAAGCAAGCTTCTGAATGTCTGAGTTTTCATGTGCCATGAGCGTCGTCAGCCATTGTTCGATATTTGGATCATGTAGCTGTCCAAGCGCTTCGATAGCACGGATACGAACCGTTATCTCTACGTTGTCATTACTCGCACAATGATAGAGTGCATCAGCGTCTTTTGCTCTGATCCACTGTAGCAGCTGTTGATTGATTGGTATCTCGGTAGACGAGCTCTTATGTTTTAGCGCATTCTTTACTACCGTTATTATGGATTTTTGGGTAGATGTACCGCTTTGTTCAATACGAGCAATCACAGTTCCTAGCAAGGCTTGGTTGTCATAAGTGAGCTGCGATTGAGTTGCTGTCGAGACAACGCTCAACGTTGGCAAGATACTTGATAGCACCTTATCGTCAGCGACTGGTCTGGCCAGTAGTCCTAACAGCGCTTGCTGACACCAACCGCTAACAGTCGTAGAGAGCAGTGGAATAGAGGTGATGGTCAATGGTTGACGAGCATCATTGAGCCAATCAAGCATTGCCGCGATTTGCTTAGTAGCTGCTTTATCGACAGTTCCTTTGGCAGTTGTAATGGCTATATGACGCATGATTAGCCAAACCAGTTGTCTGATGGTACCACCCACTTGCTCAACCATGCTAATCCACTGACTATTGCTGATAGTAGTTGGACTGCGGCTGATGGTGTCGATAAGTGTATGCCATTGCTCGCTTGCAGTGTCAAAATGCTGCTGCAACGTCGCAACCATCTCTTTATCAATATAGTTGGTCGGATATTGGGTCAGATAGCACAGTCCAATATGCTGTGTCAGTGTGTTGTTACTGGTAATCAACGCGGTAAGCTGTGATGTTGGCATTTCTTGCTTGGCCATAATGGCATTTTGCAGTGCCATCAAGGTGTCAGCTGGCAAGTGCGCGCCATGCTGGGTGATAAATGCTGCCAGCTCATCGATGCTGCTATTATCAATGATACGCTTTAGACTCAAGCGCTCCGTCTCTTCTACAAAGTCATTGTTATGGCTTTGAATGGCTGCCCAATCATAAGGGTAAACCTGCGATGCGAGACTGCCCCAAGTTTTCTGTGCCGCCGTGTAAGCCGCCATAAGCACAGCACAGTCTAAGTTGCTCGCCTTTAAGATATCTAACATTAATGCTTGATTGGCATCGCTATCATTCATCTGTAGTAGCCATACCGCATGCCTTTGTGGACGGAAAAATATGGCTTTATCGATATGAGTGCGGATATAGCTGCGGATTTGTTCCCAAGCAGGCGTTGTGTTGAGCCAGCGCAGTCCATTTAACCAATGGACAATGGCGGGATTGGTGAAATGGACTGCGGGGTCTGACAAGTGCGATTTTAATAGCTCAAAAATATGCGGACTATGCTCAAAGTCACCACCTTGTGCAAGGCGACCTAAGGCTTCACTGGCCACGTCTTGTAAGTAGTGCTCGTCGTCCTCGGCCAGTTTGATTAACTTATCATAGGCTTTGTATAAGGTATGAACCTGTAAGTTTTTATCAGCGTTGTCCGCAGGCGAGCTAGCATTAGGCGAGTCAGCATTTTGATTGTTATTGCTGCCTAGTAGCTCGCCAATGGCTAACACACTGCAGCTGCGGAACTCAGCATCAGGGTTATAATCGATAGTGGCCATCAAGATATTGACCCCATCAGCATGACCGCATTTAGCGAGTCCTTCAGCCGCGGCAAATTGCACATCGGCGTCTTTATTGCGTAGAGCATTTTGTAATGAAGCAATGCTGCCTTGCCGCCTTTTGGCCCGATATGCCAGTGTCTCGACTAATTTAAAAGTATGTTTAGCTGGCATCTGCTCGTAGGCTAGCGCTAAAGCAGTATCAATGCGCGAGGATAAATCACTGTCATCCGATTGCACCCATGCAAGTGACGGCAATAGCAGCGCGGCAAGTGCATAATCACTATGACTCATAAGCGTAGTAAACAGTGATAGCAAGACTTGCGAGTCTCTAGGGTGCTGACGTTGTAACCAACGCGTGTCTTCACGCTCATCTAGGTAGTCATCAATGTTTTGATCGTAGCCGCTGATTTTTACTAAGGTATCAAATAAATATTTACGCTCCTCTTTATGCTTTTGCGGCGTGTGCTCAAACAGGTTCTCTAAACGCTGTAGTAATGGTGCGACCAGATGCGTGTTACGCAGGTCAGCGATATCTGAGTAGATAACTTGTTTGGGTTTGTTGATATGTGGATCATCAAGTAAGGCTAATAATCGTAAGTGCGCTTCATTGGCGACCTGTTCAACATTCGCAATATCAAAGCTGCTCTCTAAACGAACACTTAAAGTGTTCTTATTAATGAATTGGTACGACGTGAGTGCATCGACAAGCAACTGCCAGCTACGATATCTCTCATTACTGGACTGAGCGTCTTCAGCAAAATCAAACAAGTCATCAAATAGCGTGCTGTCCGCAAAGAGTACGTCATGAAACTCAACCAATTGACTCAGTGCTTGATATTTTGCATTCCAATCATCACTCTTCACAGCGTGCATCAAAAACGTCAGTTTGTCTTGGCGCTGCACTGACGGCGATTGACTGTTTGCAAAGGGCGTGACAATGACTTGTTTCCATTCAGCAACGATCTGAGGCAGTAGCGACTGACAATAGGTCTGTAGCCCAAGTAAGCTAGCAGGCAGATGGCCTAGTCGGCCTTTTAACAGCTGATAGGTCTCTTCTGCTAAGGTGTGATTATTGGTTTTTAACAAATCAATGAGTTGTTGATCAGCGCTACTACTGACAGTCGCTGTATCCGATGGTTTGCTTTGCTGCTGTACGGCATCGTTATTTGCGGTATCTAGCAATAGATCCAAGCCGCGTTTGACCATATCACGGTAGGGCGTGCTCATGGCATAGTCAGCCAGCTTTTTGGCAGGCATGTTTAGCTTATACAAGCATGACCAAGCCAACTCACGAGTGTCAAAACTACTGTGATTCAGTAGTGGCAACAACACGCGACTGGTACTATCTCGCCAGTCCTCATTGTTATTAGTGTTGTTATTGGTGTTAAGCTGCGATGATTGAGTAGCAAGCCACATTAGCCCTCGAATGGCTTGGTCTGTAGTGCTGCTATTAGCATAATAATCATCGCCTGCGCGTATGACGCCAATCCAAGCGCCAAAAGCAAGAGATTGGTATGGATAATGCAACTCGGAACTGTCTTGCTTATCAGTAGAAGAGCTACCTACTGTTTGCGCATCGTCGTTTGAAACATCCTGAATAGAGGCTGATACAGGGTGAGCACTTAACAATGCCTGCAAACTGCGTTGCCATTTTTGTAATGTCTCAAACACATCGTCCTCATCGTCATAGTAGTCATGGGCGAGTAATTCAGATAAGTTGCAGACAACATCGATAGTTTGGGCGCGTACCAATGGCTGCTGATGGCGACTGAGGTTGGCGAGCTGTTGTAAGTTTTCGGTACTGACGGTTGTCAGAGTACTTGCTCGGATAGAGGCCGTATTATGCGATTGTCCTTTAACACCACCTTTATCTGCCGTGTTTGGCATGGCATCTATCGTCATCGTAATGACTTCAGAGTGAGAAGATAAAATACTGCCTAATTGACGTGACAAGTAATCACTTAGGTACTGCCACGTTGACGATAGTGCTTGCTGGTTATTGCGTTGTTGTACGTCATTCGGGTAACGAGCGAGTATGTTGGCGTAGACTACTGCCGTGTCATTATCAGCAAAGCTTAATGCTTCTATCAGTCGGTTAGGTCGACCAGTGCTAGTAGCGGTCGTTTCAGGAGCTTGCAGGCTATTTTGCAAGCCATTCTGTAAATCATTAAATATCAATAACAGTCTGGCTGCTACTGTATAAGACTCTGACTCAAACAAAGGCTGTAGTTGACGGGCATGTGTAATACCTAAACCATGCTGCGCTTGAAGCCAATGAGTAGGCGTCATCGGTGCAACAAGCGTACTCAGATTGTCTGTTTCGTCTCCCATATCATGAGTAAGGAAGTACTGCCCGCGAGCATCACCCAAAATAGCCAAACACAAACTGGCTGATTGACTGATAAGGGCGCGCTCATCTTTCTGCCATTTCACCAGTAGATCAATATCCTCAAAAGAAACTATCTGCGTAATCTTTGGTGCAAGAGGTTTAAAATCAGCATCAGGGTGGTGTAGATATTTAGCATACCAACCTAGCGCATTATGCTTTGATGGGTATGCCAGCTTAGACAAACCAGACAGTGCTTGGCTTACATGATTGTGCCACTGAGTATAGCTATCACTTTTCTTACCTTGAGAGGGCATAGGCAGTTCTAAATAGTGTTTAAAGACTTGATACGCTTGTTCATCACTTCGCTGTGCCTGTTCTTCGTCAGCATATAAGCGAGATTGACTGGCCAGTAGTTGAGCGACTGTCAGCTGGATATCAGGATAAGGGCTGTTTAAGGCTGCGGTAATCAATGCTTCGTGATAATTCGGTTGATCATCGGTGCTACTATCATCTAGGCTACTGTGATCCGCTAAAACAGTAGGCTGTAAGTCTGTTAGTGCCAAAGCCACCGCCAAGGCTTGCTTACGCAGCTCAATACTGTCATCAGCGAACATAGCCACTAGAGCTGGCATCAGTTGTGTCAGCTGAGTCGTATTGGCTCTGGCTTGCACTGTCGTAAGGGCCAGTTGCTTAGTATCCGCATAAGGGCTGGCAAGCGCGTTCAGCATTACGTCAGCAAACCCTAAATGCCTGTTTTGTTTGAGTGCGATGTCAAAGGCTTGCTGACGGATAGCGGCAAACGTATCTGCAAAAAACAAGGTTAAGACAGCTTGATTGGTCTTTTGGTGATTCGTTTCTTCAGTGTTATTGGCTTTATTCGTTTTATGTTTCGAGTTCATCGACAGCAATAGTCGTTGCCATTCTTCTATCGCAACTTGGTGCACGTCTTCAAAGAGGCTTTGCTGCAACAGCTCAATGATGTCGACGATGGCACTGTCAGAAACGTTTTTAGAAATAGTGTCAGATGACTGCTTAAATTGGCGGTTTAATAGAACTTTAACCACTTCTAATCGAATACTGGTAAAAGGATTATTCAATGCCTGTAGCAGTATGTCTGTCATCTCTGACGACATCTGAGTGCTTTTGTCACCACTATTTGAGCTATCTGGTGCAACATGCTTTAAAAACAGTGCTAAAGACTGCTCATGAATATCTTGATGCTTAGAAGCAAAACCCGTCGCTGCCCACGACAATGCATTGTCTGCCAATTTGCCATAGGCTTGCATAGCCACTTGGCGCACGCCAGCGTCCTTGTCATCTAGTAATGTCGGTAGGACTGCTTTGGCGTCTTCTATATTTAAATGACCAAGCGCAGTGGCCACACCAGCACGGATGATGGCACTGTCTTCATGGCTCATTAGGCTAATCAGGGTGCCAAACGCTCGTTTGTCTTGTAGACAGGCCAGCGCATAAGCCGCGCGGAAACTGATATCTTCGTGACTATTGCTTAAGCTCTGTAATAAGGGCTCTAACGTGTCATTGCTTAGATTTATAGATTCAGTATCAGGCTTTTTGGATTTGGCCGTTTTAGCCTTACTCTTAGATGCTTGGGTACTATCTGCTTGCGAGATAAAATCTTGCGTGGATAAGGTTAAACGGATCGCCTCATCGGATTGTTTAACCTTATTATTCGCCGCTGTACTACTAGCGTTATCTAGTAGCGTGCCGCGTAGTAAGCGAAAGTCATCAAAATCAGTCAGGGTACGCAATGTTTGCATGTCGCCTTGCTGTTTTAACGCCTCTATCAACTTGGGTTGAGACAGCAATGAGACGTAAAACGCCGTTTGCCTAATCTCTGTATTACGATGATTCTGTAGCAGCATCAACTGACGCGAGACTTCAAGGTGATTTAGCATGCCGCGCTGATACAGACGAATCAGTCCTGACTGGACAATGTCCGACTGATTACAGTCTAATGCCATCAAATCTGCTTGAGGACTGTTTTCTGGCAATAGTGTCTCAAGGGACGCCAATGCTTGCTTGCGAATATTCGCAAAACTGTGTGACAACGCTTCTCTTAAAATAGGTAAGATGCGGCGCTGGCTTGTGGCATCCCTCATCGCAACCTTTAGGTAACCTTGTAACGCAGAAGCCACCACTTCTTCGTAGTAACGGTTTTTAAAAGCTTCTTCTAGATAATGTAGCGGGCGCTTCGCCGTACTTGCGCGATCGGCCAAGGCATGAAAAGCCGCAAGACGTACTTTTGCACTGTGCGCCGAGCTTAGTTGCTGCTCTAAAACCTGTGCAGTTTTATCAAGATTAGTAGTAGCAACCCACTGTACCAATTGCAATGCTTGGTTGGCCGTGAGCGTGTCGCTATCAGCAAGTATTTTTTTAACCAGTTCTAACGTTTGGTTATCTGCTTGTGCCTGTAGCAGCGCCAAGCCTTCTTTAAACGACACATCGTTATTGTTTGACGTATCTGTCAGTAATTGGCCGATTCTTTGATAGCCGTCTTTGATGATATAAGTGACTGGCAGCAGTTTGCTATTTTTTGCCGTACTATTTTGTGAGGTGCTATTCTGTGACGTACTTTGAGTATGGTCAATAGGTATAAAACGTAAGCTTTGATCGGCACTGACTACGATGAGCGTTGGTTGTTCAGCGTAAGAAGATAAGACGATCTGTCGAGACTTGGTTAGATCCTCTTTACAGCTGTTTGGTTGACCTTTATCAAAAGCCCATGATTTGACGCTCTTATCATCGGCGGCAGTGAACAATCGAGTGTCTGAGACACAAAGTGCCGTGATCATTTCACTGTGTTGGCTAGACTTGGCTCTATCAACAGGATGCAGATCGCCTTGGACATGAGTACGGTATAAGCACTTATCTGCGCCTGCAGAGAAAAAGTACTGACCGACTGGCTCAAAACAAAGCGCGTTTACTTTACCTTGATGGAGCTTTTTGCGGCTACTTAGATTAAGCTGGGCTTCCTCTGAGGTCCATTGATAGCTACTAACATCTCCTGTTTTATCTGCCAACACGAGCCACGAGCCATCACTTGACGTTGCTAGCGCTGTTAATGCGGATTCTTTACTTGATGTTGCTATAGAAGACGAATAAGGCTTAATGATGACAGTACTGCTGGCTTGACTGTCCTGATAAGGCCATACCACGATGTGTTTCGGATATAAGATAGCCAATGCATCTTGTAGTGGTGCCATTGCTACGGCACGGCCTATAGCACTGTTGTTATCTTCAGGTGCATCAAGCAAGGATGTAGCACTAGTCTTCTTAACTTTCTTTGCTTGCCAATCCGTTTGGTAAAGATGACCATCATCACCAATCATCACAATAGTGCTGTCATCTATTTTGGTGATGGCTTGCATCGCACAAGGCAGCGCAGTTGTCGATAAGCTAAATTGCTCACCTTGTTGATCAAGGACGTATAAGACCGTAGCAGATGCTTGCTGCTGGCGAGTAATAAAAAGACTGCGCCCATCTTGCTTGGTTGTCTTTTGAGTTGCCGCTTGGGTGCTGTTGGCCTTACTGACTAGGCCAATGATTTGACCCCAATAGGGGAGTGTTACTGTTTTCATGGTGTTATCTCAGTTGAGGTGACGTCATATTTTTTTAAAGTATTTATTTATCCATGTCTGCCAAAGCCGTTAAGCCGATGCCACTGGTTGCAGGTTTTTAGATAGTTCAGGATAGCGATGCAATAGTCGTGTGACGGCAACCAAACACGCATGACGCTCCATCTTGCCTGCCGAATGTGTAAAGGTGAACAGTGTGGGCATGATGAGCGCTGCAAAGGTGCTATCGGCCAATGCCACATCACGAAAAGTCTCAATCAATGCCAGTTTGGCACGACTCGCAGATATGGGTTTTAGCGTGATATTGCTATCTGACTCAGCTGCCTCATATGACTGTGATGATGCTGAGTTTTTATCTGAATAACGTTGTTGCTTATGCTTATTACTGTCACCAGCATTGGGCTCTTGCGAACCGCCTAGACGTCCAGGTGGTAACTCGAATAGACCACGACGTAGTAGCATTAGTAGCTGATCGACCTCTGCAGGCAAGCTTGCCAAACGTTTATCTGACTGCTCTGTTATGAGTGGTTGAGTACTGCTGCCTTTATCTCGTGCAGCATCTTTATCTTTACTATCGCTACTGGTTGGCTGCCAGTTTGGAGAGACGTGACGCGCCTTGTAGTGTTTCCATAGCATGGTCACGGCAGCATAACGTACTTCTCGGTCTGTGCTTTGGGTCAATCGATATAAAGACTGCACATCTTGGAAGTTGGCGTGACGCTGTAGTAGAGTGATGCCGATTTGGCGAGCGACTCGCGCTTTGCTTTCAATCAAAGCATTCAACATGCCAGCATTCAATTGTGCTGACTGAACGTGGTAACGTCGATTGGTAACGGATGGAATATCCAATAGCGCACGCTTCAGCAGTTGCGTGACCTCAGTATAGGGAGATTCCGCCATCATCAGCCATAGGGCTGGCGTTGGTTGCCACGTCGCCATTTCATACTCACTCAGTAATAAGCCAAATTCTCGCAGCTGGCTGTTACGGTGTTGCAGTAAAGGAATGACGCGCTCCGCATCAAAGAATGAAGAAGGGATAATCGCATCGGGATCGACTGGTCTGTCTGTCAGTGCCATACAGATCTGTTCATGATGATGACTGAGGTAGCTGATCGCAAGCTCGCTGATAGGTGCAGTAGCGTCATCTGTTGCCATATGCCACAGTGCATTGGCACCTGCAAAAGTATCGTCTTCAGACACCTCTCTCGATTGACCACTCAGCATCTGCAAAAAGGCAGTTTCGGAAATAATCTTTAGGGCAGCACCATCGGCGATTAAGCTCTCGGCTTTAACTTGCTTGCTACCTTTACGGCCATTACCGTATAACGGTGAACCATCATCACCGATGACTAAGTAATCTAACTTGCCATTAACAGCACCACTGATGGCACCATTAGCCGCTTTCACAACTTTTTCGGCCTCGCCACGAGTCATGCTTTGCATCTTGCCCGTGAATAAATAGCGTTGGCCAGTTAAATCTACTTCAGTAGTAGCATCGCTATTCGAGTCTTTATCGTCAGTGCCATTACTGGAAGCGTTGTCAGTAGAGTCGCCTTCATTACTGTCAAGATATGCGATAAAGTCAGCAGGCAAAAACCCTTTGTTAATGCGATCAATCGCAAATTCACGATAGAGTGCTTGTTCGCTATGCGCAAGATTCATAAGCCAGTCGAAACCTAAATCTATCGGTGCAAACCGACGCACATCAGATAGCCAACTCCTCACGTTTTCTGCTAAGTACTCATCAAAGGCCAAGTGCTTTTGCCAGTTTTTAATAGGAGTGTCAGCAGATTTTAGTTGTTCAACATATTCACTCACTTGCCAATCAGGCTCATAGGCAAGCGCATGCCAATAGTTCATATCAAGCGTCGCGGCTGACAGTACATCTTCATCAAACCAATCGGTAATAGTAGATTGCGACAGTGGATGTAATAGCAGTATTTGCCACACGGCAGCGTTTACTTGGCTCAAATCCAAACGCCTGAGCTGATCCAACGCAAAGTCCATACAGTAGCTATCGTTATTAGCAGAGAAGTCGTGTACTTCTGGTATATCTAACTGCTGGGCAATGCGAATAAAGTATTCAGTCCCTAGCTCTTTGGCGCTATAAAGCTCAGGTAGTTTTTTTATCGCAAATTTAACGCTGTGTGTTCTACCGCTAGTCAATCTTTCAAAAAACCACTCAGGGGTCAAATCGCGCCTTGTAAAGTGTTTGCTAAGTTGTTTGCTCGCGGTTTGATAGTGATGCTCTGTGTCTAATAGCTGCCCCCAACCGTTGACACCGATATCAGAAACAGGATCACGACTCAAGATATTGTTGATGGCAAATGCTCTAACAGGCTCATAATCTGACATGGCCAGTAGCATTAGCTCAGTGAGTGATAAGTCCTGAGCGTAGCTTTTGGCATAGCCAATCGCATACTGATAGGCGGCAGGATAGTGTGAATGGAGTAGTTGTAGCACCACTTGATGCAAGCCCAATGTTTGAAATTTAGACTTTTCAAAATGCGGTGAATTTTCTAATAGCCAAACAATCATCTCATCACGTGCTTTGCTATGCGCTTGTCCGGCAGATAAATATTGTAGCGTCGCACCACTCACATCACGTAATTGGGTCTTAAAGTCGTGTTTTAGGCTATCGGTTGCGAACTGTCTGACAGCCTCATTTTTGGCGATAGCCAATAGCTGGATAAGTGGTTCAGGGTCTCGTTGCCATGACTCAGAGAACGCGCGACCTTTGGCATCAAAGAGCTTGCGAGGTGAGCGACTGCTGAATCGATTGACACCATAATCAAGACTGTTGTGGAAGCAAATATGATTGAGCACCCAGCTGTTCGTTTGTTCAAGGCTGCCTGCCGTCATGGTTTCGTCATAGCTGGCGAGTACAGAAACGGCGGCATCAATGTAGCCAATTGGCATTTGCTGTCCTAGCTGGCGCAAATAACGCCATGCTCTAAGGCTTATATAGGTTTTGGTCGCTAGGCTGACCGCAGAGTTGGCGGTTTGATTGAAACGCTGTAAATCAATCTTGGCAGCTATTTGTCCAAAAATCTCATAATCTTGAGAAAATTCTGCTTGCTTATAAATACGCTTTAAACCTTTCCACACACCGTAGCTGACTGGCAAAGCTGTAATGGCTTGTTTTAAAATAGTTCTAGAATACGCGCTGCCATCTTCCCACAGTGCGGTCAGTATTATGTGGATTTTGTAGCGATCTGGGAGGGGGTAAACGCCTTCGTCTGCTTCCAGTTTGGCAATCATTGCCACGCGCTCTGTAAACTGTACTTCGTGGTGTTGCTCCCGAAACTGATGACTAAATATCTTATCTAAAAACCGATCAAAAGTAAGCTCATGCTCAGGAATGGGCGTCTCGGGAATCGCATCAGCTTGAGTTGCCAATGTACATAATTTATCGACTAAACTTGGATCTTGGGCTTGCCAAGCTTGCTGAATTTGTGAAAATGACAGACTCATAGAAATTTGCCTTAATTTTTATTTTGTCAGTGCGCGTAATTTTGTAGCACCATAAAAGCGCGTTTCACAGAAAATATCAAGGACTTTTGTAAGGAAATATATGGGCTGCGACATATAGCGTCGCGCATAATTTTATTTGCAATTATATATTGACAATAATAACTGTTATGAGGCAAACTTAACCAGTTGTGAGATTTAGCGTTTCACCGTTTATGGTGAGGGGCGACGTTGCGTCGTCCACGAGTCAAGCCATTACATTTTACCCAAGGAAGACTGTTTCAGTCCTGCTAATACCTAGATAAAGGCCCTAGTGTCATTAGCTCGCTGGCGCAATCACGCAATCGTGATTGAGCTAATGCACTAGGGCCTTTATCTAGGTGCAGTCCAGTGAGTCTTCCATGTACCAGGTCATGAGGTAGATTACACAACAATTGAGTGCTACATCATTATGATGGCATTCAAGGTCTTTAAAGCAAAACCGGAGTAGGGCTGTTTATTCAGCGCTACTCCGGTTTTTTATTGCCTGATTATTAGTTAATAATAAAAAAGCCCTTTGTCTATCACAAAGGGCTTTTTAGTGCAGAAAATATGATTTTATACGGAACTATTTATCCCCAATAACCATCAGGACATTTAGGTAATTCAACTAACGTGCGACGTAACGCATCTGACCATTGATGACGAATCGTATTAAAGTACTCGTCACGCTCATCAATACGTCGGCCGTTGGGCAGAGCTAGGCTGTCATTGTCATAAAGTACAAAATCTATCGGCATACCGACTGATAGATTTGAGTGAATCGTGGAATCAAATGACAGCATCAGCGCACGTGCCGCGTGTCTTACATCCGTGTTATAGCTGACAGAACGATCCAAAATAGGTTTTCCGTATTTGCTTTCACCTAACTGAAAGAAGGGCGTATCTTCAGTGGCTTTGATGCAATTGCCTTCAGGATAAATCAGGTATAGCTCAGGTGGTTGTCCTTTGATTTGACCACCAAGCATAAACGAGCTGGTAAAGGCGCCATCGCGACTAGAATTAGCGACTGCTTTTGCATGATTCATCTTTTCACGCATACATTCGCCAACCATTTGCGCCGCATCGAACAGCGTCGCTACTGTATTGAGGTTACTCTCAGCACGTTGGTCAATGTCGCTTTGTAGTTTATTGAACACTGCCTGCGATGTGGCTAAGCTGCCAGCTGTCTGTAGCACCATAAAGCGCTCGCCCTCAACGCCATATTGATACAACTTTCTGAATGTCGATATGTGATCAACACCGGCATTCGTGCGCGTGTCACTGGCAAAGACCATACCGTCTTTTAGACGAATGGCAGCACAATAAGTCATAAAATACCCTTGATGAATAAACGTAATAAAAAATAGCAAACGCTATGATAGCTTTTTGACTAATACCAAACTGTAAAGATTTTCGTAACCGCCGCCCATACGCACGCCGCGAACAGGCGCCGTATCTAGATAGTCTCGCCCAATAGCCACATACACATGTGAGTTTGGGGTAAATGCCTGATTTGAGATATCAAAAGTATACCAGTAACCATCCAGCCAAACCTCAGCCCATGCGTGACTGGCCATGTGATTTTCGGTATCGTCATACAGATAACCGGACACATAACGCGCTGGAATCTGTTGATCGCGCAAGATACCTAAAAATACATGCGTATGGTCTTGGCACACACCTGCACTTGTCGCAAACGCCTCAGCAGCGGTCGTGCCCACATGCGTGACGTCTTTGACAAAAGGCATTTTCATAATAAGGGCATTTGCCATTGCCTTTAAGCTGTCATGAGTAGGCGTTTTTAGATATGGCGCTGCAAATTCTCGCATCTCTTGTGAGCATTTGGTCAACGGGGTTTGTACGGTAAATAGCAGGTAGGGAACATGATCCATATCCTCTAAACGTTCGGTTTCGGTGTTGATTTCAACGATACCCGACGCCTGCATTTGTAAGTTGTTATGTGCTTCATTACGACTGAGCGTGAGCCATGCATTACCAAAGCCGTCCTTTTGGTTGGTCGCCACTTTAGGGAGCATCACATCCCATTTATGAATGGTCTGATGCGGCATTTGCATGGGGGTCATGCGTATATACTGTACACTGCGCTGTGCCAGCTCATCGTAATAATAGTTGGTTTGGTGACTGATTTGAAGTTTCATGGCATTTTCCTTATAGCATCTTTCTATTTTCTGTTTATTCCATATGTCTCATGAGCCGTTGTTATTGGTTTTTGGCTAGACACCTTCTATACACCTTGACGCAATATGAGATTGAACTCCTTGCTAATCAGCGCAAAATCACTAAATTTCTTTGACCTGATCATCTGGTTGGTCAAGCGGATAAGCTCACGCCAGCGCGTATTCTCCGGCAATTCATTAATCCAGTGTCTGAATTCAAAACTGACCTCTGTTGAATCCTCTCCCAACAAGACGGCACGCTCAAGCTGCTCAAAGTGACGCCCTAATTGCCAGAAGCAAGTCACTGTCGGATTTTCTTGTTTCATCGCAGCGTTACACGCGTGGAGCTGCAAGGTCGCCGCTCGATACGTGCCAGCACTTGATAAACGCTTAATCAAGTTATATAACTCAGCAGTATCTTTGCCAATGACACCTTTGGCTTCTTGGACATTGTCCTCAATCGATTGCACGATATTGGGTATGATGTTTTGTTCCAAATCAGCCATCATTTGTGCTTTCATGGTGGTCAGTGACACTTCACCATCAACGGCAAACCCTAAGTGACTAATTAGATGTCTGATCTGTGATTTTTTGAGATCGCCTTTGATAAGTTGTTTCATCACATCGTCGTAGTAATACAGACGCTCACTATATCGGCCTAGCCATATTAAGTGACTGGCGGTAGAGAGTAGCAGTATCATGGGCGCATCATCTAAACTCTCGTAACCTGTTTCTAAGGGTTGGACGCGATCATAGTAGTTCGCGTGCCCTGAAGCATTGACCCCTATTGATGATAAAGGCGAGCACTTGTCGGTTTGCTGGCTGTCTAAATCACTGTCATCAATAATCCAAGTGTCTTTGATACCGCCGCCTTGTGACGAATTGACGACCAAAGAGCCTTCAACCATGGCCACTCGTGTCAGACCACCGGGTACAATATCTACTGTGCCATCACCATGACTAAGGATAAAGGGACGCAAGTCAATATGACGCGGTGCGATACCATCGCTTACGGCAGTAGGATTGGTAGATAATGAAATAGTCGGTTGGGCAATAAAGCCGGCTGGGTTTTCAAGCAGACGCAGGCGATATTCTTCGATTTCTTTTTTGGTCGACGTCGGACCAATAAGCATCCCGTAGCCGCCTGAGCCCTGCGTTTCTTTTACTACCAGCTTGTCTAGATTGTCGAGCACATATTTGAGATCGTCAGGCTTACGGCACTGGTATGTCTCAATATTAGGTAGGATAGGCTCTTCATTTAAATAGAATTTAATCATATCTGGTACAAAAGGATATAAACTCTTATCATCGGCCACGCCCGTACCTGGGGCGTTAACGATCACCACGTTACCAGCGCGATAAGCACTCATTAGCCCTGATACACCCAATATGGAGTCAGATTTAAAGGCTAACGGGTCAATATATGGATCATCAATGCGGCGATAGATCACATCGACTTGTACCTTACCGCGAATGCCTTGCATATAGACTTTGCTATCCTCAACGACCAAATCATAACCATGGACGAGTGGCACATTCATCTCATGCGCTAAGAAGGCATGCTCATAATAGGCACTATTAAAGCGACCTGGCGTTAGAATGACGACCTGTGGATCATACTTGGATGTTGAGCTGGCAAGACAGGCTTTGAGACGGCTAGGATAATCACTAATACCCATAATAGGCGTGTCAGAAAATATATCAGCTAATAGTGTCTCTGATATATTGCGACTCTCAAGCATATATGAGACGCCTGAGGGGGTACGCAAGTTATCCTCTAACACACAAAACTTACCTGTCTCGTCTCGAATCAAATCAATACCGCTGATGTGCGAATAGATAGGCTTGTCGAGCTCAATGCCCATCATCCATGGCTCATAGCAGCCACTGGCATAGACGTAGCTGGCAGGGACAATATCGGCCTTCATGATGGCTTGGTCATGGTAGATATCATGTAAGAATGCATTGAGAGCAGTGATACGCTGTTTACAGCCTGCTTCTATATGTTTCCATTCGCTCGCGGCAATAATGCGTGGAATGATATCAAACGGAATCATACGCTCGATGTTTTTGGCATCACTATAGACGGTAAAGGTGACCCCTTTACGGTAAAAGATATTTTCTGCTTGTTCGTTTAGATAATTGAGGGCATCCATGTTGATGTTATCAAGCCAATGGCCAACAGCTTGTGCCACTGGGCGATACTTACCCTTACTTATCTGCAATTCATCGAAACTTTTTGGTTTTTGCTCAGGTTTTTCTGAAGTGTCTTTTCTTAAGGTATCTTCGGTCGGTGTTGACGCGGAACTTTTAGTATTATCATTGGGCACTTTGATGGATTGACTCTGGCTTTGATTTGCAGATTTTTCTTTGTCTGGGTTTCCATCCTTAGACTGACTTTGAGATGCTATTTTATTCATAAATACCTCACGTATCCTTGGTAAAGTTATACTTTATGATGAATACACTGTCTATGCTAAGTAGAGTAGCACTTGTACTGCGCCCAACAGGTAGTCTATCTCCTGTATGGACTATACAACGGTTAATGAGCAACATACAACAAGAGTTAAATAATAGATTTTTAAAAACTTGAACCTGATTCCAATAAGTTTAACTCAATAGAAACAGTAGGAGAGAAGACGTGAAGCTACGTGGTGGGTTCTTAATGCTGGCAAGTATAGGGTTGGCAGCGACTATCAGTGTGACTGGCTGTGGTAGCGAACCGACACAGACGGCCTTGCCCGCTGGTAGTACTGTGGTTGCACTTGGGGACTCATTGACCTATGGTTACGGTGCAAATGATGAAACAGCGTATCCTACGGTGCTAGCAGAGCTAAGCAAATGGAACGTCATTAATGCAGGGGTCAATGGTGATACGTCTGAAGATGTGCTTACTCGAGTGAATGAGATCACTGAGCAAAACCCAGATTTGGTCTTACTGGGTGTGGGTGGTAATGATGTGTTGCAGCGCATTGCGCCTGATACCACTCGTGCCAATATCATCGCGACTATCGATACCTTACAATCCAATAATATTGATGTTGTCCTAATCGCTGAGCCGCATCTCAGTACCAGTGCTTTGTTTGGTAAGGCCAGTGATAATCCACTGTATGAAGATATTGCGGAAGCTGAAGGCATACCTCTATATTCTGATGGCTGGTCCACTGTACTGTCAGATGATGCATTGAAATCTGATAAAATTCATGCCAATGCTGCAGGCTATAGACAGTTCGCTGAAGGGTTGCATGATTATCTAAAAGACGAAGGGTGGGTACGTTAAACCACAATGTAAACTACAGTGTAAACCACAGCTTTTAAGCTTAAAGATTATGAGTAGAGCGTATGTCTGTAGTCAGTGTATGAAGCACAAAAAAGCAGAGAGTTTATTGACTAGGTTCTCTGCTTTTTAATTTTCATTTTGCTAATGACAAATAGTCGATAAATTTAATAGCCTAGTCTTTTTCATTGTCACCTATGACGACTACCAAACCTTCATCAGCAGCTATCTTACCTTCGCAGATATCTTTATAAACCTCTAGTAAGCCATTGACTCCATCAAGCTCTTGAATCTTTAACCACGCACTAGTTTTTGCGGTGCTATTCATGATGTAGTGCATAGAGCGTTTATTGAACTCTTCAGGGCCCCATTCTTTCATACATTGCTGTACATGACTGGGCGCAAAAAACTGCTGGCTACGTTCTTGAATGATACCTTCTACATGGCGCGGTTCGTCCCAATGCGTGATACCGACATTACTGGTATAGCGCATGTTATCGCCTAAGTGTCTATGTAGACGACTGAGCACGTCAGTATTGGCCGACATATCGACAATAACTGTCGGCTTAGTCGCATCAATCTGCTCTAGCGTGTCATAGCTAAGCACACTGTCATAAGCGTCAATTGACTTAACAAAATCTATATGACGGTTTGAGGTGAGGCCGATACCGTGCGGTGCGTTTTTATCATCAGTGAGTCCATAGGCTAGGCCAATACTGGTCTTACTCGATGCACTGATAATCACTACTTGCTCTGCACCAAACCAGTCATTACTCTTCAACAGATCATGTAAGCAGAATGAGGTAAGGTGCAAGACAAACAACAGCATGCGCTGATCGTCATAGGCGCGGTCATAGTTTGGTTCATGGTTAACGCGCTGATACATATTGTAGCCAGGCGGCAGCTCGGCACGATGGACACTACCATCCAGCAGGCTGCTCTGCGTGACTCGCTTGGGTGTTATGATCAATTCATTGGCGGGCGGGAAGTAACCAAATAAGCGCTCACCGATAGGTAGCGCATCGCTATTTGATTCGATGACATCGCCAAAACCCCATACTGGAATAATACCCCATTTCTCAGGCTCGTTGCCGTTTGGCGGAAAAAACTGCCAATAGCGTAACTGATCGCCCATGACTGCATAAGTAATATTATTTGCAGTAAAAGCAAAGCGATCGACTTTTACACGTACTTCGCCATCATCTAGAGTGTGTACAGGCGTCTCTTGCAGGCGAGCTTGGGTTAGGTTTTCTTTATTGGTCTGAAATTCTTGCATGGTTATTTCCTTTTTTATTTTACTTTATGGTCATCAGGTTAAGCATTAGCAGTTTTGGCTTGACGCGCTGCCGTAATTTGCATGACTTCGCCCATGAGCTTAGGCATGTTTGCAGCGGCTTTTGGTCCTGCTTCTTTTAAGCGCTTAAGAATAGCCAGCTCTTCAGGCGGGGTGTCTTCGCTGGCTCGTACCAATTTGGTGAAGCCATCTAAGCGATTATTAATCATCCATTCACGTAGCGCAGGCTCTTTTGACCAACGCATTTGATTCTGCATTTGTTTAACAAGCCCAACTAAAAAGTCCGTATCATGATTTGGGATTGGCACCACTTGGCATAACTCGTTTTTGACAGTTTCGTCATCGTAATTGGCTTCAATGTGGGCGATAAATGCGGCACTGAACACAGGCTGATAGGTACGTACGGTTTGTACCACCACAGTATCACCTTTGAACACATCGTATGTCTCTGTCACTGGTACTGCCCGTGCAGAGCAGTCGATATGCATGGTGTTGGGGGTGGTTGAAATGCTGTCCTCACCAAAATAAATCTTGTCAGTATCTAAGCGGGTCACGCGCCCTTTACGTACAATGTTTTTAACACGGCGTAATTGCTTAAGCTCTTCACTACTAATGGTAGCGCCATGGAACATTTGCGGGCGTACATTTGGATCAATACGCATTAATACGCCGCCTTTTTCTAATCGATTAAAAAGGTCTTCGATGTTTTTAGCTTCAGCAATCGCTTCTGCTTGAGTAGCCTGTGCTCCAATAGTATGGGTGAAAAAATCACGAGAGGGTTGGGTGTTTTTACGATCGATCAGCCAAGCATCTCTTGGCATAATCCATGTAATATAGTCTGGATCAATTTGATTCTCTAATAGCCATAAAACCGCATCTATACCTGTTTTTCCGCCACCAATGATGACGTAGCCATCACGGGGTTTGGTTAGACTCGGCAAATCATTTAGCGGGCCAAACTTAACACCTTTAGCAATCTCAAAGTTTGGGGTATGGGTTGCTGGTACTGAAGTTTTAAAATAAGTACCATCAATGATTTTCTTATTGACCTTAACTTCATAGCTGGCATCAGACAGCAACGATGAAAACTTGCCGTCGCCTTGGTACTCACACATCGGGAAGTACTTTACGCGGCCACTTGGTAAAAACGTGTGCTTCATGACTTTATCGAAGTACGCCATGACTTCTGCGCCTGATGCCAGCTCGGACAAGCCTTTATTTAAACCAATTTTATCAATCATACCGCCGCAAAGCTCACGTGAGCTAACGCCATAAAAAGACGACGGCTGATGTAAGGTGACAAACGAATAGGCATCGTTCCAATGACCACCTGGCTTATGATGTTTATCGACGATAATAATATTAGCATCAGTTTCTGTGAGCAGCACATCGGCAAAAGCCATACCCACCGCGCCACTACCAATGATTAGATAATCCGTTTCTAGCTGTTGAATACTCATAGCGTCCTTACTCTTAAGTTGAGTTTCTATCAATACAATCAATTCATAATTGTTTGTATATAACAGTGTTATATACTAGAATAACACTGTTATAATTGTCAAGACATAGTGAGAATCTAATGGATGCCAGAACCAAAATACTAAACGCCGCATCTGAGCTTTTTCTAGAAGGGGGTGGGGACGCCTTGAGTGTACGCGCTATATCCAAGCGGGCAGGACTGTCCACCATCGGTATATACAGCCATTTCAAAGGTAAGCAAGGCATACTAGATGCGCTGTACATAGAAGGATTTAATCTCGTCCGTGAAGCTATGGATGTCATTCCAGAGGGTAGAGCAAACAAAGAGCAAGTGCTAGAGGCGTGCCTAGGGTATCTCAATGTAGGCGAGAAATATGAAGCGCATTATCGGCTGATTTTTGGGGAATCTGATGCAGGATATCAGCCCTCAATCGAGGCCACTGCAGCCAGAGATAGTGCGTTTTCAAAGTTGGTTCGGGTGGCAGGCTCTTATTTATCAGAAGATGCTAGCGTGACGCAACGTCGGCAGATAGCGTTAGATATCTGGGCAATCGTACATGGGTACGTCAGTATCAGTCACCATGTGGTGTTCGCCGATGGACTGGAGCTAGACTGGAAGACGATGGCACTTCGTGTGGTTGAAGTACAGTTGGATGCCTTTGACCTAACCAAAGCTAAGTATTAATAAAGCCTTCCCGAATAACCCGGTAAATCAGCAGTATGAAGGTGACAATAAATATTAAACAGCGATTCGTAAATATTGCTCGCAGGTAGGTACATAGCGTTTAAATAATCCATCGCTTTACTTAAAAATCAAATAAGCAAACATATGTCTTTTATCTTGTAAACTGCATTATTTTAGGTTATTTTTCAGTATCGTTTATAGTTCTTTAACCAAGGAGAAGCAGTTTGGATACTAATTTATCACCGCTTAAGATTTCAGTGGTTGCGGCGCTGACACTGCTTACAGGCTCGCAAGTATTTGCAGAGGCCAACTACGGTGATTATGGTACAGAAACGGCGCTGACGCTCGCCCGTGATTATGCTGGTCGTTATACAGGTTCCGATAAAGAAGTCCAAGCCGCTGATTATATGCAGCAGCGCATGACCATCGATGGCAGTAACAACCAAGTCAATCGTCAAACGTTTGATTTCGTAGCGCCTCGTGGTTTGTTCAGAGGTCAGACGTTAACGAGTAATAACGTTGTCGTGACCCAAAAAGGCAGGGCTGACACCAACAGAACGCTATTTGTCGGCGCACATTATGATTCTGCCGTCGCCTATCCAAACTATGCAAATCTAGAGGCACTGGACGATAATGCTTCTGGGTCTGGCGTCTTAACTGAGTTGACCAAAAACCTGACAGGTATTGAGACAGAGCATGACATCCAATTTGTGGCATTTGGTGCAGAGGAGGGCGGTCTCAATGGTTCAAGGGCGTTTGTTGATCAACTAACGGACGCGGAAAAATCAACAGCGTTGGGTATGATTAACCTAGACAGTCTGATTACAGGCGACAAAATGTATGCCAATGCAGGGCGAAATGCTTATGACAATGATGGCAACGAAGTGGCTGCCAATGTAAGTTTGCGTGAAAATGCACTGCGCATTGCTAAAGAGCTTGGTATTACACTAGAAGTCAATCCAGCCATTATTGCACCAGGTGAGACAGAGCCATACGAGCCTTATGGCGTTGGCTGCTGTAGCGATCAGGAGTCTTTTGATAGCGTCATGCAGGTCGTCGGGTTTGAAGCGACTAACTGGGGCCTTGGGCCTGATTATGATGGTTATACGCAAACTGAAAACCCAGATATTCCAGGCGGCTATACGTGGCATAACCCTGCATTAGATAACGAAGAAGTACTTACTGCGGCTTTTGGTGAAGAACGCATAGCGCAAAGAATGCGAGACTACTCACGTATCATTAGCAGATTGATTGTGGAGCAAACCAATGCTGATATCATCGCATCAACCAAGAGCGCCATCAATTTGCAAAACACGATGGGTGCTGCGTTAAAAATTAATGCTACCGACTCACATTCAGCGGTGCTTGAGCGTGCCAATGCTTTGGCATTACATACTCTCGATGATGCGAAGCCTTTTGATTCCGAGTCGCGTACTCAGGTTTGGGTAGATGGATCTCAAAGCTACGTGGATGCTGATGAGGTGCAAGAGGGCACTCGCGCCAATATTGGTCTATATGGCGAATATACTATACAGCCGAGATGGCGTGTTGGCGCAGGTGTGCAAGCGGCCAATCAAAACAATAAAGGCATAGAAAATGGTATTAAAAAAGATACAAGCTATGGCATTCAAGCCTATTCTTTATTGGGCGGAAAAGACACAGCTTGGTGGAACACCACATCTCTGAGCTTATCTAAACATGACTTGGATGTTAATAGAACGGTAACACTGGATGGTAATGACGGCATCAACATTATCAACAATAGCGAACGCGGTAGTTCTGATGCTGATGTGTTTAGCGCATACAATGAGCTTGGCTATAATTTTATTATCAAGAAAAACGTCGCGCATGGTGCCTTTTTGGGTCTGAATTACAGTGATACAGACATAGATGGTTATACCAGTGGCAATGCTGATTCTCGTACTGCACTAAAGGTTGATAGCACCTCTAGTGAGGCATGGGATTCAGAGCTTGGTTATCAGTTGCAGTATGGTTTTAATTTGATGGGTACGCCTGCCAAACTTCAAAGTAAAATCGCTTACGTGCATGTGATCGACGATGGTTTAACAGACAGTTTATCGACAACGTCTTTAGCTGACGGTCAAACGAGAAATGTTAGTATTACCCAAACAGATAAAGATGACGACTATGGACGTTTTGAGCTGAGTGTGAGTAACAAGGTTCATAAAAACGTTTATGCCTATCTGAATGGTGATACCACCTTTGCACGTGATGATAAAGACAGCTCAGTACAACTAGGCTTGCAATATCAATTTTAAATCTTAATGTGTAGATGTAAGCCTGCGCTGCTCAATAATTCATTTATGAGCAGCGTTTTTTGCTTATATATTTCCATATATAAATTATAAGGGCATATTGCTGATTGCCGATATAATTTTCAGATTCAGTAATACCAATGTGTGCGAAATATTAAAAGGATAGGGGTGGCGTATATGTTTGGCATCATAAAAGACTGGCGCGAACAGCGTATACTAGACAATAGCGAATTTACTCAGGCTGACTGGAAAAAGGCAGCCGAACGTATTGTTATATTGGATCGATTAAGTACCGATGAGCTATTACATCTGTTTGAGCTCGCAACGTTATTTTTGGCTGATAAATCCATCACTGGTGCACAAGGTTTTGAGATTACCAATGCTGTGAGACAATCGATTGCACTACAAGCCTGTTTGCCTATCTTGAACTTAGGTCTTGACTGGTATGCTGGTTGGTCATGCATCATCATTTATCCTGGCTCGTACAAGAGTGATAGCACTACAGTAGATGAGTTTGGTATCGTTCACAAAGGCAGTCAACACCGTAGCGGAGAAGCATGGCTGCGAGGGCCTGTCATTCTTTCATGGAAAGATGCCAAGCACTCAGGAGAACGTGATGGACACAACGTTGTCATTCATGAGTTTGTGCATAAACTCGATATGATGAATGGCCGCGCCAATGGCTTTCCGCCGATGCAACCTGATATGGATCCTGCAAACTGGACACAGATTATGAGCCGCGATTTTGAAGATTTTCAAACACATCGCAAGTCAGGGCTTGATCGGTATGGAGCGACCAATCCTGCGGAGTTTTTTGCCGTTCTCAGTGAAGTATTTTTTGAAACGCCACAAAAGCTAGTTGATGCTTATCCGGATATTTATCAGATTATGGTGAAATTCTTTCGTCAGACGCCGTTATAAATGATATTTATAGAGATGATGATAGTAAGCTGTATTCAAGACAGCATATTGGAATTGGGGGAACTGAGGTGATTAACACTATAAGTGATAATGTGGCAAAAGTAGAAATCTATAAAAGTGCTGATGGAAAGGTGCAAGTAGATGTGAGTTTCGAGCAAGAAACGGTCTGACTGTCACAAGCACAAATGACCGAGTTGTTTGGTCGTAATCAATCAGTAATTTCTCGTCATATCGCCAATGCCATAAAAGATGAAGAAATCGCTGAAAAAAGCAATATGCAAAAAATGCATATTGCAAACTCAGATCGTCCGGTGACTTTTTATGATTTAGATGTGGTTATATCAGTCGGTTATCGTATCAAATCTCCTCAAGGCGTGCAATTTAGAGATTGGGCAACGCAGCGCCTACGTGAATACTTGGTACAAGGCCATACGCTCAATCAACAGCGCTTCGATAAGAACTCTATTAAATTGCAACAAGCGCTAAACTTAATCAAAAAAACCGCACAAAGTCCCGAGCTTAAAACTGACGAAGCTTGTCATTAAAAACTATACCAAGAACTATGTAACATAAGATGCTATATATATTTAATTGAATACATATAGCATTTATGACCAGATAGAGTAGGCTACCAATTTAAACAAGTCTTATAGAAGTTGTCGGGCAATCTTTCTCTACACCTTAAACCGTCCATTGGTCATTAATGATAGCCACCAGATATCGCTTGCCTTGATACTCATCAAATACCAAGCGCAGTACCCGCCAGTCCATACCATCATACTCATCCGTGCCTTTATAATAAAGTTCTACAACATCTGATGTTTGGTATATCTGTTTTAAGTTGTTGATAGAATTACCATTATTTTTGAATTCATTGACATTGATACTAGCACTATTGAATTTTTTGCCATCTACCCAAGTATCCAAATAAGTAGGCAACGGTGTAACCAACAGATCGCCAGTGCCGTCTTTTTCGCCCCAAATAAATTGAATGTTAGACTGCTGTAAATACTGTGCAAATTGCCCGCGGCTAAAGATTTTATCTGATTCAGGCCGTACATAAGCGTACATCGAAAAACGAACGCCACGTGTTGGATGGATGTCATTAGTGATTCTAGAAAAGTCCTTATTTGCTAGTGCGCGCTGTATACGTAACGCTTGCTGTCTAAGAGTTTGCTGACTGATATCAGCATTACTAGGTGTTGATGAGCTACTGGTTGACTGAGATACAATGGCTTCACTGGACTCAGAAGCAGACTGACAACCCGTCGCAGCTAGCGTGAATAACAGAAGGCTGCTAGAGACTAATGTCGCAGATTTTTCCTTAAAAAAAGCAGGTAATGTCATCATAAAATCATCCTTAGCACAGTTATTAGCGAAAGAAACATCGCTATAAATTGTCATGGGAACCGGTAAAAAATACCATAAAAGCGCTATGTAATCGATATTTTGGTAAGTAAACCTGAATGATACGATAATACAGCAGAGTCCGAATATAGGTATGATGTAATAGTCGGTAACACTTATAGGACAGAAGCTCGCAGAGAACACCATGCCAACATATAAATCGCTGACATTACTATTGACCATAGGACTGATGTCTGTCGGTCACGCTATAGCGGATGTATCAAAAGCAGCTCAAAAACAAAATGCCATGGCTAATATAAAGATTGCGACTATCACGAAAATGTACCAACAAGATATTGATGATCAAGGCATGAGTCATCCTGTAGTGCTGCAGCAATACGCTAATGCTGACTTGCAAGCAGCCATGCAACTTGAGCAAGAATATTTTGATAAAACTCAGACATCCTGTAATATAGATTACGATGTACTTTGGAACTCGCAAGATCCTGACTATACGCAAGACAAAAAGTTTTCAATAACTGGTCAAGGATTGGTTCAGGTTAGCTTGGCACAAGGTAGCGATGTTTATTATGAGCTGTCATGTGATGACAATGATAAAACTTGCCAAGTCGCAGACGTGGTTTTAGATCGGGATGGCAAAACTTTGCGTCAGCATTTACTTGAAACTTGTCGTTAGTAAAAGTCTATAACGAATATGAAATCCGAGTTAAGGTATAAGAATGACATGGTATAAATGGTTTTTCGCTTAGCTACTAAAACCGTTGGTTTGTTTTCGCATAATGTATATTATGTTAAATTAAGTCTATATGGTTCATTAGGTTATAGGCTTAAGCCTTACTAACTATAGAATCAGGATTATCAGATACTTCTAATGCTACTGGATATAAACATCCTACCAAACTGTTTAGCTCTCACCGACTAACTCTTTCCTGTTAATTAAACCGAATCTTTTGGGTGATATTTTACGCTTGATCAGTTTTACTTCTAAGCATCTCTGACAGGCATATTATTACGTCAATCATTTAACGTTTTATTAGACGTTAAGATTTGAATGCTCTGTATGACTGGCTATTAATATTTTATGATTTGCGAAAATACGAATGGCTACGTCCAAATGTATTATTAGCTTTTTATTCGATATAATCATAGCCATTCGTCTGCGATAGCTTATTTATTATTTATGTTCGCTAGTGAAGTTTTTAATATAAATATGCTAATAGCCTATTTTTGATAACCATCATTTGTATGGTTGGATATCTTCTAATATCCTCAACCCAGATTTAATTGCAAAAACTCAGCCAGACGTTATAACTCCTTCGAATATTTCTAATCTTATCTAATCTTCAAACGCTATACCCAAGTCATCACGTATAACCCTGTAAATTTAGATTGATAGTCAAATTGTCTATGTATTAAAGCTGACGCTATTTATTCTTGCAAAGTGATAAATTTTATCTACCCATAAACAGTAGCCTTCTATTTATTGTTACCAAGCTATTTTTAAGATGAATAAGCTATCTATTGATATTTTTTAATATATTTAGCCCGTCGTTATATATTTTCTATATACCCCTCAAAATTGGTGCATTCTAAATTTGCACAGAACAGTACTATGACCCTGATTTTTATATTCTGTGCGAGTACAGGAGCATGTGTTTTGTAGAGAATATGCTCAACTCCTTGCCGAATCAATCATGGATACCATAATCGCATTTAACTATGTATCGAAATAACTGGTAGAAATGCCGTGTAACCTATTCAGCGTATGGCCTACTCACTATTTGGCCACTATGCTATAATTATCCCCAAGTGAACCTTGGGGATAATTATGTCTTAAAAACCTTTACTTAAAAGGTTTTACTAAAAATACTAGCGAATATCAGTGTCCATGACAGTGTCCAATACTTCTATATTTTTCTGCAGAAGAGACTTTTTGTAAGTCATTAATCATAAACCTATCATTAACTTTAATTATCATATTATGGATATATATTATGGCTATCGACACTGCAAACGATATCAACAAGCTAGAATGCCGCGACAAAGATTATTCTGTCAGCGTCTCGGGTGTGGCTGGCTTAAGTCTTCGTATTTATCCAAATGGCAAAAAGGAATACTACTTACGTTATTCCCATCCGCATATCGAGGGCAAACGCCCTAGGATGATGTTGGGTAAGATTGAGGATGTCAGTCTCCATGAGGTTAAGTATAAAGCAGACACCATTCTTGATATGGTTGCCAAAGGCTCTGACCCTAAAGCTATCCAGCAAAAAGAACAAACCAATAAATATACTCACCTAAAAAACGCACCATTTTCTGAGATTGCAAAAGCATGGCGAGAACACAAAACAGCAGGTCGCAATCAAAGTCAATCTAAAAAACCGTCATACAGTGAGTCAACCCTCAAGTTCTGGGATTTATGTCTAGGATATATGTGCCAAGAGATTGGTGATTTAAGAATGGACGATATCACCAGTGAGATGATACTGAGTGTGTGTGAGTCTATCCAAAACAATGAAAATCAAGCGACTTTCGTTGGTGCTAGCACTCGTTTGTATACTGAAAAGGTATTTTCATTCGCTGTTGCTCGAGGGTTGTGCGATAGAAATGTGGCAATTGATACCCGTGGTGAGCTTGCACCTGCCAATTCAGGCAATCACTTGCCAGCCATCACCAAACCAGATCAATTTGCGACGCTTCTAAAGGATATGTCCACTTTTAAAGGTGCAAGTAAGATTACATTAGAGGCAATGAACTTATTACCTTATGTGTTTGTACGTAGTATCGATCTGCGCTCGATGCGTTGGGATGACATCGATTGGGATACTAATACATGGGCATTCTCCCCGACCAAAGGCGAAGGTCGTGACGATATGGTCTCGCACTTAGTTGTTCCTTTGGCCACGCAAGTGATTTCTCGATTACGAAACATTCAGTCAATTACAGGGCATAAAGAGCATGTATTTGCGTCGATGCGCGGTTCAAGCAATGCTTATATTAGTAAAGCGACGTTGGTACAGATATTCCACCGGCTTGGATACAAAGATGTGCAGTGTGCGCATGGATTTCGAGCATCCGCTAAAACTTTGCTCATGGAACAGCCTGAGCTACGCTATTCTGACATCGTCACAGAATTACAGCTAGGTCACAGGATAAAAGACACACATGGCGGGGCTTACAACAGACTCGATGAAATCGATACTAGGGTACAGATGATGCAAGATTGGGCAGATTATATAGATGAGCTTCGGAGTCGTTAGAGAGTTATTTTAGAATCAAGAACCATATTTTTTTGCTTTTATTTATGGCTCTTTGAAATGTATTTTACGGAAGTTCACAGGAGACATGCCAGTAAACTGCTTAAACTGTCGACTAAAGGCACTATGATCACCGTATCCACAGTTTAAGGAGACTTGAGTTACTGTTAGCTTATGATTCGCTAATAGTCGAATGGCATGCTCTAAGCGCATTTTTTGTACAAACTGAATGGGTGACATATTGAGCACTGCTTTGAAGGTACGCTCCAATTGCGATTGACTAAGATTTGCCAATTTCGCCAATTGACCAATATTAATTTTTTGATCAAGATTGTCTCGTACGTATTGATCTACGCTTGCCAATCGAGCGTGTTTGCGTAATATCCGCTCGTTATCTTCATCAATATCTACTGATATACCTACCATTGCTACAATATGATTTTTTATATCATAGACGGGGATTTTTTGCGTGATACACCATCCCAGCTGTCCTGATGCATAACTATGAAGTTCTAGTTTATCAATAATCTCCCTGCCTTCCTTTAATACTCTCAGATCCTGATTGAGATAATCCTTGCCTTGAGACTTCAAAAACACTTGCTCTGTAGTCAGTCCTATTAGTGCTTTTTTGTTTTTGAGCCCGCTACGTTTAATGAGCGTTTTACTGACTAATCGATAGCATGCTTGGTCATCTTTAACAAAGAACACCACATTTTTCATAGTATCAAACAAAGGCATCAATAATGATATATTACCAACAAACTCATCGAAATTGGCTGGTTGATAAGCCTGTAGGTGTTTTGACAGTTGTTTTGTAGGTGTTTCTAATACTAACGGCCGCATCGGTATATTCCCATATAGCATCTCAAGCTTGTCGTTGAGCTTTTCAGGTATTTTAGGGTGCTACACAATATTTATACTCCTAAATATCTTTATAACCTGTGCAGAAATGCGCATTTATTCATATAAAAACATCAAGACTGCTTTTCTGAAAAACGTCATTCTATATTTACGCCTTGTTCATTTATGAATAACGCTAACAGTATATTAACTCACGGATGAATCAGGTAGGCAGTCATGTTTGATACGCTTTTCACTCTTAAGATTATTGATTCGCATACTGGCGGTGAACCTACTCGTATGGTGTATGAAGGATTTCCTGAGCTTAGTGGGCAATCTATTCAAGAAAAACTTCAGGACTTCAAACAGAATTTCGATCATTTACGTCAAAGTATTATCCTAGAACCTCGTGGTAATGATGTGCTTGTCGGAGCGCTTTTATGCCCGCCTTCCGATCCTCGTGCCACGGCTGGCGTGATCTTCTTTAATAATCATGGCTATTTAGGTATGTGTGGCCATGGCACTATCGGCGTTATTGCATCTCTAGCTTATCAACAAAAAATAACCGCTGGTGATCACTATCTAGAAACAAGCGTAGGTCTAGTTAAAGCAACCTTGCATGATGATGGTAGTTGTAGCGTCCAGAATGTCCCCTCTTATCGCTACCAAAAACAAGTAGAAGTTCAAGTACCCAATATCGGTCCTATCTATGGAGATATCGCTTGGGGTGGTAATTGGTTTTTCTTAGTCAACGATCATAAGCAAGCTATTGAAGCCAATAATGTTGAGGCGCTTACTCAATTTAGCATACAGATCAAAAAAGCTCTTCATAAGTCTGGAATCATGGGTGCTAACAATGGCGAAATTGATCATATAGAACTGTTTGGCAAGAGCGATCTCGCCGGCACTAACAGCAAAAACTTCGTATTATGCCCTGGATCTGCCTACGATCGCTCTCCTTGTGGTACTGGAACCAGTGCCAAATTGGCTTGCTTAGCCGCAGACAATGTACTCGCACCTGGTGAGACTTGGTATCAGCAAAGCATCATTGGCAGTGTCTTTAGTGCCAGCTATCAGCCTATTGATGTACTTAGTAATCATAGCCCTCTTCATAACCACCCTATCAATACTATTATCCCCACGATCCGAGGGTACGCCTACGTATGTGCAGAGACCTCTCTCATCGTTCAAGACAGCGATCCGTTCAAATGGGGTATTTCTTTATAGATACCAGTTTATATGGCTTCTAGGAAGTAACCAATCACTGCTCAGCAAGGTCAGAAAAGCGAGACTCTCATGGACACACAAGTGTTTGATATACATATCATCGGTGGTGGCATTATCGGGCTATGTGCTGCGGTTACCCTACAGTCTCGTGGGGTAAAAGTTGCGATTTTGGAAGCGGATAAAATCGGTCGCGGTGCAACTTATGGCAACGCAGGTCACATTGCCACTGAACAGGTTTTCCCTATCGCTGATGCCAGTATCTTACGACATGTTCCTGCCATGCTACTCAACCCTGAAGGACCTCTGCGTATAGATTGGCGCTACCTTCCACGCTTAGCACCATGGGCATTCAAGTTATTACTTAATATGCGTACCGAACCATTTGCACGCAGTCACCAAGCGCTTTTGGCATTAAATGCACAGAGCCTTCAAGCTTGGCAAGATTTTGCCAAAGAGTGGCAGTTACATTCTTGGGTACAAATACAAGGATCTGTATTAACCGCAGAGACGCCCAACAGCCTAAAAGTGCTGACTGAACACGGTCAACGCTTAAATAGTTTAGGGGTTTCTAACAACCTACTCTCACAGTCAGCACTGACAGATCTTGAGCCTGCATTAAAAGACAATCAACTGGGTGCTTTGTTTTTTCCAGAGACAGGTCATATCACCAATATAGAAGCCATTACCCATAAATTAAGCACTATTTTTAGATCGCTTGGTGGTCAAATTTATGAAAATTGCCGTGTTCTGAGCGCGGAAGTAATAACTGATGGTATTCGTTTGACGACGACACAAAAGCAGCTTCATGCCAGCAAAATTATGCTTGCAGCAGGGGCGCATTCTAAAGCCTTAGCCAAACAGCTAACAGGCGTCTCAGTACCAATGGATACAGAGCGAGGCTATCACCTGATGCTTCCTAACGAAAGTCAGCGTCTCAACATCCCTATTTCTAGCATGGATCGCCGCTTTATTATGACACCAATGGAAAAAGGGCTGCGCTTGGCTGGCACTGTTGAGTATGCAGGACTTGAGGCGCCAGCAAACATGAACCGTGCGAATATGCTGTTAAAACAAGCTCAAGCAATGCTAAACACCCCACTAGATAGTGAGAGAAATGCGCAATGGATGGGGTTTAGACCTTCTACAGCAGACTCACTACCAATCATAGATAGACGTAATTCAGTCTTTTTAAACTTTGGTCATCAGCATCTAGGTCTGACCCAAGCTGTCGTAAGCGCACAGATGATCGCGGCTTTGTATTTTGGCGATACTGCCATGGTAGATCCTACTGCCTATCGTCTAAACCGCTTCAAACGTAAGTATTTTAAATAATAATCGAACATTTTATCTCTATGACAACTCATAGAACCAACAATGTCGCTAACAGCTCATGGCTTACTAACGGCCTTTACTTCCAAATAAGGATATTTATATGAACATTCATGGCGTTTTAGTCCCTATCGTTACTCCTTTCGATGTTAATGGAGATATTGATACTCAAAAATTGACCGAACTGGTCAATGTATTCATAGAAAAAGGCGTTACCGGAATCGTAGCTTGCGGTACAACTGGTGAATACTACACGTTCTCGCCTGCAGAGCGTGAACTGGTTTTGACCACTATCGCTGCTGCTGCCAAAGGCAAAGTCACTCTGATTGCAGGTATCAACAGTTTATCGACCAATCATTCTATCGAACTTGCTCATCAAGCCAACAATTTGGGCTACGACGGCCTAATGTTATCAGCCAATCCGTATAGCCTACCAGACCAAGACGGTATTATTGCGCATTTTGAAACCGTCGCTGATGCCACTGACCTACCTATCATTATGTACAATTTTCCAGCACGCGTCGGTGTAAGCATTGAGTTTGAAACCGTCGCGCATTTATCCAAACATCCCAATATTGTAGGTGTCAAAGAAAGCAGCGGCGATTTTAGCCATGCATTACGTATGCTACAGGCTGATTTTGAAAACTTTGAAGTGGTTTGTGGTTGTGACGACCAACCAGTAGATTTCTTCTTTTGGGGTGCTAAGAGCTGGATCGCTGGTGCGGCTAACGTATTTCCAGCAGAACAAGTCGCATTGTTTGAAGCCACACAAAAAGGCGATTGGAACCATGCTAAGGAGCTGATGACAGCCATGTATCCTGCTATCCACTCTATGGAGTCTGGAAACTATAACCAAAAAGCCAAAGTAGGCTGCATTAACGGGAGCATCAATGTTGGGTCAGTACGACTACCTTTGACTGATATGTCAAAAGAAGAGACTCAGTTATTTTTAGCACTCCTATCTTGATATATCGCACCATTCTTATCGTTCCTACCATTGTATAGAAAAGGACAATCTAATGAGTATGACCACAGCGCAAGTCTTCGAACTCGCCAGCAACCAACAGCTTTGGGCAGGCCATTTAATAGATACCACAGCACCAGTATCCGAGACAACACTCCCTAACTACAGCCCTATTGATAATACCTGCATAGGTAGTATTGCTAATGGAAGTCAGCAAGATGTTAATACGGCGGTCGTGGCAGCCCGAGACGCTTTTGAACATGGTGAGTGGCGACGGATGTCTCCTGCAGAGCGCAAAGCTATCATGCAGCGCTGGTGTCAATTGATGCATGAGCATATGGATGAGTTAGCTGCCTTAGATTGCGTCGATGCAGGCAAGCCTATTACGGAATGTCTCAACACTGACCTGCCCGCTACGATTGAAACCTTTGAATGGTACGCCGAAACGGCTGATAAAGTTTTTGGCAAGGTTGCTCCTACTGGTGCTGATGCACTAGGCCTTGTGGTACAAGAGCCTATCGGTGTAGTGGGTGCGGTACTACCATGGAATTTCCCAGCACAAATGTATGCATGGAAAGTTGCACCCGCATTAATAACCGGCAACTCAGTCATTGTTAAACCTGCTGAATTGACCTCGCTCTCAGCATATCGATTAACACAATTGGCGTACGAGGCTGGCGTGCCAAAAGCGGCGTTGCAGTTAGTCTGTGGGCTTGGTGAAGAAGTAGGTGCGGCACTCGGTCAGCATATGGATGTTGATATGGTTTCTTTTACAGGATCAACCGAAGTCGGTCGACTGTTTCTACAGTACTCTGCACAAAGCAATCTCAAGGAAGTGGTCTTAGAGTGTGGTGGCAAAAGCCCTCAAATCGTTTTTGCGGATGCCATTATCAATGAACAAACCATCGAGCATATTTTATCCGCTGCTTTTTGGAATATGAGCGAAAACTGTAGCTGTGGTTCGCGTCTACTTGTCCATTCTAGCCAAAAAGAAGCATTGTTAACGCTATTAAAAAAAGGTCTTCAGTCTTGGAAGGTTGGTCATCCTTACGATCCCGAGGTCGCTATTGGCCCAATGATCGAAAAGGCGCATTTTGAAAAGGTAATATCGCATCTCAATACTGCAAAAACGGAGGGTGCTCGTTTGATCGCAGGTGGACGTATCCACGATGAACTCGGTAGTGGCTGGTATATCGAGCCTACCATCTTTGATAATGTCAGCCCGGATATGACGCTGTTTAAAGAAGAAGTTTTTGGCCCACTTTTAGCTGTCACAAGTTTTGAAACCGAAGAGGAAGCTATTCAGCTCGCCAATCAGAGTAATTATGGGCTTGCTGCATCCTTCTATACACAAAACATCCATCGCGCATTCCGCGTGGCATCCGCTATTAAAGCTGGTACCGTCTCGATTAATGGTTTTTCTGAGGGTGATATTACGACACCTTTTGGTGGTTATAAACAATCTGGCTTCGGCGGTCGTGACAATGGCTTAGAGGCGTTGTCCCAGTATACCCAAACCAAAACTATCTGGTTGGTGAACTAAAAACTGACATTGTCCGCTATCCACGCCCAAGTCAGCATAACCGAAAACACTACAAGGAAGTAAAGTTATGGAAAATATCATCAATACTATCGTCGGGTATATTTGGAGTGACGCCCTAGTTTATCTTGCGTTAGGTGTCGGCATATATTTTACGATTATGACTCGTGCCGTACAAATCCGTTATTTCAAAGAAATGATTAGGCTGTTGTTCGACAAACAAAGCTCATCAGCTGGGATTAGCTCCTTCCAAGCTTTCTGTATGGCGCTATCAGGACGTATTGGTGTGGGTAATATCGCTGGGGTTGCAACAGCCATTGCAGCAGGTGGCCCTGGCGCGGTATTTTGGATGATTTTCATGGGTGTGTTAGGTGGTGCTAGTGCTTTTATTGAGTCTACCTTAGCGCAGGTATACAAACATAAGGTCGGCGATCAATATCGTGGCGGCTCCCCTTTTTATATTGAAAGAGGATTAAAGCTAAAACCTTTTGCTATCATCGTCGCTATCGTGACCTGTCTATCTTACGGCGTGTTAGTGCCTGGTGTTCAGGCCAATACCATTGCGGACTCTTTTAATACAGCATTTAATATACCACCCGTTGTAACAGGAATTATCCTTGTCGTACTACTAGGTATCATTATATTTGGCGGTGTGAAGCGTATTGCTAATTTTGCAGGAAAAGTCGTACCTGTCATGGCAATCGGTTATATTCTTATGATGGTGATTGTATTGGCATTTAACGCTCAAAATATCCCTGCAATGTTTGCACTTATCTTTAAAAGCGCTTTTGGTATGGATGCAGTGTTTGGTGGTATGGTTGGGACCGCAATCTCTTGGGGCGTACGCCGTGCTGTTTTCTCAAACGTTGCGGGTGCTGGCGAGGCGACCTTTAGCTCAGCGGCAGCAGAGGTATCACATCCTGCCAAACAAGGCTTAGTGCAAAGCTTCTCTATCTACATCGATACGGTGCTTGTCTGTACTGCAACAGCGTTGATGATTCTATCAACTGGCATGTATAACGTGGTGACCCCTGAAGGTATAACCCTAGTTGATAATATGCCGGGTATTGAAGCTGGTACGGCATTTACCCAAGCCGCCGTATCTACTGTCTTTAACCAGTATGGAAGTGGTTTTGTTGCGATTGCTATCTTTTTATTCGCTTTCACCTGCTTGGTTGCTTATTACTATATCGCCGAAACTACGTTGGTCTATTTGGACAATAAACTGCGCTACCCCATTCTTAAGCATGTACTCAAACTGGTCTTTTTAATCGTTTGTTTCACTGGTAGTGTTCAGTCAATCGGTATGATGTGGGCGTTAGGTGATATAGGGTTTGGCAGTATGTGCTACTTGAATTTCATTGCTATTTTACTTCTAAGTAAAGTTGCTCTAAAAGTTCTAAAAGACTACGACGAGCAGATGAAATTAGGTATAAACCCTGTCTTTGACCCTAGAAAGGCTGGAGTGGATAATGCGGACTTTTGGATAGAATATAGCAATGAGCATGGTCACAAAAAATCGCTCTAATAATAGTGCATTAGAGGTCTGCTAATATCTGCTAGCAAAAAAAGTTGCTATCAACATCAAGCAGGCCTCACCTATTTATGTTAAATTGCAAAAAACCATAAGGATATTACGTATAAGATAACCATAGTATTGTATCCACTCATTTGATAGGAAGGTTGAAGATGACACTAGATAACAACGTACTACGTAAACGCACCAGCTTGTTGGGTTCATTATTAGGTAATGCTATTTCTCGCCAATCTGGTGAGCAGACGCTAGATACGATTGAGACGCTGCGCAAGGGCTTTATTCAACAGCGTCGTGAGCCGAATGAGGCACATAAACAGCAGCTTATCGATTTTATTGCTTCTTTGGACAATCAAACCTTAAAAAACGTCATACGCGGCTTTTCTATCTATTTTTTCCTAGCCAATCTAAGCGAAGAGAATTACTTGCGTGAGCAGCGTCATGCGCAGCGTATGCAGTCTGAGCAAAGCTGGGAAGGATCATTTCGTCGTACCTTACTTGAGTGTCGTGAGCGCAATATCGAGCCCGCTCAAATGCAAGAGCTGATTGATCAGCTAAAATTTACACCTGTTTTCACGGCGCATCCTACCGAAGCGCGTCGCCGTACCACGATGAATATCTTACAAAGTCTATTCACGCATAGCGACGCTTTAAACAACGTGTCTGAAAACAGCTTCGCCTACGAGCAAGCCAAAGAGCAAACTGCGCAAACGATTGATCTATTATGGTCTTCTGACGAAGTGCGCACCCGTAAGCCATTGGTATATGATGAGATTAACAATGGCTTGCATTACTTTAATGCCAGTTTGTTCAATGCCATTCCTAAAGTGTATCGTAATATCAAAAAAGCCATTGTCGATATCTATCCAGAGCTCACAGACTATCCACTGCCTGCGTTTATGAGCTTTGGTTCATGGATTGGTGGCGATAGAGATGGCAATCCTTTTGTGACTTTTGAGACCACAGAACTTGCCGTATTGATGCATGCTGATACCGTGCTGCGTCACTATCAGGTGCTACTCAAAAAGCTGCGCCGCCAGCTGATTCATAGTGACACCATTGTCACCGTTTCACCTGACGTATATGCCAAGATCAAAAGTTATGATGAGCTCGATCAGCGGGTGTTTGACTATAACCTCGATGACTATGGCAATGAGCCATATCGTCGCCTGCTCTCTATCATTCTGACTAAAGTTAAAGCCACCAATCGCCGCATCCAAAGTAAAGGTACGGATATCGAGGCCGAAAAGGATGCCTATGCCAATCCAGAAGAGTTACTAGAAGATCTGCGCATTATCCGCCAAAGTGTCAATACACACGATACGGCACACGCAGAAGGATTACTACTAGATGTCATTCGTTTGGTCAAAACTTGCGGCTTTCATTTGGCGGCGCTCGATATCCGTCAAGAGTCGTCATATCATGGCGAAGTGATTGCCGATATCTTTGCTAGTGCCTCCAACCTGCCTGATTATCAAACGCTAAGCGAAACCGAACGTCAAGAGTGGTTGACGCGCTTGCTAGAAAAACCAGGCACGCCGCTTATCTATACTGATAACCTGACAGACAAAACGCGTGAGCAATTGTCACTGATGAATTCGGTCGCCACTCTACGCAAACTGGTGGGACAGGCTACTTTTGGTAGCTATGTGATCTCGATGACCAATAATGCTAGCCAGCTACTAGAAGTGTTGCTGCTCATGCGGTTTGCAGGCTTATGCAGAATTGATGACGAAGGTCAATTGTCTGCTGATTTGCCAGTTGCGCCGTTGTTCGAAACCATCGAAGATCTCAAAAATATCGATAAAATCTTGCCTGCCGTATTAGATAATCCACTATATCGTGGACTGCTACGGAACACGGATAACACGCAAGAGATTATGCTGGGTTATTCAGACTCATCAAAAGACGGCGGTATTATCACCTCTGCATGGCAGCTTTATAGTGCACAGCAAACCATTAATAACATTGCTGAGCAATATGGTATAAAAACACGCTTGTTCCATGGTCGTGGCGGTTCTGTGAGCCGTGGTGGTGGATCAACACACAAAGCCATTGCTGCACAGCCAGCTGGCACGCTACATGGTCAGATTAAAGTAACTGAGCAAGGCGAAGTGCTCTATGCCAAGTATGCCAATACAGATACTGCTGTGTTTGAGCTGACCATGGCAATCACGGGTACACTCAAAGCCTGCTCTTCAAGGTTTGTGGTGCAACCGACTGAGTTGCCAGAGTATGAATCCTTGTTTGCACAGCTGGCAGATGCTGGCGAACAGCGTTATCGCGAGCTGACCGATCGTACCGAAGGGTTTTATAAATTCTATTCCGAGGTCACCCCAGTACAAGAAATATCTCTGTTAAACATTGGCTCACGTCCTGCTCATCGCAAAAAAGGCCTACCAAGTAAGACCACCTTGCGAGCGATTCCTTGGGTATTTGGCTGGTCATTGGCACGCTTTACCCTACCTGCTTGGTATGGCGTTGGTAGTGCGCTAGATAGCGTCAAAAAAGACGAAGCATTGATGAAAGAGATGAATAAGCATTGGCCTTTCTTTAGCGTGTTTATCAGTAATATCGAGATGGCTTTTACCAAAGCCAATATGAATATTGCCGAGGCTTATAGCCAACTATGTGATGATGAGCCGTTACGCGAAAAAATCATGACAGCGGTCACCGATGAACACACGCTGACCAATTCAGGTCTCAACTCTCTGCTTGAGCAAGATTCTTTATTATCCAATCAGCAAAACCTTGCTTCATCCCTGCAATGGCGAGACGCTTATCTAGATCCTATTAACTATATCCAGATTGAGCTGTTAAAGCGTGCCAGGCAACAGGACACCCTGAACGATTCGGCACATGGCGACCTTAATGTAGAAGATCCATTAATCCGTAGTATCAATGCGCTAGCTGCAGGGTTACGAAATACTGGTTAAGGTAGCTTTTCGATAATTAGCTTTCGGATAAATAAAAAGCTTATACCAATTGTCGCAAATATTAAGGCTTCGTTCGCGAAGCCTTAATATTATTCAAAACCCTTCAAAAAATATCTCGCCAGATATCAATCGCAGTTTAGTACTGCGTTGATTGATATTGCCTATTAGGTGATTCGTAATTCATTGTTTGAATAACCGATCCGAACAAGATACCGTAAAATATATTTTTACTTCATGTATACGTAGGGTCTGCTCCAATGGAAACGCCTCAATCAACACCATCTCTAGACATCGCCGTAGCAACTGACTACCAAATAGAATCCTTTGCGCTCATTGATCGCGCCATTCAAATACGCTGGAATGATGGTATCGACAGTACGTACCACTATATCTGGCTGCGTGATAATTGCCCATCTGCTTTTCACCCGCACACTGGCGAGCGTAGCTTTGATTTACTGAGTGTCTCAAAAGATATCCATCCACTCTCTGTCTCTTTTGATCAGACAACGCTGACGATTGAATGGTCAGAACAGGCGCATATCAGCCACTTCGATCAAAGTTGGTTACGTGATTTTGGGTATTCTAGTGCATTGGCCAAGGATCATAGCAGTCCTTATGAAAGTTGGGATGGCACATTTATTGACCACATTCCGATGTATGACCAACAGAGCATCATGACCAGTGACAGCGCTTTATATGAGTGGATGAGTGCGCTGGATAAACATGGGCTTACCATTATCGATAATATGCCAGATGACTCTGATGCTGGCGTACAGACCGCCATGCGAGTCGATTATCTGCGGCAAACTAATTTTGGCATGACCTTTGATGTGATATCAGAGAAGTCGCCGATTAATTTGGCTTATACGTCACTTTCATTACCTTTGCATACCGACTTGCCAAATCAGGAATTACCTCCAGGTTATCAATTTTTGCATTTTTTGAGTAATGAAAGCATAGGTGGTGAATCTACTTTTGTGGATGGGTTAAAGGTGTTAGAAGGGTTACGAGAAGAGCAGCCGGAGTATTTTCGCTTGCTTGCCGAATATGCCATCCCCTTTCGTTTTCATGACACTGCCCATGATATCCGTGAGCACCACCCCGTCATCAATCTAGACAACTTTGGTAATATTGTGGAAATCAAATACAACGCCCATCTTGCAGATGTTTTTGATTTGCCAAGCGACGTTATGTACGACTACTACCTTGCTTATCGAGAGCTGATGGCTCGATTAAAAGACAGTCGCTATAAGATTGAGTTAAAACTAGCGGCTGGTCAAATGGTGGTTTTTGATAACCGCCGAGTCCTGCATGGGCGTAACGCATTTGATGAAAACGTCGGTGAGCGTCGTCTCAAAGGCTGTTATGTTGACCGCTCAGAATTTAAAAGCCGTTTACGAACGCTCAAAAAGCAACTGGCTTAAAGCTATCCGCAAGCTAACTGATGTTGTGATTGTAATATAAATAGCAACAGCATCAGTGCTTGGCTCAGTGTCTGTTGATGACTCTAATCTGCTTCCTTCATGTTCCCTCATGGAAAGTATAAACGTTCTATCAAGCAGCTTTACGACCTTTCACAAATAAAACTATGCTAATAATGACGCTGAACACGCTACACATAGTAAACACGTTGTGCGCGCCGCCCGGCATGTACTCCATAAATGATGTGAAGAACTGACCCGAAAACACTGCCATCGTAAAGTAAGATAAGTTACGGCCACGTACTTTAGCAGCACTTAGCTCGACGGTCATATGGTTCAGCAGCGGAATACTAAAACCAAAGCCAATGCCGATCAATAGCGCGCCTAATGCTAATAGCAAGGCACTGGTTTGCGTAAAGCAAATATACGACAACGCAAACGCTAAAAATGCCAGTGCTAATACTTTGGGTTCATTTAACCATTTGATGATTTTTGGCATAAAGCCTGCGGTAACGACAGCAACCAAAGAGATAAATGCCAATAGTTGACCGATTTGTGATTCGTTATAGCTCAACTCATGCATGGTAATTGGTAATAACACGGTTGAGGTGAAAAATATGGTCATCGCTAAAGTTGAGATAAGATACACATTTTTTAGAGATAGACCACTAATAATAGTTTTACTATCGTCCTCATTAATCTGCTCATGGCTTACAGCAGTTGCATGATGCCGTGGTACAAACAGTAGTAGCATGGCTAAGAATACCCACGCAATCAAATAAATCGATAGCGGTAATGCCCAAAACTGTGAGGCCAGCAAGCCACCTAAAAATAAGAATATGACCCCGCCCAGCTCAATGGACATGCCTTGCTTGGCAATCATCTTTAAGCGAGCCTCCCCCTGATACCATGTAGAGATTAGTACCGTACAGCTCGCCATGACGACTGCCGTTATACCACCCAATAGAAACCGATTGCTAAACACCTGTGCTGGTCCATGTAGAAGATAAGCACTGGCACCTGCAAGTCCGTATAAAAACAAACCAATCATCAAGAGTTTGTACGCGCCATATTTATCGATTAACTTGCCAGCCAGTGGCGCAAATACCACCGCACCCAATGACGGAAAAGTGATTAATAGCACGCTGTTGCCGGTAATACCCAAGCCTGCCGAAATGCTAACCAAGCCGGGTGCCAGTAATGTGCCGACCATAATGGTCAAACTGGCAATACACAGTAAGGTAAGACTGCCTGCGGTTTTTAATTGGTTCATATGTTTCCCTAGTCGTTTCGATATCTATTACTGGTATAACTGTACTGATATCACTTATTTTTTGGCGAATGAATTGAATATTGCGCTGATGATGATAAAGACGATGCTGACCACCACCACTCCTGGCCACTGGTATAGGGCAAAAGCTTTGACACCCGCCATAGACCCCAGTGCCCCGCCTGTATAGTAACCCAACATATAAATACCGTTGATGCGGCTTTGGGCGGCGGGATCGATACTAAAGACGCGAACCTGATTGGCCACTTGCGCACTGAATACAGCAAAATCGATTAAGATAATACCGACAATCAGCGACACCAAATTACCTGCGAACAATCCTGTAATAGCAAAGCCTATGGCAGCCAGTGCCAATGCCATCATCACTAAGGTTTTAGAACCCAATTTATTGACCCATTTACCAGAGGATTTAGCCCCTATCACTCCTGCCATCGCAATCACACCAAATAGTCCTGCTTGCTGTGCATTGTAATTAAAAGGCGCATCGCTGACATAAATCGCGAGCGTTGCCCATAGTACGTTGAATGAGGCAAACCAAAATGCACCTACAAGGGTGAATTTTTGCAGGGATTTGTGTTTTATAAATAGTGACAAGCTACTTTTGATAAGCGGAAAGTAACGCAGTGTGGTATGCGGCGTATTGGTTGGCAAAAATATCCGCAGTAATACCCCAAAGACAGCGGCAAGTGCTGCAGACATCACAAACACGCTGCGCCAACCGAATTGCTCCCCTACAAATCCACTTAAAGTTCGGGACAATAGAATACCAATGGTCAATCCCATCATCAGAGTACCAAGGGTTGCGCCCTTGTTTTCAGGAGACACCATGGAAGCGGCAAACGGAATGAGCTGCTGGGTAATATTGGCGCTGACACCAATCAAAAACACCGATAGCAGCAGTACGGGTAAACTGGGTGATATTGCTGCAAAAACACAAGCCGCTACTAATAAGTACGACAGAATACCAATCAGGCGTCTACGCGCAATCGAATCGCCCAACGGTGAGAGGAACAGTAAAGCAAACGCATAACCAAACTGCGTCAATGCCGGAATACTACCCAGTTGCGCGTTGTTTAAATCAAACTCATGACCGATGAGCGGTAAAATTGGCTGGTTGTAATAAAGGTTGGCGGCGGTTGCGGCAATCGCGGCAGTCATTAACAGTAAAATAAATCTGCTTAACGACTGGCTTGACGGTTGGTTCAGTACGGGTACAGGCTTATCCATTGCTATCTCGGCTCAATAAATCATGCCGCAAGTATAGAGCCTATCAAACCATAACAAAAATGATAGTATATGATTTAATTCATACAAATACTGTATAGATAAAAAATAAGACTGAGCAAGATTTTGATGAAAGATGTTAATAAAAGGGATTGATGGTATGGATATAAAAACACTCAAAAGCTTTATGGCCGTGGCCAAGCACCAGAGTTTTTCGGAAGCGGCGCGTGAGCTGTATACCGTACAACCTGCCATCAGTCGCCATATCTCATCGTTAGAGACAGAGTTAGGCGTTGTGCTGTTTAACCGTACTTCTCGTGAGGTGACTATTACACCCGCTGGCGAGCAACTATTGAAAGACGCTGCTGTTATTTTGAGCTTAGCAGAGCAAGCAAAGACACAAGTTAAACGGGCACATGACGGACAAGTAGGCACGCTCAATATTGCGCATCTAAGCTCAGCATGTTTAACCTTTATGGCCACGTTGGCACGCAGTTATAAAGCGCAGTTCCCGAACGTACATGTCTCATTGTTTGAGATGACGGTGACCGAACAAATAGAAGCGTTTAATAATGATCGCATCGATATTGCTTTCTCAAGACCATTGCCTAGCGCTATTGCTAATGACTTTATTAGCCACAGTATTTATATCGACAAATTGGTGGCGATTGTGAACCAGAGCCATGCATTAGCCAATCAGACAACCATTGATTTGGCGCAGCTAAAAGCCGATAAGTTTATTATTTTTAACCGTGATGAAGCAGTTGGTTTATTTGATGAAACCATCATGCTATGCAGACAAGCTGGGTTTTCACCCAATATTATCAGTCAACCCAAGCACATGCAGACCTTGGTGACCGAAGTGGCAGCAGGATTGGGCGTGGCGATTGCGCCTTACTGCGTACGCAAGCTATATAGCAAGGGCTGTCACTTTATGATGCTAAACAACGTTAGCACACACATACCCGTGCATATCCAATACAAGCAGACCAATCACAGTGCAACGGCTGCCGCTTTCGTAGCGGTTGCGTTGAGCGCGACAGATGACATACAGCAAAGCATGGAGCACTGAGCCCACAAAAAAGCCCCATTCGTCTGGTTTATAGAAAAATGGGGCTCAATATTATTCACTTACTGATTTATAGCTATCAATATAATACTATAGCGCTAATAGCAGCCCTAATAACTGGATTCACGATATAAGGTTTTATGCGCTTCTACTCTAAAGTCTTCAATGCTAATGGTAGGCGTAATACCATGTGTGCTATAGGTAGCTTGTTTAAGCTGTCCTTCATCACGAAATAGTACATTTTGTGCTTCTTGTTTGAAGTCATCATAACTAATGACATCATTCTCTTGATAAATATCAGAGATTACATAGTCGCTTTGGCTATACGATTGTGATGGAATGTTATTAAAACTGCTTTTTGTCGCAATATTGCTTGCCGTTAAACCGTTATTGGTGAACGATGCTTGAGATAGCGTAGAAGCAGTACGGTCAAATAGATACATAGCTAGTAGAACAATAAAGACCATGCTGGCGATAAAGAAAAAACGCCTGCGTGGTCTAATGTTTTTTGATTTAGTAGCACTACCGCTACTAATGTTATTTAAATTACTCATAGCTACGTACCAGTTCAACTCACGTTATCAACGGTACATGACCGTGTATCCTATGTGTTGTCTAATGGGTTAAACTAAACGAAACATCACCATTCTAATCGTTAGTTTCTCTATACAATGTGGTTTGTGACTCTTGCCTAAAATCATCATAGGTAATAGCAGCTTCCTCAGTTTCCGAAACAGCAACATCGTCTCCTGTTGTAGAGTTTTCAGGATTCAACTCTAGTTCATTAGCAGCTGGCATGTCTGGTCTGCTATTACCTGAAGCATTCTGCTGGATGGATGCTGGTTGCTCACTTATAAGGTCAACGTCATCAGTAACTGTTTGGCTTTCGACAGGTGTTATTGTCTCAGTGTCAATAACTGGTGTACTGTCTTTCTCTACATGAGTATCAGCACTGTTACCTTTATCGTCAACAGCAGAAGTTGATAATATTCCTGAAAATATAAGCATCACTATAATAGTAGCCAATACTATTGAGCCAACAACTATACCAATAACGATAGGTTTTTTGCTACTCTTTACCTTGCTTTTGGTTACTACTTCCTTAACAGAGGTTGATTCTACTAAGTCTTCAATATTTATAGAGTCATTGTTAGACATGATACCTGTCGTAGGTTCACTGTAATGGACGGTAGCAGCAGGCAAGTCCGTATCGTTACTATTTTCTGTGTATTCTGAATCTGCAGTATGTGAGCCGACATCACTAACACTACTATAGTCGTCATCCTCTATGCTCGGTATATGAGTTTGTGATACATTTTTATTTGAAAAATCAAAAGTTGCATTTACTTTTGATCCTTCGTCGATATTTTGATCTTCAAACAGCTGTAACTCTTCTGTACTTAATGGTTCAAAAGCAGGAAGTTTTTGTGCGCCTTCCAATGGTTTCGAATTTTTTCTGTTACTATCTTCAGAGCTATGAACACGACTAATAAAACGTTCATAGATATCATTGTTGTTACGCTTACGCGACTTCTGGTGAACGATTTTAGCCAATTTTTCGTCAAAATCAGTACCGATGTCTTCTTTTTCGTCGCTCATAGAATAATACCAAACCAGTTTGTTCTACTGGCATTAAATGACTGCTAAGATGAAGTTTTGATTTTTCTTGCTAGAGTGTAACAGTGTTATCAGCACTCAATATAGTTGCTCATACCATTATCTTCAAGCACAATTTTTTTAATGTCATGAATATTTGTGCAAATTGTCTTCAACTACAGGATAAATAAGAAGTAAAAACAAATATCATGAAGACAACATAGACTATGACAGGCTCAATAGTATGGATTTAAAACAGCTTAATGCGTTTATCGCGGTTGCAGATTTGCGCAGCTTTAGCGCTGCCGCCACCAAGACAGGACTGTCACAGCCGAGCCTGAGTCGCTTGCTAAAACAGTTAGAGACTGACATGGGCGTGGTGCTTATTGATCGCTACCACAGACCACTACATCTGACTGAAGCGGGCAGTTTTTTCTACGATAAAATAAGCACGATACTGACCGAGATTGATACTGTAACCAGTATGACTCAGCGCCTATCAGCACCCAGCAGCGTTTTAAATATAGGTTTTGTGCCCTCAGTACTATATGGCCTGTTGCCTGAAATCATTGCCACGCTTAAACAGTTCAGCCCTGATATCGACGTTAATTTAAAAGACATTAGCTCATATCAACAAATAGATGCACTCAAGTCTGGTGAGATTGATATTGGTTTTGGCCGATTTGCCCATCAAGACCCATGGATTCAGCAGATTCTGCTACGTCATGAACGCTACGTGGTGGCATTGCCAAAATCACATCCGCTTGCCAATGTACGTAAGCAGCGCTTGATAGACCTAGCGAACAATCGCTTAATTTTATATCATCAAACACATTTGCCAGTATCGTCCACGGTGACGACAGAGACAGGAACCCAATCGAGCGACAAGTTATCTACAAATAGAGTCAACCGTGCTGCTACTCATGAAGCATCATCTAGCGCTAGCGAGCCTATTACTGAGCCTTTACTACATCTTTTTGCCCAGTATGGCATCTCACCTTTTATGACCACGACAGTCAGTGATTTGCAGGTAGCATTGGGACTGGTCGCGGCAGGCGAAGGCATTACATTGGTGCCTGCCAGCTTGCAAACCGTACGTACGGAACAGATCAGCTACCAACGTTTGGTTCATGAAAATGTCACCTCCCCTATTTATTTACACACACTCAAAGACTTTGTACATCCCAAAATACCTGACTTGCTCACAGCTATTTATCACGTCTACGAACAGCGCGGCATCACTTATCGGCAGCAAAATTTTGTGTCACAGGCCTAAATGGGCAGATATCCGATGAATATTGTGTTATAAAGAACCGCCAAAAATAATTCATTTTAAATATTGATATTATTTTATAAGTATGCTAACTAACAAGAATAGCAATGCAAACAAATAGTAATAATAACTAGAATAATCATTCTCCTAGACAGTGTTGGTGTGATAAAGTCGATACGATGTAAATCGTTTTATATTTAGACGATTTATAGGACGTTCTTTTCTGATCATTGGCAAGCTGACACAGGTAAGTGATAATTTGCTGTTTTAACCATTTCGAGGTATTCATGTCCACACAACAACTCAACAACCCAAGTGCCCCTGACGATAGCGTTGCCTCGCAACAAGAGGGCTTTAGCTGGCGCATCTTTGGCCCAGGCATTTTGATGGCAACTGCTGCCATTGGTGGTTCGCATTTGATTTCATCAACACAGGCCGGTGCTATCTATGGCTGGCAATTGGCCATTATGATTGTATTGGCTAACGTGTTTAAGTATCCTTTTTTTCGCTTCGCAACTGACTACGTCTACGATACTGGCGAGAGTTTGATTGCAGGCTATGCCAAACGCTCAAAGGTATATCTTTGGGTATATTTTATTCTTTCTATCTTGTCAGCGGTTATTAGTACGGGTGCGGTCTCACTTATTGCGGCCGTAATTTTGGGCTTTATGTTGCCAGCCTCACTTGGTCTGTCAACAATGGCGTTATCTCTCATTATCGTCGCGGTCTCTTGGTTCTTTTTGATTGCAGGGCATTATAAGTTGCTCGATGGTGTGACTAAGTGGATTATGATTGCGCTTACCGCAGCTACCGTTGCTGCAGTTATCATTGCTGCTGGCAAACCAACCGTTATGGCAGTAGATTTTGTGGCGGCCTCTCCTTGGAACCTGGCCACGTTGGGCTTCATCGTAGCACTCATGGGTTGGATGCCAGCACCGCTAGAGTTTGCTGCAATTACCTCTATGTGGACCTCTGCCAAAGTCAAAGCAGATCACACTACACATAGCCAAGGCTTGTTAGATTTTAACGTTGGCTATGCAGTATCAGCGATATTGGCATTATTCTTCTTATCGTTAGGTGTGTTTGTCCAGTACGGATCAGGACAAGAGATTGAGTTGGTTGGCGGTGCTTATATCAACCAGTTGATCAACATGTATACCGCGACCATTGGTGAATGGTCGAGATTGCTGGTCGCTTTCGTCGCCTTTATGTGTATGTTTGGCACGACCATCACCTGTGCTGATGGCTATGGACGTGCTAATGCTGAATGCTGGCGTCTGCTAAAAGGTGAAAGCGAAATCAATAAAAAGCAGATCGCTTTTTGGACGACCTATGCCATCGGTGGTGGTCTAGTAATTATCACTTTCTTCACAGGACAACTAGGCGCTATGCTTAAGTTTGCCATGATATCGGCGTTCGTCTCTGCGCCTATTTTTGGTTGGTTAAACTACTCATTGGTTAAAAAGCATAAGAAACTGTCAGCAGGTATGAATGCTCTGTCTATCGCAGGCTTGATATTCTTGGCAGGCTTTGCATTATTGTTCTTGGCCAATCTTGCAGGTCTATTTTCTTAAGCTTTTGCTTAATTTAAAACTCGTCGCTTAACAATCTTATTTAAGCAAAACATAAGCCCTAATAGCTCAGCTATTAGGGCTTTTTAATGGGTGTAATTATACTAATAAGACAATACACTTTTAGTAATTGTAACTAAATGTAAAAAAATAGAAGATTCTAAAAGCTGTGATTTTAAGCAATATGAATACTTATCATAAGAAATTACCAATAAATGCATAATGCTATTTGAATTACGAATACTATTAAAAATATTACATTCAGTTTTTACTTAAATTAAATATTAATTGAGAACTCAAACTTTTCAGGCATGAATAATTGAGTATAATCAGCTACAACAATTAGAATATTTCCCCTCCATGTAAGGACAATCATATGACTTCATCTTCAGCAGGCGCGCGCTTTCGCAGTGCTCTCACTCAAAAAAATGATAACAACCAACCATTACAGATTGCAGGCGCTATCAATGCCTATACAGCGATGATGGCGACCCAAGTTGGTCATCAAGCGTTGTACCTCTCCGGTGCTGGCGTGGCCAATGCCTCATTTGGTTTACCTGATCTAGGTATGACCAGCCTTGATAATGTACTAGAAGATGCTCGCCGTATCACCGATGCCGTTGATACACCATTATTGGTTGATATCGATACTGGCTTTGGTGGTGCGTTTAACATCGCCCAGACCATCAGAAAAATGGAAAAAGCAGGTGTCGCGGCAGTACATATCGAAGACCAAGTGGCGCAAAAACGTTGTGGTCATCGCCCTAACAAAGAAATCGTTAGTATCTCAGAGATGGTTGATCGTCTAAAAGCAGCACTAGATGCCAAAACTGACCCTGACTTTGTGGTGATGGCACGTACAGATGCATTGTCTGTAGAAGGCTTGGACGCTGCTGTCGAGCGCGCCGTTGCCTTCCAAGAAGCTGGCGCAGATATGATCTTTGCAGAAGCGCTGACCGATATCGAGATGTACCGTAAGTTCACTGATGTACTCGATATTCCAGTACTGGCAAACATGACAGAGTTTGGTCAGACAGATCTATATACCACTGACCAGTTGTATAGTGTGGGTGTCGAGATGGTGCTATATCCACTATCCGCTTTCCGTGCTATGAACAAAGCGGCATTGAACGTTTATCAGCACTTATTAGATGATGGCACGCAAGACAAAGTCGTCGATACCATGCAGACCCGTATGGAGCTCTATGATTTCTTGAACTATCATGAATTTGAGCAGACACTAGACAAACTATTTGCTGATAATAAGTAGTTAATAACTCATAATTGCCAAGTAGCAACGCCGAAACGGTAAACCACCTCTGTGTGCTTTATCGTTTCAAAACCCGTCTTTATTTACCTTTAGGTTATTTATGCCATTTTTTACTGCTCATACGGTTGTCAAATCCTCACTACTTAGTAGCACGCTTGCGGCGCTGTTGTTCATGACGGGCTGTGATAAAACACCAGAAACCGTTGACGATACTGCCAGTGATACGAACGAAACTGTGGTTAGCGAAAGCGAAACTGCATCATCAGAGACTGATGCTCAAAACGACTTGATCATGACGACGATTACGCTAGATACCGTCAACAGCCTATTGTTTTCACCAATCATTAATAGCGGCGCGCTCAGTGAAGAGCAAGTCAGCTGCCTCGAGTCACGCGACAAAGATTTGGGCAAAGCCGAAGTCGATCGTTTTTATAAGAGTCAGTTTACCGATGCAGAGTTAAAAGAGTTAGATGACTTTTATACGTCGGATGTAGGGAAAAAACTGCTTGCTTTTGGCAATGAGCAATTACGTGTTATGAATGGCGAAGAGGTGGCAACGCCAATGGCTGACCCTACTCCAGAAGAAATGAATGAGATTCAGACATTTATGGAGTCACCACTGGGTGCCAAGTATATGAAGATCAACAATGCAGAAGGCGAAGGCAGCGCGATGGAAGTCTTAAATGGCCCTATCGAAGCTGAGTTTGAGCGTTGTAACGTCGATTTAGACGGTCCACAGCCTGAACAGCCTGCATAACGCTAAACTGGCGCTGTAGTCATTAACCAATAAATTTATTGTCAAAAACACCGTTTTCACTCAAAAAAGCTACCAACAAAAGGAATGTAAACATGGCAGCACAGAAAGAACTTTCAGGCGCAGGTCTACGTGGACAAGTCGCTGGTAAAACCTCTCTATCTACCGTTGGCAAATCAGGCTCTGGTCTGACCTATCGCGGTTACGATGTATCAGAGCTGGCAGATAAATGTATTTTTGAAGAAGTGGCTTATTTGCTGTTATACGGCAACTTGCCTACTCAAAGCGAGCTTGACGCCTATCAAGCCAAACTAAAAAGCTTACGCGGCCTACCACAAGCGTTAAAAGACGTGCTTGAACGTATTCCAGCCGACGCACATCCAATGGATGTGCTACGTACTGGCTGCTCTATGCTTGGCAACCTTGAAACCGAAACTGATTTTGCTCAGCAAAACGATCAAACTGATCGTATGCTAGCGGCCTTCCCGTCGATTATCAACTATTGGTATCGCTTCACCCATGACAATGTACGTATCGAGACCGATACAGATGATGCCACCATTGGCGGTCATTTCTTACATTTGCTCAAAGGCGAAAAACCAAACGAGCTGCACGAAAAAGTAATGAACGTCTCGCTTATCCTGTATGCAGAGCATGAGTTTAACGCGTCGACCTTTACCGCTCGTGTGTGTGCATCTACCTTGTCTGATATCCATTCTTGTATCACTGGCGCAATCGGTTCACTACGCGGTCCATTGCATGGCGGAGCAAATGAAGCGGCGATGGATATGATTGAAGGCTTTAGCTCACCTGATGAAGCCGAAGAAGAAATGATGGGTATGCTGGCTCGTAAAGATAAAATCATGGGCTTTGGTCATGCGATCTATAGCGAGTCAGATCCACGTAACGTCGTGATTAAAGGTTGGGCTGAGAAGCTAGCGGCTGACGTGGGTGATGAAGTGCTATACCCAGTATCGGTACGCTGTGAAGAAGTCATGTGGCGTGAGAAAAAGCTGTTCTGTAATGCTGACTTTTTCCATGCTTCTGCCTATCACTTTATGGGTATCCCGACCAAGCTATTCACCCCTATCTTTGTCTGCTCACGTCTGACTGGTTGGGCAGCACACGTGTTTGAGCAACGTGCTAATAACCGTATCATTCGCCCAAGTGCGGAATACACTGGTGAAGAATTACGTCCAGTACCAGATATGAGTGCGCGTTAAGTTGATTTTTTTAAGTAGCTATTGTTACGTACTTACTATCAGCTAGCGGCAGTGCTAGCTGATACAGGTATGACGATTGAGTCTTGCTATGAGTTTTTCAGGTTTAATCGTCATACGCTTATTACCCTTTATATAAACCATACCTTTTTAATATCGCTTCTTTAGCAAAGCCTACAAAAGCAAACGATGATTTTGCTAAAGGAATGAATTTTTACCTAATATCCACGCTTAACTACTTATTATAATTAGCCAACAGCCAAAGGTGACTTATGGACAACGCCCTAGTACAACCAATGAACGAACAATTCAAAAAGCCACTTCCCGGTACTGACCTTTATTACTTTGACACCCGCGAGGCTGTCGAGAGTATCGAAGCTGGCGCTTATGACAAACTACCATTTTGCTCAAAAGTATTGTGTGAAAACCTAGTACGCCGTTGCCCACCAGAAGAGTTAACCGATGCGCTGAAGCAGCATATCGAAGGCAAGCAAGATCTAGACTTTCCTTGGTACCCTGCCCGCGTCGTTTGTCATGATATCTTGGGTCAGACAGCCTTTGTTGATTTGGCAGGTTTGCGTGATGCTATCGCTGAGCAAGGCGGTGATCCGTCTAAGGTAAACCCTATCGTGCCAACTCAGCTTATCGTTGACCATTCATTGGCCGTTGAGCACGCAGGCTTCGAAGATGACGCATTTGAGAAAAACCGTGCGATTGAAGAGCGCCGCAATGATGACCGCTTTCACTTTATCAACTGGTGCCAATATGCCTTTGACAATGTGAATGTCGTACCGCCTGGTAATGGCATTATGCATCAGATTAACCTAGAAAAAATGTCACCTGTCGTACAGGTCGTGCACAATAAAGCTGGTGAAGAAGTCGCTTTTGCCGATACGCTAGTTGGTACTGATAGCCACACGCCGATGGTCGATGCACTAGGTGTAATCTCGATCGGTGTGGGCGGATTAGAAGCTGAAAGCGTCATGCTGGGCAATCCATCCTATATGCGTCTGCCAGATTACGTTGGCGTCAAACTAACGGGTAAACTGCAAAAAGGCATTACGGGTACGGATCTAGTACTGGCGATGACTGAGTTCTTACGCGACGCAGGTGTGGTCTCTACCTATATCGAATTCTTCGGTGATGGTGCACGTCAGTTAAGTGTCGGTGATCGTGCTTCTATCTCCAATATGACGCCTGAATATGGCGCCACTGCCGCGATGTTCTATATTGATGAGCAAACCACTGATTATCTGCGTTTGACTGGTCGCTCTGAGGAACAGATTAAATTGGTTGAGCAATACGCCAAGCAAACGGGCCTATGGGCTGACGGCATGGAAAAAGCCGAATACGCACGCGTCCTTGAGTTTGATTTGTCATCAGTCGTACGTAATATGGCAGGCCCATCGCGTCCACATGCCCGTGTATCGACTACTGACTTGGTTGCCAAAGGTATCGCTCATGGCGCTGACGAAAAGCTGCCAGAACCAAAAGATGGCCTGATGCCAGATGGCGCAGTTATTATCGCTGCTATCACCAGCTGTACCAATACTTCAAACCCACGCAACATGGTAGCCGCAGGCCTTGTCGCTCGTAATGCGAATGCCAAAGGCCTATTACGTAAACCTTGGGTGAAGTCATCCTTAGCACCTGGCTCAAAAACGGTCAAAATGTACCTAGAAGAAGCAGGCCTGATGCCAGAATTGCAAGAAATCGGGTTTGATGTGGTTGGTTTTGCCTGTACCACTTGTAATGGTATGAGCGGTGCGCTAGACCCTGATATCGAAAAAGAAATCATCGACAATGATTTATTTACCACGGCAGTGCTATCTGGTAACCGTAACTTTGATGGTCGTATCCATCCGTATGCCAAGCAAGCATTTTTGGCATCGCCACCACTGGTTATTGCTTATGCCATCGCTGGTAACATCCGCTTTGATATCGAAAAAGACTCATTGGGTAAAGACCAAGATGGCAATGACGTCTATCTAAAAGACATCTGGTTTGATGATGAAGAAGTGGATGCCATTGTTGCGGCGGCTGTTAAGCCTGAGCAGTTCAATGCGGTTTATATCCCAATGTTTGATGAAGCCAAAAAAGACACAGGTAAGGCACTAAGCCCGTTATATGACTGGCGTGAAATGACCACTTATATCCGCCGTCCGCCGTATTGGGAAGGCAAAATGGCTAAGAAAAATAAACTGACAGGCCTACGTCCGCTTGCAGTCCTTGGTGATAACATCACAACCGACCATATGTCACCATCGAACGCCATTCTTGGCTCATCAGCAGCTGGCGAGTATCTCGATACTATGGGCTTGCCTGCTGAGGACTATAACTCATACGCAACCCATCGCGGCGACCATTTAACCGCGCAACGTGCCACCTTTGCCAACCCTAAGCTATTGAACGAAATGGTACGCGATGAAGATGGCGAAGTTGTCCAAGGTTCACTGGCGCGCGTCGAACCAGAAGGTCAAGTCATGCGCATGTGGGAAGCAATTGAAACCTACATGAATCGTGAGCAGCCGCTTATCATCATCGCAGGTGATGGCTATGGTCAAGGCTCAAGCCGTGACTGGGCTGCCAAAGGCGTGCGTCTCGCTGGCGTAGAAGCAGTCGTCGCTGAAGACTTTGAGCGTATTCATCGTCAAAACTTAGTTGGCATGGGCGCGCTGCCTTTACAGTTCGAAGAAGGCACGACTCGCCATACGCTAAATATCGATGGTACAGAAACCTTTGATGTAACGGGCGAAGTCTCTGCTGGCGGGTTAATGACGTTGGTAATCCACCGTGCTGATGGTAGTACCACTGAGACGCCAATTATCTGCCGTTTAGATACGGCTGACGAAGTAAAAATGTACAACGCAGGTGGTATGCTACAACGCTTTGCTAAAGAGTTTATCGAAGGGACTTTAGATATCGTCTAAGGCTATCCTGTAGGTTTTAGCGTGATAAGCAATAAAGTATAAAAGTTGCCGATGTTGTATAACCTTATATGACATCGGCTTTTATTTGCTTTTACGTTCTATACACTGAGTTTTGTCACTTACTCCTAAGTACTAGATAGTAGCTAAATATTGAGTTTACTTAACCAATGGCGTAATATGTACTATATATTGTACAAGTCATGCAGAATATCATGAAAGGAGTAATCCATGAGAGTCGTGAGTTTTTCAGAAGCCAGAAAGCACCTAAAATCTGTCCTAGACACGGTAAACGATGATGCCAATGCCACTATCGTGACCCGCCGTGACGCTGATGATGCAGTCGTTATGTCACTTGATTATTACAATAGCCTGATGGAAACCGTCTATCTGCTAAAATCTCCTGCCAATGCAGCGCACTTAGCGGACTCTATTGCCCAATATAAAGCTGGCAAGACGGTTACGCGTGAGCTAATAGATACGGTAGAAGATAGTGACAAAGGTGATGGTAGCAACGATAATAATGAGCATACGGATGGCGATATTGAAAGTGCTTGAACTCAAAGACTGTAATCCATCCAAAGGAAAAGGGTCTAACAATGAGTGAACAACTAGCATGGACAGATGCTGCGTGGAAAGACTACCTGTACTGGCAAACGCAAGACAAAAAAACACTCAAACGTATTAACAAACTCATCACCGAATGTAAGCGTAATCCGTTTGAAGGCATTGGCAAACCTGAACCCCTAAAAGAAAACCTATCCGGATTTTGGTCAAGACGTATCGACGACGCCAATCGTTTGGTATATGCCGTCGATGATAACTATCTGACGATTATCTCTTGCCGCTATCATTATTAACGAGCGCTCTTAATCATGCATATTTACTTGCTGATGGCACCATACCTATTCTTATAACAATATAAAAAGGACTTAATACAGTGGCCCAAACCAATACTAAATCAAAACTCTCTTTCGCCCCGCAACTATCCGTATCTGCTACCTATATGCGCGGTGGTACTTCAAAAGGCACTTTCTTTAAATTATCTGAATTACCTGAGCGTTGCCAAGTCGCTGGCGAGTCACGTGATAACTTCCTATTACGGGTCATCGGTAGCCCAGATCCTTACGGCAAGCAAATCGATGGCTTAGGTAATGGTAGCTCTAGTACCTCAAAGACAGTAATTTTATCGGCCTCTGACAGACCAGACCACGATGTGAATTATCTGTTTGGACAAGTTAATATCGCCAAACCTATGATTGACTGGGCGGGTAACTGTGGCAACTTAACCGCGGCCGTCGGTGCCTGTGCCATTAATATGGGTTTGGTCGATGCTGACAAGATTGCTCATAGCATCGATGACAATGCAGATAGCGGTATTTGTGAAGTACGCATTTGGCAAGAAAATATCGGTAAAACGATTATTGCCTATGTCCCAGTCTATAAAGATGCAGATGATAAAGTACAGGTTCAAGAGACGGGCGATTTTGAATTAGACGGTGTAACCTTCCCAGCGGCTGAAGTCAAAATTGAGTTTATCGATCCTGTAGATGCCACCAGCGACATGTTCCCTACTGGCAACTTGGTCGATGACTTCGATGTAACTGGCTGCGGTTTAAATACCGATAGCGTCAAAGCGACCTTTATTAGCGCAGGCATCCCAACCATCTTTATGAAAGCAGAAGATTTAGGTTTTACCGGTACTGAATTACAAGGCGACATCAATAGCGACGGTGAGCTACTTGCCAAACTTGAGAAAATCCGTGCCACAGGCGGTGTTGCGATGGGATTATTTAAAGACGTGAGCGAGGCACAGACCAGCCAACACATTCCTAAAGTCGCTTGGGTTGGCGCAGCACAGAGCTATACCGCCTCTAGTGGTAAGTCGGTCGATGCAAATGAGATTGATTTAGTGGTACGTGCCATGAGTATGGGTCAACTGCATCACGCCATGATGGGTACAGCAGCCGTCGCTATTGCCGCTGCAGCAACCACACAAGGCACGCTCGTCAATCAAGCAGCAGGCGCTGGCGAGCTGACAGAGGTGCGTTTTGGCCACCCATCAGGCACATTGCTCGTCGGCGGAAAAACCGAACTGGTCGATGGGCGCTGGCAAGCCAAAAAAGTGTCAATGAGCCGCTCAGCAAGGCGTATTATGGTTGGTGAAGTTTTTGTGCCAGCGGATGCATTTTAAGCGTAGCCATGGCTTATTTCAATTTGCGATAGAGTTTTATGCCAACATCTCCCCAACCCCGCCGCGTACAGTTAGACAAGAAGCCTCCCATCGAGAAAAAAGAACGGCGGGCACTGCTGTGGGATATATTAAAAAAACTGGCGGTATTTGTTAAACCTTATCGCCTGCTTATTATTGCTACCTTAGTGCTGACCGCCCTAGGCTCCTTTACCGCGCAGGTCAATGCGTTTGTACTACGTTATACCGTTGATACGTTAACCGAAATTGCTACGCTTGCCGAGCCATGGCAAGCAGGTCTGCGTATGTTAGGTATTATTAGCGCGGTCCTCCTGACCAAAGAGATCCTGTCGATATTCATCTCTTTTGGTCAGCGTTTTTTTGGTGAAAAGATTCGTATCAACTTGTCGCGTGACCTGTCTCAAAAAATCATTGAGCGCATCCTTACCTATCGCATGGCGTTTTATACCAGTAGTGAAAATGACAGTGGTAAATTGCAAACCCGTATTGACTATGGTGTCAGCAGCTTAACCAGCCTAGTGCAAAACTTCTTTATCGACATGCTACCGCTATTTGCCAATGCAATTGTGGCACTTATCATTATGTTTTCGACCAATTTTTGGGTTGGCATGGTCGGTCTTATTATCATACCCATTTACTTCTTTATCAGCCAAAAGCAAGCACGCCGTCTGCAAGGTTTTCGTCGGCAGATGCGTGGGTTTCGAGAAGCAAAAAGCGGTTTGGTGATCTCTTTGATTAATTCGATCAGCGTGGTGAAATCCTTTGTCCGTGAGTCCATTGAGGCTGAGAAGCACTTAGCCATTCAAAAGGAAATGACGGACAATCAACTGCGTATTCGCAGTATTGGCTTTATTTATGATGCCATCAAAACCTTTATCGAGCAGATTGGTGTGGTGGTTATCATCCTTCTCACCGCTTATTTTGTGCTAAAAGGCGAGATGACCATTGGCATGATTTTATTTCATGTCATGCTGTTTCAGAATGTCGCCGCCCCTATCCGTCAATTACACCGCATCTATGACCAGATAAATAATGCATTGACCTATGCCGAAGGTTTTTTTGATATTTTAGAAGACGATAAACAAGTCGAAAACATCGACGGTATCAGTAGCGAAAACCTCAAAGGTCATATCGAGCTTAAAAACGTTGATTTTACCTATCCTAATGGCACGCAAGCGCTAAAAAACGTCAGCTTTACTATCAAGCCCAATCGTATCACCGCGTTGGTTGGCCTTTCTGGCGCAGGAAAGAGCACGATTATCAATCTATTGGTCAAGTTTTACGCGCCAGACGCTGGCACGATTTGCCTAGATGGACATGATTTGGCTGACTGTGATACCCATGAGTTGCGTCAGCGCATCGGCCTAGTACTACAGAGCAATCATATTTTTTCGGGTACGATCAGTGAAAACATCCGCTATGGCGATATGAATGCCAGCATTGAGGACATCATCATTGCGGCAAAAAAAGCCTCTATCCACGAGCAGATTATAGGGTTAGCTGATGGCTATGAGAGTACTGCCAAATCCCTATCAGGTGGTCAACAGCAGCGTATCGCGCTGGCAAGGATGTTTTTAAAAGACCCACCTATTGTGTTTTTGGACGAGCCGACAGCCAGTCTAGATGCTATCGCCAGTCAGCAGGTCAAAAAAAGCCTAGATCTGATCAAAAAAGACCGTACCGTCATTATGGTCTCGCACAATATCGCCCAAATTATCGATGCCGACGATCTCGTGGTGATAGAAAATGGCGAAGTGGTTGAGACAGGTACACATGAGGTACTTTATGCCCAACGCGGCAAATACTTTGAAATCTTTAGCGCTATGTCTGATAGCCTAAACCTAGACAAAATCAGCCAGACCCTGAACGGTTAGGAATGGTTAATGCCTGCCTAAATCGTTATAATGCCAATCTTTTACTGCCTATTGCCAGAAGCTAGCCCACTATGACTTGTGAATTTTCTTTAAAAACCTTTGACGAGCTGACCTCAGTTGATTTGTACCATATCCTAAAGGCGCGCTCGCAAGTGTTTGTCGTCGAACAAAACTGCGCCTATCAAGATATGGATGAAGTGGATTTTGATTGCTTGCACCTAATCGCGCATCAAAATGCAGCATTGGTGGGCTATTGTCGTATCATCCCACCTGAGTTTAATACGCTAAAATCCAATCTATCAGTAGCTGATCCTACGATTAAAACCAACCACACCGCGATGCCTGCCATCGGTAGAGTGCTTGTGCTATCAGAGCACAGAGGTGATGGCCTAGCACGGCAGATGATGAATCAGGCTATTGCACAGTGCCGCAAAAAGTACGGTAAAAAGCGCCCGATTATTATTTCAGCACAGGTTTACTTACTTAGTTTTTATGAGTCGTTAGGTTTTGTGCCTGAAGGCGAGCACTACCTCGAGGACAATATCGAGCATGTAAAAATGGTGCTATACGTTGCTAAGAAAAACAAAATCAAAAAAGAGAGCACAGACACTGCGTCAACCACAACCAAAGTGTTAAGTTTCCTGCTGTTTATCATGGCCGCTTTGTTTGTTTTAGGTCTGTTGTACTTAATGATTTAGACCGCTTGTGAGGTCTTAATTCTTAACATAATTCAAATTGGTTGTTCCATATTGAGTATGCTACTTTTAAATGATGATTCCTTTAAAAGGATGGCTGAGCCAATCAGCTCAGTCTCAGTCAAGGAAGTAGCACACTCAGGATGAGGAACCAACCATGTCAAATACCAATTCAAATAAAAATAATGCGACGGTAGAGAGCAACATCCGTCCAGAATATGACGATGAAATTCAAAAAATCGCCGATTACGTTCTCAACTATTCAATAGACGAGCAGTCCCCAAACCCCACTGATGCGTGGAATACCGCGCGCCACTGTCTAATGGACACGCTTGGCTGTGGTCTATTGGCGCTGCGCTTCCCTGAGTGTACCAAGCACTTGGGGCCTAACTGCCCCGATCAAATAACGCCGCATGGCGCTCGTGTCCCTGGCACCTCCTATAGGCTAGACCCCATCAAAGCTGCTTTTGACATTGGCTGTATGGTGCGCTGGCTTGACTATAACGATACGTGGCTTGCTGCTGAATGGGGCCATCCTTCTGATAATTTGGGTGGTATCTTGGCGGTCGCGGACTATATCAGTCAGAAAAATATCAGCCAAGGACAAGCACCACTGACCATAAGAGCAGTGCTTGAAGCCATGATCATGGCGCATGAAATTCAAGGCGTACTGGCACTAGAAAACTCATTCAACCGTGTGGGTCTTGATCATGTATTTTTGGTCAAGTTGGCATCTACAGCCGTCGTCGCCAAACTTTATCAGCTACCACGTGAGCGCATCATGGCAGCTATCTCACAATCCATCGTCGATGGTCAGGCACTGCGCACCTATCGTCATGCACCAAATGCTGGCAGCCGAAAATCATGGGCAGCAGGTGATGCGACCAGTCGTGCGGTACGTCTGGTAGATATAACGGCACGTGGTGAAATGGGTATTCCTGGCGCATTAACCGCACCGCAGTGGGGATTCTATGATGTGCTATTTAGCCATACCAATAAGGATCTAGCGACAAAGCCTGAAGACGATCGTCGCTTTAAATTCCAGCGAGATTTTGGTAGTTACGTGATGGAAAATATCTTATTTAAAATAAGTTTTCCTGCTGAGTTTCATGCGCAAACTGCTTGTGAAGCGGCGGTTATTCTGCACCCGCATATCAAAGACAGAATTGACGATATCGACAAAATCGTCCTGACCACCCATGACTCAGCGATTCGAATTATCTCAAAAGAAGGTGCGCTTGCCAATCCAGCAGATAGAGATCATTGCTTACAGTATATGGTCGCTGTGCCGTTGTTGACAGGTGATCTGATGGCAGAGAACTACGAGGATGACTATCACGAACAGCATTTATCAATCGATGAGCTACGTAGCAAGATGGTCGTAGAAGAAAACGCGCAGTATTCAAAAGACTATCATGACCCCAGTAAACGCTCTATTGCCAACGCCATTCAAGTATTTTTTATAGATGGTAGCAGTATAGAAAAAGTGGCTATAGAGTATCCTATTGGCCACAAACGCCGGCGAGCTGAGGGCATCCCTGTACTGGAAGCAAAGTTCCGCGCCAGTCTGGCCACTCGATTTATCGAAAGTCGCTGTCAGCAGATCGTTGAGCTATGCGACGATCAAGAAAGACTGGAAGAAACACCTGTTAATGAGTTTATGGCGCTGTTTGAAGCGTATTAGATTGATGGCTTACTAGTACGCTAGCGTCAGTTTGATGGCTACCAAGGTATTGACTCTCCTGCCCAATCGACAAAACTGCCTGACTGGGTAGCAGTCATACCTGAGAGCACTTCCAATAAGCACTCCGCACTATACGCTGGCGAGAATAAATGCTCTTCAGCGACGTTGCCTTGGAACGGTGCAGACAACTGAGTATTCACGGTGCCTGGTTGCATAACGACCACGCATACATCTTTAAGTGATCTGCCCCATTCAATACTCAGGTTTTTCATCCCCATATTGAGAGCGGCCTTACTCATTCTATAGCTATACCAGCCGCCTAGCTGGTTATCAGTGATACTACCGACGCGGGCTGATACGGTCGCAAAAACAGCAGGATGACTAGCGCTGCGATTAGCCTTGGCGAGCAACGGTTTGATGTGTTTGGCTATCAGCAAACTGGCTAGCGCATTGATTTGCATGTTTTGCAAAAAGAACTCTGATTCCATCTGTCGCAAGGCCTTTTCTGGCTGTGCGGTCTCTGTATGCAATAACCCTACACAGTTGATTACCCAATCCACATGACCGACCATCTGCTTAATGGTATCGGCAGCTTTTTTAATACTATCCTCATCACTGACGTTCATCGGTAACCAGTGCAGGTTTTCTGCTTCAATATTCGGATCATTGCGATGATAAGTAGCAAATACTTGTATATGATGGCTTTGATTAGATTGACTGTCCGTCTGATTCACAGTCGTTTTTTGTATTAGCTGCTGCACCATGGCCTGACCAATGCCGCCTGTTCCACCGATGATAAGATAGGTTTTATTATTCATTTCATTATTCATATGGCACCTTCCTTTTTCTTGATATGTCTCTTTGATACGCTTTTTGACACGATTTGGTCTCATTTATTCATTTTGGCTGACTTTATAAGCGTTTACTATGATAAAAATAATACAAGTCATCCTCATTCTATATACGCTACAATAATCTATAACGATTAAAGCGACTGTTTTTAGATTGCTATTTATTATATTGACGCCTTCATACGGATATTATCGCATTATGCTATCACCCCAAGATCAACTGACCGAGCTGGTACGAGCCTTAGAGACCGATCAGCACGTTTTTGCCACTGACCCGTTATTAATCACGGAAAAGCTACAGGGTGAGGACGGTACGCCTATCCAAAAGCTGCATCGACGGGCGTCACGTATAGATAGTAACGGGGCGCTTGCACGTGTACTGGGCAAAATAGATGGTCGTATAAAAGGCATTATGATCGTTATGAGCGTGGTGTGGTGTATCTCCGGATTTTTGGGATTGTTTACCCTGTTGCAGTCTAATGTTGTGAACTTCTTTTATGTGTTGGTCTGTCTGCTTGGTTTTCATACCATTATGCTTGGTGGCTGGCTTGCCATGACCCTTATCAATCGAGATCAGCAAGCGCCCAGTTGGTTTGCGAGCTTTGTCAGTCCAAGTTATCTCATACGCGGTAAGGACGATGTGACCAAAGCGGCCGTCGATCTGTATGAACGCCAGTTGCAGCACAGCGGTATGCGCTGGTATTTGGGCAGATTTAGTCATCAGTTGTGGCTCGCAACATTGACCGGTATGCTACTTGCAATTATATTTTTGCTGATTGTACGTCAGTATAGCTTTAGCTGGGAGTCAACATTACTCTCTGATCAAGCGCTTGTGAGCTTGACTCAGGTATTAGGTTGGTTACCGAGTATGGTGGGATTTGGTGTGCCAGACAGTACAGCGATCGCACAGAGCAGGCTTGTCACCGAAGCAATGCCGCTGTCTGTTGCAAGGCAATGGGCAGGGTTACTAGTTGGTAGCTTGCTGATGTACGGCATTGTACCGCGAGCGATAGCATGGGCGTTCTGTGCATTGATGTTCCGCCGCAAAAAAATGCGTTTGGATATCAAACAACCCTATTATCAAAAAATCCTAAACTTTTGGCAGCGGCACGTGGTGGATGCTGATGACTTTACTGAGGCGCCAGCCCCTATCGCCCCAAAAGCGACGGTCAGTGCGGGCAAGAAGTTAGTTGCGCTGCTTGAATACCCTGCAAATCAGGACAAATGGTGGCAGTCAGGGCTTGATGGCAGCAACCATAGTCTTGAAAAATTAAGTGAGGTTGAGGATTTTGGTATCGTTGATGACCGTGATGATATGACACGGCTTAAAAACTACTTAGATGCGCATCCGGTGCAAGTTTTAATTGGCATTCATAGCAGTGCACTGCCCGACCGCGGTACGCTACGCAAACTCGATCAAATCGCTGCTCACGCAAAAGATGGCCTTATTGTACAACTGCTGGGTGATAACAGCGTTTCTACAGGATTGACTGACGCACGTACCGATGATGAGCCATTAGACAAACAATCCGTTCGCTATCAACAGTGGCAAACAGCGCTCTCTGCACGAAAAATTGGCTTGGTTGATATAGATACTTGATACATTCTAATTTTTAATCTATTACTTTCAATCTGTTGTTCATATCTGAACTTATCATTATGACTAGCATGATATGCAATAAATAAATATTATAGGTCTATCACCTCAGGCAGTCTTAAAGACTTATTGATATAACAGTTGTTAGAATATATTTTGATAGCTGTAACGTCATATCAAGACGACAAGGATGTTTTATAGTGGCTAGGAGCCCAAGATGGCAGTAGATATTTCTTTAAACAGCCCCCTTATGACCCTAGGTCAGTATGGTCAACTATTGGATGGTTACCGAGAGGCGTTAAACCAAAGTATCTTAGCAGCTGCGCCAGAGGCGTGGCAGCCAATGCTGGCGAGCATTCTGCCTGCGTATTGGCAAGAGTGGCTGCTACCGCTGGCTGGCGGTCCATTTTTCTTGTTATTTTTGGCAGAATGGCTGTATCAGTCCAAGCGTGGCAATAGTAGAAGCTTTAGTTGGCGCCGTGCGATGACCAATTTTAGCTTGGGCGGCTCTTATCTAGGGTTTGAATTGATTGTCCAAGCGCTTATCGTCATACCTATCTGCTTATGGTTATATCAATATCGCCTATTTACTATTGAGGTGACATGGCTTACCGCCATCCCTATATTCGTCGCGGTTGAGTTTAGCTATTATTGGTTCCATCGTGCGTCACACCGTATGAATTGGTTTTGGTCAGCGCATGTCGTGCATCATTCAGATGACCATATGAATCTGTCCACCGCCATGCGCCAAAGCCTACTGTACTCAGTGACGGGTTGGTGGTTGTTCTTTGTGCCGCTTATGATGCTAGGGGTTCATCCAGTTTGGGTATTTTTCTTTTATGCTTTAGATTTGATTTATCAATTCTTTATTCATACCGAAACCGTAGGAAAATTTCCAAAATGGGTTGAGTATGTCTTTGATACCCCATCCAATCACCGTGCCCATCATGGCACCAATAACGAATATATTGACCAAAATTACGGCGGCGTACTCATTATTTTTGATCGCTGGTTTGGCACTTATGTAGAAGAAGATACGGTCAACAACCCTGTCAAATATGGTGCCGTTGGTGAAACCAGCCATGACAATATCATCAGCCTGATATTTGGCGTCTTTTACCGTATGTGGCAGCGGTTTTTTCGTGCCAAAGGATTTAAGCAGAAGTTAAAAGTATTGTTCAGACCACCTAGCGCAGTCTAATATAGTCAATCCTCTATAAATTGGATACGGTGTCAGTCTTGCTTAGCCTACTACTTGTCGTACTTTCACTCGGCTGCCTTGTATCCAAGTTATCCAAAGTATATCGAACCGACTATAGCATGATCAAAAATGCGTGGACTACGATTTATGATAGGGACAATACGCATTGATAACCGATACTCAATCAGATTTGTTTTACAATAAATGGCTACTGTATTTTTTGGCCATTAATAAATATAAGACGTTACTATGAATAATGACAATAAAAATAATCACCAGAATGACAAGCCTGCGGGTCTCTTTGCGGACAAGGCTTATGAGCCGACCCCTGATGTCTCAAATCATCCTTCAGACAACACCTCAAAATCCACAGTAGCTCAGTCAATAGCTACTCAGGATAATCAACCTGTATCAACTGAGCCATCAACACCAGCACCAAGAATGACAAAGAAAACCATCGCCAGTGGCGAACCGCTCAAATTGGCGGTCGTCGGTCATACTAATACGGGCAAAACCTCTATATTGCGCACGTTATTGCGAGACGTATATTTTGGCGAAGTCAAAAACGAAGCGGCAACCACGCGTCACGTCGAGCAAGCACAGCTGACAGACAGTCGAACTGGTGAGGTGCTGGTAGCACTATACGATACGCCTGGTCTGGAAGATGCTTCAGGGCTTATGGACTGGCTAGAGGATAATACTGCCAGTCGCCGTGATGGTATTGAACGCCTCCAGCAGTTTTTGGCGGCGGATGTCGCTCAAGGTTCAGACAGCTATGACTTGCCCTATGATTATAGTCAAGAAGCCAAAGTAATTCGTCAGCTGCTGACAAGTGATATGGCCATCTACGTAGTAGATGCTCGTGAGCCTGTATTGGGTAAATACAAAGATGAGCTAGCGATTTTGTCTTGGGCTGCGATTCCCGTGATGCCTATTTTTAATTTTACAGACAGCCAGAATGCCAATATCGACGACTGGCAGACGATGCTGGCAAGACGCAATCTGCATATTTCAACGCGTTTCGATTCGGTCGCGTTTGAGTTTGAAGATGAGATGCGTCTATGGAAAAACCTAGCCACTATGCTCACCCACTCTGAGATGCTTGAGCAGCTGATGCAACGTCGAACGGAAGACTGGGCTCAGCTCTATGATGAGGCCAATATCATCATCGCTGATTTTTTATTAAATGTTGCTTCCTTTGTGCGCGAGATTAATGAAGATGACGACCCACTTCCTGTACTACAGCAAATGCAAGAAGCGGTTAGGCAAAGTGAGCGTGCGATGCAGCATAACTTACTTAACCTTTATAAGTTTTATGACAATGCGGTTGCAGCAACGCCGCTTGAACTACAAGCCTATCAACAAGACCCATTCGACCCTGAACTTCTCAAAAGCTACGGCATTCGTACCACTTCTGGTGCAGCAGCTGGTGCGCTTCTAGGACTAGGTATCGATGCAGCAGCCCTAGGTACAACACTGGGATTGGGCGCCGCAATAGGTGGTATCGCCGGTGGGTTACTCTCTAATACCAGCAGTATTGCCGATAGGATTACTGGGGTAAAACGCTTATATATTGATCCTGCAACGTTAACATTGCTAGCCACGCGAGCATTAGACTTGCTAACTGCCCTACGCCATCGTGGTCATGCTGCTACAGATGCCACTCAGTTATTATATAAGAGCGAAAACAGCAGTCTTGGAACGTCGCTAACTGACGACAGTGACCATGCAGATGAAGACAATAATCCAATTACTGTATGGCCAACTCATAAATTACCAAGTGAGCTCAAAAAAGCGCGTGGTAAACCACAATGGTCGTCGCTTAGCAGCGGTAAGTCCGAACAAGCTCAGTTATTACGCACAGACATGGCATGGTCACTATCAGGTAAACTACAGTCGTATAAGCGTGAATAGCCATGACTATAATACATTTTAGATATTAGTTTTAAGAAAAGTCATAATCTGTTTTCGAAGACTTTTTTAAGTGTCATAGCTGTTTTTTTTGTTCCAACAGTCATTACTTTCGCTATCAAAAAAAATAACTTCAATATTATTTCTAATATGAGTATGAATCATTTCAGAAACTCTACGACAGTAGAGTTGATCATTTTGATACACAGATACGGCTATTCTTTTAACACCTGAATCTTTTAATTTCTTCAAAATATGAGTATCCTCTTCTCCAAATCCCCAACCAAATATCGTTAGGTTATCACCAAGTGAAGGAATAACCTCTCTATAGACAATACTCAGGTAATGGCTATTTTTAATAGCTTTAAAATAGATTCTAATAAATCATTATCTTTATGGGATACTAGTTTCACCTCTTGTTCGGTGATATTACGAGCTAAAACAAGACTTCCGTGCGGATAAAATACTAACGAAGTGTTTTTAAATCGATGGTTTACCGATTTTCGCAACTCTTGCCAATCTGATTTGAATTCACCATTAATCATGCAATCTTTAAACATATGATTATTATCAAGACCTTTTGCATACATCATGACCCAATATAAAGTTAAATCATAGTTGAGAGAAAGAACTGTTTTGAACGAACTGAGAAAGTCAGTAATGGCTAGAAACTGATCCTTAACCTTACTATGTTCAGGATGAATGCATTGAACAGTGTTGATTAGGCAATCACGTACATGTTGATATGCATTTTTAGTTTTACTGTCTATTACTCCTAAAGCTTCATTTACTTTAATTGCATGCCAAACCAAACGTAGTATTAACTCAAAATCACTTGTCTTGAAGAAATCAAATAAGGCTGTAATGCTGTCGCTTAGTAAGCTGTTGTCAGTAGCATATCTCCTTAATGAATCATATATAAAACTTTTATCAATGCTTATGGAAGCCCCATTTCCAAGTAAAATACTATCGGAAAATTCCTTAGAAATATCCTGCCAATCATGAACCTTAATAATCATTTTGAAACCTTCATCTTTATTATTTAAGTACTGGTTTCAGTAAAGCACTCAATGACTCTGTACCACGTACATCTGTCTGTTGCAGATAGATTGGATACAGCGGGTACTTGGTAAAGCTTTGTTCGATATCCTGCAGCAGATGCTGCTGACGCTCAGCACGGCGTCGCCAAAACTCATCCGACTGGTTAGTTGATATCAATTGATTGATGACGATTGCTGCTGGCATGAGTTTACTGTCTTCTAATTGCTCGATAGCGCGCTTGGTCTCAGCCAATGGTAAAACATCAGCGGTCATCACCAATACAATCGCTGTTTGTGTACGGTCATGTAGTAGCAACCCTGCTTGGCGGAACAATTGCTTACGTCTTTCTAATACGGATACAGCTTGTTCCCAGCGATCTGATTTTTTGGCTGCAAACGGATTGGCCACATCGTTTTTATCATTTTTTTGATTGTGACTGTCCAAGTGTGTCGCCACCGAACGTAATTTGGCCTGTCGTCGCTGCTGTGCAAGCAGCCCATCCGTCCATGCTCCCATCATTTCTGGTAATACCAATAATCGCAAAGTATGACCTGTCGGTGCGGTATCAAAGATGATGTGCTCATACCCAGCATCTGCCGCTTCGACTAAATGGTGACACATAGATTCGAGCATCGCGGCTTCTTGGGCGCCAGGTGCCGACTTAGATAGCCTCAGATGCTCACGAATTTTTGGCATCATATCTGGGTTGGCATAAGCTTTAATTGTACGTTCAACTTGAGCAAAATGTTCATCGACAATCACGTCAGGATTTAACTCAATCGCATCTAGATAAGGTGATATCACCGTTTTCTCATTATTGAGTCGTACATTCAATACATCGCCCAAACTATGTGCCGGATCGGTTGAGACAATTAAGGTTTTTTGCTGCTGGCTTGCATAGTAGCTGGCTAGGGCTGCAGCAGTTGTGGTCTTCCCTACACCGCCTTTGCCACCGATAAATATAATCGGCTGTGTCTCCAACTGCTCTACCAATCCATGTAAAGGGTGTAATGCCATATTGTTATCTCGTATTTTGTCTCATTATCTAATAAATGCTTAGCTACTTTTTTATATAGTCAATCCACTACGGTTAGCAGCACCCAACGTGGTCAAATGGACATCTATCCATTCCCATACGTGTATGCCACTCATGAAAGTTTTCTAAAAATAATGGCTGTAGCTCTAATGTATAAAAGCTGGCGGGATTATCAATCCCCAAACTCTCAGCAAACATGAGCAACATAAAAAAATCTTCTTCATCACGTGCGGCGCGTGCCATCGTCTGACGATAAGGCGCATGATAAAACTCATTTAATCCACTCTTAAACCGTTGCCACCATGGTTGAGTGTTCTCTAGTGGTTGAACATTTTCTATATCATTCGATGTGTTTTTATTTTCCATAATGTGCTCGTATTTTACTTAATTCTTATGACCTATCATGCCTATATGATACAAAAAACGCCAACAATTGCTGCTAGCGTTTTTTATTAAACAGACACTCAATATGGTTTAACGTTTAAACCTCGCCGTTTTTACCTTTATGTAGTGACCACTCTTTGCGTAGTACAGACAAACTCTCAAACGTCACCAAAATGGTCGCGATTAAGATAATAATATCCATAATAATAAGTAGCCAATTACCATCAGTAAAGAAGGTTTTGAGCTGAATCAATAGTGCAAAGACAGTCATAACCAACAAGAACGACAATGGTGCTAAGGTGTACCAAACTGGCTTGCCCTTACGTAACAAGATAATGGTAACGATCATCAAGGTTAAGGCAGCCATTAACTGGTTGGTTGTACCAAATAGCGGCCAAATAATCATACCACCCGCGCCATCGATACCACCAGCACCGAACGCTAATAACAAACAGCTTCCGACAGCAAGTAACGTTGCAACGACACTCTTATTCAGTACGGGTAAATTATAAAATTCACCAAATTCTTGGAAAATATAACGTTGTAAACGTACGCCAGTATCCATCGTCGTACCAGCAAACAATGCGGCCATTACCGTAAGCATCGTCTGTGATAGCACCATATCGATACCAACGCCGGCATTCAATATGGTCGCACCGCCATCGATGAACGCACCGATAGAGCCATCACCAAACTTTTGATAGACCGCTTGCCAATCACCAAGAGTCGCAAAACCTGCGGTTGCTGCAAGGATTGCCCCAAGTGCTAGCATACCCTCGCCCAATGCACCGAAGTAACCAACGAAACGAACGTCTTCTTCTTTATCAATCTGCTTAGAAGTGGTCCCTGTTGCGACCAAACCATGGAAACCTGATATGGCACCACAAGCAATTGTCACAAACAATAATGGCAGAAGTGACGGTGTATCGGCTGGTAATGCAGTGTTAACCGCTGGCGCGACAATATTAGGCGTGCCAATGAAAATAGCAGCATATAGTAGAATCAAACCGACAAATAATTGTAAGCCATTAATATAATCGCGAGGTTGAAGTAGCATCCATACAGGCAACAACGATGCAATCGCCGCATAGGCGAACAGAATCAAGATCCATACTGCGTTATCAGGCAAACCCATAACGGTCTCAGGTAACACAATCGGGAACATAGGGCCAAGATAAATAAGCCCGTACAGGGCCGTTACCCCGATAATGGAAACCCAGACCAGATTCATATTGTAGCGATAGATACACTGCCCGATGATAAAGGCAACCACTAAGGCACCCCACACTGGCAATACCGCAGATGGCGTCTTGATCATCATATTGGCAATAGCTACGCCAAATACAGCATTAACCATCAGTAGTAATAAGAAAATGACAACCATCATCAAGCTGCGGACACGTGTGCCCATGACAGTACCAGCGATAGAGCCAATCGACTGACCTCTATTACGCATACTTGCCCAAATAGCAGACATATCATGTACGCCAGCCATAAAGATAGTACCTACCACTACCCAAATAATGGCAGGCACCCAGCCCCAAATAACCGCAATGGCAGGACCGATAATTGGTGCAGCCCCTGCTACTGACGTAAAGTGATGCCCCCACAATACATACTTATTGGTGGGAACATAATCAATCCCATCTTTCATCGTATGTGCGGGTGTAGGACGGCTGTTGTCCAATGCTAAAATTTTGGTGGCGATAAATTTTGAATAAAACACGTAGCCGCAGAGCATAGCGGCAACGGCGAATAGTAGTACGATAGCACTATTCATCTCATCTCTCCCTAGACAAGTAGTCAATAGCCTTATAAGTTCAAGCTTTTTGAATTAAAATATGAAAAATATGCTAAATTAGTGTGCGATGAGTGACTCAGCTCATCTATCGTTTAGGTAAATTCTAGCGATTTGCAAAATTATTACCAATCAACAAAGTCATTTATCTTATAACTAGGGCATGTCACTAATCAGCATTTGGTTTGATGAGCCTGAGACTAAAACTTTGTTTGAATAATAACCGATTTGGTGATAAATATAACGCAAGTAAGACATAAAAAACAACAAATAAAGGAAGTGCAATGGCACATTATTTTGGATTCGTACCCTCAGATAAACTAAAAGCTTTAATCAGTGAGGCCGAACAAGTCGTTGCTTCAAATGAGAATGTAGAGTACTACCCTTATCGCGATGCTCTTACGCATCAGACAGCGCGCGATCTTACTGATAATTTATTGGTTGGTTTGGTAGATATTATTCCTAACCCTGAGCGCCAAGCCTCTATGCGCAAAATTGTTGGAACGATTGAACGCGCGACAGATACTTTGCTCAATATCTTACTGGGTAAAGAAAACAACAAAGACGTGTTACCAAGTTTTCATTTTCTAAGAGATCACGCAACCTTTATTGATAATGAAGGTGTTAAACGTGTCGGCTTTAAACTATCAGAAAAAGATGCCAATACCATCACTGAAGGTTTTGCTGCTATCACGCCTGAACATGTAGATAGAGCCAAATTTAAAACCGCACTTGAAACCATGAACGAAGAAACATTGACCCACTTCATCAGTCGTTATGCCGAGACATTAAAGCTAGGCATGATCAAGCGTAAGTCAGTTCCAGTTGCCAAATCGGCAATTGATAAAGGCATGAGTATGGCACTTAATAAGCTATTACCTGACCTACCAAATGACTCATTGAATAGATTGGCCAATTATTACCGCCCATTTATTATAGAAAAGCCAGAATAACCCCAAAAGTTGGATTAATTTTGTCCCAAAAGTCATATGACGTTGGGCAAATTCACTAAAATTTGCTAAAATAAGCGGCACTTTTTACCAAAGGCGCACCCGATGACCCAAATCAGTAACCAAGAAATTGAAAAAACCTTACGCAACTCAGAGTGCCTTATCAGCAGTATCGAAGTAGCTGCTGCTTATGAGCGTTTGGCCGCTCAGCTCAATCTACATTATGCTGGTCTAAACCCAATTGTTATGGTCGTGATGAACGGCGGATTGATTCCAGCTGGTCAACTACTGACACACCTTACGTTCTACCATCGTATGCATTATATCCATGCGACCCGTTATCGTGATAACGAAGGTACTAATGAGCTTGATTGGAAATTCAAGCCTGATGTTAGTATCGAAGGTGAGCACGTATTGTTAATTGACGACATCTTTGACGAAGGTATTACCCTAAAAGCAGTTGTTGAAGAATTAAGCAAAGAAAAGCCTCTATCGCTTGAGTCTTGTGTCTTGCTTAATAAGCAACATGATCGCAAAGTTGCAGATTTTGACGTAGATTTTGTGGGTATTGATGTTGCAGATCGCTATGTTTACGGTTGTGGTATGGATTTCCATGGTTACTTGCGTCACCTACCAGGTATCTATGCAATCAAAGAAGACAAAGTTTAATTCTAGACTTAATTGATTGAAATAGTTAAGTCATAAAAAAGCATCCAAATTGGATGCTTTTTTATTGCGCTGACTTATTGCGCCGACAACAACTTGAATGAATCGTTAAAACTGTAATGCCAAACCAGTATGCCGCTCAGTTGGTGTTTGAACTGCTTTTTCTAAGGCGTGCTTGGTACTATATATCGTTACCTGCTTCTTAGCACGAGTCACTGCCGTATAGATAAGCTCTTTGCTCAGTAACCGTGCATGACTATTATCAAAAGTAATAGCAACATGATTAAATTCAGATCCTTGTGACTTGTGAATGGTCATTGCATATGCCGTGGCTATCACCTCTTCATTTAGCAAATTAACAGCTATCCCTTGTGTCTTATTTTCAAAGAATACCTCTAACTGACTCCTTTCATCTGATGTTTGTAAGCAGAAACCAATATCCCCATTAAATAGCCCAAGCTCATAGTTATTTTGTAGCACCATAACAGGACGTCCATGGAACCATGTATTTTGACCCAATGGTAACCTTAACTCAGCAAGATGCCATTGAGTAAGGTAGTTATTGATGTAGTGATCGCCCCATTCACCATTGTGGCCAGCAGTGAGGATTCTAAATTGATTAAATACTTCCATTAACGAAGTGGTAGTATTTTTAACTGATTCTGGCACGGATTTTTCTATCGGATCTTTTAGTAAATTCTTAACCCTACTTACGTATGATTGGTAATTACCGGATATTCTTGAAATAATTTTTTCTTTGCTTAGGCTATTTTCTATCTTGTTATTTGATAGGGACTCTGCTTGTAACGTATTAACATATTGGAAACTCAAAGCAGCGTCTTGCCTTAATAATTGCCAAATAGCTTGAAGATCTGTCTCTGCTTTATTGATTTGAGTGGCCAGTTTACCGATACCTGACTCGGCGCTAAATCGGCGGCTCTCTGTTAGCTCTGCATGTATAGGTTGCAATAGCGGAATGCGACAGAGATCAGCCAATACTGCTCCTGCATCGACGGCTGCTAACTGATTAGCATCGCCTAATAATATCAGCCTAGCACCTGGCTTTACCGCGCTTACAAGATAATTGGCCAACTCAACTCCGAGCATAGATGCTTCATCAACGATGATAATATCTTCACCCAGTGGGTTGTTGACATCGTAGCGCGGTCTACCCGTTCGACCGATACCTAGTAGACGATGGATGGTTTTCGCCTCTTGCAACTGCAGCTCTACATTTGCGTCGTCTAAAGCCGCCTGCAGAGACTCTTGCATACGTTGGGCTGCCTTACCTGTTGGCGCTGCTAATGCTAGACTAGCACTGTCTGTACTAAATCTAATATGTTTAGACTCATCTCCCCTACTCTCTGTCGCCTGTTGTAACGCGATAACTAACTGAGCAACGGTGTAGGTTTTACCTGTCCCTGGGCCACCAGTAATGATACTAAATGCATTATTGTTCGCCACATTGATAGCGGCTATTTGTTGGTTATTTAAGTTCTCAGGCATGGTAATGTCTAAAGGCACTATCTGCTGATTCAAAATATGATTGATATGCTGTGCTAAGTTAAATTCTGCTTGCCATGTGCGGTGTAGCCAAAATGTGATTTTCGAACCTCGGGTCTCTTTATTCTTGGTTATGTTATAAATAATTGGTTGATTATCTTTGCTTAGGCTATTTTGATAGTTATTACAATTAGTGTTCGCATTAACATTAGCAAATAAAGCATGCTCATGGATTGAATGAACGAAAGTATTTAAGTCGCTATTTTTCAAGCGATGGTATAACCTGGTTATCGCATCAAAACGTTTGATCAACGTCTCTTTTTCATGATTACTCAGTGCTAGCTGCGACCACAGGTAATCTCGCTGACCAAACAAAGTATCTAGTAATACAAATAGCGATGTCTCCGTTGTAGTATCATCGTTTGATTGCGTGTCTATTTGCGTTTTTATCTGAGTATCAATCAGCGCAAAAATTGGTGTTGCCAGTACCCCCAATAATTGCTGCTGCCATGCATATAACGTGACTACTTCCCCATTAATTTGACCTTGCATGGGAGCTTCATGATCGGCTGTATCGACAGTTAATACAGTATGCCCTTCTTCCAAATGAGCCGCTAAAATAACGAATAGAGCCGTAAATAAATCGCTATCTTCTGACTTACCGATTCTTCTGTTTTCATCGTTTGTCTTTGCATCTGTTGCGTCATACGCTACCTGCGTTTGCTGACGGCGCAGCAGAATATAATCGCTGATGTTACTGGCCCAGCTCTCTTGTAAGCTAATGGCTGACTTGCTCTTATTGTTATTATTACTCATCGTATATTTATCTCTTATTAATCTGATTAACTGCTATAACAATTTTTATCTATCTAATTGCTATATAAGGTTTATTAATCCGGCAGGCCAAACAAGGCATCTAGACCTTTAATGAATGCAATGGGAATATCCCAAGTAACCAGTCCATAACAACTTTTATTGCTCAAGTTATCGTGATTAGACTGAACCACATCTTGCGATGTAGGCATAGTAGCTGCCTGAGCATTCGGGTCATACACACCGCGTAAAAACACGTACTCTACAGCACCTAAGTATTTATCTTCGTTACCTATATAATCACTGATTCTCATGGCAAGGAATCGATGTAATGCTACTTGATAGATTGCTGCTTGTAGCCAGTACCCTGCCTTGGACATTGCTTTCTTGAGCGTATCTTCATTGTAATCGCTTAGGCTATTTCCTAGAAAGTTACTCTTATAATCGACCACATAATACTTGCCAGCATGCTCATACACCAAGTCAATCTCACCACGCAAATAACGATATAGATGTGCTTTATTTTGTGGCACTAGAGTAACGTGTTTATCTGTCTCGTCAGGTAAATACCGTTGAAAAAGCTTACTAATATCCTGTGCTTTAAAATTCTCTGACAGCCCCATATTGAACTCTAACTCAGCAAATCGCTTACCTTTATTAAGAGCAATCAAGGGTTGATTGGAAGCCAGCAGTGGCGCATGCAAGACTTCTTCAATCCAATTAACTAATGCCTCGTGCTTCGTTGTATCTATTGACTCAAGATCAAACCCATCGCTATTTCTTTGTTTCTTACCTTGTGATCTGCGGCTCTGCTGTTCCGCACTGCTATATATCAGCGGCAATTGATAGCTACTAATCGCTCTATCAATAACCTGAGGCCACTGGGCTTTATTAGTGAAATCAATTTGTTCAAATATCTCATGCAAAAATGTACCAGCATTGGCACCCTTTACAAAGGTAAAGCGGATATCATCTTCTACCTTGAGGCTTAGTTCACTGTCTTGTTCGAGAGACTCGTCGTTATTAAGTAAAGAGAGGTCTGAAACAGAAGACTCTGTCATATCAATGTCTATCGCATCATCAATACGCTCATCCACTATCGCCATTGCTTGTGTAGATTCATCTAGCTGACGCGCCAAAGCGGTAAAGCTGGTCTTAGCCCAACCATAGAAATAATTGGTTTTCATCACCTCTGCGAAAGGTGCGTACTCAATAGCCTCTGTTGTAGACTTATGAGCACTTGATTTGGTTTTGGTTGAGGCTAGCTGAGCACTGTCATTTACGCCTGCTGAGTTAGCATTGTTGTTTGCGTAATTATTGTCATAAAACTCATTAACTTTATGACCTCTAAGCATACCTACAATGCCTTTGAGTCTATCTGGTAGCTCGAACTTTGCTTCTGGCGATTCAAACCAATAAAACACTGGCTTTAGCTCAAACCCTGTCTTGTTACTCGGATCTCGCAGCACCACATAAAGCTGCTCACTGGCCCGAGTAAACGCCACATAACCAAGCCGTCTTATCTCATCAAAACCTTCTTGTGTCTCGATATCCGTATAGTAACCCTCATCCGTGGCAGAGCCTTGCAATGGTGAGAAGCGGCGCTGATTACCCGATTGATTATCTGTCGACTGCTGTACTTCTATCGACTGCCGCACTAGCGCTGAAGGCGCTTGTTGTGCGTTATATAGATACAGCCCATAGTCTTCTTTATTGCCAGACTTCCTACTGGCATCACCCATTCCCAATACATAGACAATAGGGAATTCAAGCCCTTTTGACTTATGAATGGTCATCAGTTGCACGCCAGACTCTGTCGGTAGCGGATATTGCTTAGCCCAATCACTATTAGGTGCTGTATCTATCTGCTGCCTGAACCAGGCCAGTAGCTCATACTCACCCATGCCTAGACCATACTGCGCCAAGATGTCCATTACATGACGCAGATCCATGATATGACGGTCACCTTCTGGATGAGCAGCTAGTGCTTGCCAAACGCCTTGCGGCTGTACAGGGCTTTTATCTAATAAATAATGTAGCGCTGATAATATGCCAAAGTGCTGCCAACGCTGTGCCCCTTCTTTTAAATAAGTAATAAAGTCTTGATAGCTCTTTTTATTATCAGTAGCTTCATTGGCTAGGAGGTCTTTCGAATTAGAGTTTTGTGAATGGGCGCTTGGCGTACTGCTACCTTCGGTAATGCCTGACTCATGGTCCGTCATCATGGCTTTGATATTTTTGATACTCAGTCCATATAGGTGACTGGTCAACACCCGATTAATCATATCATGACGATACGGGTATAACATGGCACTTAGCAATGCCGCCACATCTTCTGCCATAATAGTATCAAAGATACTGACGTCACTGGTGGTCAAGGTCGGCACATTAAGTTTTACCAGCTCATCTTCAACGCGTTTCAGATCTTTTTTAGCACGTGCCAGCACCCCAATATCACTGGGCTGAATCGGTTTACCTTTAAGTGTCTGACCACTATTAAGCAAAGTGGCTATATGGCGAGCTGTGATTTCATGTTCATCATAATCAAACTCTTTGTCCTTGTCATAAGGCATGTGCAATAAGCTCACTGGCTGAGCAGAAAGCACCTCTGTCACCAGTACATCATCCAGACTATCTGACGCATTAAACCAAGACAGCTCATATTCCGGTTTTGCTGCTTTGATATGTTGGTAGTGAATACCAGTACCCAACTGCGACAGCCTATTCTCAGCAGTTGTTGCATCAGCCATACCAAACCAGCAGTTCAATGCGTTAATCACACCCGCATTAGAACGGCGATTGATATCAAGTGTCCAAAGCGTACTCTTGTCAAACTGGGCTTTCATATAATTATAGTTGGCCACATCGCCACCACGAAACCCATAAATAGCCTGTTTGGGATCGCCAACCAATAGCAGAAACTCATGATTGGTTTTGTTAGTGGTTGATTGCTTGTCACTGTCCGACTGTTTACGCTTATTCTTTGGCAAATAAATACTTTCAATCATAATGGCTTGCTCGCCATTGATATCTTGCGACTCGTCAATCAATGCCACAGGATAGTGATGACGAATATAACGCGCCAGCTTATCTCCTTGGCGACCAGTTAATGCTTGGTTTAAGCGTACCATCTGCAAACTAAAGGTCGTCTCGCCGCGCTCTTCTAAAATTACTGGTAGTCTATTACGCACAGCTAGCACAATATGACGGTTAAGATTGGCCAATACCAACAAAATATGCTGATTTAAACTGTCAAGCATGTCTAAGATAGCCATTAACTTGCTAATGGTCTCTAGCTCAAAAAGTGTCTGATGCTCTTTTTCTTTATTCTTATTAAAGTTCTTAATTTTGCCATTTTCATCTGGATATCTGGCATCTTGCAATGATGTCAGAATCTTATTCTCGCTCTCATTCAAATAGCTATTAAATGCTAGCTGATACTCTGATATCTTTTGATGCACCTCGATAATGGCATCAAACTGTTTAAATAAGTTAGAACGTCCATTGAAGCCTTGAGACTTTCTATAATCAGGATTTAAATAAGGCTGGATATCAGCTAAATCTAACTGAGAAAACTCATTGATTAGCTTTTCGTATGCATCAAAATCAAAACCTTTCTCAATCCTTATCTCATCAATCGGCGCAGAGATAAAATTAAGCGAGCGAGTCACATATTTCTTATGATCGCCTACTGCAGACAGCTTACCTTGCTGATCCATTAGCGCGTAAAGTTTAGGCTGCTCATAATACAAACGGCTTTGAAACTGACGCAGCTCATCATGGATAATACTGTCAGTCACCTGTTCAATACTGCTGTCTTCAATAATCCCCATGCCCTGCTGGTGACCAGTTTCGCTGCTGTACTCCGTCAGCCATTTTTGCGCCAAGCTATCAAGCGTGCCTACAAATAGCTTATCCAACGTGGTGAGTACCAGTGCCGTACGCCTGATAGCTTCCGCCATGGGGTAACTGTACACGTGATCCAGCAAATAACCGATGAGATGCAAGTTAATAGGATCTTGCATAATGCCGTCTAAACGCACATATTTGGCCTGATTCACCAGCCAGTCCTCACGATCTTTTTTTGCTTGTTTACGTTGCTCAGCCGCCGCTTGCTTATCAGCAGCAAGGTCTTGATTTAAATCGTCAATGCCTGTCTCAACGTTTGCATCTACATCTGGATTACTGCCTACTTGTGCGTCTTTATTACTCTCAGGCATGACTTGTAGTATGTTGGAATAGAGACTTTCTTTATTGCTAGTATCAGCACTTAGGCTATTGACCCATTGTAATAACTGATAAAAATCTACCAAACGATCGTGGATACGCTGACGCATTTCGGCAGCGGCCGCTCGTGTAAAAGTCGTGGCAATGATTTGCTCTGGCGCACGTCGCGCTTCGATCAGTAGGCGCAGTACAATACCGGTCAACGTCCAAGTTTTGCCCGTGCCCGCTGAGGCTTCAATCAGGTGTTTACCCGTTAGATCAACATCAACTGCCGGTATGACATCGGCTTTACGTTCAGGCACAGCAGATAAAGTCAGCTCATCTGAATATTCATCAAATAAATTCGGTTGTGTAGACGAGTCAATGGTACTGGTTGGGTCGGTAAAGTCTGTCATATAGGCGCATACTTTTAATTATTATTTATTAGAGCAAGAGAACAAAAAGAAATTATTCTAATTGATTAGCCATCTAAGTTAGTTAACGCATTAAACATCGGCTCATACAGTGGCTGGGCTAATGTAGTCAACGCTGCTGACAAAGCCTTAAGTGCATCTTGGTCACGCAGTACATATTGCCAAATGGCATGCTGCGAACAAGTATCATATACCGTGTCTGAGTTGTAGTTGGGTCTTAACCAGTCTGAGAAGTCGGCACGTTTTGGCCAATAGCTATCACCGTCACCTTCTTCAGGCTTTAGATACTTATCAAGGTAATTAAGTGCATATTCTGGTAATAATGTAATGGGCACTTGACCCGTTAACTTACCAAAAACAGCCCATTTTATCAGCTCAATTATTGCGTCTTCATACACGATCGGGCTTAATTTAAATGCGATCACTTTGTCATACTTTTTGACTTGCGAGCTGGGCTTATTAAAGCGCCAAATACTTACGCCATCATTTAATGCCACTTGCTCGGCAGTGGTACGTCTGGCCACTTGCCAATACAAATGTGATAACCAAAACTTGAGCAAATGTCTAGGGCTAGCAGAATTGGGCAGTATATTTAACCATTGCTTAGGCGATTGCTGAGCATAAGGCACGCCTGCCTGAATAACTGATATGGGTGCTGATATTGGTACTGAGCCCTTTATCTTAATAACTTTCGGTAGCAGCTTAAACAGTGTTTCTATACCCTCTATATACGTCTGATTACTTGACTCGTTGTCAGTGCTACTCAGTATATTTTTTAGCTCTATCTGAACAGGATGCTCAGCAGTCGGCGTCAATAGGTGTAAGACTGTAGCGCCATCTTCTCCACCTTCATTAAGCATGCTGCTCTCATCAAAGCCATTAGAAATTAACTGCTCTTTGAACTCTAGACATTGCTGTTGCAGTTTCTTTTGTTGATTGGGTAACGTGGTTTGGCGAGCGACACCAGCGGGCATAATTTTTTGATACATTAGGATTGGAGTGGTGGTCTCAGCCACTGTATTAACGTCGTTAGCCCTAGTCTCATCAGTAACCAACTGTTTAATCAAATGATCTTTGATTTCATAGGTGGTTAAACTGTTTAAGAATAGCGGCTCTTGCTGCGACAGCGCTTCTTCACCTTGTACCACATGTACCTTTTGAGACCGTAAGAATGCTTTGGCAGGATGGCGCACTTGGTAAGCCAATGCCCCTTCAATATCAATCTCTCCGATGTTAAATACGCTATCAGATAACACTTGGATGAGCACCTCTGTCATGTTATTGACATTGCTAGTATCGACAACCGTATCTAGCGCCAACAGTTCAACCAATGCAGACAAGGTTTGATTGTCTACTTGACCTAGCTGACCTAAGCCTTGACCCAACACCTGAGCGATTGACTCATACTGCGCCTTCGTGGGTAAGCCTACCAACTCTTTATGCTCACTAGATATTCGGCCTTTTAATGTGTCAAACACCGCTTGCCAAAGCGGCGCAGGCGGAAATTGCTTTTTCTGAGCCAGTTTGGTTTTGCGCATGGCTGTATTTAATAAAGTATCCAGCTCATCAATCATATCGACAGGGCTGGAATCCTGAGCATTGATAGTAATGTTGGCATTAACGTTGGCATTAGCATTGCCATCAATATCAGGAGACGCTTGCTCAAAAATATCATTGCCTTCGATTGCCGTTTCAAACAGACTCTCATGAAAAGGCAGTGCAGGATGCTCAGTTACCAACCACTGCTTAATCAATTTAGGCAAATAGCGCTTAAGACTCTCGGTAGTGGGATCAATATTCTCAGGCAACGTTTCAAGCGAGTTCACCTGCCACTGCACCTCACCTTGCAAGAACTGCAATAGCTCGCTCACTGGGTTGGCTGGCAGATGCTCATGCGTGTCCGTCAAGCTTTGGCCGTTGTAGAACATCCAGCATGCACTACGCGCACATAGTAGTGCATCTAAAAATGCACCGTTGTCATCATCTTCGCTGACTCTGTCACCGCGGCGTGCATTGGTCGCTTTCATCAAATCATAGCGGTTATCTCGGTCACGCCCAGGAAACTCAGAGAGATCCATATTGAGCATCACCACCAACTCAAACGGCACGTTTCTTAGTGCACCGAATCGACCAAAGGTAATCACCCCCGTCGGCTCCGCACTGACCTGCTGACTTTCAAGCTCGTTTTCGATACTGTCTAGCATAAAGCTCAGCTTGAGCGGCAATTGTTCCACACCTGCCAGCCTCTGCTCCACTTCTCTGTTGTCGATATCACCACTAGCGTACTGTCTATAGTGACGATTGGCTCGTAGACTTGACTTAAAACCATTCATCGCGTTGTAAATGGCGCGCATGGTACGCGTTTGATCCACGTCGCCAAAGTAGCGATGGATAACTTGTGTCTCAATCTGGTCGAGCCAATCTTCCGCTTTCATTTTTTGTATATGATCATCACGTCGTGCAACCAAACCAGTATAAATGCGGCAAAGCGCTTCAACAATCAGCGCATCATTCAGGCTCACTTGTGGTAACGGCAAGGTCATTTCTGGTAACGCAGTGCTTGGCCATTCATCGTCATTTAGATCATATAAGCAGTCGCTCAATTCAGCCTCTGGCATGACCAGACCTAAAGTTAATCTGTCTAATGCCTGTGCAAAGCTAAAGCGATAGTCGTAATCATTGCTGTCTAAAGTTTGCTTAAGATGAAGCTCGTCAAAGCCGCGAATAAAGCCCGCCTCTACCAATAAATCACAGCCACGGCTCATTTGCTCATGAGTCAGTCCAAAGCTTTCAAATAAAGGCGGTAACATGAGCCAGTCTAAGACTTCAGCTGCTTCAAAACGGGCACTATGGCTACCCAATAGTTTGTAAAAACCGATAATCGCTTCCCATAACTGGCGAATATCGGCGTCAACAACACCAGTCACTTTAGCAGGCAAGGTCAAACCGTCTTGACCTTTACCATTGACGAAGATAGAGCCAATCAATGCATGATGACGTTCAACATCAGGTAGCAGTACAACAATGTCAGAGATATGGCGTTTCTTTTCACCTAGTTTGATAGGTTCGTTTAACCAACGACCAATCATAATACGCAGCACTTCAAGCTGACGCTGCAAACTATGACACGAATGAATGCTTAGGCTATTATCTTGGGAAGAGATTGCCCAAAAACGGTCTTTTTCAAAGCGCTTATTCTCTAACGCCTCATCTTCATACCAAGCCGTTACTGGCTTAGCTTCATCAAAGCTTGACTCTAGTTGCTTACTTACTGCTTGCGAGACTGTAGCAGCCGTTGCTTGCTGGGTCGATTGCTCATCAAGCATCAACACATCATTTTGCAAACGTTTTAATAAGCTCGGGTTACCTTGCGTATCTTGAGTACTGACAGCGTCATCATCAGCATCTATGCTTTCATACACACCTTGAACAAGCGCATCATCTACACCATTATCAAAGTTATCTTGCCACTCTACCAGCGCATCGTCGTATTGCTCATTACCTGATAAATTGGCAAGCATCGCAAACGCATCGCGAGACTGCTTACCTAAACGCGATAGCAAGCTATGACCATAATCACGTAAAAAGACACTCTCAGGGTTGATAATCTGCTGACGCTGTAACCATGATTTATCAACGATATCCGCCCAAAACAGCTTTGATGGATTGTAATGCAATAGCGTGATATTCATGTATTGCGACAAGCGCTGTAGAAAGTCGAGCTCGGTCTGTGGCAGTTGCTGGATGGTAAATATACGCAATACTTTGGGTAACTGATCACGCTCATTCGCCTTATTGCCTTTTAAAGCTGACCAAAACGCACGCTCTAGTGCTACACGGTGTAGATGGACATCGGCAAACAAATGCGACCACAAGAATCGTTGGGCAATTTCTAACTCAACATAATGGTCGACCAACCACTCAGGCGTGCCGCGCGCATATTTATCAAAGCGCAGTGACAGTGCATCTTTATCTGCTATCAACTCACTTACGCTTAACGGCTTGTTTTGCGACCATAATGCCAACCAATCCTCACGGTGAGTCAAATAGCGATTAAACACCCTAGCCAAATCGCTTGCCAGTTGCCAAATACGAGCATCTTGTTGCGCCTTATCCTGTTGTAAGCTGTCTTGTTGAGCAATGGCCTGTGGGTCATCAATCAAAGACGCTAACAACGGATGAACTGGATGCTTTTCATCTGCAACAATCGACTCCTGATAATAAGTTAAATACCCAAACAATCGCCACTGCATTACTGTCGGTGATAACACCGCCACTTCAGGTACATTTAGAGTTGTCGCTTCAGGGTTTCGCGCCAGTAAGTATGCATTATGACGGGTCAATACATCTTGCATCAGCGTCCATTGATACTGACCCCAAAATTTAGTACGCACCAAGGTACTAATACCAGCACGGCTAGCAATAGTTTTATCCAACCAATCACCCAATACCATTGACGGTACAATGACAATAAAGGGTTCAAAAACCGGCTGATCCTTGGACTGGTATTGTACAAGCAATTGATCAACGAGGTTTTCGGTACGGTGCGACTGAATAATAGTGAACATAGACAATAATCTGATTGCAATAAAGGTGAGATATTAGGATTAATAAAAAAGGCTTCACTTATAAATGAGATGTCTGTATCCAATGTCAAAAACGCTATAAAACATCCAGACAAAACAAAAATCGATACTCATCAAACCATGTTTGATGGTCGTTACTATGATGCATTTCTGCTAGCATGAGGGCCGTAAACAAAAACAATCATAGTAGCAAATTCTACATATCCATTGATAAAGTTGACTTGCCAAATTTGCTATCAGTGTGCCATTGATGGTTATCGTTTACTAGTGTAGATGCCGATATTATAATAATCTTGCGACATTTAGTGTCGTTTTATACTATCATTCATATTTACTATGAAATAATCTCATTGTGGTTTTTGAATTGGCCTTTACAACCTGTATCTAAATAATACTTTCTATTGACGGGATTACTTAATATTATGCCATTGCGTCCCATTGATGCCATTTTTGTCCATCCAAAACAACGCTTATACGTCGTGTATTATCGCGGTGAGTTGTGGCAACTGCCACGCATGAAAATCGATGACAGATCATGGCAAAACAGACGACCCTATACCGATGATAGTAGCTCACTTTATTTGAGCATCCATCAGGCTATCAGCGACCCTATCCTTGCGCAGAAACTGAGAACGCTAGATCTACCTGTAGCGGTACGCGGTAGCACGTTGCCACGTTTCGAAGCATGGTGGGGGGCACATGGGTTTAGATGGTTAAAAGACAGATTGTTAACTGGTGAATCGCCGTTAGCAGCGCATCAAACTACTACGCCTGCTGCCAAGCTATTAAACAATCAATCTAATTCTCTAATAAATCGCCAAACCAATAGTCATACTGATGAAAGTGGTGAAGTTAATGAAGAACAAGTACCTACCCCTTCTGCAGATACGGATATCTTTGCAGACATGTTGGCTGAATTAACCGATGAAGTACTAGAACAAAAGCTTTAAAAACTAGATACCACCCTGTATATAAACTTTGCTATGAATCAACTAATAATAAAAGAGCAGTAATATATGAAAGACTACAAACTACTGCTGGCTGGGCTAATCTTGCTACTGCTCACAATCTTTATCGCGGTCTTCATTTGGTTGTGGACCAGTAATCGAAAAAACACAGACCCATTGCCAATCATGGCAAGTGAAAGTGAAGCAGACCCTAGTATGAAAGGGGATGAATCAAGAGAGATTGCTGCCAGTGTTTTATACATTCGAGCAGAGGAGAAGTTACAGATACCTTTGGACGATATCATTGTGAGCTTTGAATCTCGTTATCCGCACGTGCAAGTGCTAGCGAGCTATGTCCCTTCTAATGACCTTCTCACAGTACCAAGTAGTGGTTCTACCAAAGACAAACTCTCTGACTTTGTCTTTGGTACAGATATGATTATTACCAATGACGATAGCCTATCTACAGAACGGGTATCACTCCTACAGTCAGAATTGCAACAGGCACAAGATAGAAATGGTCAAAGTCAAAAAAGCATTGATAGTACTAGTATAAATGACGCTTCTGATAAAAATAGTAATAATAGTACTACGCATAATAAAGATAAAGAGATACACACTCTAAATCCCTTCAACTATGCTCTAAAAGATGAACAAGCGCTTGAGGGTGTCATCCTGACAGACGATACAACTGCTGTTAGCTTCCGTAATTTTTTACTATCGAGTACAGGTCAAGATATACTAAAAAAATATGATTATGAGAATATCAGTGGTTATAAGAATAGTGTAAATGACTTATTTAAACCAACCTCACAGGCAAAAAATGCATCAGGTGATCATGCTGTAGATGTCACTGACGCGCTTAGCAATGGTGAGTAAGGATAAATTGTCTTTATTTATCTTTTGTTGATTGCTTTTATGACTGCTTTTTTCTACAATGTCACTCCATAATGCGCCTATAGCTCAACAGGATAGAGCAGTTGCCTCCTAAGCGATCGATCCGAGTTCGAGTCTTGGTGGGCGCACCATCAAATAATATTAGAAGTAATAAAAAACCCTATAGCCTATACGCTGTGGGGTTTTTTATTACTTCTAATACACGGTAGTTAACGATTAATAACGGTTGAGCTACAAACCCATAACGGCTTAAGCCATAATGCTTTTGTTATTAATGTATTATTAATAACACTTTCATCAGGTTGGTTTATCTAACTTCAGTACGACCTTCATTACAACAGTCTTTGATACAGTCGCGTTATTTCAATAAAGCCATTTAATTAGGCTTTTGAATAAGTGAGAAGAGGAAGTAGCGGGATAAGTCTAAGCTTCTTATAAATAAAGCTCCGTACACAGTTGGTGCTATTTTTGATAGCCGTGTTGCCGTTGATCAATAAGACCGCATACTTACTGAAGAATTGCTTCACATTACTATTGTAACGTTGGGTTAGTTACTGCCTTATCTTAGCTGAAAAAATCTGTCTCCCCTTTCCGTAGAACGATTTCACGATTATTAAAATTCATCTTTAGGAGGATGCTATGAGTACTCAAATAACAGAAAATTATACATACATTGACGGGCATAAGATTGCATTTCTGGAACAAGGTTCAGGTAGTCCAATAATCCTGCTGCACGGGATTCCAACCAATAGCCTCATGTGGCGAAATATTATTCCACAACTTGCAAAAACACATCGGGTCATCGCCCCCGACCTTCTCAACTATGGGAAATCTGCAAAACCAAAAAACGCAGATGTGTCCATTAATGCACAAAGCAACACGATTGTAAAACTCATGGATGTCCTAGGTGCGCGGCAAGCAGATATTGTTGGACATGATATTGGTGGAGGCGTTGCTCAGTTGATAGCTGTCAATTATCCAGAGAAAGTTCGAAAGCTGATTTTGATAGATAGCATCTGCTTCGATTCATGGCCTATCCCAGATTTTGAGCCGCTACAGGAACCTGGTGCTGAGTCAGAGATGAGTCTAGAGGACTTTTTAAGCATGATGCGAGGCTTCCTACCAAAAGGGGTATATGATAAGAGTGTCATGACTGATGAGCTTATTGAGATGTATCTTGAGCCTTGGTCAACTGAAGATGGCAAGCATGCCTTCTTTCGCAATCTCAGACGGTTGAATAAAGAGTATACTCAGGCCATTACTGACGAACTTAGCAACCTTCCACATCAGACGTTCATTATGTGGGGCGACAAAGACCCTTTCCAAAAACCGGAATATGCACCAAAGCTGGCAGAAGCGATTCCAAACGCAAAGCTTGTCTGGATTAAAGATGTTGCTCATTGGTTGATTGATGAGAAACCTGATGAAATTGGTGAGCATATCAATCAGTTTCTAAGCTAAAACATGAGTGACACAGAGACACATAGCATAGCGCTGCATCGAACAGAAATACTATATTACTATTTGATGCAGCGTTTTTATTGTACCGTTCGCCATTACAGAGAGCTAACTGTAGACGTGTATACGAAATGGAATTTCAACAATTCCACAAAGCATAGCTTGGTGTAAAAAACTATTGAGCCCACAGCTTACTCTGAGTAAGCACACCAGTTAAGATATAATTAGTAATCATTTAAACCCTTGACAACCTCTCACAAGGATTCTTTATTGCCTTTTAACAACTATAATCATTAATTGCTTACTATCTTAATTGCCATATTGCCCAAAATTGATAAAGCCTTTCAAGCTTAATACTTCATAACTTGAAAGGCTTTTTCGATAACATGCTTTTATCTAGGTAAGGCGCTTAATATTGGGGTTAGATTTATTTTTAAAGGCTGAAAAATATTAATATGGAGTCCCATTTGGATATCTGACTCCATACATAGTTTATGCATTGTCCTCTTTAATCATGTCAGCTGCCTTCTCTGCTACCATAATTGTGGGTGCATTTGTATTACCAGCCATAACGAACGGGAAAATAGAGGCATCTACCACACGCAGTTTTTTCACACCTCGAACCTTTAATCGTGGTGTCACCACTGCCAAACCATCACTTCCCATTTTACAGGTGCCATTCTGGTGATGGTAACTTACAACTGACGAACGCACATACTCTGCAATTTGTTCATCTGTTTTAACATCTTCACCTGGATATATTTCTCGACCACGCCATTCTTTTAAGGCTGGTTGGTTTGCGATATTGCGCATTTGTTTAATCGAAGTCACTAATGTATCAACATCATATTGTGTATCAAGTACATTTGGATCGATATTCATCTTATCGTCAGGATTAGAACTGTTTAGTGTAATCCTACCGCGTGAGGTCGGTCTAACTCCTGCAGCTACTAGAGAGAATGCATTTTGAACGGAACTATCTTGACCAGATGCGTAATAAGGAACATGAAAAAAAAGTGGCTGCATATCGGCTCCTGGTCGAGCTGGCTGGGTTTTTGCAAACATATGAGCATGCAATACTTGAATAGACATGTCACTTGGTGGCGGGAGCTCTTTCTTTCCTTCGTATATTACAGGGCTTAAGTTATGATCGTGGAGGTTTTCACCTACACCGGGGCTATCGACAACCACATTAATACCAAGCTTTTCTAACTCTGATTTTGACCCAATGCCTGATAGCATCAAAATACGAGGAGATTCAATAGCACCGCCACATACAATCACTTCTTTTTTAGCTTTGACTGTTTTGATAGTGCCTTCTTGACGATATGTAACACCTGTTGCTACACCCTTTGTTATATTTACTTTATGGACGCGTGAGTTAGTTATTAATGATAAATTAGGACGATTGAGAGCTGGCCGTAAGAAAGCGACTGCTGTGGAGTGTCTCTTCCCATCTTTCGTATTTAAATCAGTATAACTGACCCCTTCTTGTGTCTCCCCATTGCTGTCATCATTAAAAGAGATACCAGACTCTATAGCAGCATCAACTATCGCTTTCGTTACTGGATGAGGAGTAAAATCTGCAGTAACATGAAGTAGCCCGTCACCGCCATGATAGACACTTGGACCACGTGAGTAATTTTCTGACTTTTTGAAATATGGTAGTACATCGTTATAAGACCACCCATCACAACCTAATTCATTTGCCCAATGGTCATAATCAGACGCATTACCTCTTACATAAATCATAGCATTTAACGACGACGACCCACCCACCGTTTTACCACGCGGCCAATTTAAGATACGATAGTGTGCATTTTTTTGCGGTATTGTTTTATAGTCCCAATCATATTCGGTACCCCATAGCTCAATTAAACGCATAGGTGTTGATATCATTTCACTGTTATCGGGACCTCCTGCTTCAATAATAAGTACCTGACTACCGTCTTCAGTTAAACGATTCGCAAGTACACACCCTGCCGAACCTGCGCCAATAATCACATAATCGAATTCTTTACTATGGCTATCTATAGGATTAATACTTGCACCTATAGCACCCTTAGACAACATAAGTACACCTGAGACAACTGCGGTATATCCTAAAAAATTGCGACGTGAAATACCTTTTGATTTATTTTTAGTAGACATTAAAACTCCTTTTTATTGTCAGCTATATTCCTTTATTTTAGATGAGCCTATTTCAATTAAAATCACTAACCATCTTCAGATAACTGATCTTTCCTACTAATAACCATGTAATCTGGGGCTTTTAGCATATCTAAAGATAAGTAATCACTACCTGTTCTACTTCGGCCATATTTTTTGCATTTACTAGCGGTCACTAGATACTTATTATGTAATAAATATCTATTAAGATTTAAAAACTTGCATCGTCTGTATAGAGGTAAACTCTTTGAGACCAGCTTCTCCAAACTCAATACCAAACCCAGAGTCTTTAACACCACCGAATGGTGCATCGGGTTGAACCATGGCATGATTATTGATCCACACAGTTCCACAGTCTAAACGTGAGCCGATACTCTGTGCTTTTTCGATGTCTGTTGACCAGACTGAACCACCAAGTCCAACAGATAAGCGGTTGGCACTGGCAATCGCCTCTTCGATATCGCTAAACTTAATAATCGGTAGAATCGGTCCAAACTGTTCTTCATCAACCAATCTTGCGCCATCATTGATGTTGTTCACCAACGTTATGGGATAAAAATAGCCGGTCTCGTCTACTACTTCACCGCCACATAAGAAGTTTGCATCGCGCTCTTTGGCATCTTGAGCAAGGGCTTTGACAATATTCAATTGTGCCTCATTTTGTAGAGGCCCAAAGTCGGTGTCTTCATCAAGCCCATTACCTGTCTTCATACTTTTGGCAATCGTGGTCAAGGCTGCACACAACTCATCATGCACGGATTCATGCACATATAGTCGTTTTAGGGCGGCACACGTTTGGCCATTATTGATAAAAGAGGTTGCAAAAATCTTACCCGCGATGGCTTCAATATCAGCATCCGCCAGTACAATACCAGCGTCATTGCCACCTAACTCAAGCGTCAAACGTTTTAAAGTCACGGCAGCGCTTTTCATAATGGCTTTGCCCGTTGGGGTTGAGCCTGTAAATACAATCTTTTGAATATCCACATGTGCAGACATCGCCGCACCAATATCACCTTTGCCAGTTACCACATTCAATACGCCTGCTGGCAAAATATCTTTAGCAATCTCACCAAAGCATAGTACGGTCAATGGGGTCATCTCAGACGGTTTCATGACGACGGTATTACCAGTGAGCAAAGCAGGAATGATGTGCCAAATGCCGATAAGTAAGGGATAATTCCATGGGGTAATCGAGCCCACAACGCCCAGTGGCTTACGATGTAACTCTATCTTAGCCAAGTCATTGTCTTGGATAGTTTCTGGTTCTAACGCCATGCTAGCAGTCGCACGTATCCAAGCCAATGCACCACCCAACTCAAAGCCTGCACCCAAATCGGCAAAACCTTTTGTGGGTTTACCCTGCTCTTTGGTCAGCATCGTCATAAGCATATCAGCACGAGCTTCAACCGCATCAGCAAGCTGCATTAAGTAGTCACGGCGTTCTGCATAGGTGAGTACTGACCAACTAGGGAACGCTGCTTTGGCTGCTGCGACTGCTTTATCTAATTGAGCCACACTGGCCTTTGGACAGCAGGCAATAACAGATTTATCAGCAGGATTGATGACATCAAAATAATCGGTAGTAGCAACACTTTTACCGTCGATAATTAAATTAAATTCTCTCATTATTTTAACTCTTATTCTCGTAAATATTATTTATAGGATTGACTGAAAACACTTAAACTAGGCTATAGAGTCAAATTATTTACTTGGGGTATCTGTGCTTATAAGTAATTAGCATTAGTGCAGCAATGATATTGCTGCACTAATGGACTACTGTTCCAAAATATTTATTTGCTCTCATCTTTACTTTGATTAAGATTTAACGAAGGAGTTTCATCAAAGAAGTTCCACGGTTTAAGCAAAATATTCACCCATTCTGTCGGCATAATAGGCCATTCTTCAGCCCGAGCTATATGAGTAGTACCCGTGGTTAGCCAAACCACCAAATCTTTATTATGAATGTTTTCGTCATCTGCAACGAAGGATCCTAGCCCCGTATCTTTATCAGAACGATTAGGATAAGTACCCTCTGGATATAACTCATTCGTATTATATTTTGTCACCCAAATTTGTTTATCCATAAAATTGAGACGCTTAAATAACCATTCATCATCTGCAAAATTAGCACCTTTCGCAATGGGATGAGTGGCGCCTGCAAATGGAATCATTTGATAAGAAACTGGATTGCCCATACGGTTTTCTTTACTGGCATTACTGATTAAACGCACAGTAGTAGGGTCAAAATTTTCTTTCGCTTTAGTTTCTGTTAATACTGTCGTCTCACGAGTCTCCATTGCACTGGTACGCGGGCCACTGCGCACATTGGGTACGACTACTGGCTCTATACGTTTGATGTTGTTGGTCTCGCCATCAACATCCATATCCAAGCGGAAATTATAGATATGCTGATGCGTGGTGCCAACGATGTTGTGGTCTATCAGTGTGCCATAACGTGTGTCTTCTTTAGCACTTGGGTCATGCATGGTTTTGGTAATAACACCTTTGACCGCTTCGATACCAGTAGCGCCAGCATTGATACCAATGGTACCGTTTGGCTGAAGTACCCAGTCAAAAATATAGTCATAGTTGCCGATGGTGCTGATCCAGCGTACAACTAGCTCACGACGCTCAGTACTGACATTTTTTTGTCCCATTTCTTGGTGTTTAAACTCAGGGCCTGCATAACGTTCAAACACGGCAATAGCATTCGGAATGGTATAAGGATTACCTTCGTAATCTGCAAGCACCGCATCAAGGAGCACCGCATTTTCTGGTGCATCAACATTTCTTTCTAGTGGGGAAGTTAAGGTGCCCATACCATATTCGCCAGAATCTAGATAAGATTTAAAATACCAACCCATATCAGGGTCACCATAAGGGACTACCATGCCACCTAAATTGCCTTGATACATGATTTTACGGTCTACACCTTTGTCTTTAAAAGTAACGGTACTGAGCTGTAAACCTGTACGACTGTCTAGACCGATATGGAACTTCCAATTGTTCCACTCAACGTTTCGACCAGTGATGGTATAGTTTTTTCCTTCTGGTTCAATAATGTTCAATGGTTTATTGGTCACAACCTTTTTATCGCGACCATCAATTGGGCGCGGGGTCATCGGTACAGGAATAACACCACCTTCTTCGATTTTAATAATCTTGCTCTTATCTAAATCGACCACGGCTACTAAATTTTCGATCGGATGTGCCCAATAGTTACCATCGCCGACATCTAGGTAAGAGACAATTTTTAGAATCCTCTGTTGCTTGTCTAACAGACCATCTTCTCCCCCAAAATACCCAACGGTCAACGGTGTGCCCACCACTTTGGTCACATCGTCTACCCCATGTTTTTTCAGTGCGGCTTTATACTCTGGGCTAGTTTGAATGATGTCTTGTATGGCCATAAAGTCATCGACCAGTACCATGCCAAAAGTGTTCTCTAAAACTTTCCAGCTTGTCAGCGTGTTTTTGCTTAAATCGACTTCCCCTTCAATGACCGTATTGCCTTTTAAGATGGTAAACGTTGCCACGCGGTCGCTTGTATAAGGTTTTCTATCAATCACGTTACGCCACACGGCATCTTTGTCGGGTTGCTTTAGACGAATATCAGCAAACCGTGAGTTTTTTTGTTCAGGTTTGGCTTTACGAATAATGGCTGTGACTTCGTTAATCTCGTCACTACTCAATACATTCAAGGGATGCGGGCTTTGCTCTATTTTGAATGTTTGATCCAAATTGGATTGGAGTATTTCATTGGCCAAGGTGTCAGGCACCAAAGCTTGTCCATCTTTCATGACCAGTGGGTTAGTGATCTTTAAAGGCTTTCCATTCACCATGGCAGTTGCGCTATTGGGTTTGATTTGTACACGTGTAGAGTTTTTGGTGACGGTATACATATCAGCGTAGCTGTCGTAGCTGACCTCTGCCCCTGCTGTGGTCATAGCTGCCTCAATCGGCACCATATGTACCTCTCCGCCATGTGCCAGTGCCTGTCCACTATAAATAAAAGCCAAGCTGGCGACCAATGCTGTTAGAGTAGATGACAATGAGGTATGCTGGCGAGGGTTTTTACTGATTGTAGCGTTGACTTTCTGTTGGTGGCTTGAGAGTGAGCGAAAATGTCTCATGGATAACTTCCTTGTTATTGTGGATGGATATAGGCTTTATTTTTTGTAATAGCCGCTAAATATTGATAGCTAATATTATATTTAACGTTTCTGTCATCAGTATTATTAACCGATGATTGTAGGTTTTCTACTCGTTGACAGACGGCTGTTAATAACCCTCTTCATAATGCTGAACACAATCGTTATAAACAAAACTTTAGTTCATTAGAATTTTCAAATAATACTGTAACAGTATTTACATAGTTAAACAATAGTTCACTATAAAGTTGTAGTATATCAGTGATTTGGGGGATTTTATTGTCCATAATAGCAACGCTAATATATTTGATAATGCCAAACTAAATTAGAATTTCCATACCCATAAAATACTGATAGATACTCAGATATGCCCACATATAACAATAGGTGATCATATCTGAGAATGGGGCGCTAAATATCACCTGTATTTGGGTCAACAATGACTTCTAACAGATAACAGCCCGATGCATTGACCGCTTTATGAATTGCTTCGGGTAGGTTTTCGTGCTCTTTAATACGAGCACCTTCACAACCCATACTATTGGCCACTTGCACAAAGTCAATATTGGGCAAGTCAAGCCCTGGTACAGACTGACTCTTCATAATTTTACCGAATGAATGCATGGCACCATATCCAAAATTGTTTAGCACAATAAATGTCACAGGCAAATTCAACTGCGCGGCCGTCCAAACAGCCTGAATAGAATACATAGAAGATCCATCACCAATTAAGCACACAACCCGTTTATTAGTGGATAACGCGACTCCTACTGATGCCGGTAACGCATAGCCAAGACCACCACTAGACATCGTAAAAAAGCCCTGCGCTTGTGTAATGGGCAAAAAACGTTGAATGACAGACCGGTGAGAAGGCGCTTCTTCGACGATAATAGAGTCAGATGGTCGTGCATGCGACAGCAGATCAATGGCATACTCCACTGGAATAGGGGTCGCTCCAGTTACCTTGGGTGCAGCAGGACGCAGCGGCGTGACAAATTTGTCACTCTGAGAGTCAGATAGAGGAAGGATTTTATCCAACATGGCACTAATACTGTGGTTGATTGAACCAAATAAAGTGGTGGTTGCAGAGGCAAATGCCGCATATTTTGGATCATCGGTAATTTGATATATTTTGACTGCTGAATCAAATATCGTCACATCTCCTGCAATGTGTAACGTAAACACAGGGGCGCCAATCACCAGAACTACATCATACCCAGACAGTTTTTTTGACAGCTGCTCAGGAAGCGCAGGCAAAAACCCTGCAAACTGAGTGTGGTCTTCTGGAAAACTAGCTCGACTCGAATACGGTGCTGCCCAAACGTGTGCCTGTAGCCGCTCAGCCAGTTTAACAGCAGTATTAAATGCATCCTGCCTATCGACATCTGCACCAACAACTATGGCTAAATTTTGACTATTTTTGAGTACTTCTAACAGCTGATCAATGGCTGCGGGCGTTGGTATCGTACCCTCAATCACTTTTGAGTAGTGAGGCATACAGGTCGTTTTATCCCAATCATCAGAAGGTATCGATACAAAGGTTGGACCACGTGGATGCTGCATCGCAATATGATACGCTTGAGCGATTGCCAATGGCACATCCTCAGGACGCGCAGGCTCGATGCTCCATTTAACATACGGTTTTGGAAAGTCGGCAGCGTGATCTGCACCAAGATAAGGTGCAAAAGGTAAGATGCTACGAGATTGCTGGCCTGCCGTTATGACCAACGGTGTGTGATTTCGATATGCTGTGAATATGTTTCCTAAGGCATGGCCAACCCCTACTGCTGAGTGCAGATTGACAAAAGCGGCATTGCCAGATGCTTGAGCATAGCCGTCGGCCATCGCCACAACAGATGACTCTTGTAAGGCCAATATATATTCAAAATCTTCAGGAAAGTTATTCAAAAAATTAAGCTCAGTAGAGCCGGGGTTACCAAACACTGTCGTCATATTAAGTTCACGCATCAAACGAAACGTCACTTGTTGTACAGTATCTGTATGCTGTATAGAAGACATAAAGGACATCCTTGTCACTAATTGCTTATTGCTAAGCGTTGATTGTCAAAATTGTTAATACTAAGGTCTGTGTAATATTGGACTGCTTTACAGTCCCTACTATCGGAGCAAGTGACCTAGCTATTAAGACTGACAAGCGGCACTGGCTTTTATAGTTTTTTGATAAGCTGTTTGAGCGTCCAAACCCAGCTTGGCAAGATCTGTTAAATATTTTTGTGTGCCCGCTTCTAAAGGATTTTTCCATTCAGGGTTTTCTAGTGGATTGGGAATATCTATGATTGAATCACCCTTAGCTTTGGCTTCAGCCATATACCTTGCATCATCTTCATCGAACACCTTGCCCGCTATTTTAGCCATCGCTGCACCCGAATTATTATCGATGACTTTTTTAAGATCGTCTGGCAAGCTTTCATATTTATCTTTATTCATGGTCACAACAATCGGCGAGCTATAAAAAGGGATATTGGTATGAGTGTTGGTTATCTCTGTCAACTTAAAGGAACCCATAGCATCCCAAGGCAAGCTTATACCGTCCAATACACCGCGCTGCAAAGAGGTATAAAGATCAGTCACTGGCAACCCCACTGGCGTACCACCTGCTGCGTCAATGATATTGCCCGTTATTGCTGAAGGACCTCGAATACGCATCCCGGTTAAGTCATCTGGTGTGCGAATCGGCTTGTCAACCGTGTGAAAACCACCAGGGCCGGTACCCATCATGAACAACACATGAGTGTCTTCATACTCACTTGCAATCACACCATCGTCATATAGATTATGGAGCATACAGTTTAGTTGTGTTGCCGAGTTTGACAGCCCTGGTAACTCAGTAATTTGAGTCAACGGAAAGCGGCCATTGGTATAGCCTTGGAGCGTAGAACCCATATCAACCACACCATTGGCAACTGCATCATAGGTTGCGTTTGGTTTACTGAGTGTTGCAGAAGGAAATATCTCAATTTTAATTTTCCCTTTAGATTCTGCCTCTACTTTTTTTGCCCAGTATTCAAATATTTCTGTGTTTGTGGTCGAGGTGGCTGGCCAAAAATGTGAGAAGCGCAGAGTGGTGACTTCTTGAGCACTTTGAGTGATGCTGTCATCTGATTGTGAACAAGCCGTCATACCCACTAGAGCCGCCAACACTAAGCTGATTGAAAAGGTTTTACTCATCATGAATTCCTTTTTTTGATGGTAGACAATTATTGTGATAGATAAATAGGCATAGCTTCCAATCTATGCCGCTCTCATATGCCTGAATGATTGGTAATAAGAACCTTAATGCCTACATTCTTAAGTTCAAAATCACTTATTGATAGTCAATTATTAAAAATCACTAAACAGGATATGGACGCTGTTCAGTTTGTACCGATACCCATTGATAAGTCGTGAACTCATCGAAGGTAATGTGACGACCGAAGCGGCCCACCCCTGATGCTTTTTCACCACCAAAGGCAACGCGCGGCTCATCATTGACACTTTGATCATTAATATGAACCATGCCTGTGCGCCATCCTGCCGCAAACCTTTGTGCTCGGGAGATATCTGCAGAATGCACAGCACCGCTCAATCCAGCATCGGTATCGTTTGCTAAGCGTAAAGCATCAGCATCGCCTTTGTGTGAAATCAAGGTCACTACAGGGCCAAACATTTCTGTACGTGCAGAATAAACGTCATTACTGCCCTTTAGGACATATGGATAAACGAGCGCACCGTCACGCTTACCTTCAAGAAGTATCTCAGCACCTTCTTGCACGGCTTTTTGTACGGCCTGCTCTACCCGCACAGCTTCGCGCTCATCAATCAAAGGCCCCACCAACACATCAGGTCTTGATGGGTCACCAACGTTCAGTCCTTTTGTATATTCGACAAACTTTTCGGCAAACGCATCAAAGATAGACTCATGAACAATGATACGGTTCACTGACATACAAATCTGACCACTGTGTAAGAAACGACCAAAGACTGCAGAACGTGCTGCATAATCAATATCGGCATCGTCAAGCACTACAAAGGCATTATTACCACCAAGCTCTAAAATAGAACGCTTAATTTCGCGGCCCGTCATCTCTCCTATGCGCTGACCAACCTCAGTAGATCCAGTGAACGAAATCACACGAGGAATCGGATGTGTATATAGCGCATCGCCAATCTCAGAGGTTTTTGGCACAACCACTGTCAACACACCTGGGGGCAAACCTGCCTCTTCGAAGATTTTGGCCAGCAAGATACCGCCAGTAATGGGTGTGGTAGAGGCAGGCTTTAATAATACGGTGTTGCCACTTGCCAAGGCCGTGACTACTGATCGCATGGCTAAAAACATTGGAAAATTAAAGGGGCCAATAACCGTTACCACACCTACTGGTTTACGAATAATGTGATTTAACTTATTGGGAATGGCTGAGCGTGCAACCGTAGTTTCTAATAAAAACGGGTACTCGGCGGCCACTTTAATAACCCCAATACAGGCATCAATCTCAATATTGGCCTTCATCACGGTAGAACCAGACTCACGCACCAGCAAGTCAACCAACTCGTCTCGACGGTTACTCATTACTTTTGCCGCTTGCTCAACAATCTGGCTTACAGCATAAGGGTTGGTATGACACCAGTCCTGTTGTGCTTGCTCTAGTGCCTCATAAGACTTGTTAATATCATCTAGGCTGGCAGCTTTAAACGTGGCGATATCTTCACCAGTGAACGGATTACTTGTTACGATTTCATGACTCGATGTACCATCACGCCATTCGCCTGCTATGTAATTATGATGTAAATTTGTGTAGTTAGACATATCAATTCCTTGTTAAAAACTATTTATCTAAGGGGTACTACTATTTTCTTACGAAGATTCTTTTACATGATGTTGCGTATATCAATACGCGACATCATGAATAATACGGTGCACTTCAACGATGAGACTTGTAATAGAGCGTGTTATTAACTGTCTGACAAACACTACCCGAGCAGCACAAGCGAGATGGCAGGGAACATCACCAAGATAACCAAGCGAATCACATCAGAGACAATGAATGGTGCCACCCCTCGGAACATATCGCTCAGCTTAATGTGCGGTGCCATCGCCTTAATCACAAAGATATTCATCCCCATCGGCGGCGTAATCAAACCAAGCTC
>NZ_JBHOFX010000011.1:0-1212 GCF_043419765.1 Psychrobacter nivimaris | reverse complement strand
CCAAAAAAAGAGGAAATACCCATGGCAAAGGCCAAGTTTGAACGTAACAAGCCACACGTCAACGTCGGTACAATCGGACACGTTGACCATGGTAAAACAACCCTTACCGCTGCAATCGCAACCGTAGCTGCAATCACCTCTGGTGGCGAAGCCAAAGACTACGCGTCTATTGACTCAGCACCAGAAGAAAAAGCACGTGGTATCACGATCAACACCTCACACGTAGAATATGACACAGACAGCCGTCACTACGCACACGTAGATTGCCCAGGTCACGCCGATTATGTTAAAAACATGATCACTGGTGCTGCCCAGATGGACGGCGCAATCCTAGTAGTATCTGCAACTGACGGCCCTATGCCACAGACTCGTGAGCACATCTTGCTTTCACGTCAGGTTGGCGTACCGTACATCATCGTATTCATGAACAAATGTGACATGGTTGATGACGAAGAATTGTTAGAGCTAGTAGAAATGGAAGTTCGTGAATTATTGAACGACTATGACTTCCCAGGCGACGACACTCCTATCGTTAAAGGTTCTGCTACTGAAGCCCTAAAAGGCTCAGAAGAAAAATACGGCCAACCAGCTGTTGTAGAACTACTAAACGTACTAGACACCTACATCCCAGAGCCAGAGCGTGACATCGACAAAGCATTCCTAATGCCAATCGAAGACGTATTCTCAATCTCAGGTCGTGGTACTGTAGTAACAGGCCGTGTTGAATCTGGTATCGTTAAAGTTGGCGACGAGATCGAAATCGTTGGTATCCGTGACACTCAAAAAACCACCTGTACTGGTGTAGAGATGTTCCGTAAACTGCTTGACGAAGGTCGTGCAGGCGAAAACTGTGGCGTACTACTACGTGGTACTAAGCGTGAAGACGTACAACGTGGCCAAGTACTTGCTAAGCCAGGTTCAATCACTCCTCACACCAAGTTTGACGCTGAAGTATATGTATTGTCAAAAGAAGAGGGTGGTCGTCACACACCATTCCTAAACGGCTATCGTCCACAGTTCTACTTCCGTACTACTGACGTAACTGGCGCAATCCAATTACAAGATGGTACTGAAATGGTAATGCCTGGTGATAACGTTGAGATGGGCGTAGAGCTTATCCACCCAATCGCTATGGACAAAGGTCTTCGCTTCGCTATTCGTGAAGGCGGCCGTACTGTAGGCGCTGGTGTTGTTGCTAACGTATTGAACTAA
>NZ_JBHOFX010000010.1:0-1642 GCF_043419765.1 Psychrobacter nivimaris | reverse complement strand
ATCATCGTCCTAACCACCATGCTCGACGTCGTCGCACGCTACATATTCAAACTCACCGGCGGTGAGTTTGGCTTTACCGTCAAAGGCAGTGTAGAGATCGTCTCCTACTTTATGCTATTTGCATTACTTGCTGCCTTTGCCGCGTTTGTCGAACGCTCACAAATCATCGTCGACGTCTTCACCCAGAAAATGCCACAGTCTATCAAAGGCTACCTTATGGGTATCTTTATGATGGGCTTCTTTGTCATCGGCATCGTCTTCTCATGGGGACTCTACGAGAGCGCCATTGACGCCTTAGAGTATGGCAAAGTCACCCAAGATCTTCGAATATCTATGATGCCTATCTATATGGTTAGTGCATTCTTAAGCATTCTACTGGCCATTCGCTCATTGATCGAATCCATCAACATCTTTAAGACAGGCGAATTCTTTGACGCCGAGGAGACAGGCGCATGAGTCCAGAAATTATCGGTGCGATTGGCTTAGTTGTCATGATCCTGCTTGTCGTCCTACGCGTACCCGTCGCACTTGCCATGTTAGGGGTGGGCTTAGTCGGTTTTGGTGCGGTCACCGCGCCTAGTGGTGCGCTGCAAATGCTCAAAGACATTCCAGTCGATGTCTTAGCAAAGTATGACTTTAGTGCCATTCCCTTATTTATTCTAATGGGCGTGTTTGCCACTCACTCCGGTATGGCAGGTAAACTCTTTGAAGCCACCCGAACCATATTTGGCGGAGTACGGGGGAGTCTTGGTATTGCTGGTATTGGTTCATCCGGTATCTTTGCCTCTATCTCAGGCTCATCGCTCGCCACTGCCTCTACCATGACCAAAGTGGCCTTACCGCAAATGGAGAAGTACGGCTATCAGCCAGGCTTTGCCTGCGGTATCTTAGCCGCTGGCGGTACGCTTGGTATTATGATTCCGCCCAGTATTGCTTTACTGGTCTATGCCATCTTAACCCAGCAGTCAGTAGGTGACATGTTCATCGCTGGTTTCTTACCGGGTATGCTCGGTATGGTGATGTACTCACTTACCGTTATGGTAATGGTACGCTGGAAACCGCACTTAGCAAAACGTGGTGAGAAAACCACGTGGAAAGCCAAGCTACTGTCATTAACTGGTCTGATACCATTTAGCTTTATCTTTATTGTGATTATTGCCGGTATCTTCTTTGGGTTATTCACCCCAACAGAAGGCGCCGCAGTAGGGGCATTTGTCTCTTGGGCTTATGCCTTTGCTAAAGGCATGCGCTTAGATGGTCTTAAGCAGTCATTGATTGAGACACTAGCACTCTCTGCAGTGGTGTTCTTTATGCTACTGGGTGCAGAGGCATTGGGGTATTTTATCTCAGTCTCACGCTTGTCTTATACCTTAGCATCTTGGATCGGTGGGTTGGCGGTCAGTCCAATGATTGTCTTGATCTGTATTCTGTTCATGTACTTCCTATTAGGGCTGTTCATGGATGCCTTAGCGATGCTGGTAATCACAATACCTGTGGTATATCCAATCATTCTAGCGTTAGGGTTTGATCCGGTCTGGTTTGGCATCATTGCGGTATTGACGGTGGAGCTTGGTTTGATTACGCCGCCGATGGGGATGAATATCTTTGTGATTAAGGCGATGGCACCGCACATTAAGCTGAG